>NZ_JBQGAV010000010.1:0-157481 GCF_056543005.1 Ruegeria sp. A5
CCCAATCAAAAACCTCAGATGCCCCCAGTCTCTCCCGAGCGTCTCCGCAGCTTCCACCGCGTCCCAGCACCTCAGCAGCGCCGGTGAAGGGGTATTTACGGATTAGGTCTGGGACCTGCAACCCCCAATTTGAAAAAACTTCACATTTCCGACCACCTTCCTCTGCACCTTAATAAAAACAACAGGTTAGCTTAACAAATCCTCCCGAAAACTCACAAAAAAGAGGTTTATAGAAAGAGAAAGAACAGTCTCTCGGCGGAATCGTACCCAATGCTTGGTACGCGCCCTGAGTCAGGCGCATGAAAACGCCGCCCGACTCTCCTCGGGCGGCGCAATTTACTGCGATGGTTATAGGGTTACTTCAGATCAAAACGATCCGCGTTCATCACCTTGTTCCAGGCCGAGACGAAATCGCAGACAAATTTGCCACCTGCGTCGTCCTGACCATAGACCTCGGCCAGTGCCCGCAGCTGCGAGTTCGACCCAAAGACCAAATCCACGCGGGTACCTGTCCACTTCACGTCACCACTTGCGCGGTCGCGGCCTTCATAGACGCCGTCACCGGATGGTTTCCATTCGGTGCCCATATCCAGCAGGTTCACGAAGAAATCGGTGCTGAGCGTGCCGACCCGTTCGGTCAGCACACCATGAGAAGTTCCGTCAAAGTTTGTGCCCAGCACACGCATCCCACCTACAAGCGCAGTCATCTCCGGTGCCGACAGCGTCAGCAGTTGCGCTTTGTCCACTAGCAGGGCCTCGGCCGGAACCGAGTATTCCTTGTGCAGGTAGTTGCGGAAACCGTCCGCTGTCGGTTCCATCACCGCGAAAGACTCGACATCCGTCTGCTCTTGTGAAGCATCGGTGCGACCGGGGCTAAAGGGAACATCAACATCATGACCTGCGGCCTTGGCTGCCTTTTCGATGGCAGCACCACCACCCAAGACAATGAGATCGGCCAATGAGACCTTCTTGCCACCAGACTGCGCGTCATTGAACGCTTTCTGAACGCCTTCCAGCGCATTCAGCGCCTTGGATAGTTTCAGCGGTTCGTTGACCTCCCAATCCTTCTGCGGGGCCAGACGAACGCGCGCACCGTTGGCACCGCCACGCATATCCGATCCCCGGAAGGTCGAGGCCGAAGCCCATGCGGTCGACACCAGATCTGAGACAGACAATCCCGTCGCGAGTATCTTGGCTTTCAGATCGGCTACATCAGCGTCGTCAATAAGCGCGTGATCCACGGCCGGGACGTTGTCTTGCCAAATAAGCTCTTCGCTGGGTGCCTCGGCTCCCAGATAACGCGCACGCGGACCCATGTCGCGGTGGGTCAGTTTGAACCACGCGCGGGCAAAGGCATCGGCAAATTCGTCCGGGTTTTCGTGGAAGCGCTTCGAGATCGGGCCATAGATCGGGTCCATGCGCATCGCCATATCGGCGGTGGTCATCATAGTCTTGACCTTTTTCGATGGATCACCCGCTGCCGGGGCCATGTCCTCTTCCTTGACCCCAACAGGTTCCCAGATCCACGCGCCCGCTGGGCTCTTGGTCAGGTTCCAGTCGTAGCCAAACAGCAGGTCGAAGTAACCGTTGTCCCACTTGGTCGGGTTTGCGGTCCAGGCACCCTCGATGCCGCTGGTGGTGGTATCATCACCCTTGCCGCTGCCAAAGTCGTTGATCCAGCCAAAGCCCATCGCCTCCATCGGGGCGGCCTCGGGTTCGGGACCGACAAGACCGGGATCACCGGCGCCGTGAGCCTTACCAAAGGTGTGACCACCCGCAACCAAAGCAACGGTTTCTTCGTCATTCATCGCCATTCGGCCAAAGGTGTCGCGAATATCGCGACCTGAAGCCAAGGCATCTGGCTGACCATCTGGACCTTCGGGATTCACATAGATCAGACCCATTTGCACAGCGGCCAACGGGTTTTCCAGATCACGTTCGCCCGAATAGCGGCTGTGCGGGTTCTCGGTTGGGGCCAGCCACTCGGTCTCGGCACCCCAATAAATGTCTTCTTCGGGTGCCCAGATGTCTTCACGACCACCGGAGAATCCAAATGTTGTACCGCCCATGGATTCGATCGCGCAGTTGCCCGCCAATATGTAAAGGTCAGCCCACGAGATCTGGTTGCCGTACTTCTGCTTGATCGGCCAAAGCAGACGGCGCGCCTTGTCCAGGTTGCCATTGTCCGGCCAGCTGTTCAGCGGAGCGAACCGCTGATTGCCGGTCGATGCGCCACCGCGGCCATCTGCCGTGCGGTAGGTGCCCGCTGCGTGCCAGGCCATACGAATGAACAAACCGCCATAGTGCCCATAATCTGCGGGCCACCAATCTTGCGAATCCGTCATGAGCGCATAGAGGTCTTCCTTCAGTGCCTTCAGGTCGAGCTTCTTGAACTCTTCGGCATAGTCGAATATCTCGCCCATCGGGTTCGATGCAGGGCTATGCTGATGCAGAATCGACAGGTTCAGTTGGTTCGGCCACCAATCCCGGTTGGACCGGGCCTCGGCGCCATGCATTACCGGGCATTTGCCCATGTTGGGGGTATCACTTCCGTCCATATCGATCTCCAGTCCTGGCTAGATGTGTGCGTCGCGCGGTTAACTTTGAAACGAGAAACAGGGGTCTTGAGTGTTTTTGCGCTCGTCCTTGGCATGGGCGTTACGCGGGATCGCGCAGATCGGCCCTGCCTTCATTGTAGGAAATAGCATTAACGACTCGTTCTTTCTGTTTGGATGTAGATTTAGCAAATCCAAGCCATTCATATAAGTTTTGTTTTTTGATGATATTGATAATCCAGAGCTATCACTTGAACATCTACGCGCAGCCTGACCCTGAAGCGCGTGATTGCGATTGCACCGCCAAGCTTCACCATGCCTCGCAAGTCGGGCACAAGAGAGAGTGGACGCAAATAAGCTTACGATGATGGCCGCGCATGAAACGACTGAACTGAGTCTAGCGCAAAACGGATTGACCGGCCCAGATTCAGTGGCCACTGACCTTCTTATAAAGGGCCGATTTATAGCCGAAGGGAATTCCCAATACCCCGACAAGCCACCCAACCGTTCGGGCGATCTGGATCAATCGCCGATCTGGTTGGAACGGAAACAGAAGGATTACCCCTAACAGCGCCAACAAGCGGAAGGGGGTGCTCAAAAACCCCAAGATCGCCTTTGTTGGCTTCTGATCAAGCTTACGGCGCATATGGGTGTTGGACTGGTCCCTTCCCCGGGCGGTCTGATACCAGAATGACAACCTTTCAGGAGGAATGGTCTCGTACACAAAAGCGTCGGGCACCCAGCCGACCGGTAAGCCTGCAGCAACGGTCTCGGCATAAAACTTTGCATCCGTCCCCCCGGTCATCCGCATGGTTTCATCGAACCAAAGGCCGGTTTCTCTGAACAGACGTGTCTCGCCCAGCCAGTTATTTGTCACGATGGTCACGCCACCGGTACCGTTCAACGTGGCTTTCTTTGCAGCCGCGTTTTCCTTGTCGAGGTAACGATTGCTGATATTGCGCAACATAAGCCGCTGAATCGCGGTCTCCTGCCCCGATGGCCCCGCCGCACGAAGCGGAGCGCCCATTAGAACGGCAGAGCTGGCGCGATACCCGGCGACCAACCGTTCAAGCCAATCGACCGCCACCACCTCGTCATCATCGACAAAACAGAGCAGATCCGAGCCATTCTCCAACGCTTCGCGCGCGGCTCGGTTGCGTCCGAACGGGATGCCGAGTTCGGTCTCAAGGACATAGTTCAGACTTGCTCCATTAGGCAGCTTCTCCCCTACTGCCTGCACGGTACCTTCGCTGAGCGCTGCGCTGTCGTTTTCCACCACCAAACATCGCACCGAGCAGTCGGGCGGCAGCTTCATCTCTCCCCAGCTTCGAATCAAAGCGGCCAGCATCTCGGGCCGCTGCCGGGTCAGGGTCGAAACGGTAATGTTCAGCGGGACAGAGCGGTCTTTCATCGAAATCCCATACAATCCGTGCCGGTTTCTTGGCAAGGCGCGGTGATCAAGTGGCATCCTTCTGATGCTGCATCAGTGCTTCCAACCCTACACGGTAGTTCGGATAGAGCAATGAGACGCCCAGTTCATCCTTGATCCGATCATTCCGAACGCGCTTGTTCTCATTATAGAAACTGCGCGCCATCGGAGTCAGATCAGCCTCATCAAACGGAACCGCAGGTGGCATCGGCAGACCTTGCAACTCGGCGGCATAGCCGATCACGTCCTGCGGTGGCACCGGTTCATCATCACAGACATTATAGATCGCACCCGGATTGGGTTTGGCCATCGACGCGATCAAAACCTGTGCGATGTCGTCAACATGAATGCGCGAAAACACCTGGCCCGGCTTGATGATCCGCCGCAACCCTCCGCGTTTAAGCTTTGAAAACGGCCCGCGACCCGGCCCATAAATCCCTGCCAGTCGGAAGATATGCAAGGGCAGCCCCGGAATGCCGCCCCATTGCTCCTCGGCACGCACGCGCCAACGGCCACGTTCAGCCGTCGGTGTGGCGGGCGTCGTCTCATCCACCCAGCCTCCCTGGTGATCCCCATAAACGGCTGTGGTCGACAGGTAGCCGACCCATTTGAACTGTCCGATCCGCGCGGCGATCTCATCCTTCAATTCCGCCAGCACCGGATCACCATCGGCTGTGGGTGCTGTAGAGACAAGCAGATGCGTCACCCCGTCCAGATCAGGCCGATCCCCTGGCCAGACACGAGGCTCGGCACCCGAATCGCGAATTGTCTCAAGTTGTTGGGAATCACGCGTGGTTCCGATGACCCGCCATGTGGTTGGATCCAGTTGCCTCGATATCGCTCGGGCAGAATAGCCGTGGCCGAAGGAGAATAGTGTCTGTGTCATGGTCCCTTTGATGATCTGCCCGGCACGTGGATGCAAGCGCCGGATGGACGCACTTGATTCGAATCCTCTGATGCGCATTCATTGAGAAATGACCAAAAAGACACCTGACTTGCACGCAGCCTACTCCCTGAAATCGCCCGAGGAGAACAAGCGCCTTTATGCGGAATGGGCAGGGGAATATGACGACAGTTTCGCAGCGCTTGAGGATTATCAACTCCACATCCACACGGCGCGCGCTTTTGTGGGTGCAGGCGGACAAGGCCCGGTATTGGATGTAGGCGCAGGCACTGGGTTATGCGGAGCTATTCTGGCCGGGTTAGGCGTGGGTCCGATCGACGCCACCGATATCAGCGCCGAAATGCTGGACGAGGCGATGCGCAAGGATATCTATCGCGACGCGATCGAAGCCGATCTCAATCAGGGCCTGCCGGTTCCGCGCGGCAGCTATGCCGGTGTCGTCTCGTCCGGAACGTTCACCCATGGCCATCTTGGGCCAGAAGTTTTGCCAGCGCTCTTGCGTGTCGCACGCCACGGTGCGCAGTTCGCCCTGTCGATCAACGCAAAACACTTTGAGGCGCTCGGGTTCGCCGATACCTTCCGCCGCCTCGAGGCGGATCAGATCAGAGACTTATCTTTAACGCAGGTCCGGATTTATGGCGATCTTGCTGCCGGCCCCAACAAAGATGACGTCGCTTTGATCGCATTGTTTGAGAAAACCTGACCAAAGCTCTGCGTAGGTCATATACGGACCTATGCAGAACTCGGCGGGGCAGAACGCCCTCGTGTTTAAGTATACATCTGCTTCTTGAAAGCCCGTGTCCGCGTTGTCGCCTCGGCTGAACCATCGTGATAAGTGCCGAACCACTTGTCGAACGGAATCTCGGATGTGCCGTAGTTACACTCGAAATACCGGTGATGAAGCTGGTGGAAGAAGTCCCCTGCCCGCGCGGCATCCGTTTCACCAGCCTTCAGCTTTTCGAAACCCGAGTGAGACAGTACAGGGCTGATCTGCTGGAAGTAGGCGTGAAACAGCAGATGCAGTGGATGCGATGGTACAATCAGATGGATGAAGTAGGTGGTGAAATAGAGAAGGTTTTCATACCAATGGTTCGATATTCCTGACCATGGTCCGATATTGACGTTGCGATGGTGCACAGCATGAACGTGCTTGTAGAGTTTCGGGTGATGTTCCAATCGGTGCACCCAGTAGAAATGAAGCCCTGACCACATCGGGATGAAAAGCATCCAGATCACGAACCAAACGGGGGCCGTGGCCCAGGTTATCACTGGCGCATAGCCATTCGCCATGGCCCAGTAGATCAGCGACTGATAGACCGTCGCCACAGTCATCGCACTTCCCAGCGTCCACCAGATGTTATCCAAAACCTGATTTCGAAAGGTAAACGACCCATTGTCACGTGTCAGATCACGCCGGTCGAATTTCTTGTACATGCCCTGCCCTTTGCGCATGTAAAGCCACCAATGCAGACCTCCTGCTATCATGATCTGAGGCACCATGTTCAGCAGCCAGATACGGAACATCCAGCCGGGCGCGAAACTCTGCATGGTCTCTAATGGAGGTAAAAACACGAAATAGGCGGCAAAAGCCATCACCATGCAAAGCGTCAGCGACGTAAGGGGAAGCCAAGCCCCTTTGTACCAGTTCAGGATAGCCGCAGGACGCGGCGGCCAGTTGAACAAAGGGTTCAAACCGACGGGCCCTTCGGGGCGGTAATTCCATCGGGCGGCTTCTGCATCATGCATATCGGTCATGGCTGAAACTCCTAACAGTGCGCTTCAGGTTGCGTAATCCGAGCCTTCGGCATCCAGAACAGATTTGATTTCGCGTAGATGTGCTTCGGCCTGACCGGGATATTCATCAAGCTCTTGCGCGGTTTTCTCAGCAATCTCATCGGACAGAACGCGCAAAGGTTGCCTGGTTTGAAGAGCACGAATGTACGTTTCTGCGGCGCGTTCAAAATAATAGAGTCTGTTAAAGGCATCTGCCGGACTGTCGCCGATCACCAAAACCCCGTGGTTGCCCATGATCATGACTTTCTTTTTCGGGTCCGACAGCATCGCGGCACAGCGCTCACCTTCGTTTTCAAAAGCCAGACCTCCGAATTCTTCATCGATTACGTAGCGATTGAAGAAAGTTGCGGTGTTCTGATCGATCGGCGGCAAGCTGCTGTCTGCCAGCGAGGCAAGAACCGTCGCAAAAATCGAATGCACGTGCATCACGCAGCGCGCATGCGGGCAATGGCGGTGGATCGATCCGTGGAGCCCCCAAGCCGTCGGATCCGGTGCGCCGGGCTGGTCCATGACATCTTTGTCATTGGCATCAAGCAGCAGCAGATTTGACGCCTTGATACGCGCGAAATGCATCTGATTGGCATTCATCAGGAACTGCGTGCCGTCTTCGTTCACCGCAAGGCTGAAATGGTTCGCCACCCCTTCATGCATGTTCAACCGTTCGGTCCAGCGGAATGCGGCGGCCATGTCCACGCGTTCGGACCAATGATCGATGTTGGGACGCAGGTTTGTAACGCTCATGCCGGGCTCCTTCGCTGGTCAATTGACTTCTGGGAAATCGTGCCTTCACCGCAAACGTTTGACCAACGAAAAAAACATGCCTAGTTCATTAGTAAAACTACTGGCAGAGTTATGAGCATGCAGAAATCACTTCCACCGCTCGGCTGGCTACGCACATTTGAAGCGGCGGCCCGTCATTTGTCATTCACGGGGGCGGCGCGGGATTTGAACATGACGCAAAGCGCAGTCAGCCAGCAAATCAAATCACTAGAGGGCTATCTGGGTCAGCCATTATTCCTACGTCGCCCGCGTGCATTGGAGCTGACCGAAGCTGGTATCACCTATCTGCCGGTCGTTCGCGAAGCCTTTCGAACTCTGGTAAGGGGGACACAAGCCGTCACGGGCGCACAACAAAACGCAGTTCAGGTCCAGAGCAATATCACATTTGCCGTCAACTGGCTGGCTCCGCGCCTACCCCGGTTTCGGGCACTGCATCCGGATGTACATCTGAACATCTTCACCGAACTATGGGAGCCTCGCGAAATGGCCGAAGGCGCGGCGGTGGAAATCCGCTATTCGCTGCGCCCAGCCGATACGGTGCGAACGGAATTGCTACGGACAGATCACTACTATCCTGTCTGTGCCCCCGACTTCCCGGTGACGCTGGAAACTCTGCAGGAACAGCCCCTGTTCGACTGTTCAAATTTGTTGTCGAATTGGGAGAGTTGGATCACAGATCAGAGTCTAACTTGGCAAAAACCCAAGGTAACCTATTCGACGACCTATCTGGTCAGCCTGTCGGTTGCGATGGCCGGAGGAGGCTTGTGTTTAGCCCACGACACGATCGCAAAACGGTTGATTGAAGAAGGCCGCCTGATCGCGCCGTTCAACCATCGCGCTGCTATGCCCGAGGCCTATTATCTATTGCTATCGCCCCAAGCCGAGGAAACGCCGGGCGCGTTGGCGTTTGTCGACTGGCTGCGCGCGGAGATTGAAGCCGATCGCCACAACTAATCGCGGGTCGCTCCCGCCCATCTTTGATGCCCTTTGGGCATCTCCTCTGGTTGGGCGTGGCAGCGCTGGCGCGCTGCGGATGGCAGGTTTTGTGATGATTCCATGATACCTTAATAGTGGGGGTTGCACCTTGCGCCGCATTCGGGAAAGTTGGGCCATGGAATACACTCCCTTCCCAAGTTGGCCCGATACCGCCCCTCGTCTCATCGCTGTTGCTTCTGGCCGCGAGGCTGCCGATTTGGTGATCCGTGGCGGCGTCTGGGTCAATGTGCATAGCCGCGAAACCCTGCCTGACCATGACGTGGCGATCGCTGCGGGGCGCGTTGCTTTTGTGGGGCCGGACGCCGCGCATTGTATCGGTCCTGAGACTCAGATCATCGAGGCGCACGGTCGCTATTTGGTGCCGGGGTTATGCGACGCACATATGCATATCGAATCGGGCATGTTGACCCCGGCAGAATTTGCCCGCGCAGTCATTCCGCATGGCACAACTTCGATGTTCACCGACCCGCATGAGATCGCCAATGTGATGGGGTTAGAAGGTGTGCGACTGATGCATGACGAGGCGCTGATGCAGCCGGTGAACATTTTCACTCAGATGCCGTCCTGCGCGCCATCAGCTCCCGGGTTGGAGACGACCGGGTACGAAATCACTGCTGAGGATGTGGCCGAGGCGATGTCGTGGCCCGGTATCATCGGACTGGGCGAGATGATGAACTTTCCCGGTGTCATTCATGGCGATCCGAAAATGTTGGCAGAGATCGCAGCCACACAGCGCGCCGGGAAAATTGTTGGCGGGCACTATGCTTCGCCTGATTTAGGGTCTGATTTCGCGGCATATGTCGCCGGCGGCCCTGCTGATGACCATGAGGGCACCTGCGAGGCAGACGCCATCGCACGTGTCCGTCAGGGAATGCGGTCAATGATGCGGTTGGGGTCGGCTTGGTATGATGTCGAAAGCCAGATTACTGCGGTGACTGAAAAAGGGCTGGACCCGCGCAACTTCATCTTGTGCACCGACGACTGCCATTCGGGAACGCTGGTAAATGACGGACACATGAACCGCGTAGTGCGACATGCGATTGCCTGTGGTTGCGATCCTCTGGTTGCGCTGCAAATGGCGACGATCAACACGGCGACCCATTTTGGGTTGGAACGCGAGATCGGCTCGATCACACCCGGGCGGCGCGCTGACATTATCCTGAGTTCTGATCTGGTAGAGCTTCCGATCGAAACCGTGATCGCGCGCGGTCAGATTGTGGCTGAAAACGGGACGGTAACGGTCGAATGCCCGCATCTGAACTGGCCCGCTAAGGCGCGAAATACCGTACACCTAGGGCATGCGCTGACCTCGACAGACTTTGAAATCGCAGCCCCTGCCGGAGCGAACCGTGTCACGGCCAACGTGATCGGGGTGGTTGAAAACCAAGCTCCAACGCAAGCGTTGAAATCCGAGCTACCGATTATCGAAGGGCTTGTTGAAGGCGAAGGCGATGTGTGCCAAATCGCATTGGTCGAACGGCATCGCGCTACCGGAGGTGTGACCAACGCCTTTGTCTCGGGCTTTGGGTATCAAGGCAAAATGGCCATGGCCTCGACCGTTGCGCATGACAGCCACCATATGATTGTTGTCGGCACCGACCGTGAACAGATGGCGCTGGCCGCGAACAGGCTGGCCGAAGTGGGCGGAGGCATCACAATCTTTCGCGATGGCGAGGAACTGGCCTTGGTGGAACTGCCGATCGCAGGCCTGATGTCCGACAACCCAGCGACTGAGGTTGCCGCCAAAGCTGAACAAATGGTCGAGGCGATGAAGACCTGCGGCTGTCAGCTTAACAACGCATATATGCAGCATTCTCTGCTGGCCCTGGTTGTGATTCCTGAACTGCGGATCTCGGACCTTGGGCTGGTGGACGTACGTACATTCGAAAAGATCGACCTTCTGGAACCCCTTGCATGACTACTATCCGAACACCTGACGTTCCCAACCCCGAGAAATTTAGCGATCCGCTTGCAGCTGTCGCACGTTTAGAAGAGCTCTATGAACAGGCGACAAAATTCCTGTGCGATAGGTTTGCAAATGCACTTAAGAACGGCGCTCCTACCGAGAGGTTTCGGGCGTTCTACCCCGAAATCCGGATCAGGACCTCGTCTTACGCGCAGGTCGACAGCCGGCTGAGCTTCGGTCACGTGTCCGAGCCGGGCACGCACGCCACGACAGTGACGCGCCCCGATCTGTTCCGGTCATACCTTACCCAGCAAATCGCGCTTTTGATCAAGAACCACGATCAACCGGTCACAATCGGAGCTTCGGAAACGCCGATCCCGGTCCATTTCGCTGTCGCCAATAACCCGGATCTGGTTGTCCCGCATCAGGGTGCAGCTGGGTTCACTCTGCGCGATGCGTTCGATGTACCGGACCTGAATACAACAAACGACGATATCGTGAATGGCGTGCACGAGCTGGAAAACGAAGCCGGGCCCCTTGCGCTGTTCACGGCCCAGCGCGTGGACTATTCGTTGGCAAGGCTTTCGCATTACACCGCGACTGACCCCGGTCATTTCCAGAACCACGTGCTGTTCACCAACTATCAGTTCTATGTCTCGGAATTTGAGAGCTACGCACGGGCGCAACTCGCTGATCCCGACAGCGGCTATACCAGCTTTGTCTCGACCGGGAATGTTGAGATCACGGACGCCGAAGCCGTACTGGAACAGCCCCTTAAACTGCCGCAAATGCCAACCTACCACCTGAAACGCGCGGATGGGTCTGGGATCACGCTGGTCAATATCGGCGTCGGGCCATCGAATGCCAAAACGGCCACCGACCACATTGCGGTTCTGCGCCCGCACGCCTGGTTGATGGTCGGCCACTGCGCCGGTCTGCGCAACACGCAGGCGCTTGGGGATTTCGTACTGGCACATGCCTATCTGCGCGAGGACAAAGTGCTGGACGACGACCTGCCCGTCTGGGTGCCGATCCCCCCGCTGGCCGAAGTCCAGGTCGCGCTGGAACAGGCTGTGGCCGAGGTAACCGAGTTGGAAGGCTACGAGCTGAAACGTATCATGCGAACAGGTACAGTCGCCTCGGTCGATAACCGCAATTGGGAGCTTCGCGATCAGTCCGGCCCGGTGCAACGGCTCAGCCAGTCCCGTGCGATTGCGCTGGATATGGAAAGTGCAACAATCGCAGCCAACGGTTATCGGTTCCGGGTTCCTTACGGCACCTTGCTGTGCGTCTCGGATAAGCCCTTGCATGGTGAATTAAAGCTTCCCGGCATGGCTTCGGCGTTCTATACCACTCAGGTCAGTCGTCATTTGGCGATCGGAATCCGGGCGATGGAGCACTTGCGCGGCATGCCGCTGGAACGGTTACACAGCCGGAAATTGCGTTCGTTTGACGAAACGGCCTTTCTCTGAAGCAAAAAAGCAACGAATTTCCCCTATTTTTGGGGTTTTTAGTGCTACTATTCGTTGTGTTCAGCCACAATATCCCGTTACAGTTACGCGGTGAGGCCCTATAGATCGGGCACGTTAAGGAGACCAAGAAATGGCAAAGCCTATGACAAAGACTCAGCTGGTGGCTGCTCTCGCTGAGGAAATGGGAACTGACAAGAAATCCGCAAATGCCGCGCTGGAGGCCATGACCGGCCTTATCACTCGCGAAGTTTCGGCCGGTGGTGCAGTCACCCTGCCCGGCGTTGGCAAAATCTACTGCCGCGAGCGCCCCGAGCGCATGGTGCGCAACCCCGCCACCGGCGAGCAGTTCAAGAAAGAAGCCGACAAAGTGGTCAAAATGACCATCGCGAAAGCTCTGAAAGACAGCGTCAACGGCTAATTCGCCGAAGACAGATCGCAAGATCGAAGGGGTCGCCACCGGGCGGCCCTTTTTTTGTCTGAATAAGTTATGTAAGCATCTGATTAATATCGAGTTTTTGCCGCTATCGCCATAGTTGTGTCATGTTCCTCATCCACTCGCTTAATGGGAAGTATTATTGAGGAATCTCGATTTATGGCACGATATCAAACCACTGAATTCGATACAGAAAATCAATTCGACTGGGCAGACATCCAATACACGATTGAAGACGATGTTGTCGTTGCAACGCGGACGACTTTTGATGCCGGATACGAGGTCTTCGGGACTTACGAAGACGGCGTTTTGCGTCAGGAATTTTATGTCGGAACAGAAGAGGCATTGGGCTTTGATAATCGGTTCATTGACTATGACGCCAATGGCATAATGACCGAACGCGGAACGGTTTATCCAGACAGTATCCGCGTGACCGAGACCTTTCAAAATGGTGTTCCGGATGAGATTCTCATCCAAGATGGGTTTTTCGGAGACGGTGCAACACCCTGGGACCAGATCGTTCTACGCTATGATGCGTCGGGCAATATCATAGGCCGCACGATAACAAACGATAATGGTGCCCGGACGGTTGAAGCCTTCGCGCCCGGTCATTTCAGTACTGTTCAGGACTTTCTACAAACCAAATCCTGGGATCGGATCGACACGTTCTTCGATGTCAACGGAGAGACAACCGGACGGACGACCACCTATGACAATGGAATTGTCAAACAGGAAACGTGGACAGACGGACAGCGTAGCAACGTAACGCAGACAGACGGAAGCGACATTAAGTCGTGGGAAACCATCAGCACCTCATTTGATGGCAGTGGAAAGAAATCTGAAAAGACAACGACATATGACAATGGAGTCGTGAAACACGAGATCTGGTCAAATGGCCAGCGCGTCAGCATCAGCCAGACTGATGAGCTGGATGCGAAATCCTGGGATTCGATCACGACCGCCTATCAGGACGGACAAATCTCGGAACGTCGGCTGGAGAAAGATAATGGGGACGTAACCGTTACACTTTACGCGGATGGAAAACGTTCTGACGTGCTGCAACTAGACGGGGACGACAGTGCTTCTTGGGCATTGAAGGTCACCAGCTATCCAGACGCAGGCGGGAAAGAGATTTCTTTGTATGAAAAGGTCGAGGACATCCCTGAATCCTTGTTCCAATACTTCCCGGAACTGACCGCGCCTGACCCGCTTGAAGAGTTCGTGCTGGATTTCAATGACGGAACCCGCATCAATGACAGTGATCAGGTGCTGAATGGTGCATTTATTGCAAGTGTTAGCAAAGGGCAGAGCAACACTGATGGTATTCTAACCCCATACGAATACGGTGGCTCAAACCCCGACCCCGACCTGGAGGCGTTCAATTCCTGGGGGGCAACTGTCGGCTTCTCGAAAAGCGATGGCGAAGAATTCAACTTCAACAGCGTTTCCTTGGCCAATGCTTCCAGATCGGACACCACGTATATTCCTGAATCGAACTGGGCAAACCAAGTCACTATCAATGCCTATAATGGCGATGAGCTGGTGCACTCCGCAGAGGTCGATCTGACATTCGATCACGTCACACACGAGTTTGACTGGCGCGATATTGATCACGTCGAGTTCGTTGCATCGGGAGGTGAAATTACCAATGACCATGTCGAGAACGCGGGTTGGTTCTCGATGGACGATCTTAGCTTTTTCGCCTGAATCAAGCGACAAGCTGAATCATAATGATGAGCAGCGCTTTTCTACAAAAAGCTCTGCTCATTCTCATTGCGCGCAAGCTCATTGATGCCAACTATCGGGCGACCCCGCTATTCGACGCAATGGGTCCTTGCAGCTCATGTTAAAATCAGGAACAGTCGCCCGAATTTCATCAGGAGGCCGTAATGGACCTGCGCGCCATCGCCATGGGGCTTGTTTTCGCCCTCATCTGGTCTTCGGCCTTCAGCTCGGCGCGGATCATCGTTGCCGATGCCTCGCCTTTGTTCTCGTTGGCGCTGCGATTTCTGATTTCGGGACTAATTGGCGTGGCGATCGCACGCGCCATGGGGCAAAGCTGGCGCCTGACTCGCAACCAATGGCGCGCCACTATTCTGTTCGGAATCTGCCAAAATGCCCTTTATTTGGGTCTAAACTTCTATGCGATGCAGACAGTCGAGGCTTCGGTCGCGGCGATCATCGCCTCGACTATGCCCCTGCTGGTAGCCCTAGCCGGCTGGCTGCTATTGGGTGAGCGGATACGCTCGCTGGGCATCGTCGGCTTGCTGGCAGGTTTTGTCGGTGTCGCGCTAATCATGGGTAGCCGGATTAACGCTGGTGTCGATCTGTTCGGGGTTCTGCTCTGCGGAATCGGGGCGCTGGCGCTGACCTTTGCCACCTTGGCTGTTCGGGGGGCGACTTCGGGCGGTAACTTCATGATGGTGGTTGGGCTGCAGATGCTTATCGGATCGGCGGTGCTGTTTCTCGCCGCCCCGGTGTTCGAGTCTATTCATATCCACGCCACACTGCCTTTTATGCTGGCTTTCACCTACACCACGTTATTCCCGGGCCTTCTGGCAACTTTCATCTGGTTCCTGCTACTGGATCGCATCGGCCCGATCCGTGCAGCAACGTTCCATTTCCTCAACCCGGTATTCGGCGTGACCATCGCCGCCATTTTACTGGGTGAGAAGCTGGGCCCATTGGATGCGGTGGGGGTTCTGATCACAACACTGGGTATTCTTGCCGTACAGCTGTCGCGCGAGCCCGGTCAGCGCAGCAACGCCTCGACCTGATCTATCAAATTAGGCGCATTTGGCTTGGTGCTTGACCCATAGGTGGCAACGACATCACCCTCGGGGCCAATAAGCACTTTGTTAAAGTTCCATTTCGGGACAAAGCCAGTCTGCGCAGCAACAGCTTGGTAAAACGGATGGGCATCCGAACCTTTCACTGGAGTGATATCCGTCATCGGAAGCGTAAGGTCGTAATTTAGTTCGCAAAAATTCTTGACCTCTTTCGACGACGCCAGCTCTTGTTTGAACGAATTCGACGGGACCGCCAGTACCACCAGCCCGCGTTCTTCATATGTTTCGTGCAGCTCCTGCAACGCTGCGTATTGTCCGGTAAAGCCGCAAAGCGACGCCGTGTTGACCACAAGCACGGGCTGTCCGCGCCAGTCTTCCAGTGATATTGTCCCACCATCGATTGATGAAAATTCGCCCGTCAGTGGTGCCGCCTGAAGGGCTTTGCCCAACAAGATCAGAGCAGTCAACAGAGCCATACGGAACATCACTTCACCTCCTGTTATAAATCATACGCGCTGTGCATTCGTTTGGATCAACTGCACAGACCCGCGAGCGCGCTGTAATATGGTTTTGATTCCAGCGCATCTATGCCCAAATAGGACATCATCATTCAAACACCGGAGGATCCATGTCCCGTTATACCAAAGACCCCGAGGTCATTGCGGCCCTCTCACCTGAAGAATTTCACGTCACCCAGCGCAGCGGCACCGAACGCCCGGGCACTGGCAAGCTGTTGAACAACAAGGAACCGGGCATCTACGTGGATATCGTCTCGGGCGAGCCGTTGTTCGCCTCGACCCACAAATACGAATCCGGCTGCGGCTGGCCCAGTTTCACCAAGCCAATCATACATGAACATGTCGAAGAGTTTCGCGACACCACTCATGGCATGATCCGGACCGAGGTCCGCTCGAAACACGGCGACAGCCACCTGGGCCACGTGTTTCCCGATGGCCCCCGCGAACATGGCGGGCTACGCTATTGCATCAATTCCGCCTCGCTGCGGTTCATTCATCGCGACGAGATGGAGGCCGAAGGGTATGGCGAATTTCTGATCCATGTGGAGGATATCTGATGACCGATGAACGCGCCGTTCTGGCCGGAGGCTGCTTTTGGGGCATGCAGGACCTGATCCGCAAATTGCCCGGCGTCTCGCGCACCCGCGTCGGGTACACCGGCGGCGATGTGCCAAACGCAACTTATCGCAACCACGGCACCCATGCTGAAGGGATCGAAATCTGGTTCGACCCGACCCAAATCACCTATCGCGATCTGCTAGAGTTCTTTTTCCAGATCCACGACCCGACTACCCTGAATCGTCAGGGCAATGACCGCGGAATGAGTTATCGCTCGGCGATCTACTATGTGGACGATGCCCAGAAACAGGTGGCCGAAGATACAATTGCCGATGTCAACGCCAGCGGCATTTGGCCCGGCAATGTGGTGACCGAAGTCGAACCCGTCGGCGATTTCTGGGAAGCCGAGCCCGAGCATCAAGATTACCTAGAGCGCATCCCCAACGGATACACCTGCCATTTCCCGCGCCCGGACTGGGTGCTGCCAAAACGCTCCAGTGCGGCAGAATGATATGCGCGGTATAGCCCCTTGCGGGGCTATCCGACCGCCACCCGAGGTCGTCCGCTCGCCTCAACCGTGATCAACGCTTCGACGAATACCTCTTGCGCCTCAATCTTGGCGGTGCGGATATCGCGGTCGACTGTCACGCGTATATCCTCGGCACCTGCTTGGCGCACCGCGCCCTCAGCCTCGTTGCGCAGCACCTCTTCAAGCAGCTGCAGAGCGGAATTCGAGTCCGAGAAATCCTGCGGCCCCTCTTCCAGATGTACCCGATAGCGGCCTTCGGCCGGGGACGTAACTGAACCGGCACGCCGAAGGGTCAGCCGCCCGACAACCGCACCGATGGCATTTGCAACACCGGCATGCTCTGGCAGGACCATCTTGCAATGCAACCGCTCTCCGACTGCCGGGTAATAGCTGGGGGCCGAAGCCCCAAGGCCCACCACATCCACATTCAGCGCGGCATCCAATGCCAACAACCCACGGTGTTTCGCCAGCCCGCGCTGCGTCAGAACATGCCGGGCCAGATCTCTTGCAGGTTGGTCAAACCCATGGCTTTCCTCGGCAAAAGCAGTCTCTAACAAGGTCAATGCGGTTTGTTCCGTCAACTGATCAACGATAATCTGAGCCAGCGCTTCAGGCGATACTGCCAGCCTGTCCCCTGATCCAACCCGCTTACGCGCCATCAGTTCCAGCGCCTTGAGCGCTGCCGAGCAGTCCCAATCCGCAAGCCGCCCCAGAGCATGGCTGGCATCCGAAGGGGTGACACCCGAGACCTGTACGATCCCGCGATCCACCAAACGACCCAGTGCCCCATGCTCCATCCGGGTTTGCAACAGACTGCTGAGCGGCACAACACGATCCTCCAACCGGTCCAGTAACACTGATTCACGCGGCCCGACCCCATCGGCGGGGATACCCGACACACGACGGGCAAACCTCGTGTCATGTTCACCTACGGTCGTCGCCCGCAATTGCTCATCCAATGCCGCATGTACCACATCCGGGGCCACAGCTGCGATCAGCGACACCGGCAGCACCCGACGCGGCCCAAGGAAGACACCGCCGCCCAAGCCTTCGGTCACCACATGCACCTGACTGTCACCGCCCAAACCATGAGTCCGCATCGCAACCGCTTCGACCATGGTCCGGAAACCGCCAACCTGCGCGCCTGCAGGGTCGATGGCGGGTTTGCCATCCCGGATCAGCGCGACGTCGGTCGTGGTCCCGCCGATATCGGACACCAGCGCGTTCTCAGCTTCGGTCAGCCAGCGCGCGCCAACGATAGAGGCCGCAGGGCCACTTAGGATCGTTTCAATCGGACGCTCCCGCGCCTGCTCGGCGCTCATCAAAGCGCCATCCCCGCGCACAACCATCATTGGGGCGGTGATGCCCTGCGCGCGCAACTGATCCTGCGCGCGCCCGATCAAGCGGTCGATCATCCCGATCAATCGTGCATTCAGCACGGCGGTCACTGCACGCTTTGGCCCATTCAGCTTGGCCGACAGGTGATGAGAGCACGTGACCGGCACTCCCGTACGCTCGGAAATCACGCGCGCCACTTCCAGTTCATGCGCCGGATTCCTGGTCGCGAACTGTGCCGCAACCGCATAGCCGGAAATGCCTGAATGTGAGTCTAAAAAGGCCTCTAGCCCTGCAACATCCAATTCGGCGACCTGACCCCCGGCATGGTTGTGCCCCCCAGCCAGAACCAAAGCCGGATCGCCCTTCAACGCCTCTCTTAGACCGTGTTTCTCAAGGTCGCTTTCCCGAAACCCGACATAGATCAACGCCACGCGCCCGCCCTGGCCTTCGACCAACGCATTGGTGGCCAGCGTTGTCGATAACGATGCCATCCCAATCTGATCCGGAGACACATCAGCCGTCTCTAGCACAGCAGAAACCGCGCGGCCCACACCAATCGCCAGATCCGCTCGTGTGGTCAGCGATTTGGCCGACGCGATCACCTCGCGCTCATCCCGGATCAGCACCGCATCCGTATAGGTTCCGCCCGTATCCACCCCCAAAGCCAACGCCATCGGGTCCTCCATCTGTTCGCCAGAACCGGGTGTAGCGTTTTCCTGCGGCGCGTCCAGCCTGTTTACGACAACCGGGATGCCGCCCAGCGCGCGGCATCAGCCACGGTCGGATCCGGATCATCGGTCAGCGTCTGTGCAACCTGCAGTAACGCCGGCACCGCTGAGTTCCCAATCGCATAAAGCACGTTCCGCACGAACCGATTCCGTCCGATCCGCTTTATCGGCGAGCCCGAGAACATCGCGCGGAATGCTGTATCATCCAGCTGCGCCAGTTCCGCCAACGGAGGCGCCTTTAGCTCCTCCCGCGCCGCATAGCGAAGGTCACTGGCCGCGACCGCAAACTTGTTCCACGGGCAGGCCGCAAGACAATCATCGCAGCCATAGATTCGGTTGCCCAACAGCGCGCGCAACTCTTCCTCCACCGGCCCCTTATGCTCGATGGTCAGATACGAAATACAGCGCCGCGCATCCAACTGATACGGTGCTGGAAACGCGTCGGTCGGACAGGCCGTCAAACACGCGCGGCATGAGCCACAATGGTCGACCTCAGCGCCATCCACAGGCAAATCCAAAGTTGTGAAAACAGACCCTAAAAAGGCCCAATTTCCCCAATCCTGACTGACAAGATTGGTATGCTTGCCCTGCCACCCCAGCCCAGCTGCCTGCCCCAGCGCCTTCTCTGGCACCGGAGCAGTATCGACAAACACCTTCACTTCACCCCCACCCTCGGCAATCAGCCAGCGCGCCAATCGTTTGAGGCGCTTCTTAACCAGATCGTGATAATCCTTGTTCTGCGCATAAACCGAAATGGCGCCCAAGTTGGAATGCGCCAGCACCGCAGTCGGGTCATGCTCGGGCGTATAGCTCTCCGCAAGCATGATCACCGACCGCGCGTCAGGCCACAGCACAGACGGATCACCGCGCCAATGAGCCCGCTCAGCCATCCAGCCCATCTGG
Source organism: Ruegeria sp. A5 (assembly GCF_056543005.1). Lineage (NCBI taxonomy): Bacteria > Pseudomonadati > Pseudomonadota > Alphaproteobacteria > Rhodobacterales > Roseobacteraceae > Ruegeria > Ruegeria sp. A5. The sequence goes on from NZ_JBQGAV010000010.1 coordinate 19,633, forward strand.
CCATGATATCCGGCTTGTAGAAAGGCATCCAACCGTTCGGGAACAAGGGGCACATCCCAAGGACGACAAACCCGACAGGCGACAAACCCCTCAGACAAGGCTTGCTCCACCAACCGCTGTTTCAACTCCGATCCGCTCTTCATCTGGCCAAAAATACCTTCGGGGGTGAATTGGCCCAATGGCCAAGAGGGGGCGGACAGCCCCCTACCCCTCAATCTATCAGAAATCCAGATCCGCGTAATGTGGCGGTGGCCGGAATCCCGGAACCTGATCCGCCAGAATCGAGCGGAACGCCGGGCGGGATTTGATCTTGGCGTACCAGTCCTTCACCGCAGAGCTTCGGTTCCAATCTACGTCCGAAATGTAATCCAGCGCCGACAGATGCGCCGCCGCGGCGAAATCGGCCAATGTCATATGATCTCCGGCCAGCCAGCGACGGTGATCCAGCAGCCAGGCCATATAATCCAGATGATACTTGATCGCGCGCGCGCCTTCCTTGACGTTCTTGCTGTCCGGATAGCCTTGCCCCGTTACTTTCTTGTTCACCCGCTCATAGAGTAGCTTTGAGGTCACCTCGTGGTGAAACTTGTCATCAAACCAGCCTACCAAACGCCGCACCTCATAACGTGCTTCGGCTTTTTTAGGCATCAAGGGTGGCTCGGGTCGGGTCTCTTCGATATATTCGCAGATCGCGGCGCTCTCGGCCATGATCTGACCATCCAGTCGCAGCACAGGAACCTTACCCGCCGGGTTGCGGCGCAAAAAATCCGGGTCCTGTTCCCAGTATCGTTCTTCGACCAGCTCAACCTCGATCTTCTTTTCGGCCAAAGACAGGCGAACCTTGCGGCAATAGGGCGAGAGGGGAACGTGAAACAGACGCGCCATGAACTTCCATTCGAACCAGTAGAGTACCCTTCAAGCTTTAGCCGCTGAGGGGTCTGGGTTTCAATCCTCGAAACACGCGGCGCGTCCATCTGCGCGGATGGTGGCCGCTCCATCCAGAATTGACGCGGCACGCCTGCGGGTCCGCACCGATGGATCCGTAACCGACCGGTTGCGCGGGGATGGCAGAATCGCCGCCACACGCGCCGCTTGTGTCGGAGACATTTTTGCCGCACTCACCCCATAATACTTCTGCGCCGCGGCCTCGACGCCAAAGATCCCTTGTCCGGTTTCCGCGACGTTCAGATACACTTCGAGAATGCGCTGCTTGCTCCAGACGATTTCAACAACCGGAGTCATCGAGGTTTCAAGCGCCTTGCGGACCCAGCTGCGCCCCTGCCAAAGAAATACATTCTTGACCACCTGCTGCGTGATGGTCGATGCACCCCGGCTGCCGCCATCTTCCAGCGCATCGCGGATCGCTTCGACATCAAAGCCCCAATGCAGGCAGAAGTTGGCATCCTCGGCTGCTACGACCGACCGCGCCATGATCGGGGCAATCTCTTCGATCGGCACCCACTCGCGATCAACCTTCCCAAGCCGACGCCACTCGGACCAGATCGTATGCGTGACCGGCGGGTTCACGACTGAATAGATCAGAACCAAAGACACAAAAGCCACGACCATCGCCAGAACAACACGAAGGGCCCAGCGCCGTATCCGAGCGATAAGGCCTGTTGTTTTGTTTGATCTGGACGCCTTCTTTTTCTTACCGCGCGGTTTGCGGACTGCTTTTTTTGCCATGCCTTGCTATACGCCGCGAAGGGCGTATTTGAAACGGATTATTTCGACAACATCTGTCCGCCGCGCGGTCGCACAACCGGGCGTGCAGTTCTGACTGAGGCTGCTCCGCGCGCCGCCAACTCCGGGAACAAGGCCAATACTTCTGCTTGCGTCCGACGCTCGGCCTGGGTCAGTGCATGTCCCGGGTAGTAGCTTTCACTTTTGGCGCCATTGGCGAACACGATCTCATGTCGCCGGAACAGAATGTGGATATAATCCACCTCGCCACCTTCGACACGCGTGACTGTTGTTCCGTTCACAAGACAATGGGCAGCGATCAGAACTTCTTCATGGCCAAACAGGTAGGGTGCACGCCAATCATCGATCAGCATCCTGTGCTGCGGCGAAACAAGCAGAGGGCGCGTGAGCCCGAACATCCCTGTCTCGAACCGAATTGGGGCCAGTTTACCCTCGGCTGCTACCTTGGTACGACCAATCCAGAGCACAGGTTTAGCGCCGCTATCCGCGGTCGTAACCAGATCTCCAAGTTTCAGGTCCTCGACCGGCCGGGGCCCATCGGGGGTATTAATCAATGTGCCGGGCGTAAAGCAGGGCGGACCGAGATCACCGTTGGCGATATCGACCGAACCAAACGAAGCCCCATCATCGCTAAAATCGGTGACTGAAGAAGAAACAAACGTGCCTTGCTGCAGAACCGATCCGTCCGTCGGGGTAAAAACCTCGCGCCCGTCAGCAAGGTAGAAGGTAACGCCGGTATATGTAACCTGCGCACCACCCGGCAACTCGATCGTCACCATATCATTGAAGTAAGACGCAGTGATGTCAGATCCGTCAACCGAGTCTCCATTCAGCCGGTTGACCAGATCATCGTCATTCTGATCGATGATATCAAAGAACTCGACGTTCAGCGTGGATCCAACAACGGTTCCGTTCGCACCCGGATTGGCCGGGTCGAGCACAAAAAACTGGTCTGTATACGTCGTGGGCACACCGATATTCCACTTCACTCACATCATTGGGATAGCAGCATGCCTGCATTTCCCGAATAAACTATGACTAAAGCTAGGCGTTATGCACGGCATTACACAAGAATTGGAAACAATATGGCCAGACAAAAGAATACCCGGCGTGTTGGGAACGACACGCCGGGCCAAAGATTTAGATCTCTCAAGACTTATTCTGCAGGAACCGCCGCCACTTCGGTGGTCAAAGGATGACTGAGCTTGTTCAACATCTCTTTCGGGCAAACCTGCAGGAAGTTGGTCTTTTCCACATCCCAATGCTGTAAGATATCAATGGCTTTGCGGCTATTGGTTTCCGCGACATGGCGCTCGATCATTGCTTTCAGCTGATCTTCCCAATGGTCCACTGTCACCGGACAGGTGACAAGCGTCTCCATGTTCATCAGCGCTTCGGCCTTGCCTTCGGGGTCGTACAGATAAGCCATACCACCCGTCATCCCCGCACCAAAGTTGGCACCGATATCGCCGAGAATAACCGCAACACCGCCGGTCATGTATTCACATCCGTTCGAGCCGCAGCCTTCGATCACCACTCTGGCACCTGAATTTCGCACCGCGAACCGCTCACCTGCGCGGCCTGCTGCAAATAGGTGGCCATCGGTGGCACCGTATAGGACGGTGTTGCCAATGATGGTGTTATATTCCGCCTTGAGGGGGCTCACCTGCGGGGGCCGCACAACGATCATGCCGCCCGAAAGCCCCTTGCCGACATAGTCGTTGGCATCACCCGAGACCTCCAGCTTGAGACCTGGAGCGGCAAAAGCCCCCAGTGACTGGCCCGCCGAACCCTGCAGCTTCACATGCAAGTGATCGTCCTGGAACGTGTTCCGCATGCCGAAATTCTGGACGATGTGGCTTGAGACACGTGTACCCACGGTCCGATGCGTGTTCTGCACCGCGTAAGATAGTTGCATCTTCTCACCGTCTTTCAGGAAGCGCGCCGCATCGCGCACAATCTCGGCATCCAGCGTATCCGGCACTGCATTACGATCCTTGTCGCGGTTGTAGACGATATCATGTGCGCCATCGACGGTGATTAACAGCGGGTTGAGGTCCAGATCATCCAGATGCGCCGATCCGCGGCTGACCTGAGCTAGCAGATCAGCACGACCGATGATTTCGTCAATCGAGCGTGCGCCAAGGCTAGCCAGCAGTTCTCGCACTTCCTGTGCGTAGAAGGTGATCAGGTTCACCACCTTGTCCGCGTTGCCAGTAAACTTGGCACGCAACGATTCGTCCTGCGTGCACACGCCCACCGGACAGGTGTTCGACTGGCACTGGCGTACCATGATACAGCCCATTGCGATCAGGGCGGCGGTACCGATGCCGTATTCCTCAGCGCCCATCATCGCGGCCATGACGATGTCACGACCGGTGCGCAGGCCACCATCCGTCCGCAGAGTCACACGGTCGCGCAGGTTGTTCATCGCCAGAACCTGATGGGCTTCGGTCAGGCCCATTTCCCATGGCAGGCCGGCATATTTGATGCTAGTCGCAGGTGAGGCCCCAGTGCCGCCATTGTGACCTGAAATAAGGATAATATCCGCTTTCGCCTTGGCCACACCGGCAGCAATCGTGCCAACGCCCGAGGACGCCACCAGCTTAACCGTCACTTTGCAGCGCGGGTTGATCTGTTTCAGGTCATAGATCAGCTGCGCCAAATCCTCGATCGAGTAGATGTCGTGGTGCGGCGGCGGCGAGATCAGCGTAACGCCCTTGGTAGAATGCCTCAGACGCGCGATCAGGTCTGTGACTTTCATTCCCGGCAGCTGACCGCCCTCACCAGGCTTCGCGCCTTGGGCGACCTTGATCTCAAGCTCTTCGCACTGGTTCAGGTATTCGGCGGTCACGCCGAACCGGCCCGAGGCCACCTGTTTGATCTTGGCCGACGGGTTGTCACCGTTGGGTTCAGGCACAAAATGCGCCGGGTCTTCACCACCTTCGCCGGAATCCGACTTCGCGCCAATCCGGTTCATCGCCACGTTCAGTGTCTTGTGCGCCTCGGGGCTTAGGGCGCCCAGCGACATGCCTGGAGTGACAAAGCGTTTGCGGATTGAAGTGATCGATTCGACCTCTTCGATCGGCACCGGCTTGCCCAGCGGCTTGAAATCCATCAGATCGCGCAAGTGAATCGGAGGATTGGACTGCATCTTGGCCGAATACTGTTTCCACAGCTCATATGAGGCGCGGTTACAGGCCATTTGCATCATGTGCATTGAGGTTGCTTCCCACGCGTGGGTCTCACCCGATTTACGCGCTTTGTAGAAACCTCCGATGGGCAGAACATCCAGACCGCTGTCCCACGCCTTAGCATGAGTTTCTTCGACTTTGGTCTGAATGCCGGTGACACCGATGCCGGAGATACGACTGGTCATACCGGGGAAATACTCGGCCACCATCGCGCGGCTGAGACCCACGGCTTCGAAATTCAGACCACCGCGATAGGACGAGATCACCGAAATACCCATCTTGGCCATGATCTTGAGCAGACCCTGGTCGATCGCTTCGCGATAGCGCGCAACGTTTTCGGTCAGGGTGCCGTCCAGCAGACCACGGTCAATGCGATCAGCCAGTGAGTCTTCGGCCAGATAGGCGTTCACAACAGTCGCGCCACAGCCGATCAGAACCGCAAAGTAATGAGGATCAACACATTCAGCAGACCGCACGTTCAGCGAACAAAAGGTCCGCAAACCCTGACGGGTCAAATGCGAATGCACAGCACTGGTGGCCAGGATCATCGGCATCGCCACACGACCTTGCCCTGAATTCATGTCAGACAGAACCAAGTGACCCGCGCCCGAGCGCACGGCTTCCTCTGCTTCGGCTCTAACACGTGCCAAGGCGGCGCTCAGAGCGCCTCGGCCGGGTTCAAAGCTACAATCGATCTCCGCAAGGGGTGAACCCAGTTGATTGACCAGGGTGTCCCATTGTGCATTGCCGACAAAGGGGCTTTCCAGAACGATGATCTCGGTCTGGCTGCTGTCTTCGTCCAGCACGTTCTTAAGGTTGCCGAACCGCGTCTTCAGCGACATCACACGGTATTCACGCAAACTGTCGATCGGAGGGTTCGTCACCTGGCTGAAGTTCTGCCGGAAAAAGTGGCTGAGCGGGCGGTATTGCTTGGACAGAACAGCCGAGGGCGTATCATCCCCCATCGAAGCCAGCGCCTCTTTGCCGTCCTCTGCCATCGGGGCAAGAATCTGTTCTAGGTCTTCTACAGAATACCCGGCCGCGATCTGACGCTTGCGCAGTTCTTCTCCGGTGAATTTCGGGTGTTCCGTCACGCCCGCAAGTGACTCGTCCAGATCGTTGATCTTGCCGACCCAGTCGCCAAACGGCAGTGCTCGGGCCAGTTTGTCCTTGATCTGCTTGTCGCGGAACAGCTTGCCCTTTTTCATATCGACAGCCAGCATCTGGCCCGGTCCCAGCGCGCCTTTTTCGGTCACGGTGGCCTCATCAATCGGCACCATACCCGCCTCGGACCCCGCGATGACCAGACCATCGCCGGTTACCACATAGCGCATCGGGCGCAGACCATTCCGATCCAAACCGGCACATACCCAGCGGCCATCCGTCATTGCCAGCGCAGCAGGGCCATCCCAAGGTTCCATCACTGAATTGCAGTAGGAATACATGTCGCGCCAGCTTTGCGGCAGCTCGATAGCTTGCTTGGACCAGCTTTCCGGAACCAGCATGGTTTTCGCCATCGGCGCCGAGCGCCCCGCACGCACCAAGACCTCGAATACCGAGTCTAATGCGGCGGAATCCGACGATCCGCCCGCTATGATCGGTTTGATATCCTCGGCATAGACGCCAAAGCTATCCGAGGTCATGCGGATCTCGTGGCTTTTCATCCAGTTGATGTTGCCTTTCAGCGTGTTGATCTCACCGTTGTGGGCCAACATACGGAAGGGCTGGGCCAGCCACCATTGCGGGAACGTGTTGGTCGAATAGCGCTGGTGGTAAATCGCAAAAGCGGACTCGAACCGCTCATCCATCAGGTCGGGGTAGAAAACAGCGACCTGCTCGGCCAGCATCATGCCTTTATAGATGATCGACCGGCAAGACAGCGACGCCAGATACAGCCCCGAGATTCCTGCGGCCAGCGCCGCTTTTTCAATGCGGCGACGAATGACATAGAGCTCACGCTCGAATGTCTCTTCATCCACGCCTTTGGAGTTCGAGATCAGAATTTGCTCGATCTCGGGCCGGGTCGCGTTGGCCTTTTCGCCCAGACAGGTCACATCAACCGGCACATGTCGCCAGCCATAAATATAGTAACCCATGCGCAGAACTTCGGTTTCCACTATGGTCCGGCACTGTTCCTGCGCGCCAAAATCCGTGCGGGGCAGGAAAACCTGACCGACAGCAACCAGTTCATCCAAGTTTGGTTCATGACCCGTGCGACGAATCTGATCATAGAAGAATGGGACCGGGATCTGCACATGGATACCTGCGCCATCCCCGGTTTTACCGTCCGCATCCACCGCGCCGCGATGCCAGATTGCCTTTAGCGCATCGATCCCGGCATCCACCACCTTGCGTGACGGCTTACCATCGACGGACACAACAAGGCCCACACCGCACGAGGAATGTTCTTCTTCCTCTGAATAGAGACCGTTTTTTGCCATCCATTTGCGCTTGGCTTCTTCGGCCCGCACCCAATCGGCATCATATTTGGTCATTGGCTGTCTCCTTCTTCCCAAGGGGGCACACAGGCTTTTGTTCATCTGTCGGCGTTCGCTTTCGAACGCATACCCGCTGGGATTTTTCGAATTGCTTTTGCGTTTTGTTTCACTCGGCTGCGATGGCGGATTTGGCGTTAAAACGCTCAATTATGGCATCTGCGCAATCGCGCCCGTCACGGATCGCCCAGACCACCAGCGAAGCACCGCGCACGATGTCGCCGATGGCATAAACGCCCTCCATCTCGGTCGCACCGGTCTGGAACGCAGCTTTGATTGTACCCCAGCGGGTCACGGGTAGATCGGGTTGACCAAACAGCGTGGGCAGGTCTTCGGGTTCGAATCCAAGCGCCTTGATCACCAGATCGGCCTCTTCGACATAGTCTGCGCCCTCAATCACTTCGGGAGCCTGACGGCCCGAGGCATCGGGCTGGCCCAGACGCATCTTCTGCACCATGACACCGTTTACTTGCTCATCGCCGGTAAAGCCTTTGGGTGCGCTAAGCCATTCGAAGATCACGCCTTCTTCCTCGGCATTCTGGGTCTCGCGCTGCGAGCCCGGCATATTGGCGCGGTCGCGGCGATAGAGGCATTTGACCGACGTCGCACCCTGACGAATCGACGTGCGCACGCAATCCATCGCGGTATCACCCCCGCCGATGACGACCACTTTCTTACCTTCCGCGTTCAAGCGGCCATTGTCGAAGTCATCAACCGCATCGCCAAAACTTTTGCGATTCGAGGCTGTCAGAAAATCGATCGCCTTTTCAATCCCACTCAGACCGCTGCCGGGCATGGACAGATCACGGGATTTGTAGACGCCCGTTGCAATAATTACCGCATCATGTTTCGCGTGGATTTCCGCGAATTTCGCGGCGTCCACATCGCAGTTCAGCTCAAATGCAACACCACCGTCTGCCAGCAGGTCATTTCGGCGTTGGACGATATCCTTTTCCAGCTTGAAACCGGGAATGCCGTACATCAGCAGCCCCCCCGCACGGTCATAACGATCATAGACCGTGACCTGAATACCCGCCCGGCGCAGCATATCCGCCGCTGCCAATCCACCGGGTCCACCGCCAATGATACCCACGCTTTCGTCGCGCTCGGCACGGGGCTGAACGGGTTTAACCCAGCCTTTATCCCAGGCTGCATCGGTAATGTATTTCTCGATCGAGCCGATGGTGACCGTACCGTGGCCTGATTGCTCGATCACGCAATTGCCTTCGCACAGACGGTCCTGTGGGCAAATGCGACCGCAGATTTCAGGGAAAGTGTTGGTAGCCTGGCTTGTTTGATACGCCTCTTCCAACCGCCCGGTTGCCGTCAGATTCAGCCAATCAGGGATATTGTTGTGCAGCGGACAATGGGACTGGCAATAGGGCACTCCGCACTGGCTGCATCGGCTGGCCTGTTCGGCCGCCTTCTCCGCGGCGTACTCGGCATAGATTTCATCGAAGTCCCCTTTGCGGTCACTGGCGGCACGCTTTTCAGGCATGACACGATCGATCTGCACAAATTTCAGCATCGGTTGCTTGGCCACGGGTCAGACTCCATGAATTGGCTTGGTCAGGGTTCTTTAAGTGATGTCATTCTGGATGAAAAGTCAACTGTGCTGACCTATATTGAGAAAACTGCATCGCTCGATGTTTTTTCAGAGAAATTTGTCGTGTTTTTAGTTCCGATTCGGACCTATCTGAGCACTTCACTTTCCCGTTGCCCGCTTATACCCATTGTTCTCAACAAAACGAGCACGGTACCGGCAGAGCAGATGAGCCTTTTTCACTTGATTCTTGTGGCGATCATTCAGGGCGTCACCGAATTCTTGCCTGTATCTTCATCCGGGCACCTGATCCTGTTGCCCCGCCTGACTGGCGCGGTTGATCAAGGCCTGGCAATCGATGTCGCCGTCCATGTAGGAACACTTGGCGCGGTTATTCTTTATTTCTGGTCAGATGTGAAACAAGCCCTAGCCGGGATACCCCAAATTATCCGAGGACGAATTGAGACGCCTCAGGCGCGGTTGGCACTGGGCTTGGTCATCGCCACGATTCCGACAGTCATTGCGGGCGGGATCGTGTACCTGACGGGGCTTGAGCAGACTCTACGTTCAGTCGCCGTCATCGGATGGGCGATGCTTGGCTTCGGGTTAGTGCTGTATTGGATGGATCAAAAGGGGGTACAGACCAAACGTAGTTCGGACTGGGGCTTAAAGGACGCAATGATCATGGGGCTGTGGCAGATGTTGGCCTTAATCCCGGGGACTTCACGCTCGGGGATTACGATCACAGGCGCTCGTCAGCTTGGCTATACACGCGAAGATGGTGCGCGGATTGCCATGCTGATGTCGATACCTACGATCATCGCTTCGGGCGTCCTGCTTTCGATCGATGTCGTCCGTGAGGCGGATACACAGCTGGCCAAGGACGGCGCGATTGCCGCAGCCTTCGCCTTTGTTTCGGCTCTGATCGCGCTTAACCTGATGATGCGGCTTCTGCGCAGCGTCAGTTTCACACCCTATGTGATCTACCGGGTCATCCTCGGAGCAATACTGCTAATGATCGCCTATAGCTGATCAGATGCGCAGGTTCTTGGCCGAGTTCTGAATATCGTCATACTGACCCGCGGGGCGGAATTTCCACAGATATTCTGGCAGCACCGACTCCAACGTTGCGGGCTCGATCCCGAGGTCCGAAAAACCTTTAGCGTCATCCGCCACCACATTATCGCGCCGCAGATTCTTAAGTTGGTCACGGGTCAGGATATTGTTCGGAAACAACTGAAAACTGACGAACTTCGCGATATCCAACACACCCGCCATGATTTTCGCCGCCCAGAAAGGCATCCCGATGATGATCCGGCGGCGATGAATTACGTCGAGCATCTGCTGCATCAAGGCGCGGAAACTCTTTACCTCTGGCCCGCCCAGTTCATAAACACCGGCAGACGCTTTGCCCAGAACGCCTTGAACTGCCGCTTGCGCAACATCATCGACATAGACAGGTTGAAATTTCGTTTCCGCCCCAACAAGCGGCAGGAACGGGCTCATCCGTGTCATTCCTGCGAAGCGGTTGAAAAACTGGTCTTCGGTGCCGAAAATGACTGATGGGCGCAGAATGACGGCGCCCGGCATGTGTTGCAAAACGCCCGCCTCGCCCTGCGCTTTGGTGCGCGCATATTCGCTGTCGGATTCGGGATCCGTACCAATGGCCGAGATATGGACCATGCGGTCAATACCCTGAGCGGCCGCCAGCCGGGCGATCCGTTCGGCACCTTCGGCCTGCACTGCGTCGAACGCATTCTTGCCCAGCTCATTCAATACGCCGACGCAATTCACCACGGCGTCCACACCATGCATCGCTGCAGCGACCGAGGCGTCATCACGGATATTGCACAAGATAGGCTCGACCTGACCAACCGCGCCATAGGGTCTGACGAACATCGCTTCATTGGGCCGCCGCACAGCGACGCGGACACGCCAGCCTTCTGCAGCCATACGCCGCGCGATATATCGGCCGACAAAGCCCGATCCACCGTAAATCGTGACGAGTTTCGACATGATGGCGCTCCTGCTGTCTTGGTCTGAATTGATCTAGCGCCCACGAGCCCGTCGAACAAGGCGCAATAACGCCGCGCTTCTCTGAAAATCCGTCGCGTGAACCAGAAGTTGGGGCACGCATCAAAAAACTTTCAAAAACACCCCCGAATCTGGTTGACGCCCCCTGCCAGTCAGCTTAAACGCCCCTCCACGACACCTGCCCAGGTGGCGGAATTGGTAGACGCGCTAGCTTCAGGTGCTAGTGTCCGTATGGACGTGGAGGTTCGAGTCCTCTCCTGGGCACCAAATTTTCCATAAAATTTGAACCCCTAGCACTTCCGGTCACTTGACCGATGTACAATTAGACTGGTTTGGCCTGTCTGAGACAATTTCTTTGTTTGACCCCGAAAATTGACCCGCAGGTAGCGGAATTAACAATCTCTGTTGCACTACCTTTTGCCAGTCGAAGAAGGACATGGTGCAAGGCTATGGCAATTTCCTGCAAATCAAACTCATCTTTTTTGAAGATACCTTCCCGTCACGCTTGTTAGTTACAAAGTCAACTATTACCACACCGATTAAATTCGATCGTATCTGTCCGGAAGGAACGTGCAAAATGAATGAGCCGACCAAGAATGAACGCATGACAGTTGCCCCATCCTTGAAAGGGCCGCACGAAGGGTACATGCCGGGCTTTGGCAACGATTACGAAACTGAAGCGCTTCCTGATGCTCTGCCCCAGGGTATGAACAGCCCGCAGAAATGCAATTACGGCCTCTATGGAGAGCAACTTTCAGGTACTGCGTTCACGGCACCCTCGCACCAGAACGAGCGCACCTGGTGCTATCGTATCCGCCCGTCAGTAAAGCATTCACATCGCTATGAAAAAATCGATGTTCCCTATTGGAAATCAGCGCCAAATGTCGATCCTGACGTTGTCAGCTTGGGACAGTACCGCTGGGATCCGGTGCCCCATACCGGTGAACAGACAACCTGGATCACGGGCATGCACACCATGACCACTGCCGGGGATGTAAACACCCAGGTCGGGATGGCCAGCCATATCTACATGGTGAATACTTCGATGCAGGATGATTACTTCTTCTCGGCTGACTCCGAGCTGCTGGTGGTGCCGCAAGAGGGCGTTCTGCGATTCTACACCGAATTGGGGATCATCGACCTTGAACCCAAGGAAATCGCTATCATTCCACGCGGCCTTGTCTACCGGGTCGAAGTTGTGGAAGGCCCTGCGCGCGGGTTCGTGTGCGAAAACTACGGCCAGAAATTCGAACTGCCTGGCCGCGGCCCGATCGGCGCCAACTGCATGGCCAACCCGCGTGATTTCAAAGCACCGGTCGCGGCGTTTGAGGACCGCGAAGTGCCCTCAACCGTGACCGTCAAATGGTGCGGTCAGTTTCACCAGACCAAGATCGGCCACAGCCCACTGGATGTAGTGGCGTGGCACGGCAACTATGCACCCGTTAAGTACGACCTGCGTACCTATTGCCCGGTCGGAGCCATCCTGTTCGATCATCCGGATCCGTCGATTTTCACCGTTCTAACCGCACCTTCAGGCCAGCCCGGCACCGCAAATATCGACTTTGTTCTGTTCCGCGAGCGCTGGATGGTCATGGAAGATACCTTCCGCCCGCCCTGGTACCACAAGAACATCATGTCCGAGCTGATGGGCAACATCTACGGCCAATATGATGCGAAACCGCAGGGCTTTATTCCCGGCGGTATGAGCCTGCACAACATGATGCTGCCCCACGGCCCGGATCGCGAAGCCTTTGAAAAAGCATCGAATTCAAACCTGGGGCCAGACAAACTGGAGAACACCATGTCCTTCATGTTCGAAACCCGCTTTCCGCAACATCTCACAGCGTTCGCCGCCAATGAGGCACCACTGCAGGACGACTACATCGACTGTTGGAACGACATCGAAAAGAAATTCGACGGCACACCCGGCAAGAAGTGACGAGGGTATAATTCCTTCGTCTCCCAAAGGGCAGAGAATTAGAACGCTTGATCTGTAACGCATTTAAGCGGGTACGTTCAGAAAAGCTTGGCGACCCCGGCAGGAAACGTACGCATCCCGCCCCGAACCTATATTAAGTTATTGTAAAATCGCAGAAATATCGACGTCTTGCGTAGTGTAAATCCAGCGCAGCGAAAAATACATCGCGCCTAATTTCCTACTAAGTGTTCCGCTGTCTCGAACGAACGTGACCTGATCTTCGGGTCGTAGGCCACCGGGTCTGACTTATTAAGTTGGTTCCAATCCTTAACCTCCAAACAAAGCAGGTCACCCTTTGCGGCGACGTGCTGCCTCGGCGATTGTACCAGAATACCGTGTTGCCCATCGGTTTAGTGTTGTGTGGTCCACCAAAACACCGCGCTCTGACATGATTTCTTCCAGATCCCGGCATGACACACCGTATCGGACGTAGAAAAAACACCGCGAACAGGATCACATCCTTCCGATATTGCACGCCTTTGAAGGAAGTCATGAACTGGCTTTCGACTGATTATGCGGAAAGTCATTCACCCGCAGCATCCGATCTCGTCAACAGCCAAATATTTGCAATAGATTCTTTTTTAAATCAAAAAAAGAAAGTGTTTGTTAAAGATGCACCTGACTGGGCTCGGGTTCCTCACAGCTTGGAAGATGTAGCCAGGAAAGCAAAGAACGGTGCAAACCGGACTTTCACCCAACCGTCAAGATGCTACGCCCGCAGCCCTCAAAACTACCAATCGCTGCACGTGCTCACTCTCGTTACGAATGAAGGACATGCAGGGGGCAGGTCCCCCGATATGAGCGGAGATCGCTAAGGTCACGAGATTTAATGGCCAGAACCATGACCAGCGCGGTTTCATGGCCGCTCACGTAGTATTCTAAGAGATCGACCGAGGCTGCAATCAGTTGACCCAACGCCGTTAGGCGATATTGAGTTTCCGGTCGTGGCTCCGGGCGACAAGGCCTGTAGCCTGTAGCCTGTAGCCTGTAGGGCAGGCGCGCTTAATAGCATCTTCCTGTCAAAGGAATTGATTTTCATTGAGGGTCTACCAGGTCTTGCAGATCCCGCGTCGCTATGGCGCGCGACGTTCCGGTGATCGAGATATAATTCTCAGTACTTAACGCCAGCGTGGCTTGCCGAGTTTATCGAATTCCAAGCCGACATCGGGATGATCGCAGCGAGGGTACGATTTGCCTGTGCCTTGTCAGTTCCAGCATGTCGAAGCAAAGGGTTATAATACCATCTATCTAAGCTAAATGACCTTACCGCCCTTCGTGCCGTACTTCAGACCCTACCCGACCCGATGCAGCTTCAACCAATATCGCGTGTATCGGAGTTCACCCGTTCGGCTCAGAGCGCCCTTCTCGACCAGATCCTGGAGATCCTGCGTCGCCGTGGCGCGGGACGTTCCCGTGATCGAGATATGGTTCTCGGCGCTCAATCCACCTTTGAATCCGTTCGGCCCAGCGTTGAACAACCGGGCGATTACCTTGCCTTGGCGGGCGTTGAGCTGATCGCGATGCCGGTCATAGAAATGCGTCTTGGATATTAAGAAACCAAATCTCGTCCTGTCTCCCCAAATTTACGTAGCGTGGAAAGTCCAAGACAGCATTGCCTTCGTGGACAGCTCTCCCTTTTCGATCTTAACCAGTAGTGAAATCAGGTATCGTTTAAGAACCATTTATTGTTCAACTGTTAAGGCGAAGATGATAGCCGAAGCTATGGAGGAGAGAAGCGTCAACGTGATATTAAGTTTTATTCTTGAGCCCAGCTTGGATTAATAACATTGTTTAGACGTTCAACGCCTTCATCAAATTTTACATTTTCATCAAAAGCAGGAAGACCCATTCGTTTCACCATGGAGGGGCGTACAAATATCTTTAGGTTGCCGAAGCCACTTTTAAACCACTCATTCTGAAGATGCCCAAAAAGCTGCGCATCTTCCCACCAAGTCTTTGTTCTTAGCTCCAACAAAATGACATCAACTCGCTCTGCCTCCAACAGGGCATTGAACTCATCGGCGCTGCTGCTAGTCAGAATTTTGCTTCCCTGCTCCGAGAACAGATAGAAACTGTCGACAGGACAGCGATACAACGCGCCATTCCTATCGATGGCTATCTTACGTGCGCCCCGAGCCTTTAAGTGAAGGCATAGACTGTGTTGTATTTTGGCCCTAGCGCTTTCTCTCTCGTTAATCTGGCTTTGCAGCCGGATGTTTGTAGCTAAGTTCAAAGAGCCGACAAAGAGAACTGTGATCAAAAGCACAATACGCTGCAGGTAAAGAGGTGTTTTTAGCGTCTTCAAGGAGAAAGTGATCAGCTTGAGGCTGAAAAAGACCAAACAAACCACCAGCAACGCAATAGGAAATCCGTAGCGCAGATTGGCAACTACCGCCGCGCTTAGAGTGATTCCGTCCATCTGAACCGGAAAGAGATAGATAGCTGACATTATCACACAAATTATGAATGCGGTGCATAGCCATGCCTGCCCATCTCCAATTGAGATCAAATTCCGCTTATTCCAGAACCTAAACCAGATTAGAAGCGATGCAGCGATGGCTATCGCATAAACCCAATAACCGACACCTCTTTGAATCAGTGTCACATATGACAATTCGAACAAACTAGGCTCATTCATGAAGGACCGATTCGTCTCAAACCGCTCTTTGAGAACTGGATCGACATAGTAGGGATAAGCAAAGCCAAGATTGCCGGATTCCGTACGGCTGTATTTCAAATAGTTCTGAATCGCGAAATAGAAGACCAGACAACTCGCCACCCAAAGCTCAGCTATTCGAAAAACGGCCCATTTGTGCCTGTTCAACAATATCAAACCAATCGCGGACCAGGCAGCACACATATAGATTGCCCCAAGTGTGTGTCCTTGCAAGCTCCCGAGCACCGCAAACAGCGTAACAATGGTGTGAGAAATTGACTGTTTGCACATATCGGAGCGATTGATGGGTTGCGATTGTAGCAACAGCCCAAAAGCTACAAATAACGGCGCGACCACATAGCTGTCTCTGCTAAGAGCTCTTAGCTGATACTCCCAACCGGAATGAGAAACGATAAGCGATAGTGCCAATAAAAACCAAAGAGGCGTAAGCTTGGATTGGCTCGTCACAAAATAAAGAATGCCCGCCACCGCAGCTAAATGGTTGACCCCGATAAGCAAGCGCGGCACCTGGTCGTCGCCAAATCCGGGCGAGGCCGAAGTTAAGAATCCCCAAGTAAGATAAAGGCTGTACGAAATGTCATGGGGATGTTTAGTTCCGGTTAGGTTAAAATACTCCTGAAGGCTTAATCCATCTCTTAGTGATTGGGCAATTCTCGCTGCCTCAAGAAAATATACTGAAATGTCGTTGTCGATATGAAGACGGACGGATTGTGCGTACGCCGCGAAAGCGAAATAGCCCGCCAGTAGCCCCAGCGTAACCGGAAGTATGTGAGAGAATTTAAGCGCTACAGAATTTCTTATTTTGCGCCAATTTGAGGAAACATGAAATACGGCAACCACTAGAACGAGAGCAGATATGAGTATAATTGGAAGCGTCGCCATCCAAGGCAGCAGAGGTGCGGGAATTGGCGCATGCACGAGTATCCGACTATACGCGGTAAACAGAGCGGGAAGGAGAGCGAATCCTAGAAGCCAGCTGTTCGAGTTGTTTAACCAGCGGCAAAATGCTACCGGCGCAGCAACGAGCGCGAAAGCAACAGTAATGATAGACAGCATCTGCACTCAGTTTTTCCCGGTAAGGTCTTTCGGCACTACTAACAAAGGCAGAACCAAAGCTAAATCGGCGATCAACCACAAAAACCGATGAGTTACTGTGATCTCGACAATATGACGGACAGATAGACCAGAGTTTTCAGGTAGCAGCATGCCAACAACGATTTCCCGAACTCCGATACCGGAAGGCGCAAAAATAGCCAATTGCCCAGCTGCAAATGCCAGATTGAACTGACCTGCGGACCAAAGCCAATTTGAGGCTACCGGCAATGCAATAATGGCAAAGCTTAGTCCGAAGAGAACACAACCAACTGCCGCCACCAAAAATGCGCCAAGACGATTTGCCCAGTCATCATTGGGTAAACAAATTTTGAGACTTGCTATGCTGGCGATAAGACCGAGAGTAAGTAGTGCCTGAAAAACCCAGTCGATGCGCAGGGTCAAACTTAGCGATAGAACTCCGGTCAAACCAAATAGTAGTATGAGGATATAAGTTTCCGACAAGAGTATTTTACTTCCCTTGCGTAGATCAATGTTGTTGTGCTTATAAATGGCCAGGCGTCCGGCAATGCCCCAAATGCCACCTGGCAGATATTTAGCAATATCAGCAAGTGAATAGGCGCGCCAGCAAAACAGAGCAGTCCTGTTTTCACCGTAGCCTTTCAGAGAAAAGTGAACAAGCGCTACCATCAATATCTTGCCCACGACAATCAAAGCTATAGCAGGGAGTGCAGTAGACCATTCAAGTCGAGAGATTGATCGATGCAGCGTCTCCGGTTCTTTGATCAAAATGTAGGTTACAAAACCGACAACAAGCAGCACCCAGAACCGCGTGATGAGCGCATTGTTAATCTTCAATGTTCCCTACTTTCCTTGTTTGGGCAAACCGATCTTTGAAAATGGTTCTAGGCTTGATCTACGCTTTTCGAAGGCGGCTAATGATCAGTTTAGCTGCATTGGTCAAGCGATCTCGTCCCTCCGCGATCAGAAAGTTAGGCGTATTATATGCCCACCTTTCTGGATGTGTTGAGACGATAAGCAATTGGTTATTCTTCGCAACCCATTGTCCAAAACTTACCGTTTCGGGCGTTTCAGGTTTCGTTGTCGCTACACCGACACGATCTCGCAAATTCAAGACTTCAGGTGCTCTCCAGCTACCACCGGTGTCGGTCAAGTACACAAGTTCAGTCTTTGCAAAACTAAGTACTGCGTCAGATACGAGGTTATAGTCCCTTAGATTTGCTCCTACCAAAAGATCTTGATTGTGATAGGGGCTTAGAGGTGCGCCGTGCATCGCAACGCTTTGGCAGGGAGCGATCCCGCGAAATCTTTCGAGATTCTCCGCGAACGACTCAAGAGCTGCCTTTAGGTCACCTCTGCTGCGAGAAAGGCATTCATAGTGGTAACCAACTTCGTGGTTCAGCTCTGAAATCGCAAGAACATAGCGTTCCGGAAAAAGCCCGCGCTTATTGCAGCGAAAGTAATAGGTCGCCTTGATATTGTTGTTCGCTTCCAGCCTCGCCATGTGAAGTGCGTTTTCAGGACTGCGATCCACGTCATGACGCATAACATTCGCATTACAAAGTAAGCCGTCATTTGCTTGCAAGCTTTTGGTAGCTTCAGTGATGGTGAGCCAGTCTCTGCCCGGAATCTTCGCGAGCTTGTCAATGAGTCCCTTGTAGTCAGATAGGTGGAATGCCATTCACGACGCCTTCACTTATTCTTCAAAAGTTTTTTAGTGCGGGACGCGATGAGGCGCGGAGAAAAAGTCAGAAACAGGTATTCACCTATTTGAATTGGTACGTAGAATGGTCGCAAGAACGTCCATTTGCGAATTTTAATCTTGTATAGGTCCACAAAAGCATAAACATGCTGATGCCAAGACCGAGCGCCCTTTACATCATCATATAGCTTTAACTCTGGTGCCACTATCCCGAGGCGACGAGCCATATTTCTGGTAACGTCTGCATGACGTCGATTTTCGAGCGTATAACCTTGGGACGCTACAAGTTCATCCCGGCTTAGCTTTTCGCTACATATAATACCGTCCGCGACAGCTTTCTGCAGCAACTGCTCGCCCGTATCAGTACGGGCGATAACGGCTGAATAACCAGCGCTTTCCTTTTCCTTAAAGCGGGTCAAATGCGGATCACCCACAGCAATATCGGCGAAGTCCGAAATTTGGTCAGGACAAATTCTGCAACGCGGCAACATCCAATAGCCCTGAAAAGAGACCATGTAGCGCAGGATATTCCAGCGGCTATTGCCGCGAATCCGAGGTATCCGCTGAATCTGGGAAGAGTTTTTCTGCTTCAAGGCGAGTTGGCCTGGCCATACCCCATCCCGATAGTCGATTTCCTCGACATTTTCTGCCTCCACGCCAAAATTGGAGAGGTAGTGACCAATACCAGAATAACGGTTTATTCCACCACAGAACAATCCGATTATCGCTACGCATCTCTGGGCAATGTCGTCACGATACGCCATCACGCTTCGCATTGCAGACACTTCACACGGCAGGCCAACAAAAGCAAATCGCTCGTTGCTCTCAGCCAGTTCTTCAAGTGCCGCGCCAAAGTTTACCGGATGGTAATGGGAGCCTGCGGAGTTTCTCAGATCATCGGAATTTCGAGCGATTTGACCTTTGCCGTTATGCGGATCAAGTCCTGCTGTGCAATAAGCAAAATCAATGATATCTTCGTTCAACCAGCTCTGAAGAAGAGCTGTGGTTACACCTCCCGACGCGGCAAATTTCCGCACTGTTTCGTCTGTTGCGTAACCAGCCTGGATGGATTTTGTTACACCGACGAAGCCATCTTTTGGCTGCTCTCCAAAGACGTCTTGCGAAAGCGCTTTCATATCGACCTTGGCGCCCGGACAAACACGCTGCTCTAGACTGGCGGCGTCTGAGCTTGAAATAGTTGGGACCCAAATTTCCTCATCCTTAGACCAAGCAAGGTCAACTTTTGAAGTCGTTTCAGCAAAGGAGAGTGGAATAGAGCACATGCCGCAGCCAATGCAGCGGCCAGATGAAACGACCTCATCCAGTTCATTAACAGCAATTGTAGGGGACGAAGTAGTCATAGTTTTTCAGCTTTCAATATGGAAGCAATGCTAACTGCTGATCGATCAAAGCAGTCCTGCGCAACTTCAGACATTGTTAGCTTGAGATCGTCCTGTCTGTCCAACAAACCTAGTAGGTGTTCACAAAGTGTATCGGGCGAAAGATCAGAATAGTCTAAGCTCATTTGCCCAGCTTTGAAGGGCGCTGCCGCTTCCTGATACTTGTGACTCCAGCCAACAATGACGACCGGTACGGCTTGGGAAAGGGCAGCAATCATGGAATGAAACCGACATGCAATAAATGCATCTGCTTGGGCAACCAGTGCGCGGGCCCAGCGTGGATCGCCCTGTGCATCTAGCACCGCGATATTCAGACTGTAGTTTGCTGCGACGTGTTCTTTGATCGCAGTTACGATCTTCAAATCGTCATTCTTAGCGATTCCAGTGTCAGTAGAATGCGGTAGAAGCGTGCAATGAATGCCTCTGTCATGTAGGGATTTGACCACTTGGCTCAAAATTTCAACCAGATCTTTACCGACGCTCTCGCAGTACTTTTGTACCACCGCGCTAGGTGAAATCATCACCATCCTTTCACCTTCGTCTCGGCGCAAATGTCGGGCAATTTCTTGCCTTGCACGGAGCTTCAAATCCGGTTGGACGTCTAATGCGAAGCTGGTATCTGGAACGTACTCACATTTCTGAAGGCCAAGTTGGTGCAGATGTGCGAGCGAAATTTCACCCCTAGCTATAACTTTGGTGCACTTTCTGAGCACCCATTTTGCAGCAAAACGATTAACGGGATTATTGAATGGCCCCATAGCCTGAGAAAGTTTGTGGACAGGCTTGTCGAAGAAAAGGCCCGGCAAGGTTACTGCAACATTGTAGGCCAAAAGCGGGAATCCGCGCCCGTCAATGAATGCGACACCAGACAGATCAGCCACTGCATCAATATCGGAGAAATGTTTTAGCACTGGAACTTTCTTTGCAATTTCTTTAACCAGCCGGAAACGACGAAACGGCCAAAAAAGCAAGCAGAAAGGTGCAGCAACAAGCATCAATGTACGATAATCCGCCGCAACAATTTCTGCCTTATCGACGGTATGCGCTACAGCGGCATCCTTGGTTGGGAGAATGGATGCAAGTTGAAATCTTGTAAGGTGTGGCAACAACACATCCTGCACAGCACACAACATGGCTGTGCCCCCAAGGTTTCCGGTTCGGGTAACGCCGGTCACAATCAGTTTCATCTGACTTCTAGGTCCTTTTCTTGCAAAGAGTAACCGTCGCAATGTCACCGGTGTTGAGTGTGACGTTCCAATTGGGCACCAGTTTGGTAACGATTGGTTCTAGGAAATGTAACCGAAAACTCCGTACTGCTTTGATGGCGATGAAGTTTAGGCTTACCTTCTTGCTCTCTGTACGTATGTCTTGCAACTCAAAGCCAGCACGCTCGATCAATTGTCGAATGCTCTGGCGAGTGAAAAAATGTAGATTTACAGGTGGAATCATAAGAGCCCAGCGCGCGCCCAATAAACGAGCAATTTTAGAGTCAATCATGGGTAAAGTCATGACCAGAGAACCGTCATCTTGAAGCAGTGTGAAGCACTTCTCCAACACCTCCGCAGGCTGATGCAAGCTTGCGAGAACATCCCAAAGAGTAATCAAGTCATAGGAAGCACCCTGAAAGTCGGTTGCGAAGAAATCGCCCTCAAAAATGGTGAAACCAGCATCCCTTGCTTTACTTGCCGCAACAGTTGAAAATTCCACACCATCGATGGCGAAGCCTTTTGTCCGGGCAGCTCGGAGAAATGCACCATTTCCTGCGCCGATGTCGAGCACCCGCCCACTACAAGTTCGTGAAAGATTTTCTGCCCGCTCCATGGCATTGCGGTTTATAGGCGATGTTGCGCTTTCAATTGCCTGTTGATCGCTGGCGAAAAAGCCATCGGCATAGATCTGAGATAGATATTCAAGATCTGATCTGCCGATTGCAACGCCATGACCGCATTGATCGCAAATCTTGATATCATAGCACTCACGATGATCCAGATATGGCGTAACAACCCGCATCCGCTCCTGCAATATCCCGCTCACGCATGAGGGGCACTGATCAGGATTTAGGGTGTATGTAGAGCCAGTCATTATATCGATAGTCCATTTCAAAGCTATTTAGCCACAATTGAATGCTGACAATTGTCGTCATTCCGAAAAAAATCGATGCAGTTTGCGAGATACTTCCAACAACGATTAGCTTCACGATAATATAGGCCATTAAAAATAGGCTCAAAATCGACGCGAAAATTGCAAGTGCATAAAACAAAACGATAGGGTGACCGTGCCGAAAAGCATATTTATTCAAAACGCGGAAAAAAAACAGCCTAATCAAGAGTAATACGATGGGGAGTATTACTTTGTGTGATTTCATTTTAGACTGCCACTCGGAACCGTATACAGCAGTGATAGGCACGTCGCAAACACGCATATCTGCCGTGTTTAATCGAACTAAATAGTCATTTGGGCAACCGTAGCGCGGATAGCATTTACTCCAATCGACAGCTAAAAGTGCCCGGCGATTTATCGCTGTATAACCGCCTTGGGTGTCGCTGACGTGCCAATATCCAGAAACGATCTTTGTCAGAATAGATAAGACCAGATTGCCAAACAGGCGGTGCCTTGGAATTTTGGATAACTCCTCACGACCTCGGAGGAAGCGGTTCCCCTTCGAATAATCTGCCCGGCCCTCCACGATTGGACGAATGATGTCGGGAAAGTCGATGGGGTCCATTTGGCCGTCACCTGCCATCACAACCGCTATGTCCTCACCGTTTTTTATGACTTCTTGATAACCCCGTACAATTGCTGCGCCCACTCCGGAGTTCTTCTCCAGGTCAATCAGTACGACACGGCTATCCAAAGAGGATTTTTGTTGAACTATCTCAGCAGTATTGTCAGTGCTTTGATCATTAACGATATAAACCGTGTCAACTTCAGTTGGCATTGAGTCGAGGACTCCCTCAATGCGACCAGCTTCATTGTAGGCTGGTACGACAACCGCAATCTTCTGGTTTTCAATCATATCAAGTAACTTCCCTAGCAGATTCCATAGCGAGTGACCTACATCCGCGCCACCTATATCGCCGAGAGCTTTGGATGCCAATCAGTCTTCTTAAACTGGATCGCAATTGTTGGCGGCTTATCATCATATTTGATTGAATTGTCTAATATCAGCGCCAACGGGACAGTTTAAGTTGAATGATAAGAGAACGTTGGGGCTCATCGTATGCTCTGTTTAGGAAGGAGTTTTGCTCAATTTATGGAGGAGTGACGCCGGTTAGCTCCTTAAACTGAGCGCTAACGCCACATTGCCAAATCTGCGAAGGATGGAAGGTAAGAATTAATGCAGAAAGGGTGCGACTGTCGTTGGATGGAGATGAGAGTGGTCCAAGCTGACGCGTTGGGAATTACGACCACCCCGCAACGCAACAAGGCGATCTAAGTTGATATAAGGCTGCCAACTTTGCTAAAATGTCGTCGGTCTGTAGGTGGGTGTAACGCATTAACATCTGCAAATCCCTAGTCCCATTGATCATTTGTATCTGTGCTAGCGATAGGGCACTTTCCAAAAAACCGGCCTCGTGCCGAGTGTCATGAAATGTAAGCTCAATCACCCCCGCCCGGTGCCTGCGTCGGTCAAAGGCTAGTGCACAGAGTTGCAAGACAGAGGAAAAGCTAAAAAAACTGCCAATCGAAGGAGTAGAACGCGATCGCGCGTTCGTTGCACGTACAGCCTTCGAAGATGTCCGCAACTACGTGAACAAAAAGCGGAAAGCGCGTCATCGATTGCGTCAATACCGTCGTGTTGCCCAATTTCAACTGTGGTTTTCGCAAGCGAGACAAGTTCAGGAGCTGTTCGAGCATACGCGCCGGTCGTGCTGAAACTTCCTAAAATGCCTTTTGACCGTGTCGAAGATGAACGTGGTGGTACCCCAGATTGTCTGGACATGCCCGATGGCAAAGTAAGCGAAACAGTCATGGGCCAGAATGCATTCCGCATGAAGGGTGTTGTTCCATTTGACTTACTGCAGGTCTTCGAAGCGGAACAAACGAAAGGAAATGAGGCGCTACGATGAACAACGAACAGCTTGCCTCCAAGGTTTGGAAGTAAGCGCACGTGCTGCGTGATCAGGGCGTTTCGTACGGCGACTATGTTGAGCATATAACTTACCTCCTGTTCCATAAGGTGGACCAAGAACGGGTTGATCTTTTGGGGGAATGCCTTCCGCTATCTGCGCAGGTGTGAGAGGACCACGATATGGGTCAAGTGAGCTATTCAAATAGGTATTCCCTGAATGCCACCGCCTCAACGTCTGCCACATCGTCCACATGGAGGCTGGATATATCACCGCCCAGAAAGTCGACCAGATAGCGAACCGAAGTTCGGAAATCGTTGATGGTCGAACCCCTCAGTGGTTTGTAACCTGAAGCATTCCCCGGCGCTCTAGCTTCAACATACGCCTCAACCATCTCAGCCAGTGGTTTGGATTTGGCCATACCCCGTTTACCGAACGCATCTCACACTGCGATGGGCGCTCTCTCGACCTCATCATAGAACACATCACGCGCCAGTATCGCAGCCTCTGGGTCTGGGTCCGTCATTGCCTCAGCCCATCGGTCTGCAGCAGCAAGGCTGTAACGGTTCCTGCCCAGCGCCTGCAGTTCTAACTCTCGAACCTTGCTCAATTCCACATAGCGCAACTTAAGTGCCGTCGCTTTGTGCTTAACGCCCCCAAGGCTTCTGATGATGTTTCGACCAAAGGTTTTGCCTGTCTCGGGGTCTGTGGTTCCCTTTTAAATTTTGGGCGCAGACATGCGAAACCACCACGCCGTACTAGGTCCACGTGGCTGCTCAAGGTTGCTATCATTACTCATGGCCTGGTCATAGTAGTGTAGATTCGAGGTGTAACTCCACCACACCCACAACGCCACGTCTTACATTTCGTCAATAAAATAGGGGTTTAGGATAACTGGCGACCCCGGCAGGATTCGAACCTGCAACCTGCCCCTTAGGAGGGGGCTGCTCTATCCAGTTGAGCCACGGGGCCGCGCGTCGTTTTCTCTAGCGGGGTTTTTTCAGATTGTCATGGGCTTTGCACAACAGTTGAACAATTCGCCCTGTTCACGCTACCATCGGCCAAACAAACAATGCAGGTATCTCGGTGACAACAGAAACAAAACGCCCGCTTACCCTTCGTGATGTCTCGGAAGCGTCCGGAGTATCCGAAATGACCGTTAGCCGGGTGCTACGTAATCGCGGGGATGTGTCGGATGCCACCCGTACCCGTGTTTTGGCCGCCGCAAAAGAGCTGGGATATGTGCCCAACAAGATCGCGGGAGCATTGGCGTCAAGCCGGGTGAATCTGGTCGCTGTGATCATCCCGTCATTGTCAAATATGGTCTTCCCCGAAGTTCTAACCGGTATCAATCAGGTGCTGGAAGATACTGAACTGCAGCCGGTGGTTGGCGTCACGGACTATCTGCCAGAAAAAGAAGAAAAAGTGCTGTACGAGATGCTCTCGTGGCGGCCCTCAGGCGTGATCATTGCCGGGCTGGAGCATACCGAAGCCGCGCGCGCTATGCTGGATTCAGCTGGCATACCGGTGGTCGAGATCATGGATACCGATGGCAAACCGGTGGATGCGATGGTGGGAATCTCTCACCGCCGCGCCGGGCGCGAAATGGCGCAGGCAATCCTGAAAGCGGGCTATGAGCATATCGGGTTTATGGGCACCAAGATGCCGTTAGACCACCGTGCCCGTAAACGGTTCGAAGGGTTCACCGAAGTATTGGGCAAGCACGGGATCGAGATTGAGGACCGTGAATTTTATTCGGGTGGCTCAGCGCTGGCCAAGGGGCGCGAGATGACACAAGCGATGCTGGAACGCTCGCCCGAGTTGGATTTTCTGTATTATTCCAACGATATGATCGGCGCGGGTGGGCTGCTGTATTTGCTGGACCAAGGGATCGATGTGCCCGGTCAAATCGGATTGGCCGGATTCAACAATGTGGAGCTGCTGCAGGGGCTACCACGCAAGCTGGCCACCATGGATGCCTGCCGGACCGAGATTGGGCGCACCGCGGCCGAGATCATTGCGGCGAAGCTGGCCGATCCGGATTCCGAGGTTGAAACCCGCGTTACCCTAACCCCCAAGATCAGCTATGGCGACACGCTGAAACGGCGATAACGCCAGATGGCGCAGCAACGTCTGGACAACCGCGCTGCGCGGGCGCTGTTCATGGATCGGCACGCGCTTTTGGAACAGCCTACCGGAAGTTCCAAAGGCGATGACTTGTTACAGCTGATCCATCGTTTAGGGTTTGTCCAGCTTGACAGTATCAACACCGTCGCCCGCGCGCATGACATGATCCTATATGCGCGTAAGCCCAGCTATCGCGCGCGCCACCTCAAACACCTCTATGAACGCGACCGCGCGCTGTTTGAGCATTGGACGCACGATGCGGCGGTGATTCCAATGGAATTCTATCGCCATTGGCATCTGCGGTTCCTGCGCGATGCCGACATGCTGAAAGCTCGTTGGAAGAACTGGCGGCGAGACGGGTTTGAGCAAAAGTTCGAAACCGTCCTACAACATATCCGCGACCATGGTCCGGTTGGCTCGTCCGATGTGGGAAAAGACGAGAAAAAGGGATCTGGCGGTTGGTGGGACTGGCATCCATCCAAGACCGCGCTGGAATATCTCTGGCGATCCGGCGCGCTGACCGTGGTTGGACGCGATGGGTTTCAGAAACGCTATGACCTGACAGAGCGGGTTATAGAAACTCAACTTTGCCCCGGCAATTTGCACTGCGACGCAAATGAAACTGTGGATTGGTTGTGTAACGCCGCACTCGACCGGCTGGGGTTCGCCACATCAGGAGAGCTTGCCGCGTTCTGGGATACGGTAAGCGCTGCCGAGGCAAAATCCTGGTGCCAACAGGCTCTAACACAGGGTGAAATCGAAGAGATCTGCGTCGAATGCGCAGACGGGCGGGAACGAAAAGTGTTCGCCCGCCCCGGTCTATGCGAACACGCAGCGGCGATGCCCGATGCGCCGGGCCGGATCAGAGTTCTCAGCCCTTTTGACCCTATGTTGCGTGACCGGAACCGGGCCGAGCGGTTGTTCGGATTCCACTATCGGATCGAGGTGTTCGTACCCGAACCCAAGCGTATCTACGGCTATTATGTCTTCCCGTTGCTTGAGGGGCACCGGTTAATCGGGCGCATCGACATGAAGGCCCAGCGAG
The DNA here is from genome assembly GCF_056543005.1 of Ruegeria sp. A5. Lineage (NCBI taxonomy): Bacteria > Pseudomonadati > Pseudomonadota > Alphaproteobacteria > Rhodobacterales > Roseobacteraceae > Ruegeria > Ruegeria sp. A5. The sequence goes on from NZ_JBQGAV010000010.1 coordinate 46,676, forward strand.
ACCGTGGACTGTTGCGAATCCGATCCGTATGGCCAGAAAGGTCGGTGCGTTGGTCTGATGCAAGAACCCGCCGCCTGCAGGCCGAATTGGACCGGGTAAGGCGATTTGCGGAACTGGACGGGGTGGAATTTGAAAAGGATTGGCTGAAAGATCCTAAATAGAACTCAATTTTTCGATCAGGAAACCTTGTTCCTCAATCAGTAGGCGCAGCTCGTTCAGCGAAACATGGGGCGCCCTGCCCGATGTATCTAGCTGCGCATTTGCCCGCCCATACAAAGCCTCGCGACTGGCCAATATGTTCTTGAGCTGTTCCATCGCCTTGGGATTTCCGGCCATCGGGCGTTCGTCGCCTTGGGCGCGCACGCGGTCCATATGCTCGGTCGGTGACGCGCGCAGCCAGATGGTGTGAAACCGGCCAAGCAGGGTAGCATAGGTCGAAGGCTCTGATACGATCCCGCCCGCGACTGCCAGCACGACCCGATCATGCTCTGCAATCACCCGATCCAGCGCCTGCGCTTCCAGATTGCGATACCCGTCTTGCCCGTAGAACGCCATCACTTCAGACATGGGCATGCCGGCCATCTCTTCAATCATGGCTGTGAGCTCAACAAACGGCAGTCTTTGTGCAGCGGCCAGCATAGCGCCAAGAGTTGACTTACCCGCTCCGCGTAATCCAATCAGACAAACCCGATGCGCACGTGCATCCTCATCTGGGTGAGGTTGCAATGCACGCCTGACGCTTTCTTTGACGTCGTCGCTGGCTTGTCGGAAAAGCTCAACTATCTGCAAAGCATCCGAATCCCACGGATCATCTTCACCAATCAACCATTCGGCTTTGTAATCCAGTGCCTGTGCGACACGGTGCAACACGCCGATCGAGATGTTGCCCTCACCCGCCTCAAGCTGCGCCAAATAGCGTGGGGAAACGCCCGAGTTCTCAGACAGAATCCGGCGCGGGATGCCTCGCATTTGACGCGCCCGGCGTACTCGCGCGCCCACTCGCTCGCTTAAATCCTGCTTTGCAATATGTGCAGGCAGTGCCGGTTCTGGCGGTTTGGGCCCATCCATCTGCATTGAACCGTTTGTTAAAGGTAAGGATGAGGCTACGACGCGAACCATCTACGGGCAACGAATATTACCTTCTCCGCCCACAATGCTTATCGTTTGGGGCCCTGAACGAGGTCTGAACGACGACAAGCAGTTTGGTTAGAGCCTGTTCTGAGCATTGCGCTCAGCCTTCCAGCTGGTGAAGCTCTACCAGAAGGTCCAGCAACTTCTCGTGCTGCTCTGCCCCGAGCAAAGAGCGGGTGTGTTCCGCCAGCTCCAACATTTCCGCCAGATTTGCGTCGATAATTTGCAACCCATTCTCGCTGATTTCGACAATCTGTCGGCGGCGGTCTTTGGTATCCGGCCGCCTCATGATCAGCTTGCTGTCTTCGAGCTTTTTCAGAATGCGCGTCAGGCTGGGCAACAAGAGGCAGGCGCGCTCGGCGATCTGAGTAGGCTCCTGAGGTCCTTCTTCCTGCAAAACGCGCAGAACGCGCCATTGTTGCTCGGTGACGCCAGCATCCGTTAGCACACCACGAATAGGCCCCATCACCTTTTCCCGAGCGCGCAACAACGCTATCGGCAATGATCGGGACGTCTGTGGTAAGTTCTTTGACATATGGAATTTTCGCGCAATTCCAAATATTTCGCAATAGAACGTTGGTTGTGGTTGAGTTTCGTTTACTGGACTTTACTTAACTTGTTTAGCATATGATACTGACAAAAAGGCTACCGAGGCGGATAAGATGAAATGGAATGAATTCTCCGATTGGGGCAAGAAGGTTGCCGAGTGGACGCAAGACTATCACTTGACGGTGGGCGGCAAGCCCGTGCGCGCCCGGACCGAGCCGGGCGATATCCTGAACGCTCTGCCCGCGCATCCCCCTGAGCAGGGCGAGCCGATCGAGGACATCTTTCATGATTTCGAACAAATCGTGATGCCCGGCATTAGCCATTGGCAACACCCTCGGTTCTTCGCCTACTTCAATTCGAACGCCTCGGCCCCGTCTGTTCTGGCCGAGTTCCTGGCCAGCGCCATCGCGCCGCAATGTATGCTGTGGCAGACCTCGCCCGCCGCAACCGAGATGGAAACACGAATGATGGACTGGCTGCGCGAAGCGCTGGACCTGCCCAAAGGTTTTGCCGGGGTCATTCAGGATTCGGCGTCATCTGCGACATTGGCGGCTGTGCTGACCATGCGCGAGAAGGCGATGAACTGGCAGGGCAACACGCTGGGGCTGTTCGGTCAAAAGCCACTGCGCATTTATTGCTCTTCCGAGGTTCATACCTCAATCGACCGCGCAATCTGGGTTGCGGGGATTGGACAGGACAATCTGGTGCGCATCCCCGTGCAAGGTGATTGGCGTGGAATGAACCCCGAGGCGCTTGAAGCAGCGATTCAATCAGATTTAGAGTCTGGTTTTCACCCGGCGGGCGTGATCCTTTGTGTTGGAGGGACCGGAACCGGGGCAACTGATCCAGTGGATCGCTGCCTTGCGATCGCACAGAAATACGGCCTTTATAGCCATGTCGATGCAGCCTGGGCGGGGTCGGCGATGATCTGCCCCGAATATCGTCACTACTGGCCGGGGATCGATCAGGCCGACAGCATTGTATTCAATCCCCATAAGTGGCTGGGCGTGCAATTCGATTGCTGTGCGCATTTCCTGAAAAACCCCGATGATCTGGTCCGCACACTTGCGATCAGCCCGGAATATCTGAAAACCCACGGCAAGGACGGGATCATCAATTACTCGGAATGGTCGGTGCCATTGGGACGTCGGTTCCGCGCGCTGAAACTGTGGTTCGTCATCCGCACCTATGGGCTGGAGGGGCTGCGCGAACGGCTGCGGAATCACGTCAATTGGTCGCGCGCGCTGCATGATCGTCTAGCAGCAGAACCGGATTTTCGGATCGTGACGCCTCCAATGTGGTCTCTTTGGACCTTCAGATACGAGCCGGATGGGGCCGACGATCTGGATGATCTGAACCTGCGGCTGGTGAATGCAATCAATGATGATGGGCGGATCTACCTGACACAGACCCGCGTGGATGGCGATCTGGTCATCCGCTTTCAGGCCGGTCAGTTTGAAACCAAAGAACAGGACGTGATGATGGCCTATGACGTGATCACAGAAATCGCTCGAGGGCTTTAGGCCCTCATTGACGCTGCAGCCTGCGCGTATCCCCCCGAGGCCCCGTCAACAAAGTGCACATGGTCGTCGCGCATGGCCGAGGGAACAAAGCAGGTCATCATCGCCTCTTGCTGAGCGTGCATGCCATATCTGATTTTGCCTTTTGTTTGCGCGTCGTCCAGCATCTGAGTGAGCTGTTCCAACGTGCTCGAGTCACAATCCAGTGTCATTTTCAGACCGTCATCAAACTTTCGGAAATCAGCGTTGCGACTGACCATCTCCTTGTAATGCTTGGGTTCGAATTGACCCAGGCGCATCCCGGTTTTGAACAACAAGCCGATCAACATATTCCCGATCATCAAGCGTGTTTTCTGCATCAGAAGATTCCGACCCGCGCGTGAGACATGGGCATCGATATCGACGCCGGGCGGAGGGAAACTCATCGGAGGTCCTTTGGCCGGAACCGGGTGACCGGCGCGTTCTAGCCCTTCGGCGACGGACAGGATGGATTGAGTCAGGGCGGCGAATTCAGCCTCATTAGACTCTGATGTAGGTTGAATAACCAGTGAAACGATCTGACCAACCCTCGCTGGACTGTTGGACCAACGACAGGATAGGCCGGTCAGATCGGGCTGCGCGTCAGGTCCGGCTGGTTGAACAACAAGTTGCCCGGATTTCATCTGAGCCTCGGCCCAGGCCAGTCCCCCGCCGGTAAACATCGCATAGTCAACGCCGGTGGACGGCGCAAAGCGCGCAACACGCAGATCACGTCCAGCGGCGCGGATGTCGGCCACCGAAACCAGCGCCGCGCGCAGAGTGATGGCGAATTCCGTTTCGGCCCAGCTTTGCAATGTTGCCAGCGTATCCCGCGCGATCTCGGCATCCTCACCCGATACGGCGAATCCAGCACCATCACCACCGAAGACATACGGGAATATGCGCCCGCCCAGCGCATTGATCATGCCTGAAATCACGGCCGCCCCCACCATGTTGACGGTCTTGTACCGGCCCCGCGCGATTTCACCGGTAGAATCTACGATATCGGCGACGCCCAGCACCCATGTCTCGGGCAAAGGTGTGAACTGCGCGGGGTCACTGAGGCTGAGGAAATTGTCCGAAATGGGGACGGAGTCATAAAATACAGAGTCTGAGAGGGTCATAACACACTCGGAAAATCCAAAATCTGCAGTGATGATAGCTCAATTGTGAAGAATGTCCGCCCCAATCGATTCAATCATGGCACTTGTGCCGATCAACGCGGCGTGCCAAGCATCGGGGCGAGGCAGCTAGACAATAGGTCAAGAAATGCAGGCAGGTTTGGTGATCTTGTGTCTGGCCTATGTACTCAGCCAGTTTTTCCGCGCTTTTCTGGCAGTTTTAAGCACCGATCTGGGACGCGATATCGGCGCAACACCCGAAGACCTCGCCTTTGCCTCAGGTCTTTGGTTTCTAATCTTTGCGGCGATGCAGATCCCGGTGGGCTGGGCACTGGACCGCGTCGGTCCTCGGCGCAGTTCTGCGGTGCCGCTACTAATCGGCGGGGCTGGCGGGGCTGGCCTGTTTGCGGTCGCAACGACCCCATTCCATGTGGCACTCGCCATGGCGCTGATCGGGGTTGGATGTTCGCCCGTTCTGATGGCGTCCTACTATATCTTTGCCCGAGAGTTTCCGCCCGCCAAATTCGCCACGCTCGCCGCCGTGATGCTGGGCGTAGGGTCTGTCGGCAATCTGGTCGCCTCATACCCCACGGCGCTGGCGGTCGAGCTGATGGGCTGGCGCGCTACGCTGGCCGGTCTGGCGATTATCTCTGCTGCGGTGGCTGCGGGGATCTGGCTGACGGTGCATGACCCTGAAAAGGTAAAAACCGAGCAAAAAGGATCACTTCTGGACCTGCTGAAAGAACCTGCGCTGTGGACCATTCTGCCGCTCATGCTTGTGTCTTATGCGCCATCGGGTGCGATCCGAGGGCTTTGGGCCGGGCCGTATTTGAATGACGTGTTCGGGCTCAGCACCGCTCAGATCGGGACGGCAACGTTGATCATGGGGGCCGCGATGATCGCGGGAACCTTCGCCTATGGGCCGCTGGACCGTATCCTGGGCACCCGGAAATGGGTGATCCTGGGCGGTAATACCTTGGGAGTCGCAGCACTGGGCCTGCTGTGCCTGTGGATTGACAGCGGCGTTTGGGTCTCGGTGCTGCTGTTGGCGGTGATCGGCTTTCTGGGCGCCAGTTTTCCGGTGATCATGGCCCATGGCCGGGCCTTCGTGCCGCCGCATCTGGTCGGTCGGGGCGTTACCCTGCTGAACCTTTTTGGCGTTGGCGGCGTTGGTCTGGCGCAATTTGCCACCGGGCGCATCCATGCGGCCAGCGCCGGGATCAGCCCCTCAGCACCTTATACGGCGATCTTCGGCTTTTTCGCGGTCACCCTTGCCATTGGCTGCGTGATCTATCTATTCAGTCGGGACAGCGTGGACTGAAACCGGAGACCGCCCGTGCAGGACATTGAGGTGATTGCACCCAATCTGAAGCATTCCCTGTCGGGCGTGACAACGACGGTGATCCGACTGCTGCCAATCCAGCAGAAAATGATCGGCATCCGTGCCACCGGTCCCGGCCTGCCGCCAGATTTGCCCCATATCAGACTCTGGAAACTGTTGTTTCTACCCAATCGCAAACGGGTTTGGCATGCGCGCCGGAATACCGAGATGTTGATGGGTCTGTTTCTGCGCACTGTGCTTCGGCGCAACTACAAACTGCTATTTACCTCAGCCGCGCAACGTGATCATTCCGGGTTCACCAAGCGGCTGATTTCGAAAATGGACGCGTTGATCGCGACGACGCCTCAGGCCGCTTCCTTTCTGGAGCATCCCGCTACTGTCATCATGCATGGCGTCAACACCGAGCTGTTTCACCCAGCCGAGGACAAAAGCGCCCTGCGCCAAAAACTTGGCCTGCCAGACGGGCTGCTGATCGGGTGTTTTGGCCGTATCCGCCCTCAGAAAGGGGTCGACTTGCTGGTCGATGCCGCCCTGAAGATGCTGCCTAATCACCCCGATGCGCATGTGATCTTTACCGGGCGTACCACCAACGAATTTGAGGCGTTTCAGGCTGAGCAGGAGCAAAAGCTGCAGGACGCCGGGCTGGGCGACCGCGTTCATTTTCTGGGTGAGCGCCCTTGGGATGAGATTGTCGAGACCTATTGCGCGCTCGATCTGTTCGTTGCGCCCGCACGGCACGAAGGGTTCGGCCTTACACCGCTTGAAGCGATGGCCTCGGGCGTGCCCGCCATAGCCAGTCACGGGGTCGGAGCGTTCAGTGCGCAAATCAAGGATGGTGAGACCGGAAGACTGGTCGAGAAAGACAATGCCCCTGCACTGGCCGACGCGCTGGAGGATATGGTGCAGGACCGCGCCGCGCTGGCCGCTGCGGGACTAGCCGCGCGCGCCCATGTCGAGCAGAATTTTCGAATCGAAGGCGAAGCGCAGGCGATTGTCGAGGTTTATCGATCCTTGCTGAAACAACCCTGAACGTTACTGAACTGTGTCAAATCGGTGTGACGGGGTGAAATAAGCCGAAACGCCTCTTTTTTCTTTGCCGCAACGCGGCTATGAACGCGCGTCCTTAACTTTGGAGACATGAAATGGGCTATCGCGTCGTAGTCGTCGGCGCCACGGGTAACGTGGGCCGCGAAATGCTGAACATCCTGGCGGAACGCCAGTTCCCTGTCGATGAACTTGCTGCTCTGGCAAGCCGTCGTTCGCTGGGTACTGAGGTGACATTTGGCGACAAGACGCTCACTACCAAAGATCTGGACACATTCGATTTCACTGGTTGGGACTTGGCGCTATTTGCTGTAGGTTCCGAGGCCACAAAGGTTTACGCCCCTAAGGCGGCAGCGGCTGGCTGCGTGGTGATCGATAACAGCTCGCTCTATCGCTATGACCCGGACATTCCGCTGATCGTGCCGGAATGTAACCCCGAGGCGATCCACGACTATAAAAACAAAAACATCATCGCCAACCCCAACTGCTCGACCGCGCAGATGGTCGTCGCGCTGAAGCCTCTGCATGACCGTGCCAAGATCAAGCGCGTGGTTGTGTCGACCTATCAGTCGGTGTCGGGCGCCGGTAAGGAAGGCATGGATGAGCTTTGGGATCAGACCAAGGCCATCTATAATCCCACGACCGAGGTTGAACCGAAGAAATTCCAGAAGCAGATTGCCTTCAACGTCATTCCGCAGATCGACGTCTTCATGGAAGACGGCTCGACCAAGGAAGAGTGGAAGATGGTTGTCGAGACCAAAAAGATCGTCGATCCGTCGATCAAGGTCACCGCAACCTGCGTTCGCGTTCCGGTATTCGTCGGCCACTCCGAGGCCGTGAACATCGAGTTCGAAGAGTTCCTCGACGAAGACGAAGCCCGCGACATCCTGCGCGAAGCACCGGGCATCATGGTGATCGACAAGCGCGAAGCCGGTGGCTACGTCTCGCCCATCGAATGCGCGGGCGACTTCGCCACCTTCATCAGCCGTATCCGTCAGGACTCGACCATCGAGAACGGCCTGAACCTGTGGTGCGTATCCGACAACCTGCGCAAAGGCGCGGCGTTGAACGCTGTTCAAATTGCAGAATTGCTGGGCCGTGAAGTTCTGAAGAAGGGGTAACCTTCGCCAGTTGGTTATGACTCTATTAAACCCCGCTGCACCGCCAGTGGGGTTTATTATTTTGTGGACGGGCAGAGATGGCAATATTGCGGGGCAAAGCCGCCCTGTGCATGCGTTGCCATTGCCTATCCAGCACCAGTTGGTCAGTCACCGATCTGGGACATTGTCGCTTTTACCGCATGGTATCTTTGAGAGTTTGGGGGATGCGTCCCCAGAAAGCGATCACCAGGATCAGGAACTCGTGCGAAGTACAGCGCACCCTTGAGTGGATCATAACCCGCTTTGTAGGCTATTACAGTGCCTAGTCGATCAGCTTCCAATTCAAAGTTCTTTGAATAGCTGCGGCCGCCAACAAAGGCTCCAATGTCTTGTGCTGCGGCAATGTCATTCGGCCCTGACCCCGCAATTGTTGCTAGACCGGCCAAAAGCACCGCACCAGCCGCCGCATTTTGGGCCTGTCGCGCCAAATGCCCTTGAATGTGGTGAGCGGCCTCATGCGCCATAACAAATGCAAGTTCGTCAGTGTTGTTTACATTCCGTATCAGCGCTTGAGTCATTGTGATAACGGGGCGCCCCGACTTGCTTAAACTCTGATACGCGTTTGAGGGTGCTTTTTTGTCTGGATCAATGCGGATCAAAAAATCACAATTCACATTCTTAGTGCGGCGGCGGCATTCTCGTTCTGCCACAGGTTCTATTCGTGAGGCGACCTGACGGAACCTTATTTGTGCCTGTTGTGAACTGACGGGCGCGCTCGCGCGACCGGGGTTTGGAATAGGTGCTGATGGAGGAGTGGTGGTTGAAGCGCATCCCGCTAATGCCAAAACAGCTAACATCAATACCGTTCGCCTCATAAACACACCTTTCCAAATGTTCAGAGCATCAAAATCGAATCTGTGGCTTTCGAGAAACCAACTTGCACATTCGAACCTACGGTCTTCACGATTTGATATTCAATAACAGACGGGTTGTCGGTGGTCGCCCCGATTAAGCTGTCGTCAAAATGGTAGGCACTACAAATGGCATTGAAGCGAAGGACCAAACGATCCACGCCCCGTTCTGTATGGGCTTGAACCGAGTTGAACACCGCGTCAGCGGAGGTTATTTGCGCTGCACGATGGCTTGATCCCAGCCTCCTGCGCGGCAAAGGGACTGCTATGGGCGCACGTACATTTCAACAATCGTTTCTGGTATGGCCTCAAAGCAGTCATCAGAGAGATGCCTCCTGCCTGATCCTTCACCCCTGTCCCTCAACCAGCGTCTTCAAATTCTCCAACCCGCGCTCGTAATCTCCGCCGACCCAATTGTCCATCATTAGGCCCATCCAGCGGGACATGGGGTTCATACCAAGGTCGGATACGAATCCCCAGGTAACCTGTGTGCCTGATCCTTCTGGCCGCAACTGGAACGAGGCGGTGGCTGTCCCCATCGGGCCAAAATCCAGTGCGGTTTGCACGGACTGATCCGGGGTGCTCTCGGTGATTTCCTGCGAACCGGTTCCCACCTGCGGGTTGTCCGAGGCCCAGTTCAGCGTGTTTCCGACACCCGCTTCCGGGCCACTATAGCTCAGCTTGGTTTCGGGGTCTCGGGACAGCCAGGGGGACCATTTCTCGGTCTCCTGCATCGAATTCACATAGGGAAAGATCGCCGAGGCTGGTGCGTCGATTGTGATGCTGCGGGACACCTCGGCCTGACCAGGCAAAAGATATGATACTCCGACAAGCGCCAGAATGATCACCAGTAGGGTGACGAGAATGCGTTTAATCAATTTCATGAGCTCGATCCGATTCTGAAAACATCATCGGAAACATATCAAAAAATCGACGTAATTTCAGAGGCCCGATCGTATGACCCGCAGGATCAGGCCGGTGGCTGGTAAGGCAGCGACGAATGGTGCAGCACGATGCGAAGCACTCCGTCAGCGTCCTTTTTGTAGCCGAAGCTTTTGTCGACTTGCGTGATGTTACCTTGGCTATCCGTCAGAATGACCTTGCCCATCCACATGGCGACATCGCCTTCGACGAAGCTGGCCGATGTCTCACTTGCCATTTCGCGCCAACCCTTGATTCCGAAACCGCCATCAAGCGGAAATTCGGCATCGTGACCGACAAAATAGGCCAGTGCACCGTGGCGAGTCGGGCGAAAGGTTTGATCTCCGGACGCCATAGTTGGTTTGAACAGGACCGGACCCAGATTATAGCCGTATGCCGCATCCAGAACACCCTCGGCAACGGAACGGGCCGCATCGATCCCACCGTCTTCAAAAGCTTTGGAGATCGCAATCAACCCATCGCCCCAGGCGGTACGGGCAGCGGCCAGCTCGTCAGTGGTAATCGGCATGATCCTGTCCTTCTCTGTCCGGTTTCTATGGTACTGGCAGCAAGTGAGCGTCAACGCAAGAGGTGTGACCGGACTCTCGCCCGGTTTTGCCCACAGAACCGCGTGGAAGCCTGAATTCTCAGAAAATTCGACCCATTCTTTTGAACCGGTGCAAGGTTTTGCAAAGTATTTGCCGCCAATCTCTGACAGTGCCGTGGGGGCATTTCAATTGGGGTGAATGTGGTGGACAAGATTATCACACTGGAACAGAAAGAACCCGTGCGTCTGGACCCGGACCGCCTGAGCAGCCTGTACAATCAGCTTTGCGACACCAACGCGATGGACGTGCTGTGCCGCACGGTTGAAGAACTGGCGTTGCGGCTGTCGAATTGTGAACGGTTTTGGCGGCAACGCGATTGGGCCGGGCTGCGCAAATGCGCAAAATCTCTCGTAGCCATATCCGAGCAAATCGGCATGACAGCACTGGCACGTGTGGCAGGCGATGTAGCCTGTACTGTCGACGCTGGCGATGCGGTCGCGACAGGGGCGACTCTGAGCCGCCTGATCCGGGTGGGCGAGCGATCGCTGACTGCCGTCTGGGACCAACAAGATCTATCTGTCTGAGAGGGGGTTGCGAGTGTGCCGCAGACAGATAGTCTGGGCGAAAATCCAACCAGCCGAGACACGCATGACCCTGTCCTTCGCCCCTGCCTCCGACCCATCGCTGCCACTACATGTGTTAGAGCAATCAGATTTTGAAAGCTGGCTGACCGATCAGCCGGATCATATCCGAGCTTGGGTTGCGGCCGATGGGTTTTCCGGAGCTCTGGGTCAAACACTTCTGGTGCCCGGCACAGATGGTAATCCGCAGATTGCCATGGCGGGATATGGCAGCGCGGCAAAACGGGTACGCAAGCGATTTCCGCTAGCCGCTGCCGCAGAATCGCTGCCCAAGGGCACCTATCATATCGCCTCGGGCGTTCCCGCAGATGTGCTTGAGGCTGAATGCCTGGGCTGGCTGATGACGGGATATGCCTTTGATCGCTATGCAGCGCAAAGCCCGGCTAACGCCACGCTGATCGCGCCCGAGGGCGTAGATGCCCGGCGGATCGAAATCATGGCCAATGCCGAGGCATTGACACGGGATCTGGTCAACACACCCGCTTCGGACATGGGCCCGGTGCAATTACAACACGCGGTTGAGGCACTGGCACGGGAACACGGCGCAGACATCTCGGTCATCTCAGGCGATGCGTTGCTGGAACAGAATTTTCCGATGATCCACGCGGTGGGGCGTGCTGCCGAACAGGCCCCGCGTCTGATCGAGATGAACTGGGGCGATCAAGGGCCAAAACTAACATTAGTTGGGAAAGGGGTCTGTTTCGATACCGGCGGCCTGAATCTGAAACCCGGTGCTTCGATGGGGTTGATGAAAAAAGATATGGGCGGAGCGGCCAATGTGCTGGGTCTGGCCCGTATGATCATGGCGCTGGATCTGAAGGTGCAATTACGGGTCCTGATCCCGGCGGTCGAAAACGCAGTAGCGGGCAATGCTTTCCGCCCCGGCGACATCCTGACGGCGCGTAATGGGCTAACGGTTGAGATCAACAACACTGATGCCGAGGGTCGGTTGGTGCTGGCCGATGCCCTTGCTCTGGCGCATGAAGGGGCACCAAACCTGCTCATCTCGATGGCCACTTTGACTGGCGCGGCCCGGGTTGCATTGGGCGCTGATCTGGCCCCGTTTTATACCGATGACGACAAAGCCGCGGACGTGCTGGCGCGTGCTGGCCGGGCTGCCGCTGATCCGGTCTGGCGTATGCCTTTTCATGACCCCTATGAAGCGATGATCGAACCCGGCATCGCTAACCTCGACAATGCGCCTTCTGGTGGATTTGCAGGCTCTATCACCGCGGCACTGTTCCTGCGCCGGTTCGCTGCCGAAAGTCGCTATATGCATTTTGACATCTATTCGTGGCAACGCAGTAAGGAACCCGGTCGCAGCAAGGGTGGTTTGGGCCAAGGCCCGCGTGCCCTCCTGGGGGCTTTGCCAGAGATCCTTGGCCTATGACTCAGGCGCGCATCATTCAACCGGTCATAGACCTGCTACGCCACCCTGACGGTCCGCGCGACCGGCAATTGTTGTTCGGCGACACGGTCACTGTTTTGGACGACCAAAGCGGCTGGAGCAAGATCTCAGCCAGCAAGGACGGCTATACCGGATGGGTGGCGACAGACCATCTGGGACCAATTGAGCCACAGACTCACTGGATCGTCGCCGCTTCGACCCATGCCTATGAGAAGCCCGATATTAAAAGCCGCGATCTGACCTCGCTGAGCTTTGGCAGTAAAATCAGGGCTCTGTCTGAGGAGGGCGGGTTTCTGGAAACGCCAATCGGGTTCATTCCGGGGGTGCATGCCGTGCCCGCCTATTCCCTGCTGACCGATCCCGTTTCCGCGGCCGAACTTTTTCTAGGCACCCCTTATCTTTGGGGTGGTAACAGTCGATTCGGGCTGGATTGCTCGGGCCTCGTACAGCTCGCACTGCTCGCCTGCGGCGTTCCTTGTCCCGGAGACAGCGGCGATCAGGAACGCGAAGTTGGTGGATCGGTGCCCGAGGGCGATCCCGCACGGCGCGGAGACTTGCTATTCTGGAAAGGCCATGTTGCCTGGGTTGCCGCCGAAAACCTTCTACTTCACGCCAACGCCTATCACATGGCTGTCGCGCTCGAACCGATGGATCAAGCGATTGCCCGGATCGCTGCCCAGGGTGACGGGCCGGTTACAGCGCACAAAAGGCTCTAATCCAGGTCAACCGCACGGATAAGCTTGCGTTCCAGAACCCTCAGAACCGCGCGCAGATCGTGCCCGCGCTTCAAAATACGCCCATCCATGCCGACCACGGAATACATGCCCTGACGTAGCCGCAGACGCGGGTGCTTCTCGACCCTGTAAATGGGATGTTCCGCCGTGCGCCGAAAGATCGAAAACACCGCCATATCCCGCAGGTTCGAGATTCCGTAGTCGCGCCATTCACCGGCAGCAACCATTCGGCCATAAACAGACAGGATTTGAGACATCTCGCGCCGGTCAAACGCGACCGGCATCTGGGCAGAGCCGGACCCGAACCGGCTGGGAGGCTGCATGTTCATATGACAAGCCTTGCCGGAAATCGCCGTCGAATCAAGCCCACTGGCATCAAGGTGTTGTATTTTTGGATCGCCCGCCCGCTATCTGCGCCCAACCTGACGGCAAATCAAGATCACCGGCAGCAACCCGACAGCCAGAATAACCAGCGACGGAACCGCTGCACCTTCAAGCCTCTCATCCGAGGCCAGACGATAGGCCTGCACTGCTAGCGTGTCGAAGTTAAAAGGCCGCATGATCAGGGTCGCGGGCAGCTCTTTCATCACATCCACAAAGACAATCAACAGTGCCGTCAGCAATGAAGGCGTAAGGATCGGCAGATGTACCCGGCGCAGCGTTCCTAACGGGGTTTGACCCAGTGACCGCGCGGCGGCATCCATATTGGCGTGAACGGTACTCTGCCCACCTTCATAGGCGCTGAGCGCGGCGGCCAAAAAGCGCACCATATAGGCCGCGATCAACAACCAGATGGATCCAGTGACCAGCAGTCCGGTCGAGATACCAAAGGTTTGGCGCATCCACGCATCCAGTGCGTTGTCGAATCCCGCAAAGGGGACGATCAGCCCCACGGCGATCACGCCACCCGGCACCGCATAGCCCAACCGCGCCACATAAGCCGCCATGGCGGACCCGCGCCCGGGGCGCAGGCGTTGGAAGAATCCTATCGAAATCGCCGCGCTGACGGTGATAACCGCCGCAGCCCCCGCCAGTGTCAGCGAGTTCTGTATGAACCCGATATATCGGCGCGACAGCAGGTTCTGCTCGGATTCCAACCCCATCTGCACCAGGATAACCACAGGCAGAAGGAATCCGAACAGGACGGGAATTGCGCATAGCAGAAATGCCGCAAGTGATTGCCATCCCTTGAGTTGCGCCGCTGGCAGACCTGCGTGGCGCTTGCCTGCCTGATAGTATTTGGCTTTGCCGCGCTGTGTCCGCTCGGCCACGGCCATGACAAGCGCAAAACCCAACAGACAAAGGGCGAGTTGCGCCGCAGCAGCGCGATCAGCCATGGAAAACCAGCTTGTGTAGATGCCAGTGGCAAAAGTCTGCACTCCGAAATAGGCGACTGTGCCGAAATCGGCGATGGTTTCCATAACCGCCAGCAAGACGCCCCCCGCAATCGCCGGGCGTGCCATCGGCAGGGATACGCGCCAAAAGGCATGCCAGGGGCCGTTGCCCAGCGCCCGGGCCGCCAGAAAGGCCGTGGCGCTTTGCTGCAGAAACGCCGCGCGCGCCAGCAAATAGACATAGGGATACAACACCAGGATCAACATCACCGCCGCACCCTCGGTCGAGCGAATCTCGGGGAACCAATAGTCGCGCGGGCCCCAGCCGGTCACATCCCGCAGCGTGGTCTGAACGATTCCGGGGTGATCCAGAATGAAGGTATAGGCATAGGCCAGCACATAAGCCGGAAAGGCCAGCGGCAGGACCAGAGCGATTTCCAGCCACCGCACTCCGGGAAAGCGGGTCATCGTGACCAGCCACGCAGCGCCGACGCCAATCGAAAACGTCCCTGCTGCGACCAGCACCACCAGGATCACCGTGGTCAGCGCATAGCCAGGCAAAACAGTCTCTAACAAATGGGAAATTGTGTCGGTGCCACCGGTCACCGCCGCCAGAACAACCGCCACCATTGGCAACAGACAGGCGGCTGCCACGACATAGGCAATGCCGCCCACAAAGCGTGTGCCTAGTGCGCCGCGATTATGCGTTCCGTGTTCTGAATATTCGACTTCGGCCATGGCGTCTGACTGAGAATCCCGTAGGGTCTGCCTTTAATCGACTAAAACTCTAAGAAACACCAGTGGGCGGACTAACAAAAACTGCGGCAATGTTCGCCGCAGATCCCTATTCATAAACGCGCTGATCCTCGATCACCAAGCCATCTTTTGGTAATGAGCCCGGCGCCACAACTTCAATCGCGCCTTTCAGTTTCAGGACTTCGACCACCGATTTTGCATAGGCACCATCGTTCTCGCAGGGGCTTTCGATCTGAACGGTCATGGTATCCATCTCGCCCTGTCGCGCCGCAATGACACGCGCCTTGACGATTTCATCATGCTTGTCGACCAGCGCGGCCACCTGTTCGGGGCGGACGAACATGCCCTTGATCTTGGTGGTCTGATCGGCGCGACCCATCCAGCCTTTGATACGCATATTTGTGCGCCCGCACGGAGACTCTCCGGGCATGATCGCCGACAGATCACCGGTTGCAAATCGGATCAACGGGTAATCGGGGTTCAGCGTAGTCACAACCACCTCACCTACTTCACCAGGTGCAACCGGGGTTCCTGTGCCGGGGGTGACGATCTCAACGATCACGTGTTCGTCGATGATCATACCCTCCATCGCAGGGCTTTCATAAGCTATGTTGCCCAGATCAGCGGTCGCGTAGCATTGCAGGCAGACGATGCCCCGATCGGCGTAATCTTGTCGTAGGCTTGGAAACAGCGCCCCGCCACCCACAACGGCCTTGGAAAATTTCAGCGCGACGCCCATGGCTTCGGCTTTATCCAGAATGACTTTCAGATAGTCAGGCGTTCCTGCATATGCGGTGCAACCCACATCGCGCGCAGCTGTCACCTGCAACTCGGTCTGACCTGTACCTGCAGGCAGGACCGACGCGCCAACAGCCTGCGCGCCGCTTTCAAAGATCATGCCCGCGGGGGTGAGGTGATAGCCAAAACAGTTCTGAACGATATCGCCCGGACCAACCCCGGCTGCATTCAGGAACCGGCCCATGCGCCACCAGTCGTGATCAGTGCTGCCGGGTTCATAGATTGGCCCCGGAGATTGAAAGACATGCTGGAAATTCCGCGCCGGTTTGACGGTGAACCCTCCAAACGGAGGCCGGGTGCCCTGCGCCTTTGTCAGATCAGATTTTCGCAGAACCGGCAGTTGTGCCAGCGCCTGCATGTCTGTCACTGTGCCGGCGTCCACGTTGGACAGGATGCCGGCATATCCGGGCGCTTTTTGCGCGCGGGCAATCTGTTCTGGCAAGGCGCGCGCGTGATCAGCGGTGCGCTCGTCAGCGGATCGGGTTTCAAGCTTATCAAAATAGGTCATTGAAATATCCTCCACCCACTTACAGCCATCTCTTGCGGCGGCGGTATGAGCGCACGTCTCGAAAGCTCTTGCGGCCTTCGTCAGACATGCCGAGATAAAATTCCTTTACGTCCGGGTTTTCGCGCAATTCCGCGGCGGGGCCGTCCATCACCACGCGGCCAGATTCCAGAATATAACCGTAATGAGCAAACCTTAGAGCCACATTTGTGTTCTGCTCGGCCAACAGGAAGGACACGCCTTCCTTCTCGTTCAGGTCCCTTACGATGCCAAAAATCTCTTCGACAAGTTGCGGAGCCAGACCCATTGAGGGTTCATCAAGAAGGATGGTCTCGGGGCGCGACATCAGAGCCCTGCCCATCGCCACCATCTGCTGCTCGCCGCCCGAAGTATAACCGGCCTGACTACGACGGCGTTCCTTCAAGCGTGGGAAGTAATTGTAAACCAATTCAAGGTCCTGCTGGATCGCGGCAGACCCGTCCTTCCGGGTATAGGCACCGGTCAGCAGATTTTCCTCGACTGTGAGGTGTTCGAAACAGTGGCGGCCTTCCATGACTTGAATGACGCCCTTCTCAACCAAGGCAGCCGGGTCGCTTTCATGCACGCCCTCGCCGCGATATTTAATCGAGCCTTTGGTGACCTCGCCCCGTTCCGAATGCAGCAAGTTCGACACGGCCTTCAATGTGGTTGTCTTTCCCGCACCATTGCCACCCAGTAGGGCTGTGATGCCGCCCTTGGGCACAGTCAGGCTAACGCCTTTCAGAACAAGGATCACATGGTTGTAGATCACCTCGATATTGTTGACCTCAAGCAGGGTTTCCGCCTGCACGTCAGTGGTTTGTGCCGCATCCAACATCAGCGCGTGTCCTTGTGCGAGTGTGGGGTTCGGGGCGGCAGCGATCCGCCGCCCCGTTTGGTTCAGAGCACCTTATTCGCAGCGCTGAGAAATATTGTTCTCAGCAGCATATGCGCCCGAGTCTTCGTCGATCAGTGCGTTGATGACCTCAGCGTCAGTCGGTTCGAAGCCCTGAATCGAGTTCCAGGTACCCGCCGCTGCATCCCACTGAACAACGCCGACAAGGCCTGGGCCGCCGTGGTTTTCGCACGAGACCGCGAATTCAGGTCCGAAACCGGCCATACCCAACGCTTCCATCTTGGCGTTGGTGATCTCCAGCGCCTCCATGCCATCGCGCATCATCGATGCGTCGATTTCGGCAGTGCCGTGCATCTCTTGCGCGGTTTTCACTGCTTCTGCGGCCAGCATCGCAGCATAGAGGCCGCGGTTGTACTGCACCGTACCCAGTTGATCACCGGCGCCTGCAGCTTTGCCCGCATCGACGACATATTTCTTCAGGTCGTCATAGACAGGATAGTCGTCGCCCAGACCGGTGAAGGTCAGCGCTTTGTAGCCGGTGGCCTTATCACCCGCAGGCTCAACATCAAACTCGGCCCCGGACCACCAGACGCCGATGAAGTTCTCCATCGGGAAGCGGATATTGGCGGCTTCTTGCACGGCGACCTGGTTCATAACGCCCCAGCCCCACATGATCACATAGTCGGGCTTTTCCCGGCGGATTTGCAGCCACTGCGACTTCTGCTCCTGACCGGGGTGGTCGACCGGCAGCAGGGTCAGGTCATAGCCATGTTTTTCAGCCAGTGTTTCCAGCGTACGGATCGGTTCCTTGCCATAGGCCGAGTTGTGATAGACCAGCGCGATCTTCTTGCCGCTCAAGTCGCCACCGTTTTCGTCCAGCAGATAGTTGATCGCGCCCGACGCCCCGTTCCAGTAGTTGGCAGGATAGTTGAACACGTTGCTGAACACCTTACCGTTCGCCGCCGAGGTGCGGCCATAACCCATCGTGTGCAGCGGAATGCCGTCTGCGGTCACTTTAGGGATCAACTGATAGGTGATGCCGGTGGACAGGGGCTGATAGACCAAAGCACCTTCGCCCTTGGTCGATTCATAACATTCCACGCCTTTTTCCGTGTTATATCCGGTCTCGCATTCGATCACGTTGGCCGCAACACCGCCGATACCGCCATCGCGTTCGTTCAGCAGTGTGAAGTAGTCGGCATATCCGTCCGCAAATGGGATACCGCCGGCCGCATAAGGCCCGGTCCGGTAACTGAGCGACGGGAATACGAGGTCGGCCATGACCGGGCCTGCGGCCATCACGGCGCCCAGCGCCAGGGTTGCCAGTTTCTTTTTCATCGGGTGTCTCCTCCCTTGGTTGATCCGATGTTGGGTTTCGGGTTTCACACCCGTCTTTTCGTTGGGCCGGTCCTTAGTGCGGGAACGGCCAGAGTCTGAGTTTCTCTTTCGCCACACGCCAGAGCTGCGCCAGACCGTGCGGTTCGAGGATCAGGAACATGATGATCAGAGCACCGACGATTACGAGGTTCAGGTGCGCCACGATATCTGTGGGCCAGCCCAGCAGATCGACGCCAAGCAGTTTCAAAACGACTGGCAGCAACACGAGGAAGGCGGCACCGGCAAAGGACCCAAAAATAGACCCTAATCCGCCGATAATCACCATGAACAGCACCAGGAACGATTTTTGAATGCCGAACACTTCTCCAACCTCGACCGCGCCCAGATAGACCGCAAAGAACAGCGCGCCGGCCACGCCCACGAAGAACGAACTGACAGCAAAGGCGGTCAGCTTGGCCTTGAGCGGGTTCACCCCGATGATCTCGGCCGCGATGTCCATGTCGCGGATTGCCATCCAGGTACGACCAGTGGTGCCGCGGGTCAGGTTACGCGCGATGATCGCGCAGACGGTCAGGAAGATCAGGCAGAACAGATAAGTCGCCCATGCCGGAGCATTCGGGCCGGTGATGATGATCCCAAATACGTCGCGTTCCGGCGCATTGATCTGGCCCGAGGCCGAGTAGTTGTAGAACCACGGCACCCGGTTAAACAGCCACACAAGAAAGAACTGCGCCGCCAGCGTGGCAACCGCCAGATAAAAGCCTTTGATCCGCAGTGATGGTAAGCCGAATAGGACACCCACAATGGCGGTGATGCCGCCGGCTAGGATCACATGGATGAACATGCTAACATCGGGAAAGGCCGTCATCAGCTTGTAGCAGGCATAGGCCCCCACTGCCATGAACCCGCCGGTGCCCAGCGAGACCTGCCCGCAATAGCCCACCAAAATGTTCAGCCCGATCGCAGCGATGGCATAGATCAGGAATGGCAGAAGCAGCGCATTGGCCCAATAATCGTTGATGATGAACGGAATTATTCCAAACGCCACCGCCAGAACGACATAGTACCGATACCGGTCAAACTTGATCGGGAAAGTCTGGCTGTCGGCGATATATGAGGTTTTGAAATCCCCGGCCTCACGATAGAACATGTCTTACTTTCCCCATTCTTCCTGCGCCCGATTGCGGGCAGCGGCGTCCAGTTGATTGGACCCTTTGGCATATCCGGTGGCCTCGGAAGCGCGCACCAGTTTCATGTAAGCCAGGATGCCCATGACCAGCCCGGCAAAGGCCAGAATTACAGCGATCACAAGTTGGCCCTCGGTCAGATCGCTCGATGTCAGGGCGATGTAGCCGAAGGCCCAAAACCCCGCCCATGCGATCACGTTGATGATGGCAATCAGCTTGGTCACGCCCTACACCCTCTCGATGATCTTCTCGCCGAACAGGCCCTGAGGTCGGAACACGAGGAATATCAGCGCCAATACATAGGCAAACCAGTTCTCAGTCGCACCGCCAACCATTGGGCCGATGGCGAACTCGAACAGTTTCTCACCCACACCGATGATCAGGCCACCGACGATGGCTCCGGGGATCGAGGTGAACCCGCCTAGCATCAGCACCGGCAGCGCCTTCAGCGCGATCAGCGACAACGAGAACTGAACGCCCGATTTGGTGCCCCACATGATGCCCGCGACCAGCGCCACAAACCCGGCGACCGACCAGACCATGATCCAGATGAAGTTCAGCGAAATCCCGACCGATAGCGCCGCCTGATGGTCATCCGCAACCGCACGCATCGCCCGACCCTGCTTGGTGTACTGGCTGAACGCGACCAGAGCCGCCACCAGAAGTGCTGCGATGATCGTGGCCACGATGTCCAGATTGTCGATGAAGAAACCGTAGTCGAAGATATTAAAGGTCGTCTCGTCAATCCACAGGTTGATACCCTGCGGCAGACCCACATCCAGCGTCTTGATCTCGGACCCCCACATCAGGTCGGCGACGCCCTCAAGGAAATAGGCCAGACCAATGGTCGCCATGAACAGGATGATCGGCTCTTGCCCGACCAGATGGCGCATGACGAACCGTTGCACGCACCAGGCCAGCAACACCATCACGGCCATGGTCAGAATAATCGCAAGCAACGCGGGCACATTCCAACCAAAATTATAGACGTGCGTGCCGAAAGTCGCGTTGATCAGGTGCGCAAAAGGCACCTGCCCGTTCATGATTCCGACCAGCGTCATCGCCGCAAACAGGGCCATAACCCCTTGGGCATAATTGAAAATCCCCGACGCCTTGTAGATCAACACAAAGCCCAGCGCGACCAGCGCATACAGCACCCCAGCCATCAGACCGTTGAGGATGACCTCCATCGCGAAGATTAATTGTTCAGGCATGCCAGCCCCTCCCCAATTCTGCCCGGACCTCAGTCATGGCTGACCCCCAAATAGGCATCAATGACTTCTTGGTTGTTGCGCACCTCATCCGGGGTGCCGTCACCAATCTTTTTGCCGTAATCCATCACAACCACACGGTCGCTCAGATCCATTACCACGCCCATATCGTGCTCGATCAGCGCAATCGTGGTGCCAAACTCGTCATTCACGTCGAGGATAAAGCGGCTCATGTCCTCTTTCTCTTCGACGTTCATCCCGGCCATCGGCTCATCCAGCAGCAGCAGTTTCGGTTCCGCCGCCAGCGCGCGCGCCAGTTCGACGCGTTTCTTCAACCCGTAAGGCAGGCGGGACACCGGCGTTTTGCGGATGTGCTGAATCTCAAGGAAATCAATGATCTTCTCGACCGCCTCGCGGTTCTCGGTCTCTTCTGCCTCGGCCTTGCCCTTCCACAGCGCTTGCTGAAGAATATTGGTCTTCATAAAACCCAAACGCCCGGTCATCACGTTATCCAACACGCTCATCCCTTCGAACAGAGCGATGTTTTGAAACGTCCGCGCGATCCCCTGCTGCGCCACCTCAAACGGCCGCATCGGAGGGCGCTTGGAGCCGTGAAACCAGACCTCACCTTCTTGCGGGACATAGAACCCCGAGATCACATTCAGCATCGAGGACTTACCCGCCCCGTTTGGCCCGATGATTGCCCGGATCTCACCCTCACGGATGTCGAACGAGATATCCTTGATGGCCACCACGCCGCCAAAGCGCAGGGTGATGTTCTTCATCTCCATCACCACACCGCCGATCTTGCGGCCGTCTTCGGTGACATATCCTTCGGAGTTATCCAGCATCAGAACCTCCCTGACACAAAAACGGGACGGCGGGCGGGGCGATGACCGCAGGTCGAGCGGCGCGCGTCAGCCCACTCATTCCGCCGCCACCTTGTGCTGCGCGACCGGAACCACTGGCGCATCGACAATTTCCAACGTCGCAGAAATCGATCCCTTACGACCATCTTCATAGGTCACTTCAGTCGTGGTCGAAACGCTCGACGACCCGTCATACAACGCCGCAATAATGTCGCTGAATTTGTCCTCGACAAACCCACGCCGCACCTTGCGGGTCCGAGTCATCTCGCCATCATCGGCATCCAGTTCCTTGTGCAGAACCACAAAGCGATGCACCTGACAGCCCGATAGCATTTCATCCGCCGCGACCGACTTGTTTACCTCTTCAACGTGGCTCCGAATCGTCTCTAACACACGAGGATGTCCCGCAAGTTCCTGATAGGACGCGTAGGCCACGTTGTTGCGTTCCGCCCAGTTTCCGACCGCCGTCAGGTCGATATTGATGAAAGCCACGCATCGATCCTTGCCATTCCCGAACAGCACGACTTCAAGAATATCGGGATAGAACTTCAGCTTGTTCTCGACATATTTCGGCGCGAACATCGAACCATCAGCCATCTTGCCCACGTCTTTGGCACGGTCAATGATCCGCAGATGGCCGGAGTTCTCCTCGATGAACCCGGCATCCCCCGTCGCCACCCAACCTTCGGCATCCTTAGTCGAGGCCGTTGAATCCGGGTTGTTGTAATACTCGACGAACACGCCGGGTGAGCGGTAATGAATCTCGCCCTTATCATCGATCTTCAGCTCGACATCCGGCGCCGGAACACCAACCGTATCCGCCCGTACCTCGCCATCCGGCTGCACGGTGATGAACACGGTCGCTTCGGTCTGACCGTAAAGCTGCTTCAGGTTGATGCCCAAAGAGCGGTAGAAATCAAAGATTTCCGGCCCGATCGCTTCACCCGCCGTATAGCCCACACGGAACCGGCCATAGCCAAGCGTATCCTTGAGTGGCCCATAGACCAGCAGATTGCCCAACGCATATTTCAACTTGTCGCCAAAGCCCACCGGCTTGCCGTCCAGCAGCAATCCACCAACCCTCTTGGCATGGGCCATGAAATAATGGAACATGCGCTGCTTCAGCTTGCCCGCATCCTCCATCCGGATCATCACGTTGGTCAGCTGGGTTTCGAACACCCGCGGTGGAGCAAAGAAATAGGTCGGCCCGATTTCACGCAGGTCTGTCATCATCGTGTCGGCGCTTTCGGGGCAGTTCACGCAGAAGCCGCACCAATAAGCCTGACCAATCGAGAATATGAAATCGCCAACCCAAGCCATCGGCAAGTAAGACAGGATGTCTTCGTTCCGGGTAAGATGATCGAATTCCGCCGAGTTCTTAGCGCTTTCGATAACATTCCGGTTCGACAGCACCACGCCTTTGGGCTTGCCCGTGGTGCCCGAGGTATAGAGCATCACGCAGGTATCGTCATAGGTGATCGCAGCGATACGCTTGTCCAGTTCGGCGTCAAACCGTGCATGACCGGCGCTGCCCTCGGCCATGATGTCCTCAAGCGCGTTCATCTGCGAGTGGTCGTATTTCCGCATCCCCCGCTTGTCGGTGTAGAGTATGTGTTTGACCTGATGCAGGTTTTCCTGAATTTCAATGACCTTGTCGACCTGCTCCTGATCACCGCAGACGACATATTTCGCACCGCAATGTTCCAGCACATAGGCCATCTCTTCGGCGACCGAATCCTGATACAGAGGCACCGGCACCGCGCCTACCATCTGAGCGGCAACCATCGACCAGTAATGGGCGGGACGGTTCCGACCAATCACAGCAATATGGTCACCCTTTTCAACGCCAAGTTCTAGAAACCCAAGCGCGATGGCACGGATTTCTTTGGCGGCTTCCGCCCAGGTCCAGCATTGCCAGATCCCGAATTCCTTTTCCCGATAGGCCGGGACATCCCCGAACTGGGTCACATTGCGGTGTAATAGCGCCGGAAGAGAGTCCATCCCTTCAGCGCCCGACTGCGTCTGAGCCAATCTTTTTCTCCTCCCCATCCGACCCCTCCCCGGGCCGAAAATGGCGGGTTCGGGATGGTGCCCGAACGCCAATGCCCCGATAAGGGACGTCGTAACGATCAGCGTCAAGTTTTGCCTGATGTTTTCTCAATTCTTACGAATTGTAACAAGGGCGGAGGAGTGAAGTTCCGAGTTGTACAAGATGTAAAAACCGTTGAACTGGATAAACAAGCGCTGCCAAAAGCGAATACAACCGCCGCGTTTCTTTGGGCAATGCGTGAGTTCGAGATAGAATTGATAATGCATAGAGCTCAGCAGATCATATTTGTGGCCATCGCGATTTTTGTGATCGCTGGTAGCGGGAGTCGACCGATTTCAGCCGATGAGCTAAAGGATTGCCCCGGCCATATTGGTGAACTTGACTTACCCATTGAGTGAATGTGCACAAAAGAGGCGCAACGGATACGGCCGTTCAATGTACAGGGATGCGAAGTGTACGCTTGGTGGAGCAACATTTGTATGGCCGCGGTGCACGCGGGAATTGCTACGCGTGAGGGCGGGCCAGTCCGGATCGAACAAAGGGAACCTCAAGCAGAATACGTCGGTTGCCTTCGTAACGATATGTTCAGCAATGACATGCACCACAGTGATTTGCCAAGCTTTGTCGTTTTGCCAGTTGAGTCAGATTAGAGTCTTTTCAGGGGCTTATAGCCAATCCCTCAGGATCGGGATCAACGGCACATCTGCCGCAGGCATCGGGTAGTTCCTCAGATCATTCGCACGCACCCATTTCAGCGCCTGACCTTCTTTCGATTGCGGTATGCCCTCCCATTTGCGGCAGGCAAACAGCGGCATCAGCAGGTGGAAATCGTCATAGCTGTGGCTGGCAAAGGTCAGCGGCGCGAGGCACGAGGCCCAGGTGTCGATGCCCAGTTCCTCGTGCAACTCGCGGATCAGGGCGGCCTCGGGGGTTTCGCCGGGTTCGATTTTGCCGCCGGGGAATTCCCAGAGACCGGCCATGGATTTGCCCTCGGGACGTTGGGCCAGTAGGACGCGGCCCTCGATGTCGATCAGAGCGACAGCAGACACCAATACTGTCTTCACGAGCGATAATCCGCGTTGATCTCGATATATCCGTGGGTCAGATCGCAGGTCCAGATGGTGGAAGCGCCCTGACCCAGTCCCAGATCGACTGCGATCACCAAATCCTGACCTTTCATATAGGCCGCAGCGTCTTCCTCGCGGTAGTCGGGGCTGACCCAGCCTTTTTCAGCCACAAGGATGTCTCCGAACGATATGCTCAAAAGGTCGCGGTCTGCAGCAGCACCGGATTTGCCGATGGCCATGACGATGCGGCCCCAATTCGGGTCCTCGCCCGCGATGGCGGTTTTGACCAGCGGGGAGTTGGCGATAGCCAGCCCGTGAGTTTTGGCATCAGCATCCGTGGCGGCGCCGGTCAGACGAATTTCGACGAATTTCGTGGCCCCTTCGCCGTCGCGGACCACTTGCTGCGCAAGGTCCAACATCACTGTTTCCAGCGCTTGCGCGAAAGCGGCATTGCCGGTGGCATCGACGCCCGATGCCCCGGTGGCGCAAAGCAAGAGGCTGTCGGATGTCGAGGTATCGCTATCCACGGTGATGCAGTTGAAGGTCCGGTCGGTCTGCGCGCCCAGCATCGCCTGCAGCGCTGTCTGCTCGATCTGAGCGTCGGTGAAGATATAAACCAGCATCGTCGCCATATCGGGCGCGATCATGCCGGAACCCTTCGCTATCCCCGCAATAGAGACTGTTTGGCCGCCAATATCGACCTGCGCCGACGACCCCTTCGGGAAGGTGTCGGTGGTCATGATCGCGCGCGCCGCGTCCTCGATCGCGTGACGGCTGAGGCCCGCCTTCAACGCCTCAAGCTGGGCAACGATGCGGTCATGGGGCAGCGGCTCGCCGATGACACCGGTCGACGAGGTAAAAACCCGATCTACCTCAACACCGGTAGCTTTGGAGACGGCTTGCGTCACCTCGGCCACTGAGGTCTGCCCGTAATGGCCGGTAAACGCATTGGCGTTGCCCGAATTCACAAGGATCGCTGCAGGCCCGTCGCCGGGCCCGCCGATCTTGTCCTGACAATCCAGAACGGGGGCCGCACGGGTGGCCGAGCGGGTGAACACTCCGGCCACCGAGGTGCCCGGATCAAGAACGGCCAGCATCACATCGGTGCGGCCTTGATATCGGACACCAGCCTCGACAGTGGCGAAGCGCACACCGTCGATCGCGGGCAATTCGGGGAAGGCCGCCGGGGCCAGCGGTGAAACCTTGGTTATCGTGGCCACGGGGCTACTCCTGCAGCAGCTCCAGCTGGCGCATGACCTCGGGGCCGGCGCCCTCGAGCGCGGGACGCTCGATCTGCGCTTGCTGCGTCAACTCGTCAATCTTGGCCTGAATTGCTTCTTGCCGAATGGTCTGAGCCAATTCATCGCGCACGACCGCCAATTCGGGGGCCTCGGTCTTGCGCTTGTCGTTCAGCGTGACCACGTGCCAACCAAACTGGGTTTGCACCGGATCCGAGACCTGACCCTTTTCAAGGCCAAGCACGGCACCTTCAAACTCGGGCACCATCTGGCCTTTGCCGAACCAGCCCAGCGCACCGCCATTGGGGCCAGAGGGTCCTGTGGATTTTTCTTTCGCTAGCTCAGCGAAATCTGCGCCTTCTTCAAGTTGGGCTTTGACAGCTTTGGCTTCGTCCTCGGATTCGACCAGAATGTGGCTGGCATTGAACTCGTCTTCGCCCTGAAACTCGGCGAATTGCGTGTCATAGGCGGCCTGTATGGCCTCATCAGTGACACTGGCGGCTGTCAGCGCTTCGACGGTTTGTACGGCGCGCAGGGACCGGGTTTCGTTTTCCAGTCGAAGGGCGTTTAGTGTATTCAGCTCTTCCTGTTCAAGGCTCAGCAGGTGCTGCTGGACCAGTTGCTCGAGGATGAAATCATATAGCACCTCATCTTCAAGCTGCTGATACTGCGCCGGCAGCGCCGAGGCGGTGGCGATGACGTGACCCAATGTGATCTCGTCGCCGTTCACGCGGGCAACCACGGTGTTGGCATCCGGTGCGTCCTGGGCGGCCAGCGGCAACGCCATCACGGCAGCAAGCGCAAGCGATGGCAGAAAAGTGAGGCCTTTGGGCATGGAATTATCCTATTTCTTTGCCGCGACAGGGCGCAGCGTTGACACTGTGGAACCTGCCCCTTACATCGCTTTGAAGCCTTGGACAGGGCCGCCTTTCACCCCCCGTATCTAGGGGCTGCGCGCAAGGTGGGCAAGCCTGTCGCAACCAAGAAAAAAACAGATCCGCTGGAGTGAACATGCTGGGACTCGGAACGCTCGCCAAAAAGGTGTTCGGAACACCGAACGACCGCAAGATCAAGGCGGCCCGCCCGCTGGTCGAAAAGATCAATGCGCTGGAGCCGGAGTTCGAGATCCTGACCGACGATGGCCTGATCGAGAAAACCGCTGAGCTGCGCAAACGAGCGCTGGACGGTGAAAAGCTGGATGACTTGTTGCCGGAAGCATTTGCCAATGTCCGCGAAGGGGCCAAGCGCGCCCTAGGTCTTCGGGCCTTTGATGTGCAGTTGATGGGTGGTTTGTTCCTGCACCAGGGCAATATCTCGGAAATGAAAACGGGTGAAGGCAAAACCCTGGTCGCCACCTTCCCCGCCTATCTGAATGCACTGACCGGCAAGGGCGTACATGTGGTCACGGTGAACGAATACCTGGCCAAGCGCGACTCGGAATGGATGGGCAAGGTATTTGCGTCCGTTGGCATGACGACCGGTGTGATCTGGTCGGGCCAACCGGATGCCGAGAAGATGGCGGCGTACAAGTGTGACATCACCTATGCCACAAATAATGAGTTGGGCTTTGACTATCTGCGCGACAACATGAAGGCCGATCTGGAACAGGTCTATCAGAAGCACCACAATTTCGCGATCGTCGACGAAGTCGACTCGATCCTGATTGATGAGGCGCGGACACCGCTGATCATCTCGGGGCCTGCACAAGACCGATCGGACCTTTATACTGCCATCGATACCGTGATCCCGACGCTGCAGGACGATCATTACTCGCTTGATGAAAAAAGCCGCAGCGTGACGTTCACCGATGAAGGCAACGAGTTTTTGGAGCAGCAACTGCTTTCAGCGGGTCTGCTGCCCGAGGGGCATTCGCTGTACGACCCCGAAAGCACCACTGTAGTGCATCACGTCAATCAGGGCCTGCGCGCGCATAAACTGTTCCAACGCGACAAGGACTATATCGTTCGGGATGGCAATGTGGTGCTAATCGACGAATTCACCGGTCGGATGATGCCGGGCCGCCGCTTGTCGGAAGGTCTGCACCAAGCCATCGAAGCCAAGGAAGGCGTACAGATTCAGCCCGAGAATGTGACGCTGGCCAGCGTGACATTCCAGAACTATTTCCGCCTCTATGACAAGCTGTCCGGCATGACGGGTACTGCGCTGACCGAGGCGGAAGAATTTCAGGAAATCTATGGTCTGGGTGTGGTCGAGGTTCCGACCAACAAACCAATCGCGCGTGAGGACAAAGACGACCAGGTCTATCGCACCACAGCCGAAAAATACGGTGCCATTATTGAACAGGTCAAAAAGGCCGGTGAAAAAGGTCAGCCGGTTCTTGTCGGCACGACGTCGATCGAAAAGTCCGAAGTGATCAGCCAGATGCTGACTAAGGAGGGTATCGAGCACAATGTTCTGAACGCCCGTCAGCACGAACAGGAAGCCCAGATCGTGGCAGATGCCGGCCGTCTGGGTGCGGTGACCATCGCCACCAACATGGCGGGTCGCGGTACTGACATCCAGCTGGGCGGTAACGTTGAGATGAAGGTGCTGCAGGCGCTGGCCGAAAACCCCGAGGCTGACCCGGCCGAGTTGCGTGCGGCAGAAGAAGCCAAGCACGCGGAAGAAAAGGAAAAGGTGCTGCAGGCCGGTGGTCTTTACGTAATGGCGTCCGAACGTCATGAAAGCCGCCGGATCGACAACCAGCTGCGCGGGCGTTCGGGACGCCAAGGTGACCCGGGCCGCACCGTGTTCTACCTGAGCCTGGAAGATG
Source organism: Ruegeria sp. A5 (assembly GCF_056543005.1). Lineage (NCBI taxonomy): Bacteria > Pseudomonadati > Pseudomonadota > Alphaproteobacteria > Rhodobacterales > Roseobacteraceae > Ruegeria > Ruegeria sp. A5. Next base: position 75,664 of record NZ_JBQGAV010000010.1, read on the forward strand.
ACCTGATGCGCATCTTCGGTTCGGAACGTCTGGACAAGGTCCTGACCACGCTGGGCATGAAAGAGGGCGAGGCAATCATTCACCCCTGGGTGAACAAATCGCTGGAACGGGCGCAATCCAAGGTCGAAGGTCGCAACTTTGACATGCGCAAAAACGTTCTGAAATTCGACGACGTAATGAACGATCAGCGGAAAGTCGTGTTCAGCCAGCGGCGTGAAATCATGTCAGCGGATGATCTGTCGGATGTCGTGTCCGATATGCGTGAGCAGGTGATCGACGATATGATCGACGAATTCATGCCGCCAAAATCATATGCAGATCAATGGGATACAGAAGGTCTGCACGAAGCGGTCAAAGACAAGCTGACCATCGATGCGCCGGTTCAGGACTGGGCCGCCGAGGAAGGCGTTGATGACGAGCAAATCCGCGAACGTCTGATCAAGGCCGCCGATGAAATGATGGCGCAGAAGGCCGTGGCCTTTGGCCCGGAAAACATGCGCAACATCGAAAAGCAGGTTCTGCTGCAGACTATCGATGGCAAATGGCGCGAACATCTTTTGACGCTGGAGCATCTGCGCTCGGTCGTGGGTTTCCGTGGCTATGCACAGCGCGATCCGCTGAACGAGTACAAGAACGAAAGCTTCCAGCTGTTCGAAGGGATGCTTGATTCCTTGCGCGAAACCGTCACTCAGCAATTGTCGCGCGTGCGCCCGCTGAGCGAAGAAGAACAGAAGGAAATGCTCGCACAGATGGCGGCGCAACAGGCACAGGCGCAGAAAGCTGTGGATCAAGCTGCCGGGAATGCTGAGGCGATCGCCGAAGCCGAAGCGTCTGGTGACCGTCGTCCGGGTTTTGTCGAGGATGATCCTTCGACTTGGGGTAACCCGTCACGCAATGATCCTTGCCCCTGTGGCTCGGGGAAAAAATTCAAACATTGCCACGGCAGGTTGACTTAACGTCACCTGCTTTCCACCACAATGAGTCCGCCTCACGGCCACATATTGGCCTTGATTGGGAAGCAAATTGCGACTCGCTCCTTCAACTGGGGAGGGTGTCTTGTTTGTCATTAAGAACTACGTGACCACGGGCGGAACCGTTGCCTGCGCTCTGGCCATTGGATATTTGATGCAAAGCGGATCGGCGCAGCAACCCAATGCTGAGCCGAGCGGTGAACGCGTCGCTTCGATCTCGGAACAGGACTCGGACCTGACCGGACTGGAAAGCGTTGTCCTGACCTCTTCTTCCCCGACAGAAGCACGTCCCAAGGATCTATCTCAATCCATACGCTCAGCGCCAGAAACCAGCCGTTTGCCTTCGAATTGCGATATGAGCGCGCGCGCCATGGCTGTGCCCGGCGCCAACGTACGGCTGCGGGTCAAGGCCCCCTGCCACGCCAATGAGACCATTGAGGTTCATCACAACGGGCTGGTTTTCAGCACCGAGACCGATGCGCTTGGCGGCTTGAACCTGACCATCCCGGCGCTGTCGGAGTACGCTATTTTCCTGATCTCGCTGCCGGATGAGAAAGGCACCGTTGCGACGACGCATGTGCCCGAGATCAACAGCTTCAACCGGGTTGCCTTGCAGTGGCAGGGCGAAACCGATCTGCAGCTTCATGCGCTGGAATTCGGCGCAGGTTACGGGGAAGAAGGCCACGTTTGGTCAGGGTCCCAGACCGGCGGCGCGGGCTCGGTGATCCATCTGGGTCAGGGCGGTTCGGACGTCGCGCGCAATATCGAGGTTTATTCCTACCCCATTGAGACCGCAACCGAAGCCGGAAGTATCACACTGTCGGTTGAAACTGAGGTCACTGAAGCAAATTGCGGCAAGCCCCTAAGCGTGCAATCATTGGAATGGCGCGCGGAACGGCTACGCTCACACGACCTGTCGCTGGATATGCCCGGTTGTGAGGCAGCTGGCGATTTTCTGGTGTTGAATAATCTGTTCTCAGACCTGACAATCGCTGCCAAATAAAAGCAGCAGGCAGATCTACGGTTTCCAATGAACATTCTTCGTGCGGCGTTCGCCGCGCTTTTTGCCTTATCCTTGGCACAGAGCGTATTCGCGCAGGACATCACTTTGACCTCGCATGACGGCAAGGTAGAAGTGGTCGGCACCCTTCTTGGTTACGACGGTGAATTCTACCGTGTCGATACGCTATTCGGAGAGCTGACGGTCGATGGATCGGGGGTCACCTGCGACGGCCCAGCTTGCCCCAACCTGACGGATTTTGTGGCCGAAGTTCGGTTCTCTGGCTCATCAGTGATCGCCGAGACGCTGCTGCCCGCACTTGCACAGGGCTTTGCCATCGAGGAAGGGTTAACCCTGTCACAGCCCGAGGGCACCGGAGACCTGCGGGTCTACGCTCTGCATCACCCTGATCGGCAGGCGCCTTTGGCGAGGTTCATATTTCGTGCAACGGATACGGCTGACGGCTTTATCGATCTGGTTGAGAACACCGCAGATGTCGTGTTGGCGCAGCGGGAAATTCGATCAGACGAACTGGAGTTGACCAAAGCCGCCGGGCTCGGAGATCTGACGCATACCCGTCGGTCGCGCGTCTTGGCTCTGGATGCAATCGTGCCAATCGTGTCGGCCGACAATCCCGTGCGCCAGATATCGCTTGCTGATCTGGTGAAGGTTTTCACCGCCGAGGTCGCAAATTGGGGCGATCTCGGTGGGCCTGATGCGCCGATCTCTCTGCATCTGCCACAGGTCGGTTCCGGGCTGGATCAGGCGGTCGAGGATTTGCTGTTAGCACCTGCCAACGCACATATGACCGCTCAGATCACGCGCCACGATCGAAACAGCAATCTGGTGCGCACGGTCTCGAACGACCCGTTCGCGCTCGGCGTCGCCAGTCTTGCCGAGGCCGGGACTGTGCGCGCCCTGCCTCTGACCGGTGGGTGCGGACATGCCTTGCCGGCAACGCGGCAATCGGTCAAGACCGAAGATTATCCGCTGACCTCACCCATGTTTTTCTATTTGCCACAAAGACGATTGCCCAAAGTCGCGCGACAGTTTTTGGCCTATACCCAAAGCAGCGCCGCACAGATGGTCATCCGGCAAGCCGGATTTGTCGATCAATCCCTTGAAACAATCCAGGTTGGGCTGCAAGGCGATCGGCTGGCCAATGCGATCAGCACCGGTGGAGCTGAGGTCGGGTTGGAAGAGTTGCAGCGCATGATCGAAACCCTCCGTCCACTTTCGCGGCTATCTTTGTCCTTTCGGTTCGAACCGGGGTCGTCGCGACCCGATGCTCAGTCCCGGTCAAACATCTTGAACCTTGCGCAAGCTTTGGAAAGCGGAACGTTGGAGGCGCGTCAATTGATCTTTGTTGGGTTTAGTGACGGCGAGGGCGCGGCGGTCGCCAATTCACGTATTGCCCTGCAGCGAGCCAAAACCGTCCGAAACGCAGTGCTGGCATCGGTCGAAACCAGCCTCCCCGACAGCATCGAAATCAGTGTCGAGGGCTTTGGCGAGGCCATGCCGATGGCCTGCGACGACACCGAATGGGGCCGCAAGGTGAATCGTCGGGTCGAAGTTTGGATCCGATAACCCTTACAAATAGCCTTGCGAGCGGAAACTCAGTTCAGCCGATTTCCCGATGATCAGGTGATCATGCAAAGTCAGCCCAAGGGCGGAACACGCATCCTGAATCCGGTTGGTCATATCGATATCCGACTGCGACGGCGTCGGATCACCGGATGGATGATTGTGGACCAGGATCAGAGCCGAGGCATTGAGTTCCAACGCCCGCTTCGCGACCTCTCGCGGATAGACCGGCACATGATCCACCGTGCCTTTGGCCTGCTCTTCATCCGCAATCAGCACATTCTTGCGATCTAGATAAAACACACGAAACTGCTCGATCTCGCGGTGCGCCATCGTGGTGTGACAATAGTCCAGAAGCGCATCCCATCCCGAGATCACATGCCGTTGCATCACCCGGGCACGCGCCATGCGGTGGGCACAGGCCTCAAGGATTTTCAGATCGGTAATCACCGTGTCCCCAACGCCTTTGATCTGACGCAGCCGTTCCTCGGGTGCCGTCAACACACGATTGAAATCACCAAACGCATCCATCAGCGCGCGCGCCAGCGGTTTCACATCCTGACGCGGGATGGATCGGAACAGAGCAAGTTCCAGCAGTTCATAATCCGGCATCGCTGCTGATCCGCCAGACATGAACCTTTCGCGCAGCCGCTTGCGATGGTCTTTGATGTAGGAGGGTAACCGACCAACGGGCAGCGGCTGCGCCGGTGCTTCATCCGTATCGAACAGCATGGGGGCTTCGGCAAAGGCGTCTTGGGTCATAACACCACTCTGACGCAGAATCGGTTTCCGAAAAGTTAACGCGCCCTATCCCTGCCTGCCGGATCGGCAACACACGGATCCCCTGTTTCATCTGGCCATAAATATCTCGGGGGGGGTCGCCCAAAGGGCGATGGGGGCAGAGCCCCCTGCTCAACCGTTTAACCCTTCATGCCATCCCAGAAGGACTTTACAGAAGAGAAAAAGCTTTTAGATTCCGGGTGGTTATCTTCACCCAAATCGTCAAACTCACGCAGAAGTTCTTTCTGACGACTGGTCAGATTGACCGGAGTTTCCACGGCAAGTTCGATGAACATATCCCCGATGCCTCCGCCGCGCAGGGCGGGCATGCCTTTGCTACGCAGACGCATCTGGCGTCCCGACTGGCTGCCAGCAGGAATCTGAACACGACCGCGACCACCGTCGATGGTCGGCACCTCGATCGAACCGCCAAGTGCTGCCTTGGCCATGCTGACTGGCACACGGCAATAGAGGTTCACGCTGTCACGTTCGAACAGCTTGTGCTCGGAAACTTCGACAAAAATATAGAGGTCACCGGGAGGACCACCACGCATTCCAGCCTCACCCTCACCGGCCAGACGAATCCGGGTGCCGGTCTCGACACCGGCAGGGATGTTCACGGACAATGCGCGATCTTTTTCAACGCGTCCCGCACCTTGGCACGACTTACAAGGGTTCTTAATGATCTGACCCAAACCAGAGCAGGTCGGGCAGGTGCGCTCAACCGTGAAAAAGCCCTGTTGCGCGCGAACCTTGCCCATGCCGGAACAAGTCGGACATGCAGTAGGTTCAACACCACCTTCGGCACCAGTTCCCTCGCAAGAGGAACAGGCCACAGCCGTAGGAACGTTTATGGTTTTCTGCAGGCCTGCATAAGCCTCTTCCAGCGTGACCCGCAGGTTATAGCGCAGGTCTGAACCGCGTGCAGCGCGACGGCCCCCGCCTGCCCCACGCTGGCCACCCATGAAGTCGCCGAACAGGTCGTCGAACACGTCAGAGAACGCGCTGGAGAAATCGCCCTGACCGAAGCCGCCACCGGGACGGCCGCCGCCACCGCCCATGCCGTTTTCAAACGCGGCGTGACCAAAGCGGTCATAAGCGGCTTTCTTGTCAGCATCGCGCAGAACATCGTAAGCCTCGTTGGCCTCTTTGAACTGCGCCTCGGCATCGGGGTTGTCCTTGTTGCGATCGGGATGCAGCTGTTTGGCTTTCGAGCGAAAGCCTTTTTTGATCTCATCCGCAGAAGCGCCCTTGGACACGCCGAGCACTTCGTAATAGTCGCGTTTGGACATCAGTATTTCCTTCTGCCTCAACGTAATCGGGCCGGCCCGGCAACCGGACCGGCCCAAATTGGCCCGGTTACCCGTTAGTTACGCTTGTCGTCGTCCAGATCTTCGAACTCGGCGTCGACAATGTCATCGTCACCCGGCGCGGCATCTGTGGCTGCGGGCTCATCTTCGCCCTCTTCCGCCTGTGCCTTATAGATCGCCTCACCCAGTTTCATGGCCGCTTCGGTCACGTTCTGGATGCCCGACTTGATCTTGTCGGCATTGTCCGTTTCCAGCTCATCCTTGAGCGCAGCAACGGCCAGTTCGATCGCTTCGACGGTCGACGGGTCGACCTTGTCGCCATGTTCCTCGATCGATTTCTCGGTCGCGTGGACAAGGCTTTCGGCCTGGTTCTTGGCTTCGACCAGCTCTTTGCGCGCCTTGTCCGCCTCGGCGTTTTCCTCGGCATCCTTGACCATCTTGTCGATATCTTCGTCCGACAGACCGCCCGAGGCCTGAATGGTGATCTTCTGCTCTTTGCCGGTGCCTTTGTCCTTGGCCGAAACCGAGACAATGCCGTTGGCGTCGATGTCAAAAGTCACCTCGATCTGAGGCATGCCGCGCGGTGCGGGCGGGATCTCTTCCAGATTGAACTGACCGAGGATCTTGTTGTCCGCAGCCATTTCACGCTCACCCTGGAAACAGCGGATGGTCACGGCGTTCTGATTGTCCTCGGCGGTCGAGAAGACCTGGGACTTTTTCGTCGGAATGGTCGTGTTGCGGTCGATCAGTCGGGTGAATACGCCACCCAGCGTCTCGATGCCCAAGCTGAGCGGGGTCACGTCCAGCAGAACCACGTCTTTGACGTCGCCCTGCAGAACACCGGCCTGAATGGCGGCGCCCATGGCAACAACTTCGTCCGGGTTCACACCTTTGTGCGGCTCCTTACCGAAGAACTTGGTGACCTCTTCGATCACTTTCGGCATCCGGGTCATACCACCGACCAGAACAACCTCATCCACGTCGCCAGCCGACAGGCCTGCGTCTTTCAGGGCAGCCTGGCAAGGCTTCATCGACTTCTTGATCAGGTCGCCAACCAGCGATTCCAGCTTGGCGCGGGTCAGTTTCATGACCATGTGCAACGGCTGACCGTTCGAACCCATCGAGATGAACGGCTGGTTGATTTCGGTCTGCGAGGTCGAGGACAGCTCGATCTTGGCTTTTTCAGCGGCTTCTTTCAGACGCTGCAGGGCCATCTTGTCGGCAGACAGGTCGACACCGTGTTCCTTTTTGAACTCATCCGCCAGGTAGTTGACGATGCGCATGTCAAAGTCTTCACCACCCAGGAAGGTGTCACCGTTGGTCGATTTGACTTCGAACAGACCGTCGTCGATTTCCAGAATGGTTACGTCGAAGGTACCACCACCAAGGTCATAAACCGCGATGGTTTGGGTTTCTTCTTTGTCCAGACCATAGGCCAGCGCAGCTGCTGTCGGCTCGTTGATGATCCGCAGCACTTCCAGACCGGCAATTTTACCGGCGTCTTTGGTGGCCTGACGCTGTGCGTCGTTGAAGTATGCCGGAACGGTGATAACCGCCTGCGTGACTTCCTCACCCAGATAGCTTTCTGCGGTTTCCTTCATCTTGCCCAGAGTGAAGGCCGAGATCTGGCTTGGGGAGTACTTTTCACCGCGGGCTTCAACCCACGCGTCGCCATTGCCGCCATCAACGATGGCGTAGGGCACCATTTTCTTGTCTTTTTCGACTTCTGCATCATCCACACGACGACCGATCAGACGCTTGACGCCAAAGATCGTGTTGTCGGGGTTGGTGACCGCCTGACGTTTTGCAGGCTGACCGACCAGACGCTCATCTTCTGTAAAAGCGACGATCGAGGGCGTGGTACGCGCCCCTTCAGCGTTTTCGATGACCTTCGGCTGCGAGCCGTCCATGATGGCCACACACGAGTTGGTGGTACCGAGGTCAATCCCGATTACTTTTCCCATATTTTCAATCCCTTTCCATTCAAGGCGATGTCCCGAGGGTTGGACCCGTTGCGGCATCCTGCCCCCGATTGATGTGCGCGACAGTACTACACCATCGCGCGTCGAGGCGTATATAAGGGCGAGAACAGGGGCCTGCAAGCGTTCAGAAACGCAGGTTTTCGGGAATCTGTGGCCTTTTTTGGCAAGGTTTTGGCAAGGTTTGGGGATTCTGGAATGGCGCGGCTGTTATTGCGCGGATTTGATATTCGGAAAGGCTATTTGGATGCGGCGGCGCAGTCGCATCTAGTTGACCTGCTTAGGCCGATTCTGAAAGTGGCACCGCTTTATCGGCCCGTGACACCTTCGGGCAAGGAAATGTCAGTGCGCATGACCTCGGCCGGGGTGCTGGGATGGGTCACTGACCGGGCGGGCTATCGGTATCAGGACACGCACCCAAAGGGCATGACATGGCCCGCGATTCCAGATGAGATATTGACCATCTGGCAAGACCTGACCTGCGCGGATCGCCAGCCCGATTGCTGTCTGATCAACTATTACGGTGAAGGCACCAAGATGGGCCTGCATCAGGACAAGGATGAGGCCGATTTCTCGTGGCCCGTGCTGTCGATTTCATTGGGCGATGACGCGCTGTTCCGCATCGGCAATACAACACGGGGTGGCAAGACCGAGTCGATCTGGCTGAGCTCGGGCGATGTGGTGATCATGGGCGGCCCGGCACGCTTGACCTATCACGGGGTTGATCGCATCCGGTTTGGATCATCCAAACTTTTGCCAAAGGGCGGACGCATCAACCTGACTTTGAGAGTCGCAACGTGAAACACAATCCAAATTCGGGATCAGCTTTTCAGGATAAAGTGTGCACCGCCAAGATCAGCGTCGCGCATCCCAGCTTTTCGAGACCTGCTTACGGGTATAGAACTCGCCCAGCAGGCCGATCATCGTCAGGATTATCCCGACCCAAAGCGCGTATTCCCAACTGGAGTTGCGGGGAAAGTAGTTTCGGAACACAAAACCACGGCATTGATCTATGATGTGAAACAGCGGGTTCCACGCAAACATAGTCAGCATGAACCCACCCAATGCGTTGCCGACGAACATCTTGCCAGAAAATATCATGTTCAGACGACGGTACATACTTGTCAGGATGCTTACTGTATTTGGAAACCAGGGCTTTAGCGCCAGAAACACAAGACCGACCGAGCATCCTACAAACCATGCCAGCAAAAGCATCCCAAAAGCACCGCCGGGCTCCTGAATTACAAGGGGCGAGACGGCTACGCTGTAGACGAACAGGATGACCAGGATCGAGGCAAGCTGCGTGTACAGAATACCGAAGGCAGAAGCTGACAACATCACCATCATGGTCATCGGCGAATGCAGTGTCATCGGATTGTTGCCGGATCCAACCCCGGCGATAGCAGCGACAGACTTGATATGCGTCAGGAACAGAAAAACTCCGGAGAGCAGGAACAAAACCATCTCGCCCCGGATTTTGGCCATGCCGGTCATTCGACCAATTAGCGTCATAAGTATATAAAACGCCGTCACCAGAAGAACGACCTGAACAATGTTTATCAGGATTGCGATCACCGCATTTGAATGCTGCGAGCGGATATTGCGGACCACCGCATGGAATATAAGCTCGGCGGTGGTGAAAACCCCGCCCAGCAACGACTGATTTCGCTTGTAGTGAAACACCCGAATACTCTTTCCTGCTGTGTCAGCCGCAAATTGGCACGAAATTCTTGCTGTTCCGTATCCATCGCATCATAAGTCCGTGAGATGCCCTGATCAACAAACCACAGGAACGGAGCTTTTTTGTGACTTATGACGCGCTTATTCCCGTCATCCGGCGGCTGGCCTTGCAGGCAGGCGACAAGATCATGCAGATCTATGAAGCAGATGATTTCGACGTCAAGGTCAAGTCAGACTCAAGCCCGGTAACCGAGGCGGACGAGGCGGCGGATGCTTTGATCTCGGCCGGATTGCGCGAGGCTTTTCCAGATATCCTGCTGGTGACCGAGGAACAGGCAGCTTCGCATTCCGAAAAGGGTGATACCTTTCTGATCGTTGATCCTCTGGACGGCACCAAAGAGTTCATCAACCGGCGGGGCGATTTCACCGTAAATATTGCTCTGGTCGAGAACGGCGTGCCGACGCGCGGTGTGGTTTACGCACCGGCGCGGGGGCGGATGTTCTATACGCAAGCCGATGGGCAAGCTGTCGAGGAAACCGGCGCACTGGACAAAGATCAGCCGGGTGTGTTGACGCCAATATCAGTCTCTAAACCAAACAATTCGGCGCTGATGATCGTTGCATCCAAGTCGCATCGGGATCAGGCGACCGAGGACTACATCAACAAATATCAGGTGCGCGACAGCAAAAGTGCCGGGTCGTCGCTGAAGTTCTGTCTGGTGGCGACGGGAGAGGCCGACCTCTACCCCCGTGTTGGCCGCACCATGGAGTGGGACACCGCTGCGGGCCACGCGGTTCTGGCCGGTGCGGGCGGACATGTGGTGCGCTTTGACGACCATTCGCCGCTGACCTACGGCAAAGACGGCTATGCCAATCCATTTTTCATCGCCTATGCTCCAGGCGTTGAGCTGAAGGAAGCCTGATGTCAGTATTGATTGCCATTCCCGCGCGCTACGCTTCGACCCGCTATCCAGGCAAACCTCTGGTTCCGCTGACCGGGGCAAACGGAACCAGCATGACTCTGATCGAACGATCCTGGCGCGCTGCGATTTCCGTGTCAGGCGTAGATCGCGTGGTTGTGGCAACCGACGATGACCGTATCCGCGAAGCCTCAGAGGGGTTCGGTGCCGAGGTGGTGATGACTTCAGACACCTGCCGCAACGGTACCGAACGCTGCGCCGAGGCGCACTCGGCTCTGGGTGGCGGTTATGACATCGTCGTCAACCTGCAAGGGGATGCGCCTTTGACCCCGCATTGGTTTGTTGAAGACCTGATCTCGGGTCTGCGCAACGCGCCGGATGCGGGTGTGGCCACCCCCGTGCTGCGCTGTGACGGGGACGCCCTGAACGGATTACTGAACGATCGCAAGCAAGGCCGGGTCGGGGGCACTACAGCGGTGTTCGGCAATGACCACAGCGCGCTTTACTTCTCGAAAGAAGTGATCCCTTTCACAGCCGAGACCTATGCCAGCAGTGACCCGACACCGGTATTCCACCACGTCGGAGTTTATGCCTATCGGCCTGACGCTCTGAATGCTTATCCGGGCTGGACTAGCGGTCCGCTGGAGACACTGGAAGGGTTGGAACAGCTGCGCTTCATGGAAAACGGCCGCAAGGTTCTGTGTGTCGAAGTCGAAGCCAAAGGTCGTCAGTTCTGGGAACTGAATAACCCGCAGGACGTGGCCAAGATCGAAGAAATGATGGCCGCTATGGGGCTTGAATGACAAATATTCTGGTTACAGGTGGCGCAGGTTATGTCGGCTCTCATGCCTGCAAGGCACTGACAAGGGCAGGGTATACGCCCGTAACCTATGACAATCTTGTCACCGGATGGCAGGGCGCGGTGAAATTCGGCCCTTTCGAGCAGGGCGACCTGCTGGACCGCGCCCGGCTGGACGAAGTGTTCGCCAAATACCAACCCGCCGCCGTGATACATTTCGCCGCCCTCAGTCAGGTCGGCGAAGCGATGGTTGAGCCCGGAAAATATTGGTCGAACAATGTCACCGGTTCGCTGACACTGATACAGGCGGCTGTGGATGCGGGATGTTTGAACTTTGTGTTCTCGTCGACCTGCGCCACCTATGGCGAACATGACAACGTTGTGCTGGACGAGAGCACTCAGCAGCAGCCATTGAATGCCTATGGTGCCTCGAAACGAGCGATCGAGGACATCTTACGTGATTTCCAAGCCGCATATGGCCTGAAGCACGTGATCTTCCGCTATTTCAACGTGGCCGGGGCCGACCCGGATGCCGAAGTTGGAGAGTTTCACCAACCAGAAACCCATCTGGTCCCGCTGATGCTGGACGCCATCGATGGCAAGCGGGGTGGCTTGACTGTATTCGGCACCGATTACGACACACCCGACGGCACCTGCATCCGCGATTATGTACACGTCTGCGATCTGGTCGATGCACATGTACTGGGGCTGAAGTGGCTAGAACAGGGCAAAGAAAGCCGCGTGTTCAATCTGGGCACCGGGTCGGGGTTTTCGGTGATGGAAGTCATCGAGCATTCCAAGGCCGTCACCAACCGCGCGGTACCCTACAGCATCGGCCCGCGCCGGGCCGGGGATTGCACGCGTCTAGTTTCAGGCTCGGTCCGAGCCAAGGAAGAGCTGGGCTGGACACCAAAAAGATCAACGTTAAAGACGATGATCACGGATGCCTGGCGTTGGCATCAGAATGGCGGCTATACCAAGTGAGGCTTGAGGATCAGCCGCTGACCTGGGTGCAGCGCTACAAGCTGCGCCTGAAACGCAAGCGGCTGTTGTGGCGATCCTTTCGCAGCCGCCATCAACTGAAGTCGTTGACTGACAACACGCAAAAGATCACACCCGGCGCCATTCTGGCCTTTACCACGCTGCGGAATGAGATCAGCCGTCTGCCGTGGTTCTTTCACCATTATCGCACGCTGGGCGTTGATCATTTTCTGATGGTGGATAATGGCAGCGATGACGGCTCAGTCCCGTATTTGCTTGAACAGCCGGATGTGTCGCTGTGGCGGACTACGGCAAGCTATCGCGCGTCTCGGTTCGGGTTGGATTGGCTGACTTGGCTGCAGTGGAAATTTGGGCACGGCCACTGGACGTTGATGGTCGACGCCGATGAGTTACTGATCTACGCCCATCACAACACCCATACGCTGCGCGATTTGACCGCATGGCTGGACGCGCGCGGACAAGCCACGTTTGGGGCGATGATGCTGGATCTCTATCCCAAAGGTCGGCTGGGCACGCAAAGTTATGATCCGCATTCCGATCCAACCGATTGCCTGAACTGGTTTGACCCCGGCCCCTATCGTGCCCAGCGCCAAAGGCCGATGGGCAACCTTTGGGTTCAGGGAGGCGTACGCGAGCGGGCGTTTTTTGCAGATCAGCCCCAAAAATCACCGACCCTAAACAAGATCCCTCTAACCCGGTGGTCACGACATATGGCCTATGTGAATTCGTGCCATTCCGCGCTGCCCCGGTTCTTGAATTTTGAATATGACGGTCCGGGTGGGCAGACCGCCTCGGGCGTGTTGCTCCACACGAAATTCCTGCCTGAGGTTGTCGACAAATCGCGGATCGAAAAACAGAGGCGGCAACATTTTCACGACCCCGATCGGTTCGGCGCCTATTATGACGGGATCATCAGCGGGCCTGATCTTTGGACTTCTGACTCGGTCAAACTAGGTGATTGGCAACAGTTACAAGACCTTGGGCTCATGAACGCGGGCGGATTTCCTGCCACAGGGGGGAAGTAAACCGGATTTAAACCCGTTGCCTCACAAGGTGCAGAGATGTCATAAAACGTTAATGTCCGGCACCACTCAGGCCTCAGGCGGCCCCGGGCAGACGCGCGTATCAAAAAAGGTTGGGCAGCCGCGTGAGCCTTTTGGATTCCTATCGCATGAGACTGCGGCGCAAGCGCCGCCTGCTGCGTTGCCTACGTCGGCGTCGGGATCTGAAAGCGGTGCAAGATAACACCAACAAGATCAAAAAAAACGACATCTTGTTGATGAGTGTGATGCGGAACGAAAAGATCCGCCTTCCCTATTTCTTAGACTACTATCGAAAGCTTGGCATCAATCACTTCCTGTGCGTGGACAACAACAGCGATGACGGCACCCGCGAATACCTGAGCGGCCAGCCGGACGTTTCGCTGTGGTGGACGGATGTAGGTTACAAGAATGCGACCTTTGGTCTGGATTGGTCCAACTACCTGCTGCGCCGCTATGCGCATAAGCACTGGGTTCTGACGGTCGATCCGGATGAATTCTTTATCTATCCTTTTTGCGATACCCGCCCGATCCGCGCCCTGACCGATTGGCTGGACGATACTGGTGTGCGCAGTTTCGGCACCATGCTGATCGACATGTATCCCGAAACCGGAATCATGGATGCGCCCTATCATGAGGGCCAGAACCCCTTTGAAGTCGCGCCTTGGTTCGATTCAGGCAACTTCATGATTACCCGCAACCCGACCTATGGGAATCTGTGGATTCAAGGCGGTGCACGCGCACGGGTTTTCTTTCAGAACAATCCCCTGAAGGCTCCGGCCCTGAACAAGATACCTCTTGTGAAATGGCACCGGCGCTACGCCTATGTCAGCTCAACCCACGCCTTGCTGCCGCGCGGGCTCAATCAGGTCTATGAAGAGCAGGGCGGTGAAAAAACCAGCGGAGCGCTGCTGCATGCAAAGCTGATCAATACGCTTGGGGAAAAAGCTAAAGAAGAGTTGCTGCGCGGACAGCACTATGCTGCGTCGGGCGAGTACAAGGCTTATGCCAAGCAGTTAGAGGATAATCCGGTTTTCTGGAACAAATGGTCCGAGAAATACATCAACTGGCGACAGATTGAGATCCTCGGCCTGATGTCCAAGGGGAACTGGGCATGAGCAGCTTGGGCATCGTAATGCTGGTGCACACCGCGCTGGATCGGGTTGAGCAGGTGGCACGCCATTGGGCCGCCTCGGGCTGTCCTGTGGTCATTCATGTAGATCAGAAAGTCGGCGATCCGGCTTATTCCGATTTTGTCGCCGCTTGTTCGGATGAACCGCTGATCCTGTTTTCTAAACGCCATGTCTGTGAATGGGGCGGCTGGGGTATTGTCGCCGCATCACAATCTGCCGCATCGCTGATGTTGGAGAGGTTTCCAGATGTCCGGCATGTATATCTGTCTTCAGGCGCGTGTCTGCCGCTGCGTCCGGTCGCTGATCTGATCGACTATCTGGCCGACCGGCCCCGTGTCGATTTCATCGAAAGCGCAACCACGCGCGACGTCAGCTGGACGATTGGCGGGTTGGATCTGGAACGTTTCACCCTGAGGTTCCCCTTCTCATGGCGCAGGCAACGAAAACTGTTTGACAATTACGTGCGGTTGCAACGCGCCCTCGGTCTGCGCCGCAGAATTCCCGAAGGCCTTGTACCGCATATGGGCAGTCAATGGTGGTGTCTGACCCGCCAAACCTTGTCGGCCATCCTTCAGGATCCCAAGCGCGCCGAATATGATCGCTATTTCCGCCAGGTCTGGATTCCCGATGAAAGCTATTTTCAGACACTGGCACGACTCTATTCCACCCATATCGAAAGCCGATCGCTGACCCTGTCGAAGTTCGACTATCAAGGTCGGCCGCACATGTTCTACGACGATCACCTGCAATTGCTGCGCCGGTCCGACTGTTTCGTGGCGCGCAAAGTCTGGCACAGCGCGAACCGGTTGTATCAGACCTTTCTGACCGACCACGAAGGCGCACTGACCCCGGCCGAGCCCAACCCCGGCAAGATCGACCGGGTGTTTTCCAAAGCGGTCGAGCGGCGCGTTCGCGGTCGTGATGGTCTTTATATGCAAAGCCGCTTCCCTCGCGCGGCTACGGAACGTAGCCTGACAGCCTTTCCCTATTCGGTGTTTCAAGGCTTTACCGAGTTGTTCGAAGATTTCGAACCCTGGCTGACAAACGCCATCGGCGGGCGGGTGCATGGGCATCTGTTCGGTCCCGAACGGGCGCAATTTGCCGAAGATGAGACGATCATCAACGGTGCGCTCAGCGATTGCGCCACGCTACGCGACTATAACCCCTCGGCCTTTCTGTCGAACCTCATCTGGAATACAAGAGGCGAGCGTCAGTGCTTTCAATTCGGGCCAACGGATATTCAGAAAATCAATGAATTCCTGACGCAAGATCAGAATGCACATATTGCGGTCATCTCGGGGGCCTGGGCGGTTCCATTGTTCCGTTCGAACCTGAATTTTGCCGATATCCGGTGCGAAGCTGCCCGCCTACAACAGATCGAAAGCAAACAGCTCAAGCTACTGGATGCCGCTCGGGCAAAGACGCGCATCCGAATATGGACAATGGCAGAGTTTGTGGAATCCCCCATGGAACAACTACAGACCGTTCTGGAGGACATGGGCGCGCCCAAACCCACGCATCTGACCGAGGCACCGACGATGGTCGATCTGACCGGGTTCGGAAAGTTCCTGCAAAACCTCAAGAACCAAGGGATGCATCCCTATCTGATGGGGGATTTCCCTGTGAATGACGTGTTTGGCGCACAGTCCAAATCGTTCAAGAAGCCCTATTTGGTGCAGTAACCTAAAATGACCCGCCGCTTCGATTATTTCATCGTTCTGGCCGATATGCGCACAGGTTCGAACCTGCTTGAATTACAGCTGAACACGCTGGATGGCGTCACGTGTCACGGAGAAGCGTTTAACCCCTATTTCGTCGGTCTGCCAAAACTGGACAGCGTTCTGGGCTTTACCCTGGAAGATCGTGAACGCGACCCGATGGCGCTGATCGACGCCATCCGAAACGCGCCGGGCGAGATGAACGGCTTTCGCTTTTTTAGCGACCACGATGCGCGGGCGCTGCCACCGGCGCTGGATGATCCGCGCTGCGCCAAAATCATTCTGATGCGCAACCCTCTGGATAGCTACATATCGTGGAAAATCGCTTTGGAAACAAAGCAGTGGCGGTTGGTGAACATTAAGCAACGGCGGGAGGCGCAAATCACCTTCGATGCCGAAGAATTCGCCGAACAGCTCGACCAGCGGCAAGCATTTCAACAAACAGTGCTCAAACATCTCCAGACCACCGGGCAAACACCGTTCTATATCGACTATGACGATCTAACAGATTTGGACGTTCTGAACGGCCTTGCCGCGTGGCTTGGCGTCAGCGCACGTCTTAAGGAGCTGAACCAGCATCTCAAACGTCAAAACCCGGCGCCTGCCCTGTCGAAAGTGACCAATCCGGATGATATGGAGCTGGCCCTGTCGCAACGTGACCGCTTCAAGCTACACCATATCCCAAGTTACGAGCCGCACCGCGGGCCGGCTGTTTCGCGCTATGTGGGTGCCGCGCAAACTTCGCTGATGTACCTTCCGGTGCGCGGCGGCCCCGAGGCTGAAGTGGTGCGGTGGATTGCCGATCTGGACGGGGTGTCTCAAGCCGACCTGATCACCGGCCGCAATCAAAAACAGACCCGTCAATGGATGCAGGATCATCCCGGTCACCGCAAATTCACGGTGCTACGCCATCCGCTGGCGCGCGCGCACGCTGTGTTCTGCGACCGTATTCTGCACACAGGCCCCGGCGCGTATGTGAGCATTCGCAATATGCTGAGCCGACGGTACAAGGTGCCTCTGCCTGCCAAGGGTGATCTAAGCAATTATACCCGGGATCAGCATTCCGAGGCGTTCGCGGCCTTTCTGGGCATGCTGCGCAGTATTTTGGCGGGTCAAACCCCGATCCGTGTGGATGGGGAATGGTGCGGACAGGCGCAGACGCTGGAAGGCATGGCCGGTTTCACCATGCCCGACCTGATCCTGCGCGAGAATGAGATGGAAACCGCCTTGCCCGACCTTGCCTACAAAGTTGGGCATACAGCCCCGCCAACGCCAAACAGGGCCAAGCCGGACGCGCCGTTTGCACTTGATCAGATTTACGACGCACAGCTTGAAGCGCTAGCGAAGGAAGCGTACCAGCGCGACTATACAATATTTGGATTTGGTGACTGGAAACCGCTTTGAACCTTGCTTAGGGGCGCAGGGTAATCACGGTTCCTTCATTCACCATGGCGTAGATCTCTTCGATCTCATCATTCTTGACCGCAATACAACCTGCCGTCCAATCCGGGGTCTTCTTCGCCCGCTTGAACTCGGATCGCAGATTGGGTTGTCCGTGAATGAAGATGTCGCCGCCCGGATCAACACCTGCGGCCTTGGCTTTAGCCAAGTCTTCCGAATTGGGATACGATATACCCAACGATAGATGATACCTGCTGCGCGGATTGCGGCGGTCGATCAGATAGGTACCCTCGGGCGTACGACCATCGCCTTTTTTGTTTTTCGTGCCGGTGGGTGCAAATCCTAGATCGATATCATACTCCCGCAAAATCTGCTCGTTATGGAGCAAATACAGCTTGCGTGCACCTTTGTTGATGACCATCGAGGTCACCTCGGGCCCGCGATAAGAAAGAAATCTGGGTTTGGCTGAGGCACATGCTGAAAGGCTCAGCGTTGCCATTGCGCCCATTCCGAATGCTCGACGATCCATTATTTTCACTGCCTGATGCTCTTTTTTGTCAATTATTATGTCAGATTTTCGCGAAACTTAAATCACTTTTTGCTGTTCGACTGTTCCGTCAGTCGGCGTTCAATCGATTCCAGCCTTTCAAGAACCTCATCACGATATGCATCGGTCTTGACCTCATCCTCGGCATGGTGCGCGTCCTGCATCGAGTTCACGATGAGACCGACCAGCAAGTTCACCACCGCAAAGGTGGTCACCATGATGAAGGGAACAAAGAAAAGCCAAGCGTAGGGATACACCTCCATCACAGGGCGGACAATGCCCATGGACCAGCTTTCCAGCGTCATGATCTGGAACAGCGTATAGGCCGACAGACCCAGATCGCCGAACCAATCGGGGAACGTACCCGAGAAAAGCTTGGTTGAGATCACAGCGCCGATGTAAAACAGGATCGCCATCAGCAGAAACACGCTGGCCATGCCCGGCAGGGCTGAGATGAAGCCTTCGACCACTCGGCGCAGGCGCGGCGCGACCGAGATAACGCGCAGGACCCGGAGGATACGCAGTGCCCGCAGAACCGAAAGCGCCCCTGCACTGGGAACTAGGGCGACGCCCACGATCACGAAATCAAACACATTCCAGCCGCTGGTGAAGAACCGGCGCCCTGTGGCGATCAGTTTCATGACGATTTCGATGACGAATATGGCAAGGCACAGCTTGTCCAGCGTCACGATCAGTGGACCCGCTGCGTCCATCAGCGTGGGCGATGTCTCCATCCCCAGCAGTACCGCGTTGAACAGGATCACACCGGTGATGAATTTCCCGAAAGCCGGTGCTTCGATGATGGGCAGCAGTCGTTGGGCGATCACCATGCGGGCGGTCCTTATCTCAGGGTTATTTGTTCAAAATGAACCGAGCGGCAAGTTCGGTGTGTGACGACCATCGAAATTGGTCAACCACCTGTACCCATTCAAGGGCATATCCGGCGTTAACCAGCATTTTTGCGTCACGGGCAAAGGTGATCGGGTTGCACGAGACATAAACAACCACCGGGCGCATGGCCTGCGCCAGCTCGGCCACCTGCGCCTCGGCCCCAGCGCGCGGCGGGTCAAGCACAACGGCGTCGAATTTCTTGAGTTCATCGGGCATGAGTGGGCGGCGGAACAGGTCTCGGGCCTCGGTCGTGACCTGTTTCAGGCCTTGCGCCTTGCGCCAGCCCTGATCCAGGGCTTTCGTCATCTCGGCCTCACCTTCAACCGCATGCACCTCGGCCGTCTGTGCCAGCGGCAGCGAGAATGTCCCGCATCCGGCGAACAGATCGACAATCCGCTTTGCCCCCGACGTAGCGTCGGAAACAGCCTGTAATAGAGCCTGTTCTCCGTCTTTTGTGGCTTGTAAAAACGCTCCGGGCGGTGGGGTGACGCCAGCGGTTCCAAAGCGTTGGATCGGAGGCTCACGCATGGCGATAACCTCATCATCCCAACTAAGCCGGGCAAGACCGTGATGCTCGGTCGCTTGCGCGAGCGCCAGCTCCAACGGTCCATCCAGCGGTTTGCCGCCCTTGACCGCAACATCCAAACCGCCTTCGGACAGGGTCAGCGTTACGGCCAACACACCTTTCCGACTGCCACCCAACAACGCCAAGGCTTCGGCCACCGGGATAGCAGCAATCAAGGTTGGGTGCAGCAAATGGCAATCCGGGATTTCGGTAATCGTGTCAGAAGCGCGACCATGAAACCCGGCCAGCGTACCCTTCTTGGTGCGCCGCACGGCGATGGTGGCCCGACGGCGGGATCGATCAGGCGAAGTGTGAATGGGCCGCATCGGGGCATAGAGCCCCTGCGCGGCCAACGCGTTGCGCACCACCTCAATTTTCCACTCGGCGACAAAATTATCGGTCGCATGTTGCAACTGGCAGCCGCCGCAGGCCTTGTAATGACGACAGGGTGCCTTGACCCGCTGATCCGAGGGTGTTTCGACGCGAATATCGTTCAGAAACTGACCCAGCAACGTACCGCTGACCACTTCACCCGGCAGAGTGCGTGGCGCATAGATCGGACCATCGGCGATTCCGTCGCCCTGATGTCCAAGGCGGTTTATTGTGTATTGCTGCGTCATGGAGGCCTGATAACTGGGGTTTGAGCGCAACAAAACCCCTTATTCTGCAGCCTCGGCCTGAATGAACCCGCCCGATTGGCGATGCCAGAACCGGGCGTACAACCCTCCACGCTCCAGCAGAGCCTCATGCGTGCCGCTTTCAACGATATGACCGTGATCCAGAACAATAATCCGATCCATCTCGCTAAGCGTGGACAGGCGGTGGGCAATAGCCAGCACGGTCTTGCCCTGCATCACCCGGTGCAGTGCCGTCTGAATCGCTGCCTCGACCTCGGAATCCAATGCCGACGTCGCCTCGTCCAGAACCAATATCGGTGCGTCTTTCAGGATAGCGCGAGCCAGAGCGATCCGCTGTCGTTGCCCGCCGCTCAGCTTCACGCCGCGTTCGCCCAGATGCGCGTCATAGCCCTTGCGTCCTTGCGCATCCTCTAGACCGAGTATGAATTCATGCGCCTCGGCTTTGGTCGCGGCCTCTATCAGCTCATCTTCAGTTGCGTCAGGACGACCATAGAGGATGTTCTCGCGCGCCGAACGATTGAACATCGCGGTTTCCTGCGTGACCATCCCAATCTGTTGCCGCAGGCTGTCCTGAGTCACGTGAGAGACATTCTGCCCGTCGATGGCAATAACGCCATGTTCCCCGTCATAGAGCCTTAGCAAAAGTGAAACCAAAGTGGATTTCCCCGCACCTGAGGCCCCGACTATGCCCAGCTTTTCACCCGGTGCGGCAGTGAAATTAAGATTAGCAACACCACCGATATCGCGGCCATAGGCAAAGCTGACGCTGTCAAAGGCAATCTCGCCCTCTGAGACCACAAGTGTCGATGCGTTCGGAGCATCCTCGACCCGAACGCGCTTGGTCAGTGTGTGCATTCCGTTTTCAATCTCACCGACATTTGCGTAAAGGCCCATCAGTGTGAAACTGACCCAGCCGGTCATTTGCGAGATGCGTATCGCCACGGCCCCGGCCGCCACGATGTCCCCGGCCGTCGCGATGCCCGCCTGCCACAACCACAGTGTCGCGCCGATCAACAAGACCGGCAGCACCCCCGCCAGGGTCATTAGGATGAACCGGAAACTGGCCGATAGCTTGCCGAATTCCAGCGACCGTTCACGCAGGTCGACCATGGAATTTCGGGCGGTTTGATCTTCGAACTCGGAATGGGCAAACAGCTTGACGGTTTTGATGTTGGTGATCGTATCGACCACCTGCCCCGATACCATCGCCCGCGCCCCCGCCCGCGCGGCAGAGCGTACGCGTATGCGTGGAAGATACCAGCGGACCAGCAAGAAATAGACAACAAGCCAGGCAACAAATGGCAGCATCACAAGCGGATGAATAGACCCTAATAAAAGCAATGAGCCTGTAAGTGAGGCAATAGCGAAGACAATAGCGCTGATTGTTTCGGACACCACTTGCGTCATGGCGTTTGATGTCTGCATCTGTTTTTGGGCGATGCGTCCAGCAAAATCGTCATCGAAATAGGTCACCGACTGGCCCAGCGTCCAGCGGTTCAGTTTTGCCAAAACCAATGGCGTGATGTTGGGCATGACGATGTAGTTGTTTGCCACCGACGACAGGCCGAACAATGCGGGGCGTAGAAGCATGAAGAATGCGACAGCACCCAAAATGATCGCGAGATTGCCGCCGGTCAGAAACGCCTCAGGACTGCTGTTGGTGGTCAGATCAATGACGCGGCCCAGGACCCAGGCGGTGCCAGCCTCCATCGCACCCGCGATCGCCGAGAAGGCTGCTGCGACGAACAGCATCGGCCAGGCGCCGGACAAGCTCCAACGGATGAACGCCCCCAGCGTTTGCGGCGGGGGCGTTTCTGTGTCTTTGAACGGTTGGATGAGGTCGGCAATCCTCATTCAGCGGCCTCCGGGTTTAGGAAGCCTCCAGATTGCCGCGCCCAGAACTGAGCGTAAAGCCCTCCTTGCGCCAACAGATCGGAATGACCACCTTGTTCAACGATCCGGCCGCCATCCATCACAAGGATGCGATCCATCTGAGCAATCGTGCTGAGCCGGTGCGCGATGGCGATCACGGTCTTACCTTGCATCATGCCGTAGAGTGTTTCCTGTATCGAGGCTTCGACTTCGGAATCTAGGGCAGATGTCGCCTCGTCCAATAGCAAAATCGGCGCGTCTTTCAGGATCACCCGCGCCAGCGTTACACGCTGCCGCTGACCGCCGGACAGTTTCACGCCCCGCTCGCCCACATGCGCATCATAGCCAGTGCGGCCCTCCGGGTCTTGCAGATCGAGGATGAACTCATGCGCTTCGGCCTGTTTCGCAGCGGCAATCATCTGTTCTTCGGTCGCATCAGGCCGACCATAGAGGATGTTGGCCCGAACCGAGCGGTGTAACAGAGCACTGTCCTGCTGAACCATACCAATATGGCCGCGCAAACTGTCCTGCGTGACCTTCGAGATATCCTGGCCATCGATCAGGATCGCGCCCTTCTCGACATCGTAAAATCGCAAAAGTAGCTTTACTAGAGTCGATTTTCCGGCACCGGAGCGGCCGATCAGGCCGATCTTTTCGCCTGGCCGGATGGTCAAGTTGACGTGATCCAAACCACCGGTTTCTCGTCCATAGTGATGAGACAGATCGCGTATTTCGATCTGGCCATTACCAAGCCGCAAAGGTTTCGCATCAGGTTCGTCCAACAGATCGATGGGCTGCGCGATGGTCTGCATACCCTCGGCAACGATACCCAATTCGCGAAAGAAACTGGTCAGCGCCCACATGATCCACCCGGTCATGGCATTCAACCGTAGTGTTAGTGCCGTGGCGGCGGCCACCACTCCCACCGTTGCGCTACCTTGCGCCCAAAGCAGGATTGCCCAACCGACGACTCCCACGATCAGCACACCGTTCAGCGCAACAAGCGCGGCATCCATAATGGTGAAAATCCGCATCTCGATCTGGAAAGTGCGGCGGGTTTCCGCAATCGCCTCGCGCGCATAGTCCTGTTCCTGAGTGTCATGGGCAAACATCTTGATCGAGTGGATGTTGGTATAGCTGTCCACCACCCGGCCCGTCACGGTCGAGCGTGCATCCGACGCCGCCTGAGATGCCGGGCCGACCCGCTTAACGGTCCAGCGCACCAGCGCACCGTAAAACACCAGCCAGATCAGCAATGGTAGCAACAGTCGCGGATCAGCCGCCATAAGCAGAATGGCCGCACCGATCATGTAGGCGATCGAGAACGAGATCGCGTCAAAGACTTGAAAGACCACCTCACCCGCGGCGGGCGGGGTCTGAACAACCCGGTTTGCGATGCGCCCGGCAAAGTCATTCTCGAACCAGCCAACCGATTGACGCAGAACATGTTTATGCGCCCGCCAACGGATCAGAGTCCCAAAGTTCGGCAGGATTGTGTTGTTGAGCAGCAAGACGTCAACAAGCTGAAGGATGGGACGAATAAACAGGATCAAGGCGGCAACCACGACCAATTCAGTCCCGTGCGCCTGCCAGAATTCAGCAGGAGAACTGCCCAACAGGTCCACAACGCGACCCATATAAAAGATCAGCCCGACCTCGACAGCAGCAACGACCACGGACATCAGCGCGGCCAATACGAAAACGCGTTTGAAAGGCTGCGAGTAGCCCAGCATGAAAGGCCACAGCCGCGTCGGTGGCTTGTCTACCTGTTCATAGGCAACAAAAGGGTCAATGAGGTTTTCGAAGTAGCGAAACATGGAGTGTGCTCCGATTGAGCAGAAAATAGGTCATGCGAAGAAAGATGGCGCCAGAACACCACCCCTACGGGTCAAAGTGTTCCGGGCTTTAGCCGAACCAGATCCCGTAATACATTCGCATTCCTCCCTCCATATGAGTCAGGCGCACCCTGCCAAATCAATTCGGGTTTGTCATCCCTTTTTGAGACTTCAAATCAGTCGGCAAGCAATTCTTCGCGGCTAAGCGCGAAATCCGACGCGATCCAACGCGCCTCAAGCTCGGCCAGTTTTGCGCCCAGCGCGGGGCCCGAGAAGGCGGGGATCAAATCCGCCGCCTTGATCGGGAAACTGGCCGCGGACCCTTTTTGCAAAGCTCGGTTCAGGTCTTCGGACCAAGGCTGTTCAAGAAATGCATGACGCAAAAGTGTCTCGTGCAATCCGCCTTCCGACCCATAGCGATAACCCAATTCTGCGACACTGGTCGTCGCCATCGCTTCGTCGCGCATCCGAGCCAGACGCTGCAGTTGCGCGCGGCTAAGACGCAGGGTTTTGGCCACTTCGGGCGATGCAATCGCGGCCAAACGACGAATCGCTTCGGGCGCTGCATGGGCGTCTTGTTCCAGCTGAATCAGGATCGGCAGTGCCCGGTCATCAGCCCCGGGTAAGAGCTGCGCCAAAACGCCAGTGACGCGCATGGCGGCAACCGACGGCGCGGGGTCAGGCGCAGCGAGCAGTTTAAGCATCTCTGCCCCGACCCGTTCGCGCGAAAGTGTCTCTAACCCGTCCAAATTTGCAGCTATTGCATCCAGTGCAGCGGGGTCAAAGCCACCATCCACATCCCCGTACCAAGCATGAAACCTGAAATATCTGAGCGACCTTAGGTAGTCTTCTTGGATGCGATCACTGGCCTCCCCGATGAACCGTACGCGACGCGCCTGTAGATCCGGCAAACCGTTCAGCGGATCAAGGATTGTGCCGTCAGGTTTGGCATAAAGCGCGTTCATGGTGAAATCACGACGCGCGGCGTCTTCTTCGACCTTGTCGGAAAAGGCGACGACAGCACGCCGACCATCCGTTTCGACGTCACGGCGAAACGTCGTGACCTCGTGCGGGATACCTTTGCTGACAATCGTCACGGTGCCATGGTCTATCCCTGTTGGTATCGGCTTCAGCCCAGCTTTCTGCGCCAGTTCCACGACGTGTTCCGGCTCAGCGTCTGTGGCGATATCAATGTCAGAAACCGGCGCCTGCAGCAGAGCATTGCGCACACAACCACCAACGAATAGCGCCTGCGCCCCGCCGTTGGTCAGGGCGGTGCATACATCCTGCGTGGCTTGGTCGGTTAACCAATCTTCTGTGATCCGCTTCATTCACTCATCCGCGCTGCCAATCCCCGCAGCATCCGTGCCGTCGCACCCCAGATATAATAGGGGCCATAGGGCACAGCATAGTAATACCGTCTTTGTCCACGCCAACGGCGCGACTCGACGACATAATTCTCTGGGTTCAGGACATGCGCAAGCGGAACGAAGAAGATCTCATCCACCTCGCCCGGTTCGGCGACTGGTTCAAAACTGGCTTCAAGGATCGCAACAACCGGCGTGACCGAAAAGGACGTCACGGTTTCATGAGTCGGCAGATGACCCAGAATACTGGGTAGTTCTGGCGGAAGACCAATTTCTTCCTGTGCTTCGCGCAAAGCTGTCGCAGTAACGTCGATGTCGCCCTCATCCTGTTTTCCACCCGGAAAGGCGATCTGGCCCGGATGGTGTTTCAACGCCGAAGAGCGTTTGGTCAGGATCAATCGCGGTGCGTCTCTGGTCACAGAAACAGGCACTAACACGCCCGCAGGGCGCAGTTTGCGCCCCGCCGGCAGCACCGTTTCCGGGTTCAGATCAAAGTCACTGGACCCGGACCCATCACGGCTCAGCGCCTCGGTCAGGTCTGTGATCAGATCACGCGCCATCCGGGCCTTCGGCCTCGAACCCGACGGTCGCAGGGTCCAGCACATAGTGCGCACCGCAGAATTGGCAGTCTGCTGTGACGGTGCCTTCGTCCGTGGTCATTGTCGCAATATCCTGCGCCGAATAGATCGACAGGCTTTGGCGCACGCGATCTTCGGAACAGGTGCAGCCGAATTTTACCTGCTGCGCATCATAGACGCGAGGTTGTTCCTCGTGAAACAGGCGCACCAGAAGGTCGGTTGGCGCAACGGATGGCCCGATCATCTCCAGATCATCCACGGTATCGAGCAGGATGTTGACGCGATCCCAGTTCTCGCCCTCTTCACCATCCACCAGATCCGAGGCAGACAGGATCTCTCCGCTGCCCTCCCCGGAAGCGGCAAAGGGCGAGGCTTTGGGCATGTGCTGCAGCATGATCCCGCCAGCGCGCCAGTGTTCACCGACACCGGGCTCAGTCGATTTGCCGAAGCTCAACGAAAACCGGGTCGGCAGCTGTTCGGACTGCGCGAAATAGGCTTCCGCACACGCGCTCAGTGATCCCCCGGCCAGTGGGGTGATGCCCTGATAAGGCTGTGTACCTTCACCTTGGTCAATCATGATGGCGAAGTACCCGTCACCCACCTGGTCGAAAGGGGCCGCTTCGGTCAGCCGGTCGCGGTCAAAGCTCGCATATGCGCGGATCTGCGCGGGTTCGCCCTCGACCTGTGGCGCATAATAATCGGTTGCGATCATCCGCACCGCGCCCTTGGATTGCACCTGCAGAGACAGCTTCCAGCGCAGCGATACCGTTTGCCCTATCAATGCAGTCAGCAGGGCCATCTCGGCCACCAGCGCCTCGACCACCTCCGGGTAGTCGTGCTGTTTCAAGATGCCGCCCAACACGCCGTCCAGCCGGGCCACGCGGCCTCGCATGTCGGGTATATCGAGTTGAAAGGGCAGGACGGTATCGTCCCACGCGATTTTGGTTCCAATAGACATGGGGTTTCCTTAAGCGCCACAGGTTGGCATACCGCCACCATATAGGTTGAACAGTTTGGGTTGAAAGGGGCCTTACATGATCAGACGGTTCGGTGAAAGCCCCGAGGCAGAGCGAAAATACACCCGGCGGGTCGGCGTTTATGCCCTATTGCCACAAGGCAACCGATTGCTGCTGACCTGTCAGCTGGAACCCGGACCCGATCTGCAGCTGCCGGGCGGCGGCATCGATCCGGGGGAATCACCGATTACAGCGCTTCACCGTGAGGTTTACGAAGAAACCGGCTGGCTGATCGCCGCGCCCCGGAGAGTGGGTGCGTTTCGTCGATATACCTACATGCCGGAATACGATCTGTGGGCCGAGAAGGTCTGCCTGATTTACCGCGCCCACCCGGTCAGACGCCTAGGCCCTCCGACCGAAGACATTCATGAGGCCATTTGGATGGAGACCGCAGATGCCGTTCATCTGTTGGGCAACGAGGGCGACGCCCATTTCGCCCAGCGCCACCTGCATGGGCTTTAAGGTCCGTTATATTCAAGAAACACTGCAGAGACATCATCCGCAATTCCGCTGTCCGGTGACATCACCTGTGTAAGACGCCAGAACATGTCATCCAGAAATTCCGGTCCACCGTGATCGGCGGCGCATTCAACAGCCATCGCCTTCAACCCGTCATCATCCAGCAAACTGCCGTCGGCGAGCTGGCATTCGGTGAACCCGTCCGAATGCAAGAGCAGCTTGTCGCCCGGTTGCATATAGGTTTCCGTCTGCTGAAACTGCGCCTCAGGCAGCAAACCAATGGGCAACCCGCCTTCGCCCAGAAACTCGGTTTTACCATCACGGCGCAACAACAGCGGATGCGGGTGTCCGGCCTGCACCATTTTCAGATGTCCGTTGCGCAGATCGATGATGGCATAGACCATGGTGAAATACTCTTCGATCCCGGCATCGGCGATCAGACGCGAGTTGAGCAACGACGCGACCTCTTCGGGTGGCAGAAGGGCGTAGAATTTATTGAAACGACGCTCCATCGCGATGTTCTGATCGAAATGCGTGCTGGACAGATACCCGCCCAGCCGTGCCGTCATCATCGCAGAGGTGATCCCGTGGCCGGAGACATCGATGCTGTAAAACCCCAGCCGATTGACACCGGGCGAGAACATCCCCACCAGATCACCGCCGATATGACCGCAAGGTTTCAGAAGCAGGCTGACCTGTGAGTTGCCAAAGGTTCCCTTCAATTCGGGCACCAGCGAGTCCTGAATCTTTCGGGCCTGCATCAGATCTTTATCGATCGCATCATGGGCAAGCTTCAGTTCGTTCAGCGCTGTTTCGATCAATTGGTTTTTTCGGGACAATTCGCGTTGCATGTCAAGAATACGCGCCCCGGCCGATATGCGCGCACGCAGCTCATCAGCCTCAAGCGGCTTGATCAGAAAATCGTCTGCCCCAGCGTCCAAACCGCGCGCGACCTCCTGCTTTTCGCTTTTTGAGGTCAGAAGAATGAAATAGCTATATTGCTCACTGTCCAGCTCTCGGAAGGCGCGACAAAACTCAAGCCCGCCCATACCTGGCATGACCCAGTCGCTTAGAACAAGATCAGGCGGGTCCGAGGTGCAAAGCTCTATCGCGGCTTCACCACTGTCGGCTTCAAGAACCTCGAATCCCCACTTTTTTAGCGAGGCCACCAGAATGCGCCGCTGCAGACGGCTGTCGTCCACAACAAGAACCTTGCGGATCGCGCCAAAATCCAGCTCGACCCGGGCCTCTACTTGACTGGCATCCGGCACCATGAAGTCCCTGTACTTGCTCAACTCTCCAGTTGTCGCAACGCTATGCCTCTCAGCTTAACATCCTATGAAAAACCAAATGGCCGCGATTTAACCCCATCTTTACCCGCGACGGTCTAACAATATGCAACCGCAAGAGGGTGGCATGATTCAGTGGTCCAGAGTCAGACAGTTACGTGATGAAGTCGGCGCAGACGAGTTCACCGAGGTTGTCGAAATCTTTTTGGACGAGGTTCAGGAAGTTATCACTAAGCTACGCGATGACACTGCCCCCTCCGAGATCGAACAGAACCTACATTTCCTGAAGGGCAGCGCGCTGAGTCTTGGCTTTGATAGTTTCTCGAAACTGTGCCAGGACGGTGAGCGACGCGCAGCCGCAGGTGAAAGCGCCGCCGTTGATTTGCTGGCGATTATCGCGGCCTACGACGAGTCGAAAAAACTGTTTCAGGCCGGTCTGGCCGAAAACCTGCGCTAGATCACAAACTGTGCCAGCGTCTCGTCTTCGGTGATATCCGTATAAGTAAACCCGGCTTCATCCAGATGCGCAAACAGGCGCATGAAATTCTCGGGCTTGCGGGTTTCGATCCCGATTAGCACCGAACCAAAATTGCGCGCCGATTTCTTCATGTATTCGAACCGTGCGATATCGTCTTCGGGCCCCAGAATACCCAGAAATTCTTTCAAAGCGCCAGGACGCTGCGGCAGGCGTAAGATGAAGTATTTCTTGACCCCGGAATAACGCTGCGCACGCTCTTTGACCTCTGGTAAACGCTCGAAATCGAAGTTCCCGCCCGAGGTGACACAGACCACCGTCTTGCCACGCACAAAGCTTTGCACGTCACCCACAGCCTCAACCGCCAACGCACCGGCAGGTTCCAGAACTATGCCCTCGACATTCAGCATCTCGATCATGGTGGTACAGATGCGGTCTTCGGACAAAGTCAGCACATCCGACAGATGCCGCGATTTCAGCAATTCAAACGGTTTCTCACCAATCCGGCCTACTGCTGCGCCATCGACAAATGTATCCACATGATCCAGCGCCACCGGGTGCCCCGCTGCCAGCGCCGCGCGCAAACACGCCCCGCCGGCCGGTTCCACGAACAGGCAATGCGCCCGGTCCCCGAACCAGGTCGCCACCCCCGAAGACATACCGCCGCCGCCAACCGGCAGAATTACATGATCGGGCACTCGGCCCAATTGCTCTTCGATCTCAACCGCCAATGAGGCCTGCCCCTCGATCACATCCGCATCATCGAACGGAGACAGGAAATATCCGCCCTGTTCTGCGCACCAGCTTTGCGCCGCAGCCAGCGTGTCATCGAAATAGTCACCGATCAGGTGAACCTCGATATTGTCGCCGCCGAAAATGCGCGTCTTCTGGATCTTCTGCTGCGGCGTGGTCACCGGCATGAAGATCACACCCCGCACACCCAGATGCTTACACATATAGGCCACGCCCTGCGCATGGTTGCCAGCGCTGGCGCAGACGAAAAGGTCCTGCCCCTGCTGCTTGCGCATCGCATTGAACGCACCGCGGATTTTATACGACCGCACCGGGCTGAGGTCTTCGCGCTTGAGCCAGATATCCGCGCCGTAACGGTCGGACAGATGGGCGTTCCGCTGCAACGGAGTTGCCGGAAACACTGAGCGCATTGCCTTTTCGGCAACGCGGGCGCGGGTCGTGAAATCAGTCATGTTGGATTCCCTGCCCCATCATCGTCGAAAGGGCAAGGAATACATATGTGTACGGGCTTAGGCCAGCTCGCGTTTTTCGATGAACACACCATAGATCGTCGTCAAGATACTGACATTGATCAATGGGACGATCAGCATGCTCGCAAACAAGACAATCAAGACACCGATGATCGGGACGAAAAGCAGCAAAGACGCCAGTAGCTGAAGCAATATTTGGAAGAGGATGGATAAGACGACCAGAAGTGCGATGGCTCCGCTTGCGCCCGAGGTTGCTTGCCACGCTTCAGACAGCTTTATTGGTTTTCCGATCGCTGCGCCGGGTAAAATCGGGGAGGCCCGATAGAATCCGATCGTGAGAATGATGATCAAACCCAGCCAAACCAGAATTCCCAGCGCCACAGAGGATTGCGCCATCATGCCCATGATCAGCGCTCCCGGTATCATGATGATAAGAGCGATTAGGCCGAGCATCAGAAGGCGTCCGAAATAGGCGAGCACACGGTCGAACCTGAAAGGCGGAACCAAACCGCTTGGATATTCCTCAAGTAGAACAAAACGGTGCCACGACACGACAATCCACAGCATGACCCCAAAGACAACGGCCATAAGGCAGAGCAGAAATCCGGTGAAGGACGCGGCCGTTACGCCTTCAGGGAAGCCATTGGTTTCACTGTTGAATTCTTCGAAAGGGATGCCAAACAGGAAGAACAGGCCGATGGCTAAAAAGCCGCCAATGAGCGCCGGTACGACTGAAATCTGTAGCGCCTGCGTCAGGTTCCTAAGAACCATCCTTACCGAATGCACGAAAATCTCTAATCCCAGCATAAATACCGCCCTCTCAACCAATCCTTGTTCTCCATCCGCCCGTTTCACCCCAATTCCCGGGCTGCGTCAATCCACACAGCTTGCCCCCACGCCCAAAACCCGTTAGGGGCCAGTCGTTCTACGCATAAAGGGAAGTCAGATGTCCGCGCCCAAGAAAGTTGTTCTGGCCTATTCCGGTGGCCTTGATACCTCGATCATTCTGAAATGGCTGCAGACCGAGTATGGTTGTGAGGTCGTAACCTTCACCGCCGATCTGGGTCAGGGCGAGGAGCTGGAGCCCGCCCGCAAGAAAGCCGAGCTGCTGGGGATCAAGCCCGAGAACATCTATATCGAAGATATTCGCGAGGAATTCGTTCGCGACTTTGTCTTCCCGATGTTCCGCGCCAATGCACAGTACGAAGGGCTGTACCTGCTGGGCACCTCGATCGCACGGCCTCTGATCTCGAAACGTCTGGTCGAGATCGCCGAGGCGACCGGTGCTGACGCTGTGGCCCACGGCGCGACTGGCAAGGGCAACGATCAGGTTCGTTTTGAACTGGCTGCTTACGCACTGAATCCCGAAATCAAGGTGATCGCTCCGTGGCGTGAGTGGGACCTGACCAGCCGTACCAAGCTGTTGGAATTTGCCGAGGCGAACCAGATCCCGATCGCCAAGGACAAGCGTGGTGAGGCCCCGTTCTCGGTCGATGCCAACCTGCTGCACACCTCGTCCGAGGGAAAAGTTCTGGAAGACCCCGCCGATATGGCACCCGACTATGTCTATCAGCGCACCGTCCACCCCGAGGATGCGCCGAACGAGCCGGAATTTATCGAGATCGGTTTTGAAAAAGGCGATGCGGTCAGCATCAATGGCGAGGCGATGAGCCCCGCGACCATCCTGACCAAGCTGAACGAATATGGCGGCAAGCACGGCATCGGTCGTTTGGACCTGGTTGAAGGCCGGTTCGTGGGCATGAAATCGCGCGGCATCTACGAAACTCCCGGCGGCACCATCCTGCTGGAAGCACATCGTGGCATCGAGTCCATCACCATGGACCGCGGCGCGATGCATCTGAAAGACCAGCTGATGCCGCAATATGCCGAGCTGATCTATAACGGCTTCTGGTACAGCCCCGAGCGTGAGATGCTGCAGGCAGCCATCGACAAGTCGCAAGAGCATGTCACCGGCACCGTTCGGGTGAAACTGTACAAAGGTCTTGCCTCAACCGTGGGCCGCTGGTCGGATCATTCGCTGTACTCCGAGGCGCACGTGACCTTTGAGGAAGACGCCGGTGCATATGACCAGAAAGATGCGGCAGGCTTCATCCAGTTGAACGCACTGCGCCTGAAGCTTCTGGCCGCGCGTGACAAACGGCTGAGCAAGTAAACGTTTAGAATTTTAGATCTGGCCCCGGTGTCTGATCAGGCACCGGGGTTTTTCTTTGCCGGGTTTCCGTCGGGTCGGGCTTGCCCGGATCAGGCGATTGTCTTTACGCATACGTCAATCAGGGAAGGACGGATAATGCTGCAAGACATCGCCGACGGAATTCAAAAGGGTTTGAACGGCAAAAACTTTGACGGATCGCTTAAGTTCGATTGTGGCGACGAGGGCGTGATCGTTCTGGCGGAGAATACTGCCTCAACCCAGGATCGGGACACAGACTGCACCATCCGCATCTCGCGCGAGAACCTCTCTAAGTTGCTGACCGGTAAGCTGAACCCAATGACTGGGGTTGCGCTGGGCAAGCTGAAAATCTCGGGCAACATGGGTGTTGCGATGAAGCTGGGGCATCTGCTGGGCTGATAAACTCGTCTCACCAGCGCGTGACAAATCATGTCAGCGCATTGCAAGCGCAAAAATCTGCGGGCAGCTTGGTTTCGGAAGGAGACCTGCCATGACCCGGATCACTTACCTTGATTGCCTGAAACCTTCACTTCTGTTCGTGCTAATCTTGTTGGCAGCAATGCTGCGCGCCTTACCTGCTCCGGCCGCTGGCACTGAAACGCTAACAGTCGCCGGTGGCTGTTTCTGGTGCGTGGAATCCGATTTCGAGTCCGTGCCCGGCGTGATCGGCGCGGTCTCGGGCTATACCGGTGGCAAGACGGATAGTCCCACCTATGATCAGGTCTCGAAAGGCGGAACAGGGCATTACGAGGCGGTCCAGATCACCTTCGATCCCGCCCGCGTTTCCCGTGCAACCTTGCTGAACATGTTCTTCCGCTCAGTCGATCCCACGGATGCGGGTGGCCAGTTCTGCGATCGCGGCGACAGCTATCGCACAGCAATTTTCGTCTCTAACAAGGGGGAAAAGGCGCAGGCACAGCAAGCCAAGACCAGCGCACAAAACGCGCTGGGGCAGACTGTGGTCACGCCGATCCTGCAAGCCGGAACGTTTTATCCAGCCGAGGCGTATCACCAGGATTATTACAAGGGTAGCAAGCTGGTACTGACCCGCTTTGGCCCCAAGCGCCAAAAGAACGCCTATAAGGCCTACCGCGAAGCCTGCGGTCGCGATGCGCGGGTCAAACAATTGTGGGGCAACGAAGCGCCCTTTGCAGGGTCCTAGTCAAACTGCGCTTCGCGCACCTCTTTCAGATCAGGAATGACATCTGCAGTGCCGTGCCGCGTGACCATCAGGGCTGCGGCGCGGTTTGCTTGGGCAATCGCCTGCGCCATCGGCATACCCCGGTCCATTCCAGCCAACACATAGCCGGTGAATGTGTCACCTGCCCCGGTGGTATCCACAGCGTTGACCTTATGGGCCTGAAACGCTTGGGGTTGATGATCTTGCTGATAATAGCGCGCACCTTTTGAGCCAAAGGTGACGATCACATGTTCGACCGGCAGGTCTGAAGGGGCGAGACCCGTTGCATCCTGCAATTGCTCGGCCTCGACTTCGTTGAGGATCAGAAAATCCAGATACGGTAAAACCGCTTGCACTGCGTCTGCCTGAAATGGGGCGGCGGCGTAGCAGAC
Organism: Ruegeria sp. A5; assembly: GCF_056543005.1. Lineage (NCBI taxonomy): Bacteria > Pseudomonadati > Pseudomonadota > Alphaproteobacteria > Rhodobacterales > Roseobacteraceae > Ruegeria > Ruegeria sp. A5. The sequence continues at coordinate 109,499 of NZ_JBQGAV010000010.1, forward strand.
AGTCAGCCCCATTTCGCAACCTAGTTTAGCGGCCTCAATCTGCGCATTGGTTTCGTTCTGCATCACCAGCAGATCACCTGAAACCGCCGAGGACAACGCCTGCCCAAGTTTGTGGTTCGAGATGGCATGGTTGGCGCCTTGATACAGAACGATCAGGTTTTCACCCTGAGCATCTACTGCGATGATGGCGTGACCGGTCGGCACATCCACCTCGGCAATATGCCGCGTGTCAACGCCATACTCGGTCAACCGATCCCGCGCCCAAAGGCCATCCGAGCCCACCGCGCCGATATGGGATACCCGCGATCCGGCTCGTGCAGACGCCACAGACATGTTGGCGCCCTTGCCACCAAGAAACCTCTGTAGCCCACTGGCCGCCAGTGTCTCACCCGCTTCGGGCAAATGCGGCAGGGCATAGACCATATCCGCGTTGATTGAGCCAAGGTTCCAGATTGTCATGATTTACCCGATATCGCAGGAGGCCAGGATGGCCATGTTCAGAATGTCATTTGCGGTCGAGACCGTCGAACAGATCTGGATCGGCTTGTCGACGCCGGACAGGATCGGGCCGATCACGGTGGCGCCGCCCATTTCCTGCATCAGTTTGGTCGAAATCGAGGCCGAGTGTCGTGCAGGAACAATCAGGATATTGGCTGGTCCGGTCAGTCGTTGGAACGGATAGGCTTCCTGCTGATCCACATTCAGGGCCACATCAACCGTCATCTCGCCTTCGTACTCGAAATCGACGCCGCGCTCATCCAGCACCGCCGGGGCACGGTGCATCTTCTCAGCACGTTCAGACACCGGGTAACCGAAGGTCGAGAAACTGACAAACGCCGCCCGAGGCTCTAGCCCCATGTGGCGCGCCACGGCTGCGGCGCGTTCAGCGATATTGGCCAAATCGTTCTCATCAGGCCATTCATGCACCAAAGTGTCTCCAATCAGAACAATCCGTCCCTTGTGCAGCAACGCGGTAACCCCAGCCGCGCCATGGGCGGCATCGGCGTCAAACACATGGTTGATACGGTCCAGCACGTGCGCCGACTTGCGTGTGGCCCCGGTCACCAGACCATCCGCATGACCATGCGCAAGCATCAGAGACGAAAACACATGTCGGTCCCGTGCAGCGAGGCGGTGAATATCTTTGTGATCAAAGCCCTTACGCTGCAGGCGCTGATACAGAAAATCCTTATAGGCCTCGAGATGCGCGGTATTGGCGGCGTTCACCACATCAATTTCACGCACCGCGTCCCCAAGACCTGCGGATTCGAGCTTTTCCTTCACGTCGTCTGGCCGGCCCACGACCAGCGCCTTGCCGAAGCCAGAACGCTGATACATGACCGCAGCACGCAAGACGCGCGGATCGTCGCCCTCGGCAAAGATCATCCGGCTTTGCGCCTGACGCGCCCGCGCGTTCAAGCCGCGCAAGATGCTTGCGGTCGGGTCCATGCGGGATTTCAGGCTCAGCTCATAAGCGTCCATATCGATGATCGGACGTCGCGCCGCGCCGGTATCCATACCAGCCTTGGCAACCGCAGGCGGGATACGGTGGATCAGGCGCGGATCAAAAGGCGTTGGAATGATGTAGTCGCGCCCAAAAGTCAGCGACTTGCCATAGGCCATGGCAACCTCATCCGGAACATCTTCACGTGCCAATCGCGCCAGAGCATGAGCGCAGGCGATTTTCATCTCGTCATTGATCGCACGGGCATGAATATCCAGCGCACCGCGGAACAGGTAAGGAAAACCCAGAACGTTATTCACCTGATTCGGATAATCGCTACGGCCCGTCGCGACGATCGCATCAACGCGCACCTCGTGCGCCTCTTCCGGGGTGATTTCCGGGTCAGGGTTCGCCATGGCGAAAATCACCGGATTGTCAGCCATGCTGGCGACCATGTCTTGTGTCACCGCCCCTTTGACCGATACGCCCAGAAATACATCCGCATCCTTCATGGCCTCTTCCAAAGTGCGAAGATCAGTCGTGATGGCATGGGCCGACTTCCACTGGTTCATACCCTCGGTCCGGCCCTGATAAATCACGCCTTTGGTGTCGCAGACGATGCAATTCTCATGCCGTGCACCCATGGCCTTGAGCAGTTCGATACATGCAATTCCTGCAGCGCCTGCCCCGTTCAGGACGATTTTCACATCTTCGATCTTTTTGCCCGAGATATGCAACGCGTTAAGCAGGCCCGCCGCACAAATCACTGCTGTGCCATGCTGGTCATCGTGGAAGACCGGGATATCCATCTCTTCCTTCAGGCGTTGTTCGATGATGAAACATTCAGGTGCTTTGATATCTTCCAGATTGATACCGCCAAAGGTCGGACCCATCAGGCGCACAGCGCGACAGAACTCGTCAGGGTCTTCGGTATCCAGCTCGATATCGATCGAGTTCACATCAGCGAACCGCTTGAACAGGACCGATTTGCCTTCCATCACCGGTTTTGAGCCCAGCGCACCCAGATTTCCAAGGCCCAGAACGGCGGTACCGTTCGAGATCACGGCAACCAGATTGCCCTTGTTGGTATAATCATATGCGGTCTCTGGTGCTTCAGCGATGGCTTCACAGGGAACCGCAACGCCAGGGCTGTAAGCTAGCGAAAGATCGCGCTGCGTGGTCATGGGTACGGTGGCCTGCACCTCCCACTTGCCGGGGGTCGGGTCTAGGTGAAAGGCCAGCGCCTCTTCTTTGGTGATCTTCGCTTTGGGCATCTTACAGGTCGTTTCCATGACTTTGGGGCTTTTGCCTCATAACGCAGGCGGGGCCGCGCCTCAACGAGAATGAGTTTTCACCTTTTACTGAAGATGCGGGATTTGTAAGGTCGCGCCCGGAACACGCCAGAAGGGGGCCGAATTTGTCCACAGTCACGCCGATGATGGCGCAGTACCTTGAGATCAAAGAGGCTCATGTAGATGCCCTGCTGTTTTATCGCATGGGTGACTTCTACGAGATGTTCTTCGAGGATGCGGTGAACGCGGCTGAGGCGCTGGATATCGCGCTGACCAAGCGCGGCAAACACAATGGCGACGATATCCCGATGTGCGGCGTGCCGGTGCATTCTGCCGAGGGCTACTTGCTGACCCTGATCCGAAAAGGGTTCCGCGTCGCGGTCTGCGAGCAGATGGAAAGCCCGGCGGAAGCCAAGAAAAGAGGCTCTAAATCGGTGGTAAAGCGCGGTGTTGTGCGTCTGGTGACGCCCGGCACACTGACCGAAGATGCCCTGCTAGAGGCGCGGCGGCACAACTTTCTGGCCGCCTATGCCGAGGTTCGGGACGAAGCCGCACTGGCCTGGGCCGATATCTCAACCGGTGCGTTTCACGTGATGCCGCTGACGTCAATCCGGTTGAGCCCTGAACTCGCTCGGCTGGCCCCATCTGAGCTGATCGTGGCCGATGGGTCCGAGGAAAAGCTGCATGAAACCGTCATGGACCTTGGCATATCGCTCACCCCTGTTGGACGCGCCAGTTTTGACAGCGCTGCAGCCGAGAAACGCATCTGCGGGTTGTTTCACGTCGGCGCTCTGGATGCATTCGGGAACTTCGGGCGTGCCGAGGTTTCGGCCATGGGCGCGCTGATCGATTATCTGGAGATCACGCAAAAGGGCAAACTGCCACTACTGCAAACTCCCCTGAAGGAATCCGAGGATCGCGTGGTTCAGATCGACGCCGCAACGCGACGCAATCTGGAACTGACCCGGTCGCTGTCTGGTGGGCGCGCCGGGTCGCTGCTGTCCGTGGTCGACAGAACAGTAACGCCAGGTGGCGCAAGACTTCTGGAACAGCGACTGTCCAGCCCCTCGCGTAATCTGGATGTGATCCACGCCCGACTCGACGCGGTATCTTTAGCGGTCGAAGATAGCCTGATCGCCTCGGATCTGCGCGAAGCTTTGCGCAAAACACCTGATCTGGATCGTGCCCTGTCCCGGCTTTCGCTGGACCGGGGCGGCCCGCGTGATCTGGCCGCTATCCGCAATGGATTGGAACAAGCCGCAACAATTGCCGAAACCTGTGCCTCACAGGATCTGCCTGTTCTGCTGGCCACTGCCGTCCAGAACCTTGTCGGATTTGACGATCTGTTGGCTTTGCTGGACGAAGCATTGGTTGCTGATCCACCCTTGCTGGCCCGCGATGGCGGCTTTATCGCCCCCGGGTTTGGTGCCGAATTGGATGAAGCGCGTACCTTGCGTGACGAAGGCCGTTCGGTCATCGCAGGTTTCCAACAGAAATACGCCGAGCATACCGGCATCACGTCACTGAAGATCAAACACAACAATGTGCTTGGCTACTTCATCGAGACCACGGCAACCCATGCCGAGAAAATGTTGAACCCGCCATTTAGCGAGACTTATATCCACCGCCAAACCACCGCCAATCAGGTGCGCTTCACCACGGTGGAGCTGTCCGAGATCGAAACAAGGATTCTGAATGCCGGAAATCTCGCGTTAGAGATCGAAAAACGGCTCTATCAAAGGCTTTCTGGGGCTGTTCTGGATCTTGCCGCCCGATTGAATCAGGCCGCGCGCGGACTGGCTGAGTTGGATTTGACCACTGCACTCGCCGATCTGGCTCGCGGCGAAAGCTGGTGCCGTCCAAAGGTCGACGGGTCACGCGCATTCGACATCAAAGGAGGCCGTCACCCGGTGGTCGAGCATGCCCTGAGGCAGCAAAGCGGCGATGCTTTCATCGCCAACGACTGCGATCTGAGCGCCGATGCAGGCGCTGCAATTTGGTTGCTCACCGGCCCAAACATGGCCGGTAAATCAACCTTCCTGCGCCAGAATGCGCTGATCGCCCTACTGGCGCAGATGGGCAGCTATGTTCCGGCGGAACGGGCGCAAATCGGATTAGTCAGTCAATTGTTCAGCCGCGTCGGAGCGTCAGACGATCTGGCGCGCGGCCGCTCGACCTTTATGGTCGAAATGGTCGAAACCGCAGCCATCCTGAATCAGGCCGACGACCGCGCGCTCGTAATCCTTGATGAGATCGGCCGAGGCACCGCGACCTACGACGGCCTTTCCATTGCCTGGGCCACACTGGAACACCTACACGCGGCAAACCAATGCCGCGCATTGTTCGCCACCCACTACCACGAATTAACTGCACTCGCTGGAAGTCTGAACGGTGTAGAAAACGCGACCGTTGCAGTCAAAGAATGGCAGGGTGAAGTCATCTTTCTGCATGAGGTACATAAAGGCGCTGCCGATCGGTCTTACGGCGTCCAGGTTGCACAATTGGCTGGCTTGCCCGCCTCGGTCGTGGACCGCGCCCGTATCGTGTTGGATCAATTAGAAAAAACCGAACGTGAAGGCGGTAAGCAGAAAGCACTGATCGACGATCTGCCCCTGTTTTCAGCTGCGCCGCCGCCTCCCCCTGCGCCAAAAACCTCGCCCGTTGCTGATATGCTGGAAACCATCCTTCCAGATGAACTCAGCCCCCGCGAAGCCTTGGACTTGATCTACAAACTGAAAGAGGCGGCCAGATCCTGACCGCCTCGAACCCGGTTGACCCAGGAACTGTTCAGCTTGCGGGCGTTGACGACACCCCAACCTGCGCCGGTCGCAACAACCTGTCGTGCAGCATGAAGCCTTCTGCCGACACCTGAATGATGTCGCCGGCCTTGGTTCCGGGCACAGGGGCCTCGAACATCGCCTCATGCACATTCGGGTCGAACCTGTCCCCGACCTGAGGCGTAATCACCTCAATCCCATGCTTCTGGAACACATCCTTCAGCGCGCGCATGGTCAACTCGACACCTTCCAGCAAGCCGGCGGCAACCTCTTTCTGCTCATCCGTCGCGGCCTCAAGCGCGCGTTTCATATTGTCGTAAACCGGAAGCATGTCGCGGGCCAGTTTTGACCCGCCATACTGTTCCGCATCCCGACGCGCCTTGTCGCCACGCTTGCGCGCATTTTCGGCATCGGCCAGCGCACGCATGAACTTGTCTTTGTAATCATCGCGCTCAGCACGCAGTTGATCGACCTCAAGCGCCTCATCGCTGATCTCAGCAAAATCTTCGGCAAACTCTTCCGCCTCGGCGGACATGATGTCGTCCAGAAAATCTTCGTTCTTGGGCTCTGCCATCTCTTACCCTCTAGCTCCGGTCGGAAATCAGCTTGCCGACCAGTTGCGCCGTATAATCCACAATTGGTACGATTCGCCCGTAATTCAGACGTGTGGGTCCAATGACCCCAACCGCACCGATTATCTTACGATCAGCGTTCATATATGGAGACACCACCAAAGAGGAACCCGAAAGTGAGAAAAGTTTGTTCTCAGAGCCAATAAAAATGCGCACACCTTCGCCTTCTTCGGTCAATTCAAGGAATTCGGCGATATCGCGTTTGCGTTCAAGGTCGTCAAACAGGGTGCGGATTCGATCAAGCTCTTCTGCCTGACCCGGCTCATTTAACAGATTCGCACGCCCGCGCACGATCAGCCGGGCCGAGTCGCCGCCGTCCCCGTCCCAAGCGGCAATGCCGCTCTCGACCATCTCACGCGCCAGAACATCGATTTCCTGTTTCCGCGCGTCGATCTGTGACAGCATCTGCCGCCGCACTTCGCCAAGCGTTCGACCTTCGATGAGTGCATTCAGAAAATTGGCTGCCTCGCGCATCGAACTGGGTGTTTGGCCAGGCGGAGGTGTAAACAGCCGGTTTTCCACCTGCCCGTCCGAAAACACTAAAACCACCAAGGCCCGGTCATGACCAAGCGAGACGAACTCGATATGCTTGATCTCGGCCTCATGCTTTGGCGTCAGAACCAGCGAAGCCCCTTGTGTCACGTGTGACAAAGCCGAGCCCACGCGATCGAGCATACCCCCTACATCGCCCGCGTTAGAGCCTAGTGTTTCGTCCAGCTTCTGCCGATCATCCGCACCCAAATCGCCCATTTCCAGCAATCCGTCCACGAACATGCGCAGCCCCTGCTGTGTTGGAATTCGACCAGCGCTGACATGCGGACTGTCGAGCAAACCCAGAAATTCAAGATCCTGCATCACATTGCGTACGGTCGCAGCACTGACTTTCTCGGACAATGTGCGCGTCAGAGTCCGGCTGCCCACGGGTTCACCGCTTTCCAGATAGCTTTCGACAATCAACCGGAACACCTCACGCGACCGGTCATTCATCTCGTCCAGAATTTTGCTTGCTTCGCTCATCGGCGGCCCTCTGCTGGATCGTCATTAAATCGCAGGCAAATGAAAGGTCAATCGGGCTTGCATCGTAACGCCGCAGGACGGTATCCCCAACCCAGCAGATAAAGGATTTCTCATGCGACCCTCAGGACGTGATCTAAACGAAATGCGCGCCGTTTCAATTGAAACGGGGTTCACCAAACATGCCGAAGGCTCTTGCCTGATCAAGATGGGCGACACCCATGTGCTATGCACCGCCACAATCGAGGATCGCGTGCCACCGTTCATCAAAGGCTCGGGCCTGGGCTGGGTCACCGCTGAATATGGCATGCTGCCCCGTGCGACCAATACGCGGATGCGGCGCGAGGCTGCCAGCGGCAAGCAAGGCGGACGCACCGTGGAAATCCAGCGCCTTATCGGCCGCGCCTTGCGCGCCGGTGTGGACCGGGTTGCCTTGGGAGAACGGCAGATCACTGTTGACTGCGATGTCATTCAAGCCGACGGCGGCACCCGCTGTGCCTCGATCACTGGCGGTTGGGTGGCGCTGCGTCTGGCCGTGAACAAGCTGATGAAAACAGGCGATGTGATCTCTGACCCTTTATTAGACCCTGTTGCCGCCGTTTCATGCGGAATTTATGCCGGTCAGCCCGTGCTAGATCTGGACTATCCCGAAGATAGCGAAGCTGGCGTTGACGGCAATTTCATCATGACCGGCTCGGGCAAGCTGATCGAAGTGCAGATGAGCGCCGAAGGATCCGTTTTCAGCCGCGCGCAAATGGATCAACTGATGGATCTGGCCGAGAAAGGCGTGGGTGAACTTGCTGCTGCCCAGAAAGCTGCAACCGCATGACTCGCAGGTTCGAAGGTGATCGACTGCTGGTCGCCACCCACAACAAAGGCAAGCTCGAGGAGATGGCGCATCTGCTTGAGCCCTTTGGCGTAACGGTTGTCGGCGCGGGCGAAATGAACCTGCCAGAGCCGGAAGAGACCGAGGACACTTTCGTCGGTAACGCCCGGATCAAAGCCCACGCAGCTGCAAAGGCGACCGGCCTACCTGCCTTGTCGGACGATTCCGGGATCACCATCGATGCATTGGATGGAGCACCCGGTGTTTACACCGCCGATTGGGCCGAAACCGGCAGTGGCCGCGATTTCCTGATGGCGATGACTCGCGCCCATAATGAGCTAGAGGCGAAAGACGCCCCCCACCCGCGTATGGCCCAGTTTCGCTGCACACTGGTTCTGGCCTGGCCCGACGGGCATGACGAAGTGTTCGAGGGCATCGCGCCCGGTCACCTGACTTGGCCGATCCGTGGCAAGGACGGGTTCGGCTATGACCCGATGTTTGTCCCTGAGGGGCACGACATTACCTTTGCCGAAATGGATCGCTGGGAAAAGAACAAGATCAGCCATCGCGGGCGCGCGGTGGAGATGTTCGTGAAAGGCTGCTTTGGCGGATGATTGGCGAAACGGGGGCTTTGGCCTTTATGTGCATTGGCCCTTTTGCGAGGCCAAGTGCCCCTATTGCGATTTCAACAGCCACGTTTCCAAGAATATTAATCAAAAACAATGGCTTGAGTGTTATCTCAGTGAACTGAGCCGCTCGGCCATCGAAACTCCTGACCGGGTTTTGAACACAATCTTCTTTGGCGGCGGAACTCCATCACTGATGGCCCCCGAGACCGTCGCCACCATCATCGACAAGGCCCGCGCCCTTTGGCGATCGGCCAACGATATGGAAATCACGCTTGAGGCCAATCCAGGTTCGGTCGAGGCCGGGCGGTTCGCGGCCTATCATGATGCGGGCGTGAACCGCATCTCGATGGGTGTTCAGGCCTTGAACGACGATGACCTGCGTCGTCTGGGGCGCATTCACACGGTTGCCGAGGCTCGCGCTGCCTTCGATATCGCGCGCTCTTGCTTTGACCGTGTGAGCTTTGATCTGATCTATGCCCGCCAGCATCAAACTCTGGACGCCTGGCGTGCTGAGCTGACCGAAGCCCTATCGATGGCAGTTGATCACCTGTCGCTATACCAACTGACCATTGAGGAAGGCACAGCGTTTGGTGATCGCTATGCCCTGGGCAAGCTGCGCGGTCTGCCGGAGGATGACAACGCTGCGGATATGTATCTGGCGACGCAGGAAATCTGCGAAGCGCATGGGCTGCCTGCCTATGAGATCTCAAACCACGCCCGGCCCGGAGCGGAATCACGGCATAACCTCATCTATTGGCGCTATGGTGACTACATCGGTATTGGACCCGGCGCACACGGTCGGATCACCCTGGATCGCCGGAAATTCGCGACGGAAACTCATCTTTCACCAAACAAATGGCTGAAGGCTGCCTCCAACGGGCACGGCGAAAGCAATCGGTTCGAGCTTAGCCAACGTGAACAAGCTTCAGAATACCTTATGATGTGTCTGCGTTTGGTCGAGGGCCTTAATATAGACAGATATACTCGGCTTGCAGGTGAAGAACTTTCGCATGACAAACTTGATTCACTGATCGATCTGGGCATGCTAACCCTTGATCGCAATCAATTGCGCGCCACTTCAAACGGGCGCGCCGTGCTCAATGCGGTAATCCGAGAGCTGTTGGAGTAACAGATGCAATTTCTCTGGGCCGGATTGGGGTTGTTATGCGTTGCGCTTGCCATGATCGGAGTCGCTCTGCCGCTGCTGCCGACGGTGCCATTTCTTCTGTTGGCCGCGTTCTTTTTTGCCCGCTCATCGTCACGGCTACATAACTGGTTGCTGAGCCATCGAACCTTTGGCCCTATGATCGTCGATTGGCAAAGCTCTGGCGCGATCAGACCCGGTGCAAAAAAGGCGGCCACCCTTTCGGTTGCCGCCGTATTTGGTTTATCGGTTCTACTGTCGGTTCCTTCTCACGTCCTGATCATTCAGGCCATTGTGCTCAGCGCTGTGATGCTCTTTATCTGGACCCGACCTAACGGCTGAGCTTCGCGCACAGATCATCCAACTGATCCAGGTTCTCATAAGCCAACACAACCTGCCCGGATTCAGATCCGGCCTTATGGTTGATCGTCACCTTCATCGCCAGAATCGCAGACAAATCCTTTTCAAGTGCTCGGGTGTCTGCGTCCTTCCCAGCATTCAGATTTCTGGATTTCGGAGCCGGCTTATCCGTCCCGCCTTGCTGCTTTTTCACTAATGCCTCGGTCGCACGCACCGAAAGGCCCTCACGAACCACCTGTTTCGCCAGCTCCGATGGGTTTCCTGCCGTGATTAACGCCCTTGCATGACCGGCGGATAGTTTTCCTTCTATTACAAGGGATTGCACGTCCAATGGCAGTGACAAAAGACGCAGCAGATTAGCGATATGGCTTCTGCTTTTACCAAGCGCTTCGGCCAGCTTTTCTTGCGTGTGACCAAAGCGATCCATCAATTGCTTAAAGCCTGCCGCCTCTTCCACCGCGTTCAGATCTGCGCGCTGAATGTTCTCGATAATCGCGACCTCAAGCACTTCGGTGTCATCAAATTCGCGAACAATAACTGGGATATCATGCAGTTGCGCCATCTGCGCAGCACGCCAGCGCCGTTCACCCGCAACGATTTCGTATTGGCCGCCATCGATGCTGCGGACAATCAGCGGCTGGATAATACCCTTTTCCTTGACCGAGGCCGCAAGCTCATCCAATTGCTCTTGCGCGAAACGGCGGCGCGGCTGATCTGGGTTCGCCTGCAGTTTTTCGATCGGTACCGTGAGATCCGGACGGCGGGGTTCAGATACAATCCGACCGTCAGCTTCTGGTGCGACATCAGCCATCAACGCAGATAGCCCGCGACCTAATCCTCGGGGTTTTCCTTTCCTGGCATTCATGTTGCCCTCCTCACGGCCACTTAAATGGCTACCTTGTTGTTCTTGTGCATAACCTCTCGGGCGAGATACCGGTACGCCATCGCCCCGAGCGAACCCGAATCATATTGCAGCACAGGAAGCGCGTAAGATGGTGCCTCGCTGACCCGCACATTTCTGGGTATCTTGGTTTTAAATACCATCTCACCCAGATTGTCACGCGCATCCTTTTCGACCTGACGGGACAAGTTGTTGCGGTTGTCATACATCGTTAACACAACACCTTCGATTCTGAGGTCAGGATTAGCGGTCTGACGAACCTCGCGAATGGTCAACATCAATTGTGACAGCCCTTCCAGCGCAAAGAACTCACTTTGCAATGGAACAAGGACGGAATGCGCTGCTACCATTGCGTTTACGGTGAGCAGGTTCAAGGACGGCGGACAATCAATCAGCACAAAGTCCAGATCGAAGGCATCAATTGCAGTCTGTCGAAGCGCGTCATGCAGCAAATAACTGCGCTTTTCATTCGAGATCAGCTCAATATCTGCCGAGCTGAGATCTACGGTCGCCGGAACCACAAAAAGATTACCGATCTCGGTCTCCTGCACCACAGCTTCCAATGGTGCATCGTCAAGAAGAAGATCATATGTCGTCCAGTCGCGATCTTCGACCCCTAGGCCCGTAGAGGCATTTCCCTGAGGATCGAGATCGACCACAAGAACCTTGCATCCGGCCTCGGCCAATCCGGCTGCCAGATTGATCGCTGTAGTGGTTTTCCCGACCCCGCCCTTTTGATTGGCAACCGCGATAATCCGAGGCCCAGCAGGACGAGACAGATCAACCACGTGCAACTCCTTTGATTTTCAGGATAACGGCTTGGGGTTCTGTTGAACTCTTAATGGGTTCAGCCTCGAATTTCCATTCTTTGCGCGCATCTTCCAGCTCTTTTTTCCAGGTTGCGCCTTTTGGCAACAACGCTGTACCGTTTTTACTTAAATGCCTGTCACAAAATGACATTAGAGTGGTCAGATCAGCCAGAGCCCGAGCTGAAAGCACGTCCGCATGCAAGGGATCAATGGCTTCAATTCGACGAGAGATCACGGAACAATTGGCGCCACTCTCTCTGGTCACACTTCGAAGAAATGCGGATTTACGTTGGTCGCTTTCGACTAATGTGAAACGCGTTTCAGGCGCAAATTCAATTGCCATGATTGCGCAGACCATGCCAGGAAAGCCGCCTCCGCTGCCTAAATCCACCCAATGATCTACGCGATCTGCGTTCTGAAAAACTTGAATGGAATCTTTGATATGGCGAATCCAAATCTCTTCAAGACTATTTCTTGAAACCAGATTGATTTTTGGGTTCCATTTTTCAAGCAGAGATACATAGATCACCAGGCGTTCGAATGTTTCACGTGAAACATCCAGAGCCTCCGCAGAAACGGCGTTCTGATAACTCATGCTTTTCTGGCTTTCACATCGCGCCTGAGCTTCGCCAGGACGAGGGTTAAAGCCGCAGGCGTGACACCTTCAACCCGACTCGCCTGCGCAATATTCGCAGGCTTCGCCTGCGATAGCTTTTGCTTCATTTCATTCGACAGACCATCAAGCGCAAAATAATTGAAATCCCGAGGAATTTCATGCGCCTCATCGCGCTTCATTGCTTCGACATCCCGTTGTTGGCGCGCAATATAGTTTGCATACAACGCATCGCGCTCGACCTGACGGCGAATTTCATCGTCTGTATTCTGTAGATCGGGTTCGAGTAAAACCATGTCTTCAAACGATACTTCTGGAAAAGCAAGAACCGCCATTCCATCGCGCCGGTTTCCGTCCTGATTTATGCTGATACCAGCTTCGCGAATTTGCTTTGGCGTATATGTGGTCTCTGTCAGTTTGTTCTTTGCCTTTACAAGTTTTTCTGATTTCTCAGCAAAAACCTTGCGGCGGAGTTCACCCACACAGCCCAACTGCTCACCAATCGGGGTCAGTCTTTGATCTGCGTTGTCAGCGCGAAGTGATAGGCGAAACTCTGCACGGGATGTGAACATCCGATAAGGCTCGGCAACGCCTCGTGTTGTCAAATCGTCAATCATTACGCCAATATAGCTGTCTGAGCGTGTAAAATGTATTGGCGCACGCCCCTGTGTTTCCAGAGCTGCATTCAAACCTGCAACGAGGCCTTGCGCGGCCGCTTCCTCATATCCTGTGGTCCCATTGATCTGCCCTGCAAGATATAGACCAGGAACATCGGGCACAGACAAAGACGCAGATAGAACGCGCGGGTCAACGTAGTCGTATTCAATCGCGTATCCGGGTTGTAAGATTACCGCGTTTTCCAATCCTATGATGGATTGGACATATTCGACTTGTACATCTTCGGGCAAAGACGTTGAAATCCCGTTTGGGTACACCGTATGATCCCGCACGCCTTCCGGTTCCAGAAATATCTGGTGTGACTCCTTTTCCGCAAATCGGACGATTTTGTCTTCGATTGAAGGGCAATATCTGGGACCAACACCATCAATATGACCTCCATACATTGCTGATCGCGATAGATTTTTCTCGATTATTCCGTGCGTCTGAGCATTGGTATGAGTTATTCCACAGGCGATTTGCGGCGCCGTCACCGCTTGGGACATGAATGAAAACAGTGTTGGCTCTGCATCGCCATCCTGTCGTTCAAGTATATCCCAATTTATGGTTCGTCCGTCCAACCTCGGTGGCGTACCTGTTTTCAGCCGTGCCGTCGGTAATTCAAAAGCGTCAAGGCGCTCAGCCAACCTAACCGATGGACGATCCCCCATGCGCCCACCTGGCCTTGTAACGTCTCCTATGTGAATTACACCGCGCAGAAATGTACCCGACGTCAGAACAACTGTCTGAGCTGGGACCTCGGAACCGTCGGCTAGTTTGACACCGATTACGCAGTCACCATCCATTAGGAAATCGACCACTTCCCCAGTGATCACCGACAAATTGTCTTGTTTTTTCGTTTCTTCCTTCATCGCGGTCCGATAAAGCGCACGGTCCGCTTGCGCCCTTGGGCCTTGAACAGCTGGTCCTTTACGTCGGTTTAATAGACGAAACTGAATGCCGGCACGATCCGCCACACGACCCATGACCCCGTCCATTGCATCGATTTCACGGACCAGATGACCTTTCCCTAGCCCTCCGATCGCAGGATTGCAGGACATGACACCGATGTCCTGTTCGGACAAAGTAACCAGCGCCGTGTTCGCACCCATCCGTGCTGCCGCATGGGCAGCTTCGGTACCGGCATGTCCAGCGCCAATGACTACAACATCAAATCTCGAATGTTTCACGTGAAACACTCCCTATTTTCCCAGACAGAAACTTGCGAAGATTTCATCCAAAAGGGTTTCGACATCAATCCTGCCAACCAAAGATTCAAGCGACCGAATTGCCGTTCTCAACTCTTCAGCAGCTATATCATACATGTCCGGACCTGATTCCAGAACATCTCGCGCAGCCGCAAGTGCGTCCGATGCTTTAGTCATCGCAATACGGTGACGTTCCCGCGTTGCAATACCATGGCTAGCTGTTCGAACAGTCAGTACACGCGATATGTTGTCTATCAACTGGTCAATCCCGTGCCCGGTTTTCCCCGATATACCACCGGAAAAGGGCTCACGCAGGTCAGATTTTGGCAGAACATGAATGTCATCTGCCTGCATCGGTACACCTAGCTGATCAGGCTCATCCGACAGAAATACTCGTAGATCGGCCGCCTCTGCCCGTTTGCGCGCCAGTTCAATTCCCAGGTTTTCAACGTGATCATCGGTTTGCCTCAAACCGGCCGTGTCCAGCAGCGTGACAGGCAATCCGTCCAAGTCCATACGAACTTCAATCACATCACGGGTTGTCCCGGCATATTCCGAGGTAATAGCGGCTTCCCGACCTGCCAACGCGTTCAGCAAGGTCGATTTCCCTGCGTTCGGAAGGCCAACAATGGCGACCTCAAAGCCGGTGCGAATGCGTTCTGCGATCCGAACGCCTTTCGCTTCTTGCCTCAGGTCCTCCATAACACCAGAGATTAACGTTCGAACCTCAGGGGTTACGTCGATCGGCACCTCTTCATCAGCAAAATCAATCACGGCTTCCAACAGGGAAGCCGCGCGGATCAGATCATGCCGCCAACTTTCTGCCAATGTGCCCAAAGCACCAGCCAAAATCGTCTGCGCTTGTTTCCGTTGTGCTTCGGTTTCTGCATCAATCAGATCAGCAAGTCCTTCGACCTGCGCCAGATCCATCTTGCCGTTTTCCAGTGCACGACGCGTGAACTCACCAGGTTCGGCCAGCCGAAGATCGTCCATATCCGAAAGAGATGTCAGCACAGCGTTGACTGACGCCATACTTCCGTGAATCTGAAGCTCGGCCACGTCTTCGCCGGTAAAGCTGGACGGGGCCTGAAACGTCAGAACCAAGCCCTCATCCAACCGCGATCCATCCGACGCGCTGAGTGTTCGTACTCTCATTCCACGCCTTGGCAGGCCCCCGCCAGACAACTCATTGGCGGAGGCATATGCCTGCGGACCAGAAAGCCTGATCACAGCCACGCCTGCTTTGCCCTGGGCGCTGGCCAGGGCGAATATCGTATCCATTGATAGCCCCCGCGTCAGTGCCAGAACCTTGTCAGGTGTTCATTGAATCGAAGAACTCGCCGTTCGTCTTGGTTTGTTTCAACTTCGACAACAGGAACTCGATTGCATCTGTTGTGCCCATCGGATTGAGGATGCGGCGCAGAACGAATGTCTTGGCCAAATCGCCCTTGTCGACCAGCAGATCCTCTTTCCGGGTGCCGGATTTGAGGATGTCGATTGCCGGGAACACGCGTTTGTCTGCAATCTTACGATCCAGAACGATTTCCGAGTTACCAGTGCCCTTGAATTCTTCGAAGATCACTTCGTCCATGCGGCTGCCGGTATCGATCAGGGCGGTGGCGATGATGGTCAGCGAACCACCTTCTTCGATGTTCCGCGCAGCACCAAAGAAGCGCTTGGGCCGTTGCAGGGCATTTGCATCTACACCACCGGTCAGAACTTTACCCGAAGATGGCACCACAGTGTTGAATGCCCTACCAAGTCTTGTTATCGAATCGAGTAGAATAACAACATCTCGTTTATGTTCGACCAGGCGCTTAGCCTTTTCGATGACCATTTCCGACACGGCCACGTGGCGAGTCGCGGGTTCATCAAAGGTCGAAGACACAACTTCACCCTTCACCGAGCGTTGCATGTCAGTCACCTCTTCCGGGCGTTCGTCGATCAGCAGGACGATCAGATAACACTCCGGGTGGTTCTGTTCGATGGAATGCGCGATGTTCTGCAGGATCACCGTCTTACCAGTCCGCGGCGGTGCCACGATCAGCGATCGCTGACCTTTACCAATCGGCGAAACCAAATCGATCACGCGAGCAGACTTGTCCTTGATGCTCGGATCTTCGATTTCCATCTTTAGACGCTCATCCGGATACAGAGGCGTCAGGTTGTCGAACAGAATCTTGTGTTTGGCCTTGTCCGGATTTTCAAAGTTGATCTTGGTGACGTTGGTCAGCGCAAAGTAACGCTCGTTTTCATCGGGCGCTTTGATCTCACCTTCAACCGTATCTCCGGTGCGCAGCGAATGCTTGCGGATCATGTCAGGCGAAACATAGATGTCATCCGGTCCGGGAAGATAGTTCGCCTCGGGCGAGCGCAGGAAACCGAAGCCGTCTTGCAGAACCTCTAACACGCCGTCGCCGCCGATGGTCCAGCCCTCATCCGCACGTTCGCGCAGAATCTGAAACATCATCTCGCCCTTGCGCATGGTTGAGGCGTTTTCGACCTCAAGCTCCTCGGCCATGGCCAGAAGGTCTTTGGGGCTTTTGGCCTTCAGATCGGCCAGATTCAGGGATTCAGTTGTCATGATGATACGAACCTCGGCCGCTTGGATCGCGGCACCAGAGTGGAATTTCAGAACGGAAGATACCTCGCCCGGACGGGCGCGTTACGCGTTAGATAAGCGCTTACCTAAGAAGAGTCAAACAGGCCCTCAGAACTTCACAACGACCGCTAGAACGATAACAACCATTAAAACGGTCGGAACCTCATTCATCATGCGGTACTGCCGCCCAGTCAGCTTATTTCGCCCCTCAGCAAAGTCCTTGCGCCGAGCCATAAGCCAATGGTGAAACCATGTCATGCCGATCACTGCTGCGCCTTTGACCCAGGGCCAGTTCCAGTCCCACCCGACAATACCAGGTGTGAAAACCATGATCAGCCCGCAAATCCAGGCCACGACCATTGCGGGGCGCATGATCACACGCAGCAGCTTTTCTTCCATTTCAAAGAAAATCTGTTGCGCACCCTCTACGGCTTGCGCCTTTTCAACGTGATACACGAACAATCTGGGCAGATAGAATAAACCAGCCATCCATGAAATCACGGCCATGATGTGCAGCGATTTCACCCAAGGGTATATTGCGAAAAGAATATCGGTCATTGGGTATTCCGGGCTTACCTGAACCCCTCCTAATAAAAAAAATAAGAAAGAAAAAGGATGATGGTTTTGTAGGGAGGTCAAATTCGGTGGATTACTTTTTTGTCCTGCCTTTTTCCCCAGGTGGAAAAAGTGAAGCACATCGGCGCAGAATCTGTTGATCAAGAAAAAAATTGATTAATAACAATAAATTATGAGATAAAAGTTCGGGCTGAATTGTGGATAACCATTGGAACAATCCGGGACGGGATGCTTATCCGAGTATTCCAACTTATCCTTGTCCCGTCTGGACAGGATCCGGGCGACTCGGGGAAGTCTTGCGCCAAATTCCCGGGGTTGCGTGTCAACCGGAAAGCCATACAAACCATTCGAGACTACTCATTGATTTGCACACGGGGTTTTCCACATGACTGTCCCCATAGTCCTTGCCTCAGGGTCCGTGATCCGCGCGCAGTTGCTCAGAAACGCAGGCGTCCCGTTTTCGGTTCAGATCGCGCGGGTGGATGAAGACACAGCCAAACGCGCCCTGATTGCTGAGGGAGCTTCGCCCCGTGATGTTGCCGATGCGCTTGCCGAAATGAAAGCACGTAAGATCAGTGACAAAGTGCGCGGCGCTATGGTTCTGGGTTGCGATCAGGTTCTGGATTTCGAAGGTCAGATGCTGTCGAAGCCGGAAACGCCGGAAGAAGCACTGGCGCAGCTTAAAGCAATGCGCGGCAAGCGACATATGTTGCTGTCGGCGGCGGTGATCTATCAGGATGGTGAGCCCATCTGGCGGCATGTAGGTCAGGTGCGTTTGCGTTTGCGGGCCAGCTCGGATGCTTATTTACGTGATTACGTGGCGCGGAACTGGGACAGTATTCGGCACGCAGTGGGGGCTTATAAACTGGAAGAAGAAGGCGTGCGCCTGTTTGCCACCATTGACGGCGACTACTTTAACGTCTTGGGTATGCCCCTGTTAGAGCTGCTCAATTTTCTGGCCGTGAAGGGAGTGATCGATCAATGACGGAGCATCGCGTTCCTCTGGCCGGCGTGATTGGGCAACCCATTGCACATTCCCGCTCGCCAAAACTGCACGGGCATTGGCTGAAAACCTATGGATTGGTGGGGCACTACATCCCAATGGATGTCGCCCCGGCTGATCTGGAAACCGTTCTGCGGACACTACCCAAGGCTGGGTTTGTTGGGGCCAACGTGACCGTACCGCATAAAGAGGCTGCTTTGCGGTTGGCGGATCATGTCTCGGACCGTGCCTCAGTCATCGGGGCGGCAAATACGCTTGTATTCCGCGAGGATGGTTCAATTCACGCGGATAATACGGATGGCTACGGGTTCATGGCCAATCTTCGCAGCGGTGCGCCCGATTGGAACCCGCAGGATGGGCCTGCGGTTGTATTTGGTGCGGGCGGTGCTGCGCGGGCGGTGCTTCAAGCGCTGGCAGAAGCCGGAGTGCCTGAAATCCTGTTGACCAACCGCACCCGCACCCGTGCGGATCATTTGAAGGAAGAGTTCGGCCAACGGATTACGGTCGTTGACTGGGTGCAGGCGGGAAATGTGATCGAAGACGCAGAACTAGTCGTGAACACCACGTCTTTGGGTATGCAAGGGCAGCCAGAGTTACGCGTTCCACTGGATGGATTGCAACCCGGCGCTGTTGTCACCGATCTGGTATACGCGCCGCTTCAAACGCATCTGTTAAAACAGGCGGAAGAGGTTGGATGTACAACGGTCGACGGGCTGGGAATGTTGCTGCATCAAGCTGTTCCCGGGTTTGAACGCTGGTTCGGTGTTCGCCCCGAAGTGGATGCGGAAACCCGCGCGGCGGCCTTGGCATGAGTTTTGCGCTGGGGCTCACCGGATCAATCGGTATGGGCAAGAGTACGACCGCTCAGATGTTTGCAGATGAAGGCTGTGCGCTTTGGGATGCGGATGCTGCGGTGCATCGGCTCTATGCAAAGGGCGGTGCGGCGGTTGAGCCCATGCGGATTACGTTTCCTACCGCCATTGCCGAGGATGCGGTCAGCCGGGATGCGTTGAAGCAAATCATTGCGAATGATCCTAACGCGCTAAAAACAATTGAAAAAATCGTACACCCTCTGGTAGCGGCGGATCGCGCCTCATTTCGATCTTCGTCGTCCGCCGATATCTTGGTATTCGACATTCCGCTGTTGTTTGAAACCGGTGGTGATGCGGCGATGGATGCTGTTGCTTGTGTTTCAATCTCTGCTGAAGAACAAAAAAGACGGGTCATGGCGCGCGGCACGATGAATGAGGCGCAGTTTGAGCAGATTCGCTCCAAGCAAATGCCAAACGAAGAGAAATGCGCGCGATCGGATTTCGTGATTGTCACGGATACTCTGGACCATGCTCGCGCGCAGGTGCAGGATATCGTCAGGCAGATACGGGCAGGGTTGGCAGATGCGTGAGATTGTACTCGATACCGAGACCACAGGGTTTGATCCCGAAAGCGGCGACCGGATCGTCGAGATCGGCGCGGTTGAGCTGTGGAACCACGTAGCCACAGGAGAAACTTATCACGTCTACATCAACCCCGAGCGTTCTATGCCGGAAGAGGCATTTGGTGTGCATGGCATCGGCCCCGACCTGCTGGAAAACCCGCGCCCGCCGGAAAAAGGCGAAGTCACGCTGAAGGACAAACCTGTCTTTGCCAAGGTTGGGCAAGGGTTTCGCGAATTCGTGGGTGACGCCAAGCTGGTGATCCACAACGCTTCGTTCGACATGAAGTTTCTGAACGCCGAACTGGGCTGGATGGGGGTGTCGCTGATCCCGATGGATCAGGCAATCGACACGCTGGCCATTGCGCGTAAGCGGTTTCCGGGATCACCCGCTTCGTTGGATGCGTTGTGCCGCCGGTTTGGCATCGATAACTCAAACAGGGTGCTGCACGGCGCGCTGCTTGACTCGGAAATTCTGGCCGAAGTGTATCTGGAGCTGATCGGAGGCCGTCAGCCCGACTTTGGATTGTCAACGTCGGCAAGTGCAGCGTCTGGCGTTGGTGAGGAATGGCGCCCGACAGCGCGACCCGATGCCCTGCCATCCCGGATCACCGAGGATGAGCGCGCAGCGCATCAGAAATTTGTCGAGAAGCTGGGCGAGAACGCCCTGTGGGCCCGCGCCTGACTCGAACCAGACGCGGACCAAAACCTTAGGCGTCAGTTTTCTGCTCTTGAGCGGCGGCCTGACGGCGCGCCAGTTCGTTGCGATAAAGTGCCACGAAATCAATGTTATCCAGGTTGACCGGCGGGTAGCCACCGTCGCGGGTGATGTCGCTGACGATGCGGCGCAGGAACGGGAACAGCATGCGCGGGCATTCGATCATCAGGAACGGATGCATTTGATCCTCGGGCACACCTTCCACGTGGAACAGGCCGCAATAGTCGATTTCGCACAGGAACAGGACGTCTTCCAGGCCCTTGGCCTTGGATGTCAGTTTTAGCTTGATCGAGACTTCATACTGGTGCTCGGTCGTGCGTTTCTTTGCGTCCAGATTGACCTGAACTGAAATCTCGGGCTGTACGTCGCCTGAGACGCCTTTTTGCGCCATGACGTTTTCAAAGGACATGTCGCGAATGAACTGTCCCAGAACGCGCATCTGGATCTGAGGGGCTGCCTGTGCGGCGGTGTTTTCTGCAGGGCTTTCGTCAGCCATGAAACTTCTCCGGAATTGAAATTCGGCACTGCTTAGCAATTTGGGCCGGATAGCTCAATGCTGGTGCGGGCCTTCCACCCACTTCGACGGCTTTCCGGAGTTCTGGCGAGGGCGAACCTCGGTGAATTCGCCATCTATCACATCGTCCTGATCAAACGGGTTTGGCCCCGACCTGAATTGTGCGCCGGTGCCCATTTGAAAATGCGTGATGGTCGCCTTGGACTTGAGATAGCGGAACACTGCGACCCGGATGCCGGGAACAAGCAGCGCAAAACCAATGGCATCGGTGAAAAACCCTGGTGTCAGCAGCAAAACACCAGACAGCAAGATCATCGCCCCATGGGCCAGCGGTTCGGTTGGGTCGTCCAATTCGGCAAAGGATCGCTGCAAATTGGCCAGCGCCATGCGACCTTGTGTCCGCACCAGAACCGTGCCCAGAACGGCGGTCAGAACCACGATTGCAAGCGTCGGCCAAAGCCCGATCAGACCGCCAACCTGGATAAACAGGGCGATCTCGATGATCGGAACCAATAAAAAAGCCAAGAACAAGTACATTTGCGGTATCCTTTAGCATGGTCCGGGCTGTGGACTTGGCCCCGACTGTCACCTACATAGTGGCAGAGGGCAGCGTATACAAAGCCCGGGTTCTGAAAAGAGGACGAAATGAACTCACCCCTGATCCAGCTTCTGGTGCTGGCCGGAATTGCCATTTTCCTGATCCTGCGCTTGAAAAGCGTGTTGGGTACACGCGAAGGTTTTGAGAAACCGCCCCTTCAGCAACAGCCTGATACCAATGGCGCGCGCCGTGATTTCGAAGTGATTGAAGGCGGGCCAGATCACGACATCACCGACCATGTGGCCGAAGACAGTGAACAGGCGCAAACATTGGCCGCAATGAAGCGGGTCGAACCCAGTTTTTCTGTCAGCGAATTTGTTCAGGGCGCGCGCGGCGCCTATGAGATGATCGTGATGGGCTTTGAAAAGGGCAATCTGGACGAAATCCAGCCGTTCCTGTCCGAAGAAGTATTCGACAGTTTTGTATCGGTTGTTGCGGATCGTGAAGACAAAGGTCTGACCATCGAAGCCGAATTCATCGGGGTGCGTGAAACCACTCTGGTCGATGCGACCTTCGATAAGGATACCAATCAGGCCGAGATCACCATGCGCTTTATCGGTGAGCTGACGTCGGTCGTGCGCGATCGCGGCGGGGATATTGTCGAAGGCAACCCGAACACCGTCAAACGCCAAAAGGACAGCTGGACCTTTGCCCGTGTCATGGGCGCGGACGATCCGAACTGGCTGCTTGTTGCCACGGACGCATGATTGCAGCGCTCCGGTCGCTATTTCTGGGGGTCGTCATGACCACTGCCAGCGCCGCCGGAGCCGAGGCGACGCGATCCATCCTGTCATTCGATGACCTCGATGGCTGGGCCGCCGACGATCACGGGGCGGCCCTTTCGGTTTTTCTGAACACCTGTGGTGATCTGGACGATCCTGATTGGCAGGCGCTGTGTGGCGTGGCTCAGAGTTATGAACCTGGCGCGGCGCGGGCTTTTTTCGAGCTGTTCTTTCGCCCTGTTCTGGTCGAAGACGGCGATGATGCCCTGTTCACCGGATATTTTGAACCTGAACTGGATGGGTCGAAAACCCCAACTGATAAATACCGCTATCCACTCTACCGGATGCCGCCCGAGGCGCGAGAGGCGGGCAAGTGGCTCAGTCGCCGTGACCTGCTGACCGGTGACGCCCTGACAGGTCGGGGCCTTGAGATAGCGTGGGTCGATGACCCTGTTGAGTTGTTCTTTCTGCAAATTCAAGGCTCGGGCCGGATACGTCTGCCCGATGGCGGTGCATTGCGGGTTGGATATGGCGGTGCGAATGGGCATCCCTATCGCTCGATCGGCGCGGAACTGGTCCGACGGGGTGCGCTGGGCGCGCACCAGGTCAGCGCGCAGATGATCCGGACCTGGGTACGCAAAAACCCTGAAGCCGGGGCTGAGCTGTTACTACACAACCCTTCTTATGTTTTCTTCCGAGAGGTGACGCGTGTTGCGCCCGAGTTCGGACCGTTAGGCGCCATGAACCGCTCAGTGACCACGATGCGCAGTATCGCGGCAGATCCGGCTTATACACCTTTGGGCGCGCCAGTTTGGGTAGAAAAGGATGGCAAAAACCCGCTGCGCCGATTGATGATCGCACAAGACACCGGATCGGCGATCAAGGGTGCGCAACGTGCCGACATTTTCTTTGGCACAGGGGATGATGCCGGGCAGGCCGCCGGTCGCTTGAAGGATCCCGGCCGTATGGTTGTGCTGTTGCCGATCCAGAGGGCCTACGCCCTGTTACCGGATGAGTTCTGATGACCCGGCGCAAACTGACTGCGGATGAGATCGATTTGTGGCGCAAGGTCGCCAAACAGGCTGAGCGTTTGCACCCCGAACTGCCTCAGACTGTGCACCCCACTACCTTGCCCAAGCCCAAACCGACCAAAACGCCCAAGGCGCGGATAGAAGCCTTTGAACTGGGTCAGACTGCGCCAACCAAACCGTCACGGAATAACCTTAAGCCATCGATCACCGAAGGTTTGCGGGCAAATCTGGTGCAGATGGACACCAAGTCTTTTGGTCGCATGAAACGCGGCAAGCTCAAGCCCGAAGGCAAGCTGGACCTGCACGGGATGCGCATGAGCGCTGCTCATCCCGCATTGGTTCGGTTCATCCTGACCGCACAGGCACAGGGCAAACGGCTGGTGTTGGTCATAACCGGCAAGGGCAAGGACCGGGACGAACCGGGACCCATTCCAACACCGCGTGGGGTCTTGCGCAATCAGGTGCCCCACTGGCTGTCTATTCCGCCACTTGCACAAGCGGTGCTGCAGGTAACACCCGCACATATAAGCCATGGCGGTGATGGCGCCTATTACGTTTACCTCAGGCGCGTCCGTTAGTCGGATCGCTGATTCTAGCTTGTCCACATGAACCGGATTCGCACGCGAACCCTGCCCTTACCCCTACTGATTTATTGTTTCTGCAGGTCCCGCAACCCAGGTGATAAGCTGCCGGCGCAATGAAACTTCGTAGCCTTGTCCAAGGCTTGCGAGGTTGTGCTTAACAACACAACCAGAACGGTACGGCAGACAACCGCCGATCCCATCTGATTGCATTGACCCAGTGGTTTCCGATTGCTTACCCTACGTAAAGCACCCCTGTGGCGCTGATATTTTTATGACGAATTTATGGTGGCCGAATGTTAGGCTCCACTGCCATTTCCCGACCTCAAAGGTCGGAAGCATCCGCCATTTCAGGTGACAATGGCGCCAACAAAGATGTGCTGTCGCTTAATCTGCCGAAAGGCGGTGGCGCGATTTCTGGTATTGGTGAAAAGATCACCTCGAATCCGGTGACCGGGTCTGCGTCCTTGACGATTCCGGTTCCTGTCAGCACCGGGCGCGGTGGTTTCACACCAGAGCTGCAACTGAGCTATGAGGCTGGCACCAGCAGCGGCATTTTCGGCTTTGGATGGTCACTTTCGCTGCCCGAGATCACGCGCAAAACGGAAAAGGGCCTGCCCCAATACGACGATGCCGCCAGATCGGATGTCTTCCTGATTTCTGGGTCTGAAGATCTGGTGCCGCTGCTCGATTCTCAGGGGGCACAATGGGAAGATCGCGCGCGGTTTCCAGGTGTGACCATCCACAGGTTCCGCCCACGGATCGAAAGCACTTTTGCCCGCATTGAGCGGTGGACAGACGAGGCGTCGGGTATCGCGCATTGGCGTGTCACGTCGCGCGAAAACGTCACTTCGATCTATGGCGCGTCAGGCCTATCAAGGGTGGCAGACCCGGACGACCCCGCCCGTGTATTTCGCTGGTTGTTGTCCGAGACCTTTGACGACAAAGGCAACGCCATCCGATACGAGCATGTCGCCGAAGACGCAGTTGGAATCGATCAGGCGCAGGCGCACGAAGCCAATCGGTCCCGCACAGCCGAGCGGTATCTGAAACGCATCCGCTACGGCAATCGAGTCTCTCGTTTGGTTGATCCGGATGTGAATGCAGGTGGATGGCTGTTCACGGTCGTATTCGATTATGGCGAAGACCACCTGTTGCCAATCGCACCTGATCCCAACGTGGCGGCGGATGCTCAGCATGAGCTTGTCCATGCATCCGCTAATCCCGGCCGAAATTGGCAAGTGCGCCCGGACCCCACATCAAGCTACCGCGCGGGCTTTGAGGTTCGGCGCTATCGTCGCTGCCATCGAATTCTGAATTTTCACGATATCCCCGACCTGCCGACGGGCGAACCGGGCTATCGCGGTCTCGTGAAGGCAACCGAGTTTTCCTATGACGATTTCACCCCTCCCGGTGCTGACACCGATGACGAGCGTCAGCACCCCGGCAGTACGCGCTATGGCTCATTCCTCATGGCGGTCGCGCAGTCGGGCTTCGCTCCGGACGATACGGTTGCACCGCTCGATGTGAACGGTGCCACGTTCCTCGCCTACAGACGACAGGCAATTCCACCGGTGGAATTCACCTATAGCCGAGCTGAAGTGAACGATATTGTGCACGGCCTTGACCGCGAGCAGACCGAAGGTGCTCCGGCCGGACTTACCGATCCGGCAAACTGGGTTGATTTGGACGGTGACGGAGTTGGTGGAATACTGACCTCGACCCCGGGTGCCTGGCATTACACTCGCAACCTTGGACCAATGAATGGCACGGCGCGCTTTGCTGCCCCCGTGCTGGTTGCCGAACGGCCTGCATTTGCTGAGTCAGGCCAATGGATGGACCTTGCAGGGGACGGTCGCCCGGATCTGGTGGTAATGGACCGGACAACCCCGGGGTTCCATGAGCGCGACGCGCAATCCGGCTGGTCCGACTTCCGCGCGTTTGAATGTTGGCCACATGTAGATGTGTCCAATGACAGCATGAAGATGGTTGACCTGACAGGCGATGGCCTTGCAGACATTCTTCTGACCGAGGACACCGCTTTTGTCTGGCACCCCTCTGAAGGCGAGGCCGGGTTTGGCCCCGCGCGCAGGCAAGCGCAGCCATGGAACGACACTGACGGACCCCGACTTGTGTTTTCCGATCCGGAGGCTGCAATTTTTCTGGCGGATATGTCCGGCGACGGATTGTCTGATCTGGTTCGTATCCGCTGTGGTGAAGTCGCCTATTGGCCCAATTGCGGATATGGGCGTTTCGGCACCAAAGTGGCGATGGACGACGCGCCACAATTTGATCGCCCCGAAATGTTCGACCGCAGCCGCCTGCGCCTGACGGATATCGACGGCTCGGGCACCACCGACATTGTCTATCTGGGTGCAGAAGGTATCGACCTCTATTTCAACATGTCTGGCAACCGGCTTGCACCGCGTCGACGCCTAGGGAATGTGCCGCCGCTTGATACCGAAACTTCGGTTGATCTGCTCGATCTATTTGGAACGGGCACCGCCTGTCTTGTGTGGTCCTCTACTTTGTCCCGCGACGCAGGTCAGCCTCTGCGTTACGTCGATCTGATGGGCGGACAAAAACCGCACCTCATGACCCGATATGTCAACAATTTCGGTGGCGAGACCGAATTGCGCTATGCCTCGTCGTCGCGGTTTTACCTGCAAGACCTTTATGAAGGACGTCCTTGGGCCACACGCCTGCCGTTCCCGGTGCAGGTGGTTGATCGCATCGTCACACATGATCGTGTGGCGCAAACCCGGTTCGTATCTCGCTTTGCCTTTCACCATGGTCATTTCGACGGGGTCGAGCGCGAGTTTCGCGGGTTCGGCATGGTCGAACAATGGGACACCGAGGAATTCGCAGCGCTCTCGTCAGATGCGCTGGGGCCACTGGCATCAAACGAAGACCCGGTGTCTCATGTTCCGCCCGTACTGACCAGAACATGGTTTCATACTGGCGTGTATCTCGACCAAGGTAGTCTGCCCGATGTCTTGGCTGGTCTGCTTGATGGGCAGGATCGTGGGGAATACTGGCGCGCACCCGCTTGGCGTGACGACGATGTTGAAGCGCGGCGGCGGCTTTTGCCCGACACGGTGTTGCCACCCGGATTGACAACCGGAGAAACCCGCGAGGCTGCGCGCGCGCTTCGCGGCACGGTGCTTCGGCGTGAAACCTATGCGCTCGATGGCTGGGCGGAGCCCGGCTATCCCAATGGTCACCCCTATCAGGTGGTCGAGCAAACGCAGACTGTGCATTTGCTGCAGTCCCGTGGACCCAACCGTCATGCCGTGTTTCTGACCCATGCCCGGGAAAGCCTAACCGCGCATTATGAGCGGACCCCCGATGACCCGCGCCTTCAGCATCAGGTCATTCTGGAGGTTGACCCGTTTGGGACTGAACTGCGCCGCGTCGATGTCATGTATGGCCGGCAAACACCTGATCCGACGCTGACGCCTGAAGATCAGGTGCGTCAGGCGCAGTTACATGCGGTATTACACACGCGGCGCGTCACGGACCTGATCGCGACAGATCAAACCTACCGCGCCCCGGTGTCATGTGAAGAACAAAGCTTTGAGCTTACCGGCTTAAGCCCAGCGCAGGGTACGCGTTTGTCCTTTGATGAGATCGAGACAGAGGCGAACGCTGCAGCCGATCTTGCTTATGAAGCGACCCCAACCGCGGGTCAGGTGCAGCGTCGTCTGATCGAACACCGCCGTCAGTACTTCAGGGAAGATACGCTGACCGGCCCACTGCCGCTAGGCCAGTTGGGTAGTTTGGGGCTTCTCCATCAAAGCTTCCAACTGGCCTTCACGCCGGGTCTTGTCACGCAGGTTTATGGAGGCCGCGTTGGTGCGGCCGAGATGGCGCAGGCGGGATACACCGAGATTGACGGCGACGGCCAGTGGTGGCGCCCATCGGACCGTCAGCTTTTGTCGCCCTCAAGCGGTGATACGCCCGCGCAAGAGCTGGCATTTGCACGACAGCATTTCTTTCGACCACATCGCCTGCGGGACCCGTTCCATCAGCCTGCGACACATACGGAAACAACAGCCCGCTATGACGCTTTCGACCTGCTGATCGAGGAAACGCAGGACGCATTGGGCAATCGCATGTCGGCAGGGGTACGCTCGACCGGTCCAGCTGGCGCAATCACCGAACGCCGACAGGATTATCGCGTTTTGCAAGCCTCGGTATTGACCGATGAGAACGGCAATCGCAGCGAGGTGACCTTTGACGCCTATGGCCGCGTGACCGGCATGGCCCGAATGGGCAAGGTCGATGGGCCCGACGAAGGTGACAGGCTGGATGGCTTTGATCCGACACTGGTGCCTGCAGCACGCACCCAAGTGCTGACTAATCCGCGTGGACCTGAAGCTCTGGCAGCACTTGGGCGCGCGACAATGCGTTATGTTTATGATCCCTGGGCCTATTATCACTCTCGTGGGGATCCTGTCCCATCACCCGTCATCGGTCTTTCCCTGCATCGAGAGGTTCACGACAGTGATCTTTTGCCGGGTCAAACCACCCCGTTCCTGGCCGAACTTACCTTTACAGATGGGATGGGGCAGGAAATTCAACGCAAGATTCAGGCCGAAGACGGTCCGGTCCCAACGCGTGATGGCTCGGGGAACATCCTGTTGGGTCCTGATGGTCGACCGGTTATGTCCGCATCGCCATCGCCACGCTGGGTCGGTACCAGCTGGCAAGTGCGCAACAACAAAGGCAATATTGTTCGACAGTTCGAACCGTTCTTCACAGATCGCCCGACCTATGAGTCCGACATCCGCATCGGTGTAAGCCCAATTTTCTTCTACGACGCATTGGGCAGAGAGATCGGGATTTTGAATCCCGATCATACATGGAGCAAACACCGGTTTTCTGTTTGGGACCAGACGACATGGGACCCGGGCGATACTGTACTGATTTCGGATCCCGCCCAAGACCCCGATCTTGGCGACCATTTCCGCAGGTTGCCGCAGGCTGCCTATTTACCCACTTGGCACGCGCTGCGCACTGATCCGGCGCAAGCGCAGGCGTTGGCTAACCGTTTCCCCGATCCCGAAGACCGGCAGCGCGCCACTGAGGCTGCATCGAAATCGGCGCTTTATGATGACACACCGATGCGGGCATTGGCGGATACCCGTGGTGCGCTGATCGCGCGCCTCACCACGAACCGCACGCTCTACAGCAACACGGCCCCGGGCACCCTACCGACCGAGACACTCCACCGCGTTGCGACCGAAATCGATATCGAAGGCAATACGCGCCGAACCTGGGATGAGCTTGGGCGCGAGGTTCAGCGTACCGCTTTCGACATGCTCAGCACCGCCATTCGGACCGACAGTATGGAGGGCGGTACCCGTTGGCGGCTAACGGATGTAAGTGGCGAAACGGCGTTTACGTGGGATGCGCGCGACCACCGGCTGCGCCACGAATTCGATGTATTGCGCCGACCCATCGCCACTCATCTAAGCATCAATGCGGGTCCTGAGCTGCGGATCGATGAAACGATCTACGGAGAATCGCTGCCGACGCCCGAAGCCCTGAACCATCGCAAACGCATTGCGATCAGCCGCGACCAATCCGGCACGATGGAAATTTTGGCCCATGATTTCAAAGGCAACCCAATCCGCAGCCAGCGGCAACTGGCGCAGGAGTTTCGCACCACGCTCGATTGGGCCACACCCGTGGCGACTGAGCCCGAGATTTTCGCAGGGCAAACCCGCTTTGACGCGCTGGACCGTCCGGTCCAACTGGTGCCGCTGCAATCGCAATCGCCGGGCGCGCGCATCCAGGTTGTGCAGTACCGCTATAACCCGTCCTCGCGGCTTGATCGGGTGGACACCTGGCACGCACGACCCGCGGCACCTGACACTTTATTGGATCCCGCCACTGCGGATCATGCCGTGGTCACAGGCATTGCATACAACCCTTGGGGCGACCGCGAACGCATCACCTATGGCAACGCGGTTGAAACAGAAATCCTACATGATCCGTTGACCCGTCTCACCGAACGCATCATCACCCGGCGCGATGCAATCGGATTTGGCTCGGACTGTCCGACACCGCCAGTTGCAGGCTGGCCAGGATGCCACTTGCAGGCGCAGCACATGATCTACGATGTGTCTGGCCACGTGACCCACATCCGCGACAGCGCGCAACAGCAGATCTTTTTCCGCAATCGCCGTGTTGATGCTTCTAACGACTATACGTTTGATGCCCTGCATCGTTTGATCGAAGCGACGGGCCGCGAACATCTGGGCCAGCAAGGCGGCGCACCCGGCGCCCACAGCTATAACGACGCCGCGCGAACCCGGCTGCCACACCGCAGTGATGGTTTCACCCTTGGCCGTTATCTTGAGCGTTTTCACTATGACATTGCGGGCAACTTGATTGAGATGCGCCACCGGGGCTCTGATCCCGTGGCGCCCGGTTGGACGCGGACCTACACCTATGGCGAGGACAGCGATCTGGCCGCGGGGGTATCCTCGAACCGCTTAAGTCAAACATCGGTCGGTGCCTTGAATGATATCATCAGTCAGGGCGGTGACGGCTATGATGCGATGGGCAACATGCTGCGCCTTTCTCATCTCGATCAGATCGCATGGGACCACGACAACCAACTGCGCATGTGCCGCCGTCAGGCAGTTGGACCTGATGATGCGGACGGCCTGGCGCACCAAGGGGACCGCACTTTCTTTGTTTACGCCTCTGACGGGACCCGCATCCGAAAAGTGACAGAAACCGCTGCAGGAGCCATCCGTCGCGAAACGATCTCGCTGGGCGGGTTCGACATTATCCGCGAACCGGGTGCAAACCCGCGGACCCGAGAGACCCTGCATGTGGGGGACGAAGCTGGCCGTATTGCATTGGTTGAGACGACGATCGCCGGTGGAGCGGTCAGCCGCGTCATTCGTTATCAGCACAGTAACCATGTGGGCAGTGTGGGGATCGAACTGGACGAGAACGGCAATGTTCTGTCTTACGAGGAATACAGCCCCTTCGGCAGTACCACCTATCAAGGCGTTGCCACCGCTGGCCTAGGTCCGAAACGTTTTCGATATACCGCGATGGAGCGGGATGCCGAAACCGGGCTTAACCATCATGGTGCCCGCTATGCCGCCCCTTGGCTCGGCCGATGGATCAGCGCCGATCCCATCGGAATTGAAGGTGGGCTGAACCTTTATGCTTATGCCTATAACAACCCGGTAACGCTCAACGATCCCGAGGGCACTGCACCGCCCACTGTGCCCAACGGAGGCCTTGAAGTTGCATCGTTGCAGAAGGGTCTTGAGACGCTTGATGCGCTGGCGACTCAGGTCAGGAACACTGAAGGCAGCGTGCAGGAGTTTGCCCTTATCAAAGAGAACAACACGTTCAAGATATTGAAGGGCACGGCCACCAAGCCCGAGGTCTCGATTCCAAAGGGAACGACGGCTATCGCACACACGCACCCGCCCACTGCCATGGTTTCCTTTGCAGACGTCAACACCACCCATGCCCAGGGTGTGAAGGTCGCCGGAGTCCGGTCTCATCTGGTGGCGCATGGCAACGGCAATTGGACGCTGATCGAGATCCCGAAACAGGGAAACGGAATGTTGACCTCATTCGACACCAATACCGGCATGATCAAGGGCACCGTGCAAGTCTACCGCCCGGGCGCTGCGCCCGATACTGCGTCGATGGTGCAAAAAGTCGACACCATGAACATGGTGAACAAGCAAGGCAAAATCACCTCAATCTCCAAGCTCGCCAAAGCAATGCGGGGTAGCAAGGCAGTGTCGCAGACCCTGTCCGGGGGCCGCGCCATCCTAGGGGTCATGGGCCGTGGGCTCATGGTGATCGGTATGGCGGCCAGCGGCATTCAGGTTGGCACAGGGATCACGCAAATCGCCGAAGGCGAGACCGGCGTGGGCACCGCAAATGTGGTCGAGGGCACGGCCTCGGGCACTCTCAACGTGGTCTCGGTGTCGGGCAAGCTCGTCACGGGTGGTGGTGCTGGATCGGTCCTTGCCGCCGGGCTCGCAGCTTTCGGCTCAATTGCACTGGCCGGAACCGAAGCTCGCTCCGCAATCAAAGGCGAAAAAACCGCCGCACGCGAAGCGGCCGATTTTTGGGTGGACGAAATCGATGCAGGCCATCGTCAGGGCGGCGTTGGCGGCTTTTTCCGACGGTCCGCTGGATACCTTGGCCTGGGCGCGGCAGGCACGATGTCGATCCTGCAAGGCCAGGGCATCAAAGGCCATTTGAAATGGTGAACGCAGTTGTCAGAAAGGGTACCTCCTCATGACCAAAGTTACGCATCCGCTAAAGCCCAGAATGCGCCGCGCTACGGTGGGCGATCTGCAATCCGCTTTGCTGGCACTGCTGCGTGAAGGCTTGCTGCTGGCCAATGATATCAGCGCGCGCCGAGCGCTGGCCGATATCGTGTCGCGCGAAAAGGATGGCCGCACACCGACCTACGGAAAAGGCACCACTGAAGCCGTTCGCCTGGTTCAGAAAGAGGCCGATCTGTCCCCGACCGGCAGTGTCGATAAAAGAACGGCAGCTGTGATTAACGATCTGGTCGCTCGACTGGACACGCCGACGGATTTTGGCACCTACCGTGTCAGCGGTCGCGTTATAAGTGCGCAAAGTGCGGCTGTTGATGGCCTTGCTGTTGTTGTTGTCGACAAAGGTGTCGGCGGCGACGTTGAACTGGGGAAGGCTACAACCGGTAAACGCGGTGCCTTCGAGATTGTGTTTACCGGAGATCAGATCACCAAGCGCGGCAAGGATGCACCAGACCTTCAGGTGCAGGTGCGTTTGAATGACGATGTGGTTGCCGCTTCGGCGGTGGAATATGACGCCGGACCGGATTCCGAGCTTTCCGTGGTTCTGCCTGCTGAAAGTGCCGCAAAACTGTCTTCAGAACACGCCACACTGACCAAGGCGCTCTCTGGTCAGTTCAACGGTGCCTTGTCGAAACTTGAAGAAAGCGACACCCGTCAGGACATCACATATCTGGCCAATAAAACAGGTTGGGACGCGCGCGCCGTGGCACTGGCGTCGCTATCCCAGCAGTTGTCTGACAAGACCGCTGGACGGCGTGGTCAACGCATCGACTCTGGCCTGTTCTATGCGCTTTTACGTGCAGGTGTTCCCGCCGATGACACCGCGGTTTTCCGCACGCCCCCTGCTAAAGTGGCGCAAATCTGGAAATCCGCGCTGGATGAAGGATTGATCGACGCCAAACTGGCGGATCAGACAGATGCCTCCCTTGCCCGATTTACCGAAGTCTCCGCGCGCGTGCGGCTGGATACGCCCCCTCCCGGGGCTTTGGCCGGAATGCAGCCTTTGCTTGCACTTTCGCTGACGCGGGATGACGAGCGTGAAACTTTTGCCGCGCTCCATGCGGCGCATGGTGATGATCTCGATACATTCTGGACCGAGGTAGAGGGTAAGTTGGGTCAGGACAAAGCCGCCCGTTTGCAGACCGATGGCAAGCTTGCCTATCTGACGCTCAACAACTCCAAGCTGGTCGAACGCTTGCACCGTGACACCGATGGCGATGCGGACGGTACGTTGGGAGGCCTAGTGAAGGCGGGTTTTCATAAAGCCGATGCCTGGGCCGCGATCATGGATGACACCGACCCCGTGCCAGAGGCAGTTCAGGGCCGGGATGCCGCCGAAAGACGCGCCAACTATGCAGAATTCATGGCCGCTCAGGTGCGGCTGTCTTTCCCGACTGCGGTTGTTGCGGAAATGGTCCGGGCGCAGGAGACGCCATTGGTCGATACAGGGCTGTCGAATAACGTGCATGATTTCCTCGCAAAACATGCCGATACCTTCCAGATAGGCCAGCAGCCCGTTGCGCGCTTTATTGCAAAAAATGCGCTGGACGAACCGCCAGAAGTGGTGCGCGAAATCTCACGCATTCAGCGGGTCTATCAGATCTCGCCCGACGACAGCAGTATGAATGCCATGTTGGCTGCAGGGTTGGATTCGGCCTATACGGTCGTGGCGCTGCCACAAGATGAGTTCCTGCGCGCCCACAAGGCCGTTCTGAACGAGGCCGTCGCGATGCAGATCTACCGCAAGGCAGAACAGGTCCATGGAGCGGTTCTGAATCTGGCCACCGCCTATATGACTCATCGGATGATGCCAGCGATCGGCCCCAGCGTGGGCGCTGCTGACGGGTTTTTGAACCCTACCCCGGGCGGGTCGGACAATTTTGGCGATGTGCTCGCATACTCCACATTAGAAGAGCTTTTCGGTTCGATGGATTATTGCGGATGCGAGCATTGCCGGTCAGTCCTCAGCCCCGCAGCCTATCTTGTCGATCTTCTGCTGTTTCTCGATCGCCCCGCGACCGAGATTCCGAACGGCTTCACCAATCCACTTGATGTGTTGCTTGATCGGCGGCCTGATATTCAACACCTGCCTCTGACTTGCGAAAACACTCTGACGCCTGTGCCATACATCGACTTGGTGAACGAGGTGCTTGAGCATTTCGTTGTCAACGGCATGTCTTTGGGTGGATATCAGGGTCATTCGACCGATGGTCAAACACCGCCTGAAGAGTTGTTGGCCAGCCCTCAATTTGTACGCGATGCCGCCTATGCCACGCTGGCCACCGCCCAGTTCCCCATCCCATTGCCGTTTGACCGTTCGTTGGAGGCACTGAAGGCCCTGTTCAATCGTTTCGACGCGCCTTTACATCGGGTTATGGCCGACTTGCGTTCGTCAGACGCGCTGGACGATGCACCGTACGGATGGCGCGACATCTGGCTGCAGCGCTTGAACATCTCGCGCGGTCTCAACGCCGTCCTGACCGAAAGCGTGTCGGTTGCCGGGTCAGCGCGACCCGATCTGACAGTGCGTTCGCTTTATGGTTTTGATGCGGGTGCCAGCGCAGCCGAAGTGCGTGATGGCTTGGAAAGCGTGCGCGACCTGTGCCGCCGCACCGAGATCACGCCGGTTGATCTCGTGAACATCCTAAAGACCGAGTTCGTGAACCCCGGAGCCGCGCTGATCCCGAAGCTTGAGCATCTTGGCCTGGGCTTCGACGATATCCGGGCCTTCCGGGACGGCGCGATCAACTTCGCAGAACTACAAAGCCGAATGGCGGCAGGGGTCGAGCCTGAACGCTTTGGGGGTGATATCGAGGCATGGTTGCTTGATGACACTACTTTCGACCGGATCATGGGTCTGATCGTGCTTACAAATCCGCAAGACCCGTCGGATATGTGCGACCTAAGCGCGCTTGAATTGCGTCACCCAGACCCTGATCCGCTGTCCAACCGCCTTGAATGGAATGACTTTATCCGGATTAACCGGTTCGTCCGTCTGTGGCGTGTTCTGGAACTTAGCATTGCCGACACGGATGCTATCATCTCGGCGCTTTATCCGACGAACCAGATGCCGGACGGCGCCGACGCGCAGGTAGACCTGGCTCGCATGGATGCCGGCTTTGCCGAGCTCCTGCCACAGTTGGGCATCGCCATGTCGGCCCTTGATGCGCTGGAGCTAAGGCCCGAGGACGCGCTGCGCCCGATCCTGGCCCTCTTTGGACCAATCAGCACCAATGGAACCGCCGCGCTATTCCGTGAAATGTTCCAGCGGCCTGCTCGCGAAAACCCCGCCTTTGCCGAGGACGGTTTTGGCGGTGTGCTTACAGACCCTGCGGCCCTGTTGCTGCCCGAGGTTGAAACCTTGCGCGCGGCCTTTTCATTGACGGGTCCGGAATTTAACCGGATCGTCGCTGTTTTGGGGTTCGATGACACGACACCCCTGACCATCGAGACGGTCAGCGCAATCTACCGTCGCGGCTGGTTGGCGCGCGCGCTTGAGCAAAGCGTGCCGGGATTGGAGCGTTTGCTGCAAGCCACCGGTCTTGACCCCTATGGCCCGCAAGACGCCACTGCACCCGCTCTGCTGACGGTTATCGATCTGGTGCATCGCCTGTCCGAGCTAGGCCTGTCGCTGGAAACAGCGCTGGCGCTGCTGTTGAACCATGACCCAAGTGGCCAGACGACACCGCCCGCAGAAAACATCACGACCCTGGCACGCGATCTGCGTGCAGGGTTTGCGGCGATCACCAATGACTTTGTTCTGGTGGACGATCCCGATGGCGGTATTGCCCGGTCCCACATGGCTCTGGTCTATGGGGCCGAAGCGACCGAGCAGTTCTTCGGATATCTGGAGGCCACATCCTCGGCCGAGGTTACCTATGACCATTCTGCCCCTGCGCTAGAGCCGGCGATCCTGGCCGAGGCGCCCGATCAAATCGCTTATGACGATTTCCGCAAGGTTCTGGTTTTCAACGGGCTGATGTCGGCCACTGTCAGAGATGCCCTGCAAGCCGTCGCCGGGACACCTGCTGCCTTCGCGCCAGCAATTGACGCTTTGTTCAACGCCAGCGAGGCACAATCACAGCCATTCTTCACCCGCTTCCCCGAGCTGCTCCCGCTTCACGACGCATACCGCAGCTCAACCGCGTCAAAGGCCGAGGCCTATCGTGCCCTGCTTGAAGGAATCCTGCCGCAGCTGATCTCAAGACGGAAACGCCAGGTGGCGCTGCAGCTTCTGGGTACCGCGATCGAAGTTGAGGCTGATCTGGCAGCCGTCCTGTTCGAAAAGGCCGAGGTTCTGCATGCGGCGACTGATCCAGCCAGCTCCGCGCTTGAGGATGCCCTGATGCTCGAATCCGGGGGTCTGAGTGCTGAAATCAGCGATGGTCCGGCCCACACTGCACCGCCTGCGCGGGTCGAAACCATATCTGGCGCGATTGATTTTGCCTCCACTGGAACAGTGCTGCCAGACAATCAAACCACACCAGGTTCTTCGATTTCGATCCGGTTACGGGGATATCTGGAAGCGCC
Organism: Ruegeria sp. A5; assembly: GCF_056543005.1. NCBI lineage: Bacteria > Pseudomonadati > Pseudomonadota > Alphaproteobacteria > Rhodobacterales > Roseobacteraceae > Ruegeria > Ruegeria sp. A5. The sequence goes on from NZ_JBQGAV010000010.1 coordinate 146,451, forward strand.
TGAAAACGGATTCTTCAACATTGCTGTCGAAGCTGATGCGGGCGCGACCGTGACACTCAGCATCGCAGGCGAACCTGTTCTTCTAACAGAGGCGGGCGGCATATGGTCAAACACCAACGCGATCGAGCTTCGCGCAGGCACTTTGGTCGAAATCGCGCTGGGCGTGGCCAATGTGACCGACCGACTGGCGTTGCGTTGGAGTGCACCGGGCCGAGGAACTGAGGTCATCGGCGCTTCGCATCTCTACCCGGCTGATCCAGTATCGCATCTGGGCGCGGCCTACTTGCGCACGCGCCGCATTGCCCGGTTGTCCGAAACGCTGAAACTTGACGTCGCTGAGATCTTGCACCTGACGACACATGGCGATTTGCAGATTGCGGGTGCGGCCTGGCCAAACAGCCTGCCCATCACCGGTTCACCCGATGATCCGACCTCTGCCGCGCTGATGGGGGTGCTAACGGCCCACCTGCGCATGGCGCGATTAAAGGCGACTTATGCCCCTGAAAATGCCCGGCTGGTCTCGATAGCCGAGAATCCAGCGGTCGCCATAGCCGACGCCGAGGCTGAGTTGTTCCAAGTCACGCGCTGGGATCCCGTGGATATCGCCGCCCTGTTGGTACATTTCGGACTCACCCCTGCCGATATTGGCGATCTGGCCGTTCTGGAGCGGCTTCATGACATCGCCGAATGGCTGACGGCACTTGGGATTCCGGCGACAGCGCTTATCGCTGCCGCAACACCCGCCCCAACCGGACCCATTGCGCGGAATTTCCGCGCTGCCCTTCGCGCGCGTTACAGCCCGGATGACTGGCTCAAAATCCTGCAACCGATCAATGACCGCCTGCGCAAGCGCCAGCGTGATGCATTGGTGGCGCATATCCTGCACGATCTGCGCGGGCGTCCGGATGCGGCGCATATCAACACGCCCGAAAAGTTGTTCGAATACTTCCTGATGGACGTGCAGATGGAGCCGTGCATGCTCACTTCGCGGGTTCGTCACGCATTGTCCTCGGTACAGATCTTTACCGAGCGCTGCCTGATGAACCTTGAACCCCGTGTAGCCGCATCCAGCCTTCGGTCCAAGCATTGGGAGTGGATGAAGCGTTACCGCGTGTGGGAGGCAAACCGGAAAATTTTCCTGTACCCTGAAAACTGGATGGAGCCGGAATTGCGCGACGACCAGTCACCCTTCTTCCGCGAGGCGATGAGTGAATTGCTGCAGGGTGACATCACCGAGGAACGCGCAGCCACCTCGCTGATCGGGTATCTGCAGAAACTGGAAGAGGTAGCCAAGCTGGAAGTATGCGGTGTCTACCAGATCGAAGGCGATCCCGGTGCTGCAGACGACGTGTTGCATGTTATCGGGCGCACCGCGGGGGCCAAGCGCAGTTATTACCACCGGACCCGTGCCTACGGGTCCTGGAGCGCGTGGGAGAAAATCCCGCTGGATATCGAAGACAATCCGGTCATGCCGCTGGTCTGGAACAATCGTCTGTTCCTGTTCTGGATCAAGATGATGCCTGAAAACACGGCGCGGGGAACACCCAATGCCGGATCAGGCCCGCTGGCCGAGGTGGAGGCGTCATCGCTGATGGATGTTGATGAGCCCACCTTCGACGTCAAGGTCATGCTGAACTGGACGGAACGGGCGGATGGCATGTGGCAACCGCCACGCAGCTCGGACCCGGATGAGCCCCTGTTGCTGCGCGAAAACGTTCCGGCCCGAGAGATGCGCAATTTCCGCAAGGGTATTCGCCTGTCTTCGTTCCCATGGACCAACGGGATGCGGATATCGATCTCGTACAAGGATTGGCTGGGCGTTTCGTTCTTCATGTACAACACGTTCAGTACTCCCGATACGCGTTCGCCCAAAAAGGCGCCGCATTTCTTGCCGAAACGGATCACGTCAACTGGGTCAAACCGCCTTGCCGCGCTCTATTCCCATGACGGTATCACGCATCGGTTGCTGTCGAACAAAGCACCCGATCAGGCCACGCAGCCGCATCACCCGACCAAAGGAGAAGCCTGGGAGTCGCCGTTCTTCTATGCCGACCCGCGGCATGTGTTCTACGTGTCCACGAAACAGCGGATCGTCGAAGTTGTGACCTGGCTTGATTTTGGCCGCGTGGCCGAGGTTGACCCGACAATCGATACCATGGTGCTGGCATTCGAGCCGCTTGCCGAGCAGCCCGACCGGATTGAACAGGTGACTGCAATCCCCGGCTTTGGCAGCGCCGACCTGAGCACCCTTCGTGCATTCGTGACCGAAGATGCCTTTGTCCACACAGCGCTGGGCACCGGTGGCACGGTCCGCTTTGGCGACCGCGACATCGGCCCGATGGGCAGCACCGTCCGCATGCGTCGCACTTGAACCGGAAAGGACTTTGATCATGGATACCAGCAAGATCAGCACTTACGGCTATCATCACCTGCTTGATCAGGACATTTTCGGCCCCCAGAAGATCAAGCTTATCAGCTATGAAAAACACTGGGACTACACGTTCGAGAACTTCTTCCACCCCTTCGTGTCAGAGTTGATCGAACGGTTGAACACGCAAGGTGTGCCTGGGATGCTATCGCCGGAGTTTCACAAAAGCCTGCGCAAGTCGTTCTTCAATTTGCTCTATTCCCCGCAGGAAACCGACAAGATCGACATCCATTCGTTTCCAAAGGAAATCGACACGCGGATGGGTGGGCCCTATGCCAACTACAATTGGGAACTGATGTTCCATGTGCCGCTGACCATCGCGGTGCACCTGTCCAAGACCCAACGTTTCGCCGAAGCGCAGCGCTGGTTCCATCTGATTTTCGATCCGACCGAGAATGACCCAAACGTGCCGGTGCCAACACGCTATTGGCGTTTCCTCGCCTTTCGCGAAGGCGAAGCCCAGTCAATCGATACGCTGTTGACCCTGCTTAGCAAACCAAACGACGAATGCACCGACGCGGAACTGGCCGAGAAAGAAGCGATCCTAAATGGGTATGAAGCGGTGCGAAACACCCCGTTTCAGCCCTTTGCAGTCGCGCGCACACGGACGATTTCATTCATGATGCACGTGGTGATGAAGTACCTCGACAATCTGATTGCCTGGGGTGACAACCTGTTCCAGCAATTCACCCGCGAAGCCATCATGGAAGCGCTGCAGATCTATGTGCTCGCCTCGAACCTGCTGGGCGACAAGCCGCAGCGGTCACCTGCGGGCGGAACCACGACACCGCGGACCTTTGCGCAGCTTCGGGCGCAGGGGCTTGATCCGATGGGCAATGCTCTGGTCGAGCTTGAAGGCGCGTTCCCCTTCAACTTCACAACGCCAACGGGTGCGGGCACCAACGACAGTGCTGCGCCGTTATTCGGTATGGCCCGCACGCTGTATTTCTGCATCCCGCATAATGAAAAGCTGTTGGGCTATTGGGATACGGTTGCGGACAGATTGTTCAAAATCCGCAATTGCATGGATATCGAAGGACAAGTTCGTCCGCTTGCGCTGTTCGACCCGCCGATCGATCCCGGAATGCTGGTCAAGGCGGCAGCGGCTGGGCTGGATATCGGCTCGGTCGTATCAGGCTTGAATCAACCAGTCAGCCCCGTCCGCTCGCGCGTGTTGATCGAGAAGGCGGCGGAATTGGCCGGAGAGGTCCGCAATATCGGGTCGGCCTTGCTGACCGCCTTGGAAAAACGCGACGCCGAGGCACTTGCCCTGTTGCGGCAAGGTCACGAAGTCAGCTTGCAGAAACTGCAGGTCGATCTGCGTTACCTTCAATGGAAAAACACCGAGGCAGCGACGCAAGCCCTGATCGGCAGCCGTGGCGCGGCGCTTGAGCGATTGAACTACTACAAGCGCTTGCTGGGTCAGGAAGCTGATCCAAATGCGCCCGAAACCCTGGAGCTGACCCGACAGACCCTGACGAAGGCCAATTTCGACGAAGCCTACGAAGCCCTTGTTGCGCAATATGACGTGCCGGTTCAGCGGCTGGAGTTTCCCGATCTTGAGCGTCCGGGCGATGGCGATGGCGCGCAGACGTCAGGCCAAACTGGGGACGGAGACCTTCACCTGTCGAAAAAAGAGAATGAAGAACTTAACATCCTGTTGCCAATAGCCCGGGACACAACGCTGGCCAAATCGGTGTTCCACTCGATCTCGGCAACGCTTACCCCGATCCCCGACCCGAAACTGGACCTGCATTATTGGGGCCTCGGCGGCACCATCGACTTTAAGGTGGGAACCGTGCTGTCCTCGGTTATGCGGATCGCGGGGGATGTATCCGGGATGATCGCGGACTGGAACCGTGATCAGGCCGGGATGGCGTCCCGCGCTGCCGCCTATGAACGCCGCGCCGACGAATGGATTTTACAGCACAATCTGGCGGCCCATGATGTGATGCAGATCGGGCGTCAGATCCTGACGTCGCTGATCGCGGAACAGGCGCAGCATCGCGAATATCTGAACGTCAAAAAGGCAATCCGTCTGACCGAACAGACCCGCGATTTCCTGCAGGATAAATATACCAACGAAGAACTCTACGGCTGGCTGCAGGGCGAGTTGTCAAAGCTGTATTACGAGTACTATCGCTTTGCCTTCGATACCGCGCGGCGTGCCGAGCAGACCATGAAAGCCGAACTGATGCGGCCCGAGCTGGATCAGAAAACTCTGGTGCAGTTCAACTATTGGGATGGCGGTCGCAAGGGGCTTCTTTCAGGCGAGGCGCTGCTGCTGGACGTCAAGCGGATGGAGCTTGCGTATCACGAGCACAATCGCAACGAATACGAGCTGACCAAACATGTCAGCCTGCTACAAATCGATCCGCTGGCCCTGGTCAATCTGCGAAGAACAGGTCGGTGTACCTTTAAAATCCCCGAGGCCCAGTTCGATCTGGATGGGCCGGGCCATTACTTCCGCCGGATCAAGAGTGTTGCGCTCAGCCTGCCCTGTGTTTCCGGGCCCTATATAGGAACCCATGCGAAACTTGTGCATCTCAAGAGCAGCATCCGGCAACGACCGGATATCGGGGATGGCTATGTTCGCACGGGCCCCGAAGACGACCGTTTCGCCGATATTCACAGCGCCGAAAGCAATGTGTTCAGTGCGGCGCAAATGGAAACCGGTCAGTTCGAGGGCATGCCTGATGATCGCTATTTACCATTCGAAAATGTGGGCGCAGTCAGCGAGTGGCGGCTAGAGCTGCCGGCGGACCCAACGCAGGGCGATCCGCAGCAGTTCGACTATGACACGATCTCGGACGTCGTCTTGCACCTGCGCTACACTGCGCGGGATGGCGGTGGGCCTGTGCGCAATGCAGCCGTTGATCAACTGAAGGCTGACATTGCGGCAGACGGGACTGTGGGCAATGTGCGGCTATTTTCACTGCGGCACGAGTTCCCGACAGAATGGGCACGCTTCTGCCGCGAAACACCCGCTGCGGGTGGGCGTCACGAGCTGCGGCTGACACTCCGACCCGAGCACTATCCCTATTGGTCGGCTGGTCGCCTCACGACGCTCAAACGGTGCGATCTTTTTGCTGAAAGCAGTCTGGATGCTGCTCCGGCAACAATCACGGTGTCTGATCGTTCTGATACCAGCGACGGAGGTGTGGTTCAGGACACATTGACCCGCCGTCCGGAACTGGGCGATCTGGCGGTTGGTCAGTTGGCGACGGTTCCGTTACCCGCAGGCCCAACGGGTGAGATCGTGTTGTTTTTCGACACCGCAGAGTTCGAGGATATGCTGATGACTGTAACCTGGGGTGGTTGACGATCCTCAGCCATATAGGAACGTCACGGATGGCGCGGACCATCCGGGGTGATCATCCAGTTTGACAGGGTCTTGTCCATTTTCCGCATCCGGTGGCGCAACATGTCGCGTGTCATGCGTGCCAATGTGGCGGCGTGTTCAGGATGTTCTGCCACGTTCTCCATCTCACCCTGCCCTTCACCGTCAAACAGCATGGGCGGAAGATCAGCCGCAAACTCAACCAATGTAAACCGGTTGTCGCGCAGGATGCTCAGGCAGCTGTCCTCTAACCCCGTTTCCAGTTCGCGTTGCCAGCGGGTTGGGTTCAGCGGATCAGCGAAGTCCAACTCCGAGAATGAATAGCGGCGCCAGTCAGCCGGGGTTGAGGATTCACTCTGAAGGAAGGGCAACAGCGAATGCCCATTCATGGAATCCGGTATTGTCTGCCCGATCCATTCGAGAATCGTCGGAACGATATCAATCGATTCCGTGGGTGCCTCGACCCGTTTACCACGGGCTCCATCGGGCATGCGCACGATCAAGGGTGTATGATAGGCCGCATCATAAACCGACATCTTACCCCAACTGTGCCGATCCCCCAGCATCTCGCCATGATCTGCGGTGACCACCAGCATTGTGTTGTCGTACTGCCCTGTCTCTTTCAAAAACGAAACCACGCGGCCGATATGATGATCTACCTCCGTGGCAAGACCCAGATAGATCGAACGCAGCGTCTGCACTACCTCGTCCGTCGGTTCAAGGTCCGGGAAACCTTCAACAAACCCGGCAACCGTGCTGTTGGCCCGTGCCGGAGCGAAAAACGGATGCAACGCCTCTTCGGCCTCGGCGGTTAGCAGTCGCGATGGCAATGGTAGCGAGGCAGGGTCATACATTCGGTTATATGGTGCCGGGGCTACCAGCGGTGGATGCGGGCGAATGTAGGTCAGATGTGCAAACCATCCCCTGTCATCATCCGCATACGCCGGCATGGTTTCCAGAAACCGATCGGTTAGAAAGGCGGTATCGCTATCCTCGGCTGCGTAGAAGGCCGGGTCATTCAGTGCAGGCTGGCCGCCATTGGGTGCGACCGGTTTGAACACGTCAATATAGTTTTCGAACTCATATCCACGGTTTTTCAGATGAGAACGCCATGGGAATGACATCTCCAAACGCATTTCCAGCATTTCCTGAAAACCGGCCATGTGGAATTCATATGACCTGAGCGCCGGGTCTTTTGCATCAAACACGCGCGGGTCCTGTGATGTGTCGGTATATCCAAACAGCATCGGCAGATACCCTGCCTTGCGCATCTCGCTGGCGATGGTCGGTGCATCGTGGCGCAGGGGCGTGCCGTTTCGTACCGACCGGTGGTTCATCGCGTATTGCCCGGTCAGCAATGAGGCGCGCGATGGCCCGCAGGGGTTGGTAACGGAAAAGTGCCGCGTGAAAGAAACGCTGTCCTCCATCAATGCGCGCATGTGAGGCAGGTCAACATGGGCCTCCAATGCCCCAAACAAACAATCCGCCCGCATCTGGTCGGTAATGATAAACAGGACGTTGTGTTTGTCTGTCATATCCCGGTGCTCCTGATCGCTGAACCGAATCTTTGGCCCTGCGCGTGTATTCCTGCCAAAACTACGCGGCGGTATTGCCTGCTTTGCCTCGGAATGGCGATACCCACCGCTCAAAAATCCACAAACGAAACCGCTAATCAACCAAAAACGGAATAATTTGGTTGAATAAGTTGTTTTTTGTGGGTTAATGTTGCTGTGCTGTGTGGGGTTTTGTGACGTTGATGCTTAAAAGATGTTGCGTAATGCAGCATCGCAGAGTGACGATACAACCGGAACACCCATGTGCAATGGCGATCCGTTAGTCATCCAGTTTACCTGTACCATGACGGCGTCTCTGAATACTGCTTAAGGCATTGCAATGAGGGACAAAAACAGATGCTAACCCCACCAAATACCGTTGCAACGCCCGAAGGTACGTCAGATATCGCGATTCACGCCGCCGAAATCGCCAATATCGCCGCGCAGGCTGCGCGCGGGTACTTTCGGGGACGTTTGGGGGTTGAGTTCAAGGCGGACGAAAGCCCGGTCACACAGGCGGACAAGGGTGTCGAGGCCGTTGTGCGACAATATTTGGCTGAGAACTTTCCAGATGACGGTATCTTTGGCGAAGAGCAGGGGTTCGAAGGTCAGGATCGGCAGAATGTCTGGATTGTAGATCCCATTGACGGCACCCGGTCATTCCTGTCGGGGCATCCGTTGTTTGGGTTCCTGTTGGGATATCTCACGAATGGTGTTCCCCGATTGGGGGTCATCGGCATGCCTGCCCTGAACGAATTTCTGATCGGCATGAAAGGTCAAGGGGCCACACTGAATGGCAAGCCTGTCTCGGTCAGCGTTACACGCCAATTGAGCGACGCAGTTTTTTTCGTCAACGAAGGCGACAAGATTTACCGGGATCATCCGGCCCTGTTTGATCGGTTGATGAATTCGGGACAGACCCGACGCTTTGCCTATGACTGCTACCCGCATGCACTGCTTGCGATGGGCCATGTTGATGCGGTCATCGATTATGATCTGCAACCTTATGACTATCTGCCGGTTTCCGCCGTAGTTGAAGCTGCGGGCGGGATCATGAGCGATTGGGAGGGTAAGCCGCTAGGTCTGAACTCCGACGGCCGAGTCATATCGGCGGCCACGCCGCAACTGCATTCCGAGCTGCTTGATCTGGTGAACGGATAACGGAATGGCGATTGTCAGTTTCCTCATAAGTCTGGCTGGTGCAACGATGCTGCTGCTCTACGCTGTGCGCATGGTGCGCACGGGCATCGAGCGTAGCTATGGTGCATCGTTTCAGCGGGTGATGACGGGGCAGCGCAGCTATGCGCAGGCCTCGATGGTAGGGCTTACAATGGCCGTCGTCTTGCAAAGCTCGGCCGCGGTTGCATTGCTGACCTCCGGATTTGCGGCGGGCGGGATGTTGGCCTTTCCGACCGGGCTCGCGATGGTTCTGGGTGGCGATCTCGGCTCGGCGCTGATCATTCAGGTTCTGTCCTTCAAACTGGATTGGTTGGTGCCGCTGCTGCTTGCGGTCGGCGGCTATCTGTTCGTCAAGACAGAGGCCAAGAAACCGCGCCAGTTGGGCCGTATTCTGATGGGTGTCGCATTCATACTGATCTCACTGCGTTTTCTGCGCGAGGCGATGGACCCAATCCGTGACAGCGCCTTTCTACCCGCCATCGCCGAGTATCTTGCGCGTGATTACATCACAGCGTTCCTAGTCGGTGGAGCGCTGGCCTTTGTCATGCATTCTTCGGTCGCTGCGATCTTGATGTGTGTGACCCTGGTGCAAATCGGGGCGATCCCGTTTGCCGCCGGGCTCTCACTAGTGTTGGGTGCTAATTTCGGGTCCGCCTTCATCCCGGTTTGGCTGACACGCGGCATGGCCCTGTCTGCAAGGCGCATTCCCTTCGCTAATCTGGCGCTGCGGGGCAGTTGGTCAATTGTCTCGCTGTTTGCTGCCAACATGGCGCTACGAACCGGAGTATTGGGCGATCTGCAAGGCGGGCAGATGCTGGTGAATGCACATCTGATTTTCAACGCCTCGCTTCTGGTTCTGGCCCTGCCGTTCTGCGGCATGCTGCGCGCGCCATTCGAAAAACTGCTGCCCGATCCGAAAAGTTCTGAAAGCAGCGCGCAGCCCGGGCAACCGATCAGCGCACTTGATCTCGACTCCCTCAGCAGACCCAATCAGGCCCTGTCTAACCTCAAACGCGAGCTTCTGCGGATGAGCGACTTGGTTGGCTCGATGTTCCGGCCTGCGCTGGAGCTTTATCGCAGCGGCGACAAGGAGCAGATCCGGGCCATTCGGGACATGGATACTGATGTGAACGATTGCCTTTCTGGTATCCGGCAATATGTGGCGGCTATCCCCGCTGATGCGTTCGGCAAGGAAAATGCCAAGATTGCGCGGGACCTAATGGAATATGCCATTCGCCTGGAAACCGCGGGCGACGTGGTGGCCAAACGCCTGACGGCATTGGCGGATGACATGCGCAAAAAGGGGGCCGCGTTCTCGAAAGAAGGTTGGTCAGAGCTGGTCGAAATGCACGAGGGGATTGTGGCCAACCTGAAACTGGCCTCGAACGTGCTGATCTCGGACGATCTGGAAAGCGCGCGTCTGCTGAGCCTGGAAAAAACCGAAATCAAGCGGGCCGAGCGTGACAGTCGCAAACGCCACCTTAAACGCTTGCAACATGGCAGCGCAGAAAGCTTTGAAACCAGTGACATCCACCTCGAAACCCTGCGCGCCTTTCGCGAATTCAACAGCCATATCGCGGCGGTTGCCTATCCGATCTTGTATCGCAATGGGCAGTTGCTTGAAACGCGTCTGATCGAAGAAATGCCGCAGATGGAACAGGATGCGGATACCGAGGTCAAAGGATGACCGGATCGGTCGAAATCCTGAACCAAGCGGGTAAGGGGCGGGTTGTTCTGTTGTGCGAACACGCAAGCAACCACATTCCGCAAGAATATGATGGGCTGGGTCTGTCCGAAGCTGATCAGATCAGCCACGCCGCCTGGGACCCTGGCGCGTTGGCGCTGACCCAGGTGTTGTCGCAGGCTCTGGATGCGCCGGTGGTTGCCTCAACGTTGTCGCGGCTGGTCTATGATTGCAATCGCCCGCCCGAAGCGGCAAGCGCGATGCCCGAGAAATCTGAACTGATCGAAGTGCCGGGAAATGTGGGCCTCGATCAACCGCAACGCGATGCGCGAATCCAATCGGTATATATCCCGTTCTGTCAGGCTGTTGCGCAGATGCTGGACGCGCGCGGGCCGGACACGGTCGTCGTAACCGTTCATTCCTTTACGCCGGTATATTTTGGGCAGCCGCGTGCGGTAGAACTGGGTCTGCTCCATGATGAAGACAGTCGTCTGGTTGATGCCATGCTGGATCACGTGGACCAAATCCCGCTCCGCCGTACGAAACGCAATGAACCCTATGGCCCCGCGGACGGAGTGACACATTCGCTCCGTCTACATGCGCTCAGCCGAGGACTGGCTAATGTGATGATCGAAGTGCGCAATGATCTTTTGGGCAATGAAGTACAGGTTGCCAACATGTCCCGGGACATACTGGCGCTGCTTGAACCGGCGCTGAACGATATCACGATCAGGGAGGACGCATCGTGAGCGCGACGCTGACATTTGAGCATTTGAAGGCTGAGGTTTCGTCTGGCGAGATTGATACGGTATTGGTTTGTCTGGTTGACATGCAGGGCCGTTTGTTG
>NZ_JBQGAV010000011.1:0-134796 GCF_056543005.1 Ruegeria sp. A5
AGCCCGGTAGCTCGTCAGGCTCATAACCTGAAGGTCGCAGGTTCAAATCCTGCTCCCGCAACCAACTTTAGAAAATCCCAGAGCAGCCCGTAGCATAAACGCTGCGGGCGTTCCGCTGTGTACCAAGAGCCAAAAGACCCGCCAACTCCCCAACGAGTTCTATGGTAAGCTGTCCGTCATTGGGCAGCAGTCGAATCAGCTCTTTTTTGCCAATTTCTGCGCTTCGCCCATGGTGATCTTGCCGTGACGACCGATCGAAATCCTCTCGCTGGAGCGTGTTGAAGCATTCAGGGAACGATCAACTGGTTCGGCGAATTGCTGTCTTTGGTATCAACTATTTTGGTAATAAAACGATAGCCTGCGGCTTGACCCGCTTGGTGGGCGGGGAAATGGAGCGGCGCGGATGACTTGATCTCTGGCGGCGCGTTCGATTTCAGGTGAGCCAGAGCTATCGACGATATCAACCCAAGCCAGTGATCCATCAGGATTAATTTCGAAGAATACCTGCGCAAACCCGCGGACCGGGACATAGACGACGGGCGTTTGATTGAGGTGGACCAGGACTTGTCCGGCATAGTTCGTGGTATCGGAGTTTCCAACGCCGCGACCCGAGGTTTGATTTCGGCCACTGCTGGCTCGGAACGGGTCAGCCCCTTCCTTTTGATAAAGGCTAAGCGGCGACTCCAATGTCTGCGTAGGGTTGCGCAAGTTATCGAAGTTACTGAACCCATCAAGTGATATTGGCGTATCCGTTGCGGGCCTTCTGTCCGGGAGGCGGGGGCGTTTGGAAACAGATACGGCCTGATCGGAAGGCGCGGCTTGTTCTTCTGGTGGCTCGTTTGTTGGCTCATCGACCGAACTTGGGATTTCTGGTTCGACTGCCGTACTCTCGAGTGGAGGGACCGGCGCAGTTGAGCCGTCTGTGGGCGGTAACGCTGCCAAGCGCTCGGGTTTCGGGTCGACCGCTGACGTTACGGAGGTATCTGCGTCTGTGGCTGGTTCCGGATTGGACGGGGCGACCGGTTCGGTCGGCACTTCTTCCTGTAGCTCTGATCGTGGGGCGACGGGCGCTCCGACATCGGGTGAAGATACCTGCTGAGGATTGGGGGAAGCGACGAGTGTTTCGCTGATCGGGATGTCGGCAGTATTGGGCTTAATAGTGTCTTCAACCGGGGGCTCGGGTGTTTCAGCAGATTCCGGTTGGACCGGGTCTGTCGTGTCTTCGGTGAATTCTTCGAATGTGTTGCCAAGCTCGATCAAACTGATCGTTTCCTCATTGGCTCGCAGTTCTGGCAGGCTGGACCCATACAAGCTGATCCCAAAGATATGCAGGATAAGCGAAAGCACACCCGCCAACGCAGCGATGGCTGCTGACTTCCGGATCATTTCAAAGCCTGCTGGGTCACAAGGAAAACAGAAGGCGCGCCATACCGCCGAAGGGCACCGGTTACCTCCATCAATCGTTGGCCTGAAACATTGCGGTCGGGGACAATCCTGACGGGCCCGTCATCATGGCTGGCCATAAAAGCCTCGGGATCGGTTTGCACTCCGCGAAAGCTGAGGATGCCATCGGCGTTCAAGACAAGCGCATCGGGAGGGTCGCGGCCTTCTAGTTCCGATGTGTCGACAAGCTGAAGCTCTGGATCAAGCGGTGGTGCCAGGGTGCCCGCAATCAGAAAGAAGATCAGCATCAGAAAGACGACGTTGATCAGAGGGATGGTCGAGTCTCGTTTGCGGATTGGGCGACCAAAGCGGATCATCGGTCTACTCCAACACCGTGACGGTCAAGCCATCGCGGCCACGCAGCTTGGTCAGCAAATCCACAAGCCGTTGGGCGGACGTATCGGCATCAAGGCTCACCAGAGCCTGACCAGTCCCTATCTGCGCCGGCAGTTCATCCAGCGTCAGCGTTTCGCCATTCAAAGTCACGCGCTCTGCACCGATCTGAATGAAAATTCTCTCCACCGGCTCAGCCGAGGCTAATGCTCCTGAGGTTGCGCTGCTGATTTCGATTTCCGCGAACTTTGAGAAAGTTGAAGACAACATGAAAAACAGCAACAGCAAGAAGATGACATCGATGAGCGGGGTCATCGACATCGGGCGTCTTACAAAGGGCGCCGTGTTACGCATGTTCAGCGTTCAGAATCTCGGTCCTGCCTGAGGCGGGCTGGTTCGAGTTGTTCGGGACCAGAACCGTGCGCAGTGCTTTGTCCGCAAACACCCGTTCCCGGGCAGTTCGGCTTTCAAACCAAGACAAGACCATTGAAGTCGGCATTGCCACCGCAAGGCCAACGGCTGTTGTTACCAGAGCAACCCAGATGCCACCTGCCAACAATGAGGGATCGACAGAAGACCCGGCAGACTGAAGGCTTTGGAATGCATTGATCATTCCCAAAACTGTTCCGAACAATCCAAGCAGGGGTGCAAGCTGGGCGACCGTATCCAAAAGCCGAAATCCGCGCTCCAGCCCGGCCAGGGCCAATCCAGCTTCGGCATCCAGTCGAGCGTCCAGATCAGGAGTGTCCGGCGCGTCCATGGCGGCTTCGACAAGCGGTGCAAGATAGCTGCTGCTCTGTGCGAGGCGCGCGCGTGCAGTGGCTCGATCTCCAGCATCCCAGGCCTGCAGCGCTTGTGACAGAACCTTGTGCCGCCCTACGCCACAGGCTGCGAACTGCCAAAGCTTGTAAAGAGTAACTGCTACGGTCAGGACCGACATGACAATAAGGATAGCCACAACGGGCCCGCCAAGGGTCAGGATCTCTCGAAGAGAAGAGAGAATATTCATCCAAGCAACTCCACTTCAATCCGGCTGCTGAGCGTTAGGGTCGATTGACAGATGTCGCTCTGGGAGCCTTTTACCACGCATGAACTCGCGCCATTGATCAATGCGCGCCCAACAGTCGTGCAAGACATCTCTGGCAGATCGAACTGACGAACACGTGGGCGATCCAAAGGTAAGTCGCGAAAATCAAAAAGCGAGAGGGTAACGACACTGCCTTCGGTGTCAAATATCACCGTCTCGAATACGGCTTCATCGATAGTGGTTCCGGATTGGTTGGTCACCAGAAAGGTCAATCTGCAGGCACTACCAACGTCTTCCAAGGCATTGAGCTCTAACGAAATCTCAGCGGCAGGTGCCTCAGCGGATTGGGCCAGAGCTGCAAAAGGAAGCAGGCATGCGAAACAGGTAAGCAGGACACGGAGAGATCTCATTGAAGGCACCTATATGCTTGGGCGAACCGCGATTGCCCGCGTTGTATAGCCGACAATGGTCCTCTCATACCTGATAGTACAATCACTTCAAAGGAGCGCTGAAACGATTGTGAATTCGACCATGTTCGAGGTCATATTCGAGTAAGCTATTTAGCAAAGTGACGTATAATATGGCAAAATGACGGAAAATCACCTCATTTCGTCAAGATACGATCTGCAATCCGAACAAGTCGCCCTTCATAATCAAAAGAAACACAGAATGGAGGCGCGTTTTGAGCTGGAATATTTGCGTAGTCGGGGCGGGGAAGATCGGTCAGATGATCGCGACTTTGCTGAAAACCTCGGCACATTACACGGTGACTGTTGCCGATCACGATCTTGCGGCCCTGTCAGCATTCAAGAAGCGGGGCATTTCTACGCGGCAGATTGATGCAAGCGATAGCGCGGGCTTGGAGAAAGGCCTTAAAGGTTTTGATGCGGTGATCTCTGCCGCGCCGTTCTTTCTGACACCGGCAATTGCAAGCGCAGCTAAAACTGTTGGGGCGCATTACTTTGACCTGACCGAAGATGTCGCCGCCACCAACGCGGTGCGCGAGCTGGCGCAGAACAGCGAGACGGCATTTATGCCGCAATGCGGGTTGGCCCCCGGGTTTGTCGGGATTGCAGGCGCTGCGCTGGCGGCGGAGTTCGATGAAATCGACAGCCTGCATATGCGGGTCGGGGCGTTACCGCTCTATCCGACCAACGCGTTGAAATATAACCTGACTTGGTCAACCGATGGGCTAATCAACGAATACTGCAACCCCTGCGATGCCATTGTGAATGGCGAGAGGGTTAAGACAGCCCCCCTCGAAGATTATGAGCTGATCGGCCATGACGGAGTCGAGTACGAGTGCTTCAATACATCGGGCGGGCTGGGCACCTTGCCCGAGACGCTAGACGGTAAGGCGAAGGCGGTATCCTATCGCTCGATCCGCTATCCGGGCCATCGGGATATCTTGCGCTTGTTGCTCAGTGACCTGGGACTAGAGCGTCGCCGCGATCTGCTGAAAGAGATTTTTGAAACGGCCTTGCCGCGTACGGATCAAGACGTCGTGTTGGTCTATTGCACTGCAAAGGGCATCGTTGACGGCACGTTGCGTGAGAAATCCCTGATCAACAAATCCTTTGCGCGCACCATCGATGGACAAGTCTGGAGTGCGATCCAAGTAACCACTGCGGCAGGCGTATTGGGTGTCGTCGATCTGATGCGGACAGGGGTTCTGCCCTCGAAAGGCTTTGTTCGGCAAGAGCAGGTAAAGCTTGCCGATTTCCTGAACACCGAATTTGGCCGGCTTTATCGCGCCGGTGACGTTACCGAACAAAACAAGGCGGCTTGAGATATGAAAGACATTATAATGACTGCTGAAACCACGCTTGCGAATTTGGACCTGACTGCAGCGGAGCTTAGCGGCGGGTCGCTGCGGGTGACCTCTCCGATAGATGGCAGCCTGTTGGCCGAGGTTCACGAAACTCCGGTTTCCGAGATGGGGGCCATCTTTGCCCGCTCGAAAGCGGCGTTCAAGGAATGGCGCGTTGTGCCGGCTCCGCGCCGGGGTGAGTTGATCCGACTGCTGGGCGAAGAGCTGCGGGCCGCCAAGGACGACCTTGGCGCGCTTGTCAGTTGGGAGGCAGGCAAGATCACCTCGGAAGGTCTGGGCGAAGTGCAGGAGATGATCGACATCTGCGATTTTGCAGTTGGTCTGTCGCGGCAGCTTTATGGTCTGACCATTGCTTCGGAACGCCCGGGTCACCGGATGATGGAAACGTGGCATCCGGCGGGACCGGTCGGAGTGATCTCGGCCTTTAATTTCCCCGTGGCGGTATGGTCGTGGAATGCTGCGCTGGCCCTGGTCTGTGGTGATCCGGTAGTTTGGAAACCGTCCGAGAAAACGCCACTGACCGCGTTGGCTTGCCAGAAAATCTTTGAGCGGGCATTGGCCCGGTTTGGTGACGCCCCCGAGGGGCTTTTGCAGACCCTGATCGGTGGTGCCGATCTGGGTGAGGCGCTGGTTGCCAGCGAGGATGTGCCGATCATTTCAGCCACCGGCTCGACCCGGATGGGCCGCGCGGTGGCGCCGATTGTGGCGCAGCGCTTTGGAAAGTGTATTCTGGAACTCGGCGGCAATAACGCGATGATCGTTGGGGCGTCGGCTGATCTGGAAATGGCGGTGCGCGCGATCGTATTCTCGGCTGTCGGGACAGCAGGGCAGCGCTGTACGACACTGCGGCGGTTGATTGTACACAACTCGATCCGCGAGGAACTGGTTGGGCGTCTGAAGAAAGCCTATGCAGGTCTACCCATCGGTAATCCGTTGACCGAGGGTACGTTGATTGGGCCGTTGGTGGATGAAGCTTCGGGCAATGCGATGACCGCAGCGCTTGAATCAGCAAAGGCCGAGGGTGGTGCCGTGTTCGGAGGTCAGCGCGTGACCGAAAATGTACCGGGCGGTGTTTATATGCAACCGGCCATCGTTGAGATGCCGGGCCAGACCGCGACTGTGAAGGCCGAGACCTTTGCTCCGATCCTTTACGTCATGGGCTATGACGATTTTGCCGAGGCGATCGAGATTCAGAACGACGTGCCACAGGGCTTGTCGTCCTGCGTTTTTACACTGAACATGCGCGAAGCCGAGCAATTCCTGACAGCGGCCGGGTCGGATTGCGGGATTGCCAATGTGAACATCGGCCCGTCCGGGGCCGAGATCGGTGGCGCATTTGGTGGCGAGAAGGAGACCGGAGGCGGGCGCGAAAGCGGATCAGATGCCTGGAAAGCCTACATGCGCCGTCAGACCAACACGGTAAACTATTCAGCCGAGTTGCCATTGGCGCAGGGTGTCAAATTCGACATCTGAACGCGAATGTCCGGCGGCACCTGATCGTGCCGCCGGATTCAATCTGCGAACAGGTAATCCAGTTGCATGATCGCTTTGGCCTGATCGGCACTGATCCCCAGAAATTCCGCAATAATCACCTCATTCTCCGAAGGTTCCGCCGCCTCACGCAAATGGAACAGCCCATCATTCTGGGTACTGCGGATCAATTCGGATTCGTAAGCCAGCGCATTGCGAAGGGTCGGTAGCAGGCGTGCAAGAGAATCCTGTGAGCTGTTCTGGCCCGCAAGACCGACACGATGGGCATGGCCCGTCAGATATTCATCTGAATAGGCACATTCGATTTCCAGAACACGTGTTTGGGCCTGATCTGCACAGAAATCCTGAATGACGTCCAGATTGGCCGGATCTACGCAGAGTACCAGCCTGTCGCTTTGGAAATAATCGAACAACATACGTGCAACGGCCCGCCGATGGCGCGACCGCTTAATCAGGGTCGTCTCGATTCCACCCAAATCGGGCAATGGCGTATCCTGCTCATCATAGATGTATTCGATGCAGGGAATGGGGGTTTCCGACGCGATCTGGTCAACAAGCCGTTTGGCGACATGCCATTTCTTGCAAACGATCAGAAACGCCTGCCGCTCGGGGCCTAACGTATTGCCGACCTCCCAAAAGCGCTGAGCGAAACGTCGTCCTACCCGACCGCGACCGGCAAGGAAGTGATACAGATTACGCCCTTCGTCCGAGATGTGGAACGTGACCCCTTCGCTGGCATAAAGCTGACCCAACCGTTCCTTCAACTCATGGGCCTCGGGGCTGATCTTGCGAGCGAACAGGTAGTTCTGCCCCAACAGCATGTCATAGTGATCATTATAGAAGGTGACAGGCATGCCATAGTCGGAAAACACCAAAAATGTCACTGTACGGTTTTCGATTTCCTGCTTCGGGACGAGGTGGCGAACAAGCGTCTGAAAGAACGTCTCGTCCGGAATCCAGGTGGTCGAGAAAAACCGGACCACATCGCGGCGTTGGCGCAGGAAGTCCAGAATCATCTCGACTGTGCGACGGCGCAGGCACCACCACTGGCTGCCGATCTTGACCTGCAGGTCTGCGGGTATGCCGCGGGTCAGACCGAAACGCTTTTGCATTTCGTATGCGGCATAGAACAGGCGCGGCTGATTGCGTTCGTTGAAATAGTGACGATAGATCAGCCGGTCTTCTTTCATTCCGGTCTTAATCCAATTGCTTTCGAAGAAGTCATGGCTTTCGATGAAATCCATGTCGCGTTCATCAAGAAAGCTGTGCACATACTCGGCGGTTTTAATTGCCATGCAATCGCCGGACAGCATGTAAAAATGGGTGACCCTTGGGAACTGATCCACCGCCGCCTGTAATGCATGGAGCGTGGCCTGAACCAGTGACCATTCGCCCCATCCGCATTTGATCCGCTTCGTTGCAAATGTGACATTGCGGTTATCTTTCAGGGCGTCGCGTATCTGCGCATAATCCGTATCGTTGGCGCGAGCGTCAAAATGGATCGCCATACAATCGCCGGCAGCCGTTAGCTGACTGGCCTGCGCAATGATCGCGTCAGGATCTTTGTGGCACAGCAAGATATAGGCAATCTTTGCCATTTGCGTCTCGTAATTCCCCGTTTCTGCCCAATTGCAACCGTGATACTGAGGATGAGCGATTGAATAAACAGAATATTTTTGGTTCTTTGGGTCAAAATGCCGGAGTATCAATGCGATAACTGGCTAAGGAGGCGCAGTAGATGGGTTTTCCAGGAACATGGATGACCGAAAGTCAAAGCATGGTCTACCGTGTTGTGCCGAAATGCGCCTGCTCGACGATCGGGCAAATCATGTATTTCTCGGATCATGGCAGCTTCTTTGATGGTGACATTCACGACGCCAAGGACGGAATGCACAAGTGGGCCTTTGGTGCCAGTCAGGATCCGATTGCCAGAAATGTTCAATCGCACCAGTCCTATACGTTTACCTGCGTGCGTAATCCCTACACACGCATTCTCAGTTCCTTTTTTGACAAGATCTGCGGCATCCAGCGCAACGGCAAACGCTATCGCGGCAATCTGGTGCCAACGCTGATTTACAACTATGGAATCGAAGTCGGGGGTGACGACGGCAAGGGCGAGTTTGACCAAATTGCCAGTTTCCGCCGGTTCCTTTTATTCGCACGTGACACGATCCGTTGGCGGCGTCCGATGGACCCCGACATTCACTGGTCGGCCATGTCTGGCCATGTCTCGACGCTGATCGCTAATGGCGGGCGATATGATCGGATTTTTTGGACCGAGAAGTTCAACGATGGGATGCAGGGTGTGTTGGACAATCTTGAAACCTCGCATCCCGTGACTCTGTCCGAAATCCCGCGCTTCAACGAATCCGAAGGCCATGGGCCAAAACGCGTGCATCCGGTCGAGGATTACTTTGACGATTTGTCGATGCATCTGGTCTACGAGATCTACAAACAGGATTTTGAACTGTTCAAGTATGATTTCGAAAATCCCGCCAACAAAATGCCGACGGGTGAGATCGATCTAGATGAGATTCACGCCAAGCTGGGTGATTAAGACGCTCGAAGTGTGAGGCTCCCGCCCATCGTCAATGTCTCTTGTGAGACATCTCCTCTGGTTGGGCCCGGCGCCGCGCAAAGCGCGGCGCCGGGCCCAAATTCCGAAAGTGGAATCGGCGCAGCCGATTCCATGTATCGGGTGCGGGAGTGTTCGCTCACCCGCAGTGCTTAGACCTGACGGACGGCCCCTTTTGCGGCACTGGTCGTCAATTTGGCATAGGCTTTTAGCGCGGTGGACACTTTACGCTTACGTGGTGCAACGGGCTGCCAGCCCTTCTCGTCCTGCTCTTCGCGCCGCGCGGCCAGGTCTTCGTCGGAGACCGCCAGATGGATGCTGCGGTTGGGAATGTCGATTTCGATCGTGTCGCCGGTTTTCACCAAACCGATCTCACCACCTTCCGCTGCTTCGGGCGAGACGTGGCCGATTGATAAGCCCGAGGTGCCACCCGAGAAACGACCGTCAGTCAGCAGCGCGCAGGCCTTGCCCAGCCCCTTGGATTTCAGATACGAAGTCGGATACAGCATTTCCTGCATTCCCGGCCCACCACGCGGGCCTTCGTAGCGGATCACCACCACGTCACCTTCCTTGACCTTGCCGGTCAGGATGTCATTGACAGCCTGGTCCTGGCTTTCGCAGACATAAGCTGAGCCTGTGAATTTCAGGATGTTCTCATCCACACCCGCAGTTTTCACGATACAGCCGTCGCGCGCGATATTGCCGAACAATACTGCCAGACCGCCATCCTGGCTGAATGCATGCTCTTTCGAACGGATCACACCGCCTTCGCGGTCAGTGTCCAGTTCCTTGTAACGGTTTGACTGGCTGAAGGCCTGAGTGGTGCGCACGCCGCCGGGCGCTGCTTTGAACAGGTCCTGAGCCTTCGGGTTGTTGGCGACTTTGATGTCCCAGTTAGCAATTGCTTCACCCATGGTGCCCGAATGCACTGTATGGCAATCCTCATGCAGCAAGCCTGCGCGGCTGAGTTCACCAAGGATCGAGAAGATGCCACCAGCGCGGTGGACGTCTTCCATGTGCACGTTTTCGATGTTGGGCGCGACTTTGCACAAACAGGGCACTTGGCGGCTCAGGCGGTCCATGTCGGACATGGTGAAATGCACTTCACCTTCGTGCGCGATGGCCAGCAAATGAAGCACCGTATTGGTCGATCCACCCATTGCGATATCCAAGCTCATGGCATTTTCGAACGCGTCGAACGTGGCGATTTCACGCGGCAGGAAGCCTTTCTCGTCCAGATCATAGTGGCGCTTGGTGATCTCGACGATGCGGCGACCAGCTTCCAAGAACAACTCTTTACGGTCGGCATGTGTGGCCAGGGTCGAGCCATTGCCCGGCAGCGCCAGACCCAGTGCCTCGGCCAGACAATTCATCGAGTTCGCGGTGAACATGCCCGAGCATGAACCACAGGTTGGACAGGCGTTTTCTTCAATGTGTTGCACCTGCTCATCGGTAAATCGATCATCCGCTGCGGCAACCATCGCGTCAACAAGGTCGATCTTCTTGGCGTCCAGATCGGCGATGTCGATCTTGCCCGCCTCCATAGGTCCACCCGAGACAAAGATCGCAGGGATGTTCAGACGCATGGCCGCCATCAACATGCCGGGCGTGATCTTGTCGCAGTTCGAGATACAGACCATAGCGTCCGCGCAGTGGGCGTTAACCATGTATTCAACAGAATCCGCAATCACCTCACGCGAGGGCAGCGAATACAGCATCCCGTCATGGCCCATGGCGATGCCATCATCGACCGCGATGGTGTTGAACTCTTTGGCGACACCGCCAGCGGCTTCAACCTCGCGCGCAACCATCTGTCCCAGGTCCTTCAGGTGGACGTGACCGGGTACAAACTGGGTGAACGAGTTGACGATGGCGATGATCGGTTTGCCGAAATCGTCGTCTCCCATACCGGTGGCGCGCCACAGGCCGCGGGCACCGGCCATGTTGCGGCCATGGGTGGAGGTTCTGGATCGGTACATTGGCATGATGCTGTATCCCTATTGCCCAAACTGCGATATTGGGTGTGTACGTTATAGCGCACGTATCATATGTACGTTATAACGCACAAGGCAAATCGCAGGGCGCGGCTATGGAATCGGACGAACTAACGCTGAAACTAAGGGATGTGCGGGCGGCATCCGGGCTGAGCCTGTCAAAAGTCGCGGAACTCACCGGGGTCAGCAAAGCCATGCTGGGCCAGATCGAGCGTGGCGAATCAAGCCCGACCATCGCAACCCTGTGGAAGATCGCGAAGGGTTTCCAGCTCCCGCTGAGTGCTTTGATTGGCACTGCTGCAATGCGTGACACGACAGATGCTGATGTGTTCAGTACCGTGAGATTTCCGGGAAGCATCGAAGTCAAGATTGTCTTTCCCTTTGATCCCGCATTGGGGGCCGAAACATTTCATGTCGAGTTGTCACCCAATCAAAGCCACGAATCTCCGGCCCATGCAGCAGGCGTAACCGAAGAGGTTTTTGTTCTGAGCGGAGCTTTGGACGTGCTGCGAAATGGAAACTGGGTTCCGCTACAATCCGGTCAAGGGTTGCGATTTTCTGCGGATGTGCCGCATGGATACCGCGCTGGTGATCAGGGAGCTGCTTTTCTAAATATGCACCACTATTCGCAACCAGCGGAAGTTTCAGAATAGGAAAGCCCCATACAATGACCGCACTACTGGACAGTTTGACCGTCGTCGATGCCATCGGCTCATTCGGGGCTTTGATCGTTGTTGCGGCATATTTTGCGACCCAGATGCGAGTGATGAACTCGGAGGATCTGGCCTTTCCGCTGGTGAATCTTATCGGTTCGGTGCTGATCGTGTTCTCACTGCTGCAGAACTTCAATCTGGCGTCGATGCTGATCGAAGGCTTCTGGATCATCATCAGCGTTATTGGGATCATCCAGTATTATCGCCTGCGTCGATTGCGATAAATCCAGTGTGGTCGGGACGCTAGCGCTATCCAGCCTTGAACCTGCATCCCGCCAAGTATAGGGAAAACCCAAGCTCGCTTAGGGGAGGCATAGATGCAGGACGATCCAAAAACCCTCGTTTCTACCGAATGGCTTGCCGCACATCTCAAGGATCCGGATCTAAGGATTCTGGATGGGTCGTGGTACCTGCCGCAGCAAGCGCGAGACGCCAAGGCAGAGTATGACTCTGCCCACATCCCTGGTGCGCGGTTCTTTGATATTGATGAGATATCCGACCATCGTTCTGACCTGCCGCATATGGCACCTCCGGTCGAGAAGTTCATGTCGCGCCTGCGCGCGATGGGCGTTGGCGATGGCCATCAGGTCGTGGTCTATGACGGCGCGGGGCTGATGTCGGCGGCGCGGGTCTGGTGGTTGTTCCGTCTGATGGGACAGGACAATATTGCCGTTCTGGATGGTGGATTGCCCAAATGGCAGTCCGAAGGGCGCGAGATCGAAGACCTGCCCCCCATTATTCGCGACCGTCATATGACGGTGCGGGTTCAGAACCACCTTGTCCGCGATGTGACGCAAGTTTCATCAGCCGCGAAGCTTGCGGATCACGAGATCATCGATGCCCGTTCGGCGGCCCGTTTCTTCGGGACCGAAGCCGAACCGCGCGAGGGGTTGCGCTCGGGTCATATCCCAGGCTCGCGCAACGTGCCTTTTGGAATGCTGTTGAACAAGAATGGCACGATGAAGTCGCCCGAAGACTGCCGCGCGGTTTTTGAAGATGCCGGCGTCGACTTATCGAAACCCGCGATCACATCCTGTGGCTCTGGTGTGACTGCCGCAATTCTCAGCCTTGCATTGGAACGCATGGGCAAGAAAGACCACGCGCTTTATGACGGCTCCTGGGCTGAATGGGGTGCCTTCCCAACCCTGCCCGTCGCAACCGGAGAGAACTGATGTTCGAGAACCTTAAACCGCAGCCAGCAGACAAGATTCTGGCATTGATGCAGATGTACCGCGACGACCCACGTGATCACAAGATCGATCTGGGCGTTGGCGTCTACAAGAATGCCGAGGGGGTCACTCCGGTGATGCGCGCGGTGAAAGCAGCTGAAAAGCGTATTCTCGAAGAGCAGGAGAGCAAGGCTTATACCGGTCTGGCTGGTGATCCAGCCTTTGCGGACGCGATGATCGACTTGATCCTCGGAAATTCTGTCCCGCGTGGCAACATTGCAGCCGTAGCCACCCCCGGTGGTACCGGAGCCTGTCGTCAGGCGTTTGAGATGATCCGTATGGCCAACCCCACCGCGCGTGTTTTCGTGTCGAACCCCACATGGCCAAACCATTTGTCGATCCTGAACTATCTAGGGATCGAGACAGTCCAATACCGTTATTTCGACGGAGAATCGCGTGGCGTCGATTTCGACGGTATGATCGAGGACCTGAAAACTGCCAATGCAGGCGACGTGGTTCTTCTGCACGGCTGTTGCCACAACCCAACGGGTGCCAACTTAAATATGGTGCAATGGCAAGAGGTCGTGAACCTGATCAACGCGCGTGGCCTCGTCGCAATGATCGACATCGCCTATCAGGGCTTTGGCGACGGTCTGGAAGAAGATGCGCAGGCAACCCGTCTGGTGGCATCGTCAGTGAAGCGCTGCCTGATCGCGGCGTCTTGTTCGAAGAACTTCGGCGTCTACCGTGAACGCACCGGCCTGCTGATGGCGATCAGTGACGATCCGGCACAGACTGCACTGAACCAGTCTACGCTGGCATTTCTGAACCGCCAGAACTACTCGTTCCCGCCTGATCACGGCGCGCGGGTGGTGACGACGATCCTGAATGACGATGCTCTGCGGGCAGATTGGGCGACCGAATTGGAAGATGTCCGCCTTTCCATGCTGGGCCTGCGTCAGCAACTGGCTGATGAGTTGCAGAGCCTTAGTGGATCGGATCGATTTGGATTTATCGCCCAGCATCGCGGCATGTTCTCGCGACTGGGGGCCGCGCCAGAACTGGTTGAAAAGCTGCGTGCCGATCACGGCATTTACATGGTCGGTGACAGCCGTCTGAACATCGCTGGTTTGAACGCCAATACTGTGCCCATTTTGGCGCAGGCGATTGTCGATGTCGGCGTCTGAGCGATATCTTTGAATGAAGGAAAACCCGGGCGCGAACGCCCGGGTTTTTTTGTTTTTACTTGGTTGGCTATTAGCCTTTGGAGAATTCCGGATACGCTTCCATACCCAGTTCAGCCATGTCGAGGCCGTTGATCTCGTCCTCTTCGCTAACACGGATACCTACGGTGGCCTTCAGGATCGACCAAAGGATAAGAGCAGCACCAAAGGTGAAGACACCATAAGCAATGATCCCGGTCAGCTGAGTGATCAGGCTGGCTTCGCCATAGAAGATCACGGCGATGGTGCCCCAGATGCCAGCGAACAGGTGGACCGGGATGGCGCCGACTACGTCGTCGATCTTGAACTTGTCCAGCATCGGAACCGCGAAGACCACGATGATACCGCCCACAGCACCGATCCACAGCGCGCCGAACAGGGTTGGGGCCAGCGGCTCAGCAGTGATCGACACCAGTCCCGCCAGCGCGCCGTTCAGCACCATGGTCAGGTCGGGCTTTTTGTACAGCAGCTGTGTCATGATAAGGGCGGCAACGGCACCGGATGCAGCAGCCATGTTAGTGTTGGCAAAGATGCGCGATACGTCCGAGACATCTCCTACAGTGCCCATCGCCAGCTGCGAACCACCGTTGAAGCCGAACCAACCCAGCCACAGGATAAAGGTACCCAGAGTGGCCAGAGCCAGGTTCGAACCAGGCATCGGGTGCACTTTACCGTCCTTGTACTTACCGATGCGCGGCCCAAGGATGAGGGCACCTGCCAGAGCCGCCCAGCCACCGACCGAGTGCACGATGGTCGAACCAGCGAAGTCCGAGAAGCCTGCTTCGGACAGCCAACCACCACCCCACTGCCACGAGCCCGAGATCGGGTACATGATGCCGGTTAGGACAACAACGAAGGCAAGGAAGGGCCACAATTTGATCCGTTCAGCCACCGCACCGGACACGATCGAGGCGGTCGCTGCGACAAAGACCAGTTGGAAGAAGAAATCCGAACCGATTGAGGCGTAGTCAAGCGCCGCAGCATCTGCACCGACACCCACTGGGTCAAGCACGGTAGTCGAGAAGAACGGGCCCAGCCAGCCAGAAATGGTCCAACCATCACCGGGGTACATCAGGTTGAAGCCGATCAGCCAGTACATGATCGCGGCGATTGAAAACAGCGCGATGTTTTTGGTCATCTGCATCGCGACGTTCTTTGAGCGCACCAGCCCGCCTTCGAGCATGGCAAAGCCTGCAGCCATGAAGAACACCAGGAAACCGCCCATCAGGAACAGCAGCGTGGTGAATATATATTGGGTGTGTTGCGCGGGCTCTCCGGTAGCGGCCTCTTGCGCAAGACCCATCTGCGGCAGTGCGACGATCGCAGCGGCAGGGATGAGAGATTTCATCAGGTTCATTGTTAGTCCTCGAGTGATTGTGAGTAAGCGCGCTTAAAGCGCCTCTTCGTTGGTTTCCCCGGTCCGCACGCGCAGGGCTTGCTCGACATCGAGGACGAAAATCTTGCCGTCACCGATCTTGCCGGTCTTGGCGGTTGTGGTGATGGTTTCGACGATCTGGTCGGCCATGGTGGCGGGCACCACGATCTCAAGCTTGATCTTGGGAACGAAATTCACGGCGTATTCGGCACCGCGATAAATCTCGGTGTGACCCGATTGCGAGCCAAACCCTTTGATCTCAGTCACCATCAT
Source organism: Ruegeria sp. A5 (assembly GCF_056543005.1). NCBI lineage: Bacteria > Pseudomonadati > Pseudomonadota > Alphaproteobacteria > Rhodobacterales > Roseobacteraceae > Ruegeria > Ruegeria sp. A5. Next base: position 15,448 of record NZ_JBQGAV010000011.1, read on the forward strand.
GCCGCGCACGCCTGCATTGGTCAGTGCTTCGCGCACCTCCTCAAGCTTGAACGGTTTGATTGTCGCAATGATCAGTTTCACGTCTTTCCCCTCTACTACTCCGGGCGGCCCGGCATTTTGCACCTGCAGAAAAATGCGCGACAGAGGTTCAGATGGAACGTTTTCGGAGGGTAAATGAGGGTAAAAAATCAGCAATTATGCACAATTTTTGCACAAAACACGCTATTTGGTGAAAATATAGGCAAACTTGTGAGGGGAAATACGGGTATTTCACACCTCTACATGGCCGTTCCGGCGGGGTATGGTGCCCCAAAAGCATAACCGGGCAGAGTTTGAGCATGACTGAGTCCAACCGTCGCAAATCGCGCCTTGTCGCGGATAAAAGGTACCCGTCCAAAGGCCGAAAGCCTGCGGCGACCAAGCGGGCAGCAAAACCTGCTGGTAAGAAGTCGACGGCCCGAAAAGCCGCTCCGCGCAAAACGGCGCGGAAGAAAACGCGGCGCAGTTCTGGTGGGAAGGGCGGTGGCATTTTCCGCCGGCTGTTCCGCTGGCTCTGGCGCATAATTTGGGGGATCACTTGGAGGGTCGGCGCAGTGGCGGGGTTGCTGTTGGCGCTGGCGGTGGGTGTTGTTTACACCTCATTGCCGGATGTCGATGCCCTGCTTGATGGGCGGGCACGTGGTTCGGTGACCTTGCTGGATCGCGACGGCAAGGTCTTTGCCTGGCGCGGCGATCAGTTTGGCGGCGTGATTACGGCGGATACAGTTTCGCCGCATCTCAAGAACGCCGTGATTGCAACCGAGGATAAACGGTTCTACCGCCATTTCGGCGTCAGCCCGCGCGGTGTCGCCAGCGCGGTACGCATCAACCTGAGCGAAGGACGTGGACCGCTGTCTGGTCACGGTGGTTCAACGATCACCCAGCAAACCGCGAAACTTCTATGCCTGGGTGTGCCTTATGAGCCCAGCGAATGGGAGTCTGAGGCTGCATATGAAGCCGATTGCCGTCAGGGTTCGCTATGGCGCAAGGCGAAAGAGGCAGTTTATGCCATTGCGATGGAGGTCAAATACTCCAAGGATGAAATTCTGACGATCTATCTGAACCGCGCCTTCCTCGGTGCGGGAGCCCGCGGCTTCGAGGCCGCCAGCCAGCGGTATTTTGGTATTTCGGCAGCCGAAGTGTCTCCGGCCGAGGCGGCAATGCTGGCAGGTCTATTGGTGGCCCCGACACGCTATGCGCCTACGAACAACCTGCAACGTTCACAAGATCGGGCACGTTTGGTGGTTGGGCTAATGGAGACTCAGGGCTATCTGAGCAGCGCGCAGGCCAGCGAGGCCCGCAGCCGTCCGGCGCAGTTGTCCGAGGCCGCTGCCGCGCGTGCTGGTGGTTACTTTGCCGATTGGGTCATGGCCAGCGGGCCAGAGTTTTTCACACGTAATACAACCGAGGACGTGGTGATCCGAACCACGCTGGATCAGCGCATTCAAACGTCGGCAGAAGAGGCGCTTAAATTCATCTTCCAGGAGAAAGTGCGCGAAGGGTCCAAAGCGCAGGCCGCTATTGTGGTGATGTCAGCGGATGGCGCGGTTCGAGGTATGGTCGGTGGGCGCAAGACCCGTGTTTCGGGGGCGTTCAACCGGGCTACGCAGGCTCTGCGTCAAACGGGTTCGTCGTTCAAACCGTTTGTCTATGCGACGGCCTTGGAGTTGGGATATTCACCGTTGGACACGGTGATGGATGAACCAACGTGCTGGAACATCGCAGGTTCAGGTCAGTGGTGTCCGAAGAACTACACCAATAAGTTCTATGGCCGGGTGACATTAGCAGATGCGTTGAAGAATTCGTTGAATATTCCCGCGGTCAAGGTGGCGGATATCTCGGGGCTGGATAACGTGCGCACGGTTGCCAGTGGTTTTGGCCTTTCAAGTGATCTGGCCGAGGGCCTCGCGCTGGCGCTCGGCGCATCGGAAAGCACGCTGATAGAGATGACGGGCGCTTACGCTGGTATCCTGAACGGCGGTTCAGCGGTGGAACCCTATGGTCTGACCGAGTTGAAGCTGCTTGGTGAGACCGATCCAGTTATGATCACGACAACCGGTATTGGTGAACGCGTCATCAACGACAAGGCCGCCAAACAACTGACCTGGATGATGGAGCGTGTGGTCTCTGAAGGTACAGGCGGACGGGCAAAGCTGCCGGGCTGGCAGGTGGCGGGCAAGACCGGCACGACCCAGGCCGCACGTGATGCGTGGTTTATCGGATTTACCGCGGACTACGTTACGGGCGTTTGGATGGGGTATGATGACAATACGCCGTTGTCAGGTGTCACGGGTGGAGGCTTGCCGGCGGAGATATGGAAAGAGACCATGCTGCGCGTGACAGAAGGGATGACGCCCACGCCGTTGCCCATGCTGGTGCCGGACCCACCGGTTAGAACCGCGCAGCCGCAGCAACAGCGCCGTAAGAATCAAACCGGTTTGGACCGTGCGATCAACAACCTGCTGAACAACATCTTCGGAAACTGACCAACAAAAAAAGGCGGTGCGCTGGGCACCGCCTTTGATGTCTGAATGATCGTAAGATCAGACGCTTTCGTCTAGCGCTGCCAGAATTGCATCACCCATTTTGCTGGTCGAAACCGGCTCAACCCCTTCTTCAGCCAGCAGGTCAGCCGTGCGAACGCCGTCGGCCAGAACCTTCTCGATCGCGGTTTCCAGACGATCCGCTTCGTCGCCCTGGTCAAAGCTGTAGCGCAGTGCCATGGCGAAGCTGAGGATACACGCAATTGGGTTGGCCTTGCCTTGACCTGTAATGTCCGGGGCCGAGCCATGAACGGGTTCATACATGGCCTTAGGGCGGCCATTCGCCATCGGTGCGCCCAGCGAGGCAGACGGCAGCATGCCCAAAGACCCGGTCAGCATCGCTGCGCAATCGGATAGTACATCGCCAAACAGGTTGTCGGTGACGATCACGTCAAACTGTTTGGGCGCGCGCACAAGCTGCATCGCGCCGTTGTCTGCATACATGTGTGACAGCTCGACCTCGGGGTATTCCTGACCGACACGTGTCACGACCTCGCGCCACAGGATGCCCGATTCCATCACATTGGCTTTTTCCATCGAGCACAGTTTCTTATTCCGGCGCATCGCCAGCTCAAACGCGGAACGTGCGGCGCGTTCGATCTCGGATTCGGTGTAGCGCTGGGTGTTGATGCCAACGCGCTCATTGCCTTCTTCAAAGATGCCGCGCGGCTCACCGAAGTACACGCCAGATGTCAGCTCGCGCACAATCATGATGTCGAGGCCAGCGACCACATCCTTCTTCAGCGACGAGAAATCCGCCAGCGCGTCGAAGCACTGAGCTGGGCGCAGGTTGGAATACAGGTCCATTTCCTTGCGCAAACGCAGCAGTCCGCGTTCGGGTTTCAGGCTGAAATCCAGATCGTCATACTTAGGGCCGCCAACAGCCCCCAGCAGCACAGCGTCGACCTCTTGTGCCTTGGCCATGGTCTCATCCGATAGGGGCTTCCCGTGCGCATCATAGGCAGCGCCGCCGACCAGATCCTCGCTCACGTCAAATTGAAGACCGCGATTGGCGCCGAACCAATCGATGATTTTGCGCACTTCGGCCATAACTTCCGGGCCAATTCCGTCTCCGGGCAGGATGAGGAGCGAGGGGTTGGTCATCGACAGTCTCCTTGCGTTTTGTCGCACAGGCCCTAGCGTTTGCGGCGCATCGGGTCAATGAGACGAACCCATCAAATCACGAGGAAACCACATGCTGACACCCGGAAATCCGGCCCCATCGCTAAAAATCGAAACAGTAAGCCATGGCGCCTTTGATCTTGAGTGCGACACGGGCGAAAACGGAACGCTGGTGATTCAGTATCGCGGCCTGCATTGCCCGATCTGCGTTCGCCAAATGGGTGAGGTCGAGGCTGCGCTGGATGAATTCGCCGAGCTGGGGATTGAGGTGATCATGATCACCACGGATACCGGCGAACGTGCGGCCGAGACGGTTGAGAAGGCCGGAGTGTCGAAGCTGCGCGTAGGATACGGCCTGTCCATGGCTGACGCGCGGGATGTCTGGGGCCTGAACATCTCGGTGGCTCGTGAAGGTAGTGCCGAGCCAGCGTTGTTCGCTGAGCCGGGACATTTCTATATCAAACCTGATCAGACCCTCTATTACGTCTGGCAGCAGACAACGCCTTTTGCGCGACCGCCGATGTCGGACATCGTCGGTGGTTTGAAATTCACCTTGGCCAATAACTATCCTGCGCGCGGCACCTATACCGGCGCGCTGTAGGCGGTTTTAAAGCCGGGCCTTCAACCCGTCGGCCAGCAAATCCCAGACTCTGCGAATGCGCGGGGTCTGTCGCATCGCCTGAGGGGCAGCCAGCCAGACCGGCAGCACCGGTATCTCGACATCAATATCTAGCACTTCGACCAGAGGATCGGACTGCGCGATGCTGAGTTGGCTGAAGCCCACCCCACACCCTGCGCGGATCAATTCCCAATAGGCAGTCTGGTTGTCGCATCGCGTGGCAAAGCTGTCCCGGCTGGCAGGCCAGCCCTTGTTCCGCATAGCGGTGATAATGTCTTCATTGGTGTCAAATCCCACAAGGTCGTGCTGCATCAGCTCTGTCGGCGTTGTTGGTCGCCCCGCACGATCCAGATAGCTTTGGGCGGCGCAGAAACACAGCGGAACCTCACCGATATGCTTTGCCACGATGTCGACCTGTTCGGGCCGATACATGCGAACGGCAATATCGGCCTCGCGGAACAGCAAGTTTTCGCTGGCATCCGAGGCGACCAGATCAAGCTGAATGGCCGGTTCTGCCTCACGGATTGCGGCAAGTATCGGCGGCAACAGGTGATGCGATACAAATACCGAAGCGGTGATCCTGACCGACCCTTCCAGCTGTTGCGCCTGACCCGCTGCCGTCAGCCCCAGGGCATTGACTGCGCTGTACATCTGCTGCGCCATTGGCAGCACTTGCTGCCCCACCTCGCTGAGCGTCAGTCCACGCGCGTGACGATCAAACAGCGAGACCCCCAATTCTTCTTCCAGCGAATGCACCTGACGTCCAAGCGTCGGCTGGCTGCGACCCAATTGCTTTGCGGCTGCGGATAGTGAGCCGGTTTCGGCAACCGCCAGAAAGCTTTGAACTAAGGACCAGTCGGATAGTTGGAGTGTTTTAGCCATTCAAAAACGAATACATAATCTGCGATTTTTCGCAATTTCCAAAACATCGTGAATGAATAGATTGATCCGGAACGGAGGGATCAATGCCACAAACGGTACTTATTCTCGGGTCCACCGGTCGATTTGGGCGCAACGCTGCAAGAGCCTTTTCGGATGCGGGATGGATTGTGCAAAAGTTTGATCGACGCAGGGAGGAATTGCGCGCGGCGGTACATGGAGTAGACGTCATCGTGAACGCCTGGAACCCGCTTTACCCCGACTGGGCGGAGCAGGTGCCAGAGTTGCATCGTCAGGTAATCGCCGCTGCATCAGAGCGTGACTTGACGGTCATTGTCCCGGGGAACGTTTATGTTTTCGGTGCGGATACGCCCGGCGCCTGGTCGAGCAGGACACCGCATCTTGCGCGAAATCCGTTGGGACGCATTCGGATCGAGATGGAAGAGGCTTATCGTGCCTCGTCGGTTCGGACCATCATGTTGCGGGCAGGTGATTTCATAGATACCACGGCCTCTGGCAATTGGTTCGATCAGATTCTCATCAAACACTTGCGGCGCGGGCGCTTTGTGTATCCCGGCAATCCGGATATCGAGCATGCTTGGGCCTATCTGCCCGATTTAACTCGCGCTGCTGTGGAATTGGCAGAAATGCGCAACCTGCTACCGCGTTTCTGCGATGTCCCCTATGCTGGATACACCTTGACCGGCAATGAAATGGCATTGGCGCTTTCGCAGGTTGTGGGGCGTGAGCTTACCCTTAAACAGATGGCGTGGTGGCCCCTGCAACTGGCCCGCCCGTTATGGCGGATGGCACCGCATTTGCTTGAGATGAGGTATCTATGGAATACTTCTCACCGGCTGGACGGACGCCTCTTTGATGCTCTGCTACCGGAATTTGCGCAGACCGACCTAAATGATGCGTTGACGAACGCCGTGTCTGAACCTGTGCAATATGAATCCCGCCAGCGACTCGGCACCGTCATACGGTCATGATCGAAGCCTATTCGTCGAACAGATCGACCCAGACAAGCCGGTGACGGCTTGCGGCGACGGCCGCGTCACGGGATGTGGGCTCCGGCCAGTAAATGCCCGCATCGTGCACACGCCAATCCGCCGAAGGTAGGACATAATCAACTCTCATCTCGCCAACGCCCTTCCACAAAACTGTTGAAGTTGACCCCGCAGGGTCAACAGGCATCGGATCCTGCAGTTGCGGATCGGCCAGAAGATTACGGATTGCCGTTTTGCGACCCTCGCCTTTGTAAGGATCCTGGTTCGCATCACCTGCGATGACAAAACGCCCCATAGGTTTCTCACCCAGATCACCGTTCAGCAAAAGCGACCAGAGCCGAATTTCATCCCGGTTGCGCAGTCCGTTCCGATCTTCAGGTCCATCAAAGACAGGCGGGCTGGCGTGAAACGTCATCAGGTTTAGGCGACCACTCGGGGTGTCGACCGGAACGACCCAATGCGATGTAGAAGACAGCCGCTGAACAGCCTGCGCTTGTGGTGATGGGAAGGGCTCTCCATCCTCGGCTGGCAGCTGGGCATCCGGCAAGTCGCGCCACCGCATCTGGGTGAATGACCGCAATTGATCGGTAGCGATAGGATAGCGGGACAGCACTGCCAGCCCATTCTGGCCGGTGAACCGCCCCCAGCCTTGTGCATCGCCCGGGCCGCCCGTCTTGCCGTCCCCATCCAGATCCAACGCGGTTTCGATCCCGGAATTGGGTTGCTCGGCGTAACTGTATTGATAATCCAAGCCGTTGCTTTTCAGCGCCTCGACCAGCGCAGCAAGGGCAAGCCCGTCTAAATCCCAATCGATGCCTTGCAGCGCGACGATATCGGGACGGGTTGTCATGAGCACCTCGATCACCGCAGCGACCTGAGGGTCGTTCCGCCGAATATCACGCAGCAACAGGCCGGGACCTTCGCGACTGAGTTCCGTATTGAAACTTGCGATGCGCAATGTCTCTGCCTGTGCCGTAAACGGCAACAGCAACAGAACCAGCAGTCGGATCATGCGATCTGAGTTGACTCGGAAGTTGAGTATGCGCGGCGCTTCTCAACGATCAGGCCGGCAATGCGCAGTGTCGCCATGCCTCGCATGATCATGCTGGCAGGCAGGAATGCCCATGCGCAAAGGGTCCAGATCAATGTCTGCGGATTGCTGAGCGCGATCGGCGTGATGAAAGCAGCCATCAGTTTGATCAGGGCGGGAATCAGGAAAGGCAGCAAAGCCCCAATTGCGATGTTGAGCCGCCCGTCACGCTGCAGACGGGTGACCACATCACCACCCTTGGTTGGGTCAAACAGGGGCAGATTGGTCCAGACGTTGAACGCGCCGTTGCCTGTTGGCCATCCCCGAAGCTTCACTGCATAGGCAAAGCTGGCGATGGTAACCAAGGCCGCGACATAGGCGACGCTGGCGGAGATACGCACCAAATCTACGAGGGGCTGGCTGGCATCGGCGGGCAGCATCAGAACCACAAGACGAACGGGGGAGTAGGGGAAATCCACCACATTCGCGACCATCAGGCCAACTGAATAAAACAGGCCAGTAAGTTCCGAGGGGGCATAGGCGTTCTTGCAGATCAGCGTCAGGAAGGTAACCATCGACATCAAACCGACAAAGCGCAGCCTGTTCACAGGTGGTGCGTCACGAAATTCGATAAAGCTTGGAAAGGCCGAGTTGTATTCCGAGAAAGTCAGGATAAACGCAAGGATCGCCAGAAAGACGACAATCTCAGTCCCATTCGACGTCGATGTAGGCAGGTACAACGCAGGGGTAAGCACCATAAGTGCTACCAATAATCCACGTATCGCCGCCCCCGTTGTGCGTGCAATCACAATCCGAACCCTTTTTCAAACCGGCGTAGTCGATTCTGTGCCGACTTATCGTCCAACTTGTGCTCACCGCTCGTTCGTTGGCGGCTACCTCATGGGTGCCAACTTTGCCGATAAGCGGTATTTCGCTCAAGCCAATGAGCAAATAACACGCAATTTCGGGCAAAATGATGGCGCAACTGGTGCGGGATTGCATCAATTTCGACGCAAATCCGACGTGTATCTCAAATTGATACCTATATGTTGTGGTGCACTGGGTTTTTGCCCCAAGAATGCGAACAGGGCCGCGCTTGCGACCCTGTTAGGTTGAGTATCAACAGATTCGTCCCCAGAATCATACCCAGGGGCGGGCCTGACTCGCATGATCTTCGAACTTGTCGATGTGATGGTCTTTTTCCATCGTCAGGCCAATATCGTCCAGACCGTTCAGCAGGCAGTGCTTGCGGTGTGGGTCAATGTCGAACTCGATGACCATGCCATCCGAAGTGGTAATCTGCTGATCTTCCAGATGCACGGTCATGCGGGCGTTTTCACCCTTGTGCGCGTCATCCATAAGAATCGCGTGATGCTCTTCTTCGACTACGATGGGCAGGATGCCGTTCTTGAAGCAGTTGTTGAAAAAGATGTCGGCGAAGCTGGTCGAGATCACCACCTTGATGCCGAAATCCTTGATCGCCCATGGCGCATGTTCCCGCGACGAGCCGCAACCGAAATTGTCGCCGGCCACCAGAATCTCGGTGTTGCGATAAGCGGGTTTGTTCAGAACGAAATCTTCGTTCTCGCCGCCATGATCGTGATAGCGCATCTCATCAAACAGCACGACACCCAGGCCAGAGCGTTTGATGGTTTTCAGGTGCACTTTGGGAATGATCATATCGGTGTCGATATTGATCAGTGGCATTGGGGCGGCCACCCCGTGGACTTTTTCGAACTTTTCCATTTCTACACTCCTGCGGGGTAGGGCCGCGCCCGTGCTCCGCGTTTAAGCTTCTTTCGCTTCTGTTGTTTCGTCCTTGGGTGCGTTCTTGACGAAGAACGCCATGAAGACCAATCCGAACCCGTTGAACAGCATCTCAATGCCTAGGAAGATCCCCAGTATACTCAGCAGAGCAGCCGGTTCCTTGCCCACATAGGTCCAGATGATGCCGGCGAGGATGATCGACAAGATGCCCGAGATCATCGTGGGCCAGAAAAACTGCGTTCCTTTCATCTGGAACGACAGAATGACCCGTGCGATGCCGCCTGCCATGAACAGGATGAGCATCACAGTTGCCAGCGTCAGCGTGCCCTGCAGCGGGTGATCCAGAAAGGACCAGCCCAGAAACAGCATGACCGCACCCATGATGAGTGACAGGATCTTGTTGCCAGTGCCTTCAACCGTGAAGCCACCAACGATCTGCATTCCGCCCGCAATCAATAGCAACACACCAGTTACTACTGTTACGGCAACGGACGCCACGACCGGTGCGCCCAATACGAACACCCCGAATGCTATGGACAAAAGTCCAAGCAGTAGCCATTTGACCCAATCACTCATGTTAGTCTCTCCATCAAATATCTAGATATGAGAGACTCTTACATCAATTCACGGACGTCTGTCAGCCGTCCTGTGATTGCCGCAGCGGCAGCCATTGCGGGGCTCAGCAGATGGGTACGCCCACCGCGACCCTGGCGGCCTTCGAAGTTGCGGTTCGAAGTCGCGGCACAGCGCTCGCCCGGTTGCAACTGGTCGGGGTTCATTGCCAGACACATTGAGCAGCCTGCGAGACGCCACTCGAAACCGGCATCTTTGAAGATCTCGGCCAAACCTTCTTCTTCGGCCTGTGCACGCACCAAACCCGAACCCGGTACGACCATGGCGCGCATGCCGTCCTTGATCTTCTTGCCTTTCAGGATTTCCGCCGCAGCGCGCAGGTCTTCGATCCGACCGTTGGTGCAAGAGCCGATGAAAACGGTGTCGATTTCAACATCGCTCAGCTTTTGACCGGCTTCCAAGCCCATATACTCAATCGAACGGCGGGCCGCGTCGACTTTACCGCCTTCGAAATCTTCGGGATGCGGTACGGATGCGGTGATCGGCAGCACATCTTCGGGACTGGTGCCCCAAGTGACGACCGGCGCGATATCTTCACCACGCAGCGTGATGACTTTATCGAAATGCGCATCTTCGTCGGTGTAAAGCGTCTTCCACCAGTCCATCGCGGCTTCCCACTGGGCACCTTTCGGCGCATGGGGCCGGCCTTTGACATACTCGAACGTAGTCTCATCCGGCGCGATCAGGCCAGCGCGGGCGCCGCCCTCGATGGCCATGTTACAGACGGTCATGCGCCCTTCCATCGAAAGATCGCGGATCGCTTCGCCGCAATACTCGATGACATAACCTGTACCGCCAGCAGTACCGGTCTCGCCGATCACAGCCAGAGTGATATCTTTGGCGGTCACACCCGGCTGCAGTTTGCCGGTGATTTCGACCTTCATATTCTTGGACTTCTTCTGGATCAGAGTCTGGGTGGCCAGAACGTGTTCAACCTCGGATGTGCCGATGCCGTGCGCCAGAGCGCCGAATGCACCATGAGTCGCCGTGTGGCTGTCGCCGCAAACAACGGTCATGCCGGGCAGGGTCCAGCCTTGTTCGGGGCCGACGATATGCACAATGCCCTGACGGACGTCGTGCACAGGGTAATAGTGAATGCCGAAATCCTTGGCGTTCTTGTCCAGTGCCTCGACCTGAATGCGTGATTCCGGGTTTTCGATACCATTCACACGGTCCGGCGTGGTCGGTACGTTGTGATCCGGCACGGCGATGGTTTTTTCTGGCGCGCGCACCTTGCGGCCCGCCATGCGCAGGCCTTCGAACGCCTGTGGGCTGGTCACTTCGTGAACCAGATGGCGGTCGATATACAGCAGGCAGGTGCCATCATCGGCCTCGTGGGCGACATGGGCATCCCAGATCTTGTCATAGAGTGTTGTGGGGGACATCGGTCCTCTCCCGTATGTAATGAGAAATAGCTGGCGAGTTGGCTTAGGCCGCCGATAGGCGGGCCAAGACCGTGCGGGCAGCCCCAAAGAACCGTTCACGCAGACGCGCGCGATCTTCCAGATTCTGTTCTTGGGCCACATTGAGTCTCATACGCACCAGATATAACGGGCATTCGTGTCAATCAAGGTTCAATCCCAACCGTCTCACTGCAGGCTTGCATCATCCAGCATCGCTGTCCAAGCTGACCTGCAGGAGAGGTGAATGAACCAGGATTTACTACCGGAGACGCTCTCGGAGCTTTACGCCAACATGACGGCGGCGTTTTCCTCGCAAATTGAAGGTCTGGTCGAGTTGATCGTCACCCCAGGATGGCGGCAGTATCAACTCATCATCATCCTGTTTCTCTGGGCAATCTCATTCTTGCTGAAACTGCTGACGCAGGGCCGATGGGAAACCTGGGCGAGGGCCCGGGTGGGATGGCCGAAATGGCGTCTGCGGATATTGATCCAACTGATGCGCCGTCTGACGCTGGTGTATTTTGTGTTGCTGTCTGGTGGGCTTTATCTGGTGATGCAACAGGTCACATGGCCGTCGCGGAGCTATATACTTGGTGTCTTCGCAACGCTGGCTGTTGCATGGCTGGCCATCGCGTTGGTTTCGCGATTGGTGAGAAACCGAACGCTGCGACAAATATTTAAATGGTCTATGTGGGTCTATGCCACGCTGATTGCGTTGAACCTGACGGATGATGTAGCCGGTTTCCTAGATGGCGTCGCCATTTCTATCGGTGATCTTCATATCTCGGCGCTGGGCATCATCAAGGCTGTACTGCTGATCGGCGTCCTGCTGACTTTGGCGCGTGTCGGCACACGCGCGGCTGAGCGCGGCCTTACGAACAATCAAGACATAACCCCATCGATGCAGGTTCTTCTGGCCAAGGGTATTCAGGTGCTGCTCTACGGGGCGGTGTTCATGGCGGCGATCCGCACCCTCGGGTTTGATCTGACTGGCATAGCGTTGCTGTCCGGGGCCATTGGCGTCGGGATCGGGTTTGGCCTGCAAAAAGTGGTTTCGAACCTGATCTCAGGCATCATCATCCTGATGGACCGGTCGATCAAACCGGGCGACGTGATTTCACTCGGGGACACATTCGGTTGGATTAACGCGCTGGGCGCGCGCTATGTCTCGGTGGTTACGCGGGATGGTCGGGAATATCTGATTCCGAACGAAGATCTGATTACCAATCAGGTGGTGAACTGGTCGCATTCCGACCGTTTCGTGCGGTTGGATCTTGATTTCGGCACCAGCTACGACGACGACCCGCACAAAGTCCGCGCGACAGCGATCCGTGCCGTCAAGACGGTTGGTCGAGTGCTGAGTGGAGGCAAACATGAACCTGTCTGCCATATCACTGGTTTCGGTGACAGCAGCGTGGACTATGTATTGCGCTTCTGGATCAGTGATCCGAACAAGGGTCTGACAAACATTCGGGGCAATGTCTTCCTGGCGCTGTGGGATGCGTTCAAGGTCGAAGACATCTCGCTTCCGTTCCCGCAGCGTGAAATCCGTGTGTTGGGCGGCCCGGAGGCCGACGCCGAGGTGCAACATCTCGCCAAAGAGTGACCGGATGTGGGGCGCAGCGTCGGCCCTTTCATTGAAATGTTGCAATCCCCTTGTTACCTTATTAGTACCCCGGCGCCGGGGTTTGGCGGCGCGCAGCAAAGGAGGACTATGTCCTGTCTCTACATACACAGGCGGGTTTGCCCGCCGATGATGGGGCCGGTGTAATGGCCCACTCTCAGTCAATCAGCGACAAGCTGCTTGAACGTATCCTTTCCTCACTTTCCGATGACAAGGCCGAAGACGTCGTGCAGATCAACCTGCAAGGTAAGTCTTCTGTTGCGGATCACATGGTGATTGCCTCGGGTCGGTCGACCCGCCAGGTCTCGGCCATGGCGGAAAAGCTGACGGATCGCATCAAGCAGGAATTCGGTTTCACCTCGAAGGTCGAAGGCAAGGATGCCGGCGACTGGGTGCTGATCGATACGGGCGACGTGGTCGTTCATATCTTCCGCCCCGAAGTGCGTGAATTCTATCAGCTGGAAAAGATGTGGCTGCCTCAGGGCGGCAGCGCCTCGGCGAATTGAGGCGCCATCCCGGCCTGTATTGAGGGGCCGGAGGCGAGAGAGACATGCGTATCAGCATCGTTGCGGTCGGGCGATTGCGCGCCGGACCGGAGAAATCCCTGCTTGACGACTACCTGACCCGATTTGACAGGACCGGCCGCGCGCTGGGCCTTGGTCCTGCGAAGGTGATCGAGGTCGAAGACAAGAAAAACGCAGGCATGGGGGCCGAGGCGGCCCTGCTGCGCAAGGCGCTGCCCAAGGGTGTGGTGATCTGTACGCTAGATGAGCGCGGACGGGTGTTGTCCTCGCCTGAATTTGCAAAAAAGCTGGGTGGATGGCGCGACGCGGGCCGACAGGATCTGGCGCTGATCATCGGCGGAGCGGACGGAATAGACCCAAATCTGCGGGCGGAGGCTGATTTTTCCCTATCCTTTGGGTCAATGGTCTGGCCCCATATGTTGGTCCGTGTGATGCTGGCCGAGCAACTTTACCGGGCCGCGACCATCCTTTCAGGCGGCCCTTATCACCGGGTCTGACATGGCGCAGCTATTGATCGTCTACCACTCGCGCACCGGCGGCACCCGGCAAATGGCTGAAGCCGCAGCCGAAGCAGCGCGGGATGAAGCGAACACCATCCTGAAAACCGCCGATCAGGTCGGTCCGAACGACTTGCTGGCCTCCGATGGCTATATCTTCTGCGCGCCCGAGAACCTGGCCGCGATCTCTGGGCTGATGAAAGAGTTCTTTGACCGCTGCTATTATCCGGTGCTGGGTCAGATCGAAGGTCGACCCTATGCGCAGATGGTCTGCGCCGGATCAGATGGTGAAAATGCCGCGCGACAGATGGCACGGATCGCAACGGGGTGGCGGTTGAAAGAGGTGCAACCGCCCCTGATCATCTGCACTCATGTGCAAACACCCAAGGCGATCTTGGCCGAAAAGATCATTCCCGAAGAACAACTTGAAAACTGTCGTGAGGTTGGAGCGGCCTTGGCCGCAGGTCTCAGCCTCGGGGTATTCTGAGCGTCAATTCAGGTCGACTACGGTTGTGTCTTCGCTCCACCCCCCGACATTGTCGCGCGCCTGAATTTGCACCTGCGTGGTCCCGTCCGGAATCACCACCCCGCCAAGTGACCGTGTAAAGGGCTGCTCATCGACATGAGGGTGATGCAGCACACGCATCCCCAGCTCGTTCCCCTGCATATCCAGAACACGCCAGCCATCGGCATAGTTATCCCATCCGGTGTCGGAGTGGCGGACCGTGACGTCAAACCGCCAGGTATCCCCATTTGATTGGGCTGAAACCTGTTCGACCGTCGGAGGGTCGGCGAATGCGGGGCTGGCCAGTAAGGCGCTGAGAATCAGATATCGCATGAGGTCAAACTATGCGCTCGCGCATGGCATTGAGATCACGACTCTGTGTTTGGTGGCGCAGTCATGATTACGGTGCGTGAATGTGAGGCGAATTCGCGACGATAGAGCACACCGAATGTGACGATTGAGCTTAGGATCAAGGCTACCGGTCCAAGTATCCATGCAATTGAAGCCAACGCAAAATATGTCGCCCGCAACGCGCGATTGAAACTACGAGCCGCCGTGATGCAGATATCAGCGGATTGTGTGGCGCGTGGATAGGCCTGTGGATCATCGGGATCATTTGGAACAGCGGCCATCAGGATTGCGCAATACCCAAACAGGCGATGCGACCAGACAAATTTCAGAAAAGCGTTCGACAGAAAAAGCAGAATAATCAGTATCTTGATTTCCCAAACCATGGCAGGCGCACGGCCGATGGCAAGATCTTCAGCAACCCCAGCAAGGCGTTCGGTATTGCCAAGCAATGCCAAGCCGCCGCCTATTGCAATCATGATTGTCGAAGCGAAGAACGTGCTGCCCTGGCGCATGGCCGAGATCACTTGTGCATCGAACACACGCGGCTGGCGCGTCACCATTTCACGCATCCAGACCTTGCGGAAATCATCCATCATCAATGAAACCGATGGTTTCTGAGAGGACGGATTTTCGATCCTCCACCCAATCCCCAGCCATGTCGCGAACAATAGCAAAACGGCTGCATAGTCCAGCGAGGAAAACAGTAATGTGCGGTCGATCCAGGTCATGCCGCGACACTATTGTTGGATTCGGCAACTTGCCAGTCGATAAAATTGGTAATATAATTTTACCAAATGGAGGATCAGCGATGGAAATGCCCAAGCCAAATCCGGATGTCTTAGCACGCAAGGAGGCATTGGTTGCGCGACTACAGCAAGTGCTGCCGAAGGATGCTGTTATCCATGAAGAGGCCGAGACCAGGGCTTATGAATGTGATGCGCTGACCGCCTATAAATGCCCGCCAATGCTGGCTGTACTGCCTTCGACCACGCAGCAGGTTTCCGATGTCTTGCGCATTTGCCATGAACTGGGTGTGCCGGTTGTACCGCGCGGCGCGGGCACGTCATTGGCGGGTGGCGCCCTGCCGACGGCAGATTGTGTGATTCTAGGCGTTGCACGGATGAACGAAGTTCTGGAAATCGATTACGACAACAGGTTTATCAAGGTGCAATCCGGCCGAACCAACCTGAGTGTAACCGGTGCCGTTGAAGAAGAAGATTTCTTTTACGCTCCCGATCCCTCATCCCAGCTTGCCTGCGCCATTGCCGGGAATATCGCGATGAATTCCGGCGGCGCGCATTGCCTGAAATACGGGGTGACGACCAACAATCTGATGGGTGTGACTATGGTCATGATGGATGGCAGCGTGGTCGAAATTGGAGGTGCTTATCTGGATGCAGGCGGGTTGGACCTGTTGGGTGTTATCTGCGGATCCGAAGGGCAATTGGGTGTCGTAACTGAAGCAACGTTGCGCATCCTGCGCAAACCTGAGGGTGCGCGGCCCGTTCTGATGGGCTTTGACGATAATGAAGTGGCCGGTCAATGCGTCTCTGACATAATCAAATCGGGCATATTGCCTGTCGCGATCGAGTTCATGGACCGCCTTTGTATTCGAGCCTGCGAGAATTTCGCCCAAGCGGGTTATCCTGATTGCGAGGCGTTGCTGATCGTCGAAGTTGAAGGCTCAGAGGCAGAGATCGATAGCCAGTTGTCGAAGATTATCGAGATCGCCAAGCGGCATAATCCGGTTGAACTGCGAGAAAGCCAATCGGCTGATGAAAGCGCCCGTATCTGGCTGGGTCGGAAATCGGCCTTTGGCGCGATGGGGCAAATCAACGATTATATGTGTCTGGATGGGACGATCCCGGTCTCATCGCTACCCTTCGTCCTGCGCCGGATCGGGGAGCTGAGCAAAGACTATGGCCTGCCAGTCGGCAATGTGTTCCATGCCGGTGACGGCAACATGCACCCCTTGATCCTGTTTGACGCCAACAAACCCGGCGATCTTGAGAAATGTGAAGCGTTCGGGGCGGACATCCTGAAGCTTTGCGTTGATGCGGGAGGCTGCCTGACTGGTGAGCATGGGGTCGGCATCGAAAAGCGTGATCTGATGACACACCAATATGAACCACAGGATCTTGAGGCGCAGATGGCGGTGAAAGATGTGTTTGATCCGAATTGGCTGTTGAACCCAGCCAAGGTGTTTCCGCTAAAGGCGTCTGCCACGCGCAGGATGGCCGCGGAATAGATGAGCCTTCCCCATCAATACCCAGAGTATTTTCGAAAAGATGAAGTGCCATGACACCTGAAACCGAGGCTGAACTTGCGGACATCGTTGCCGGCCTGGATGGCCCAGTGCGTATTGCCGGAGGCGGCACGCGCGGCCTTGATGGGCCCGAGCCTGTGCTGAACCTATCGGGACTGCACGGAATTACACAGTATGAGCCGGGCGCATTGACTCTGGTCGCACATGCCGGGACCCCAGTGACTGAGATCGAAGCGGCTTTGGAGGCCGAGGGTCAGCAACTGGCGTTCGAGCCGATGGATCATCGCGGTTTGCTGGGCACCACGGGGGAACCGACAATCGGCGGTGTTGTCGCGGCCAACATCTCGGGGCCGCGTCGAATTCAGGCTGGCGCGTGCCGGGATTTCTTGTTGGGCGTACGTTATGTCGACGGGTTGGGGCAGGTAATCAAGAATGGCGGGCGGGTGATGAAGAATGTCACTGGTTACGATATGGTCAAGCTCATGGCAGGTTCCTGGGGTACGCTAGGGGTGCTGTCAGAGGTCTCGCTGAAAGTGCTGCCTAGACCTGAGATCGAGACCACTCTGGCAGTCGGGGCCGCTAATGTAGGAACCGCAGTTGATCTCATGTCCACTGCCCTGAAATCCCCCTTCGAGGTGAGCAGCGCAGCCTATGATCCACTGGATGGGCAGGCGCTGTTGCGGATCGAAGGATTTGCCGACTCTGTTGCCTATCGGGTAGGTCGATTACGCGAAATCCTTGGGGGCGAATGCACCGAGTTAGAGAATTCGAGGAACCGCTGGGTCGATCTGCGCGATCTGCGTGCGTTTCAGGATCTGGAAGGTGATGTCTGGCGCTTATCAGTGAAACCCGGCGATGCAGCCAGCCTTGCAGAACTGATCGACGCGGATCGAACCTTATTTGACTGGGGCGGGGGCTTGATCTGGGTATTGGTGCCAAAGGGCACCGATCTGCGTGCACGACTGGGTCACTTTGAAGGACATGCAACGCTGGTACGCGCAGAGGCTGACACCATCGTTGAATTTGGGCGATTCCAACCAGAGAGCACGCAGATTCAGGCTCTAACAAAGGCAATTCGGAAGAGATTTGACCCTCGGAACGTGTTCAATCCGGGTCTGATGGGGTAGGCGATGCAGACGAAATTTACCGAAAAGCAGTTGCAAGACCCAGCGATTCAGCGATCCAACGAGATACTCCGAAATTGTGTTCACTGTGGTTTCTGTACAGCAACCTGCCCGACTTATCAGGTGCTAGGCGATGAGTTGGACAGCCCTCGCGGGCGCATCTATCTGATCAAGGACATGTTGGAGAATGAGCGTGTTCCGGACGAAAAGACTGTCAAGCATATCGATCGCTGCCTATCCTGCCTCGCCTGCATGACCACGTGCCCCTCGGGCGTGCATTACATGCACCTCGTGGACCACGCACGGGAATATATCGAAGACAAATACAAGCGCCCGTTCTCGGATCGGGCTCTGCGCTGGATATTGGCCAGAATCCTGCCTTATCCGACACGCTTTCGCTGGGCTCTAATCGGGGCAAAGCTGGGTCGTCCGTTCCGGTTTCTGATGCCGGATGCCCGGCTAAAGGCGATGCTGGACATGGCGCCGAGATATATTCCACCAGTCAGTCGCAATGATGACCCTCAGAGCTTTGCAGCAAAAGGCGCTAAGAAGAAACGCGTCGCCCTAATGACGGGCTGTGCGCAAAAAGCGCTGAACACCGACATCAACGACGCCACGATTCGCCTGCTGACCCGATTGGGCTGCGAGGTCGTTGTCGCCGAAGGTGCCAGCTGTTGTGGCGCATTAACCCATCACATGGGTAAAACCGGTGAAAGCCATGCGTCTGCTGCAGCCAATATCCGGGCCTGGACACGCGAAATGGATGGTGATGGTCTGGATGCGATCGTGATCAACACCTCGGGGTGTGGGACCACGGTTAAAGATTATGGGCACATGTTCCGCAGAGATCCGCTGGCGGTGGATGCGGGGCGTGTATCCGCCATGGCGATGGATATCAGTGAGCTTTTGGTGCAGCTGGAGATGCCGGACAGCGACAAGAAAGAACTGGTTGTTGCCTACCACGCGGCGTGTTCATTGCAACATGGGCAAAAGGTTACCTCTTATCCCAAGAACCTGCTGAAATCTGCTGGATTCACAGTGTTAGAGCCTAAAGATAGTCATTTGTGCTGTGGCAGTGCAGGAACCTACAACCTGATGCAGCCTGAGATTTCGGGTAAGTTGAAACAACGAAAAGTGCGCACGCTTGAGGCGAGGAACCCTGATGTTATCGCGGCAGGTAACATCGGATGCATGATGCAGATCGGCTCTGGGACTAACACGCCCGTTGTCCACACAGTCGAGCTGCTGGACTGGGCCACCGGAGGGCCGGAACCGCGCGCATTGCGCGGCGGCATGGCTGGGGTACCCCAACTGCGTTGATCGATTGCTGCACCCGCGCATCAGGTCCGGTTGAATTTCATCCAAGGGGCAATTGCCCTATTTTCGCCGCACCAACGGCATACGAATCTTGGTCGGACCCCATGACCGGAGACCCGCGTGCGCAACTGGATCACGGCTATTGTCTTCAGCTTGCTGCCCTTGGCAGGACAGGCGCAGGATACTGGGCTTAGGAGCCTGGAAACCACCGATGCTGGGCGCGAGTGGATGGCAGTTGGTCGGCTGGATATCGACGGCACCGGGTTTTGTACCGGATCGCTGATATCTCCGACTCTGGTACTGACGGCTGCGCATTGTCTGTACGACAAGACCACGAAACAGCGAATTAATCCGGCCCGGATAGAGTTTCTGGCCGGTTGGCGCCTCGGTTCCGCCTCGGCTTATCGTCCGGCGCGTCGAACAGTGGTTCACCCCGACTATGTTTATGAAGGCAATGTTTCAGCAACGCGGGTGCGTCATGATATTGCGCTGATCGAGCTGTGGCAGCCGATCCGCAACACCTCGGTCATTCCTTTCGAAACCGGACGCCGTCCTGCCCGCGGTCAAGAGGTGGGGGTTGTCTCGTACGCGCATGACCGCGCCGAAGCGCCAGCATTGCAGGAAGTCTGTTCCGTCATTGGGCGACAGGCTGGAATTCTGGTTATGTCCTGCAACGTGGATTTCGGGGCATCCGGCGCGCCGATCTTTTCGTTTGACGGTGAGCGGCCCCGCATTGTGTCGGTCGTTGCAGCGAAGGCCGAATTGCAGGGTCAACGCGTTGCGCTGGGCACCGCCTTGGATGAATCGCTGGAATTGTTGCGGGCCGAGCTTTCGCAGGGGCGGGGTATGAACGCCACATTGGACAACAACACCAAAAACCTCGGAGCAAAGTTCCTTAAGCCATGATGCGTGTTTTTCTAAGTATCACCTTGCTTGTTTCTATTCTCGTAACTGCCGCGCAGGCCCAGACCAGTAGCAAGCGCCGACTGACGGATCGCGATGATCTGTATGGGTGGGAGGCGGTCGGACGTCTGGATATCGGCGAACAGGGCTTTTGCACCGGTACTTTGATCGCAAAGGACATCGTGCTGACAGCGGCGCATTGCGCTGTGAGCAAGGCCACTGGAAAACCCTATGCCCCCGGTGAATTGACCTTTCGCGCCGGTTTGAGCGACGGTCAGGCGCTTGCGGATCGCAAGGTCATCCAGATTGCGACCCATCCCGATTTTGTTGCCAATGCGCCGGTATCGGCGTCACGTGTTCGAATTGATGTGGCTCTAATGCGGCTAGAAGAGCCGATTCCCTATTCGATTGCTGATCCGTTCGCCCTGCACAGCGGCCGCGTCAGCGACAGCGAAATCAGCGTCGCCTCGTATGGTCGCGGTCGGGCCGAGGCGATCACGCGCCAACGCTCTTGCCGCATCCTGCAACGCGGGCAGGGGCTGATCAGCTTTGATTGCGATATTACATTCGGTTCGTCGGGCTCCGCTATTTTAGCAAAAAAAGGCCCGCGTTGGCAGATCCTGTCGGTTGTTTCGGCGGGCGCATCGGATGGTCAACGCAAGATCGGCTACGGGATGGAGCTGTCGGGGATTGTCTCGGAACTCAAGGCGATATTGCGTCGTGACGCGCCCCGACCCACGGCAACAATCCGCAGATTGCAGCCGGGTTCAGCCAAGTCCAGTTCGGGTGCTAAATTCCTCAGCGCGGGCGGGTCTTGAACCCAGTCCTTTTACTTCCCATCTGAGTTTTACTGGATCGCCAAAGCTGGGGTCCGGCATAAATCACCGCCCGTCCATTTCGGAGGGCAATTTCGTGAATCGCTCAAAGATGAGGATACGACATGCGTACATTTGACTTCGCACCACTTCACCGCGCAACCATCGGTTTCGACCAGATTGCAGACATGATGGACCGGGTTTTGACCAATGACGTGGCTCAGCCCAGCTATCCCCCTTACAACATCGAAAAGACCGATGCTGATACCTACCGCATTTCGGTCGCTGTTGCAGGGTTTTCCGAGGCCGATCTGTCGGTTGAGGTAAAGGAAAATTCTCTGGTGGTTTCCGGCAAGAAAGCTTCGGACGAAAAAGAGCGCAGCTACCTGCACCGTGGCATCGCCACCCGCGCGTTCGAGCGCCGCTTTGCTCTGGCCGACCACGTTCGTGTCACCGGCGCGAGCCATGAAAACGGCATGCTGAACATCGATCTGAAGCGCGAAGTGCCAGAAGCGCTGAAACCGCGCCGGATCGAAATTTCGTCTGGCAAGGCCATTGAAAAGGACGTGGTTGACGCCAAAGCCGTGAACTGAGGCTGTTGATCACTTAGCGACAGTCCCGCCTCTCTGGATTGTCGCACCACACGCCCCGCGTTCCTCCAGGCGCGGGGCGAAGTTGTATCCATCGCAACAAGGACTTGGTGGGCAACACGTTTTCACGAAAATCTGGCAATAGTTTAGGTCGTCAGGCTAGTCTCTTCTGGAACACTTCAATGAACTGAATTTTGTTCACTGCCTACAGAGGGAGACGAAATAGATGCGAATGAAATCCGTTTTTGCCGCTATAGTCTGTGCCGTTGTTGCATCGACCACACTGACCGCGACATCAACCCGTGCCAACGATACAGGAGCGCTTATCGCTGGGGTCGCGTTGGGTGTGCTGGGAGCGTCGATCGCCAAACACCATCACAAGCACGGATCAAAATACCAGAAGCACCCGCACGTTTCGCCCGAGGAGAATGCGATCGGGCTTTGTATGCATCGGACCCACACCGCCATGAGCAATCAAGGCTACTATGCCGTCGATTTTGAGCGGACGCTTTCCTATACGACAAATTCTGATGGCATCGATCTGATTGATCTGGAGGTCGCGCGCTCGAAGGACAGCAATGATGCGCGGAGCCACATAAAAGCCCATTGCGCTATTCAAGATGATGCTGTGGTTAATTTCCGCTACTCAAACTACTGAGCTTGCCCTTCGGCAACTTCAACTTAAGAAATCCAAGAGCTTCTATTTTCCCTTCTGAAAACCAGTAGGCAATGTGTCTCGGCCTTGTCTCTGCGTCTATCTTTTTAGCGTCGAGTTTGTCACAGTCTTGGTGATTTGGAGACCCAAGGGGATGTAAATTGCCATAACATTCCCTATGTCATTGGATGATAAGAAGAATAGGGATAGCAGATGTCGAACCAGCAATTCGAAGCATTGATTCAAGAGACGCAACAGAAAGTCCGCGAAAGCCAGTCGCAGATTGAAGGCTTGACCTCACGGATCGAAGCGGCGCGTGCCAAGATCGGAACCGCAGAGGCAGATATCGACATTGAAAATGCCACTTTGGAAGATGTGCACGCCCATACCGAGGTGATGAACGCCAACATCGCTGAGCTGATCATGGGGCTCGACGACGTGACCAACGCGTTTTCCAAGGATTTCGACGAAATGCGTTCGAAAACCGGGTGGGAGTCGTTCGTCGGCATCTTCGCCAAGGCCAAATCCGAGTCCATGCGGCAGGAACGCATGCGCACCGCCAATATCGACGACAAGCTACAGGACCTGATCGCTAAATCGGATGTGATCGTCAAACTGCTTGAAGGGCAGTTGGCCGTGCTGGAAGAACAGCGCGTCAAGGTCGAGGACAACCTGACCGTCACGCTGGACGACCGCGAGGCGACCGTGGCCGAACTGGAGACTTTGCGGGCAGAGATTCAGGGCATGGACCCGGCGATCATCACGCTGGAAAACAAGATCAGCGTCGAACAGGATGCCGCCGCGCGGACTCAGTTGGAAACCGAACTGGCTGACCTGAATAAGCAATACAACGCCAAGGTTCAGGAAGAGCAGGTCAAGCTGGCCAAATCCCAGACGCTGGAACGCTATATCGAAAAGGGTAAAACCTGGGTCGATTCACTCCAGAACCAGGCGGCGACGCAGATGGTGCTGATCAACAAGCTACAGACAGACACGCAGCAGCGCGTGGTGCTGTATGACGCCCTGTCCAAATCGCTGAAAACGGCGCAACAACAGGACGTGGCCCACCGCATCAACGAGATCGGCGTGCAGACCGACCAGGAGGCGCAAACCGCCATGGCCGCCATCGGAACCGCGACCAACCAGAAAATGGCCGACATGCTTGAGGCGCATGAGGACCACATGGTCTTCGCCCGCGACGTGCTGGAGAAAAAAGCCAAGGCCGATGAGCGTTTTGCCCGCCGGTTCGCCTCGATTGTCGAGAAGCATGATAAGAATTTGTATGGGGGATGAAGTGGTTTAGCCAAAAAGACGTTAGGCTACTACGGATTGGCCTCATTCTCGTGGTTTGGCCGATCCCTGTCTATGGCCTAACGGCCCTTCTGCATGAATTGGGTGTTGATGGCGGAGCTTATAAGCTGCTCGGCTTCCTCACTCTATATGTCGGGCCGGGTAGTGTAGTCTTCGGGCTTATCATCTTCGCATTGTATCTAATCTCGGAAGTTCTTCTTTTGCCTTGGCGGCTTCATCAATGCCGCACAAACGGGTGTAATAAATCTGCTCATGACTAACACCACCCAAGACCATGTCGGCCTGACCGACACTTTCGCCTCGCGCCGCTATTTCCGCAAATTCGAGGTGATCACCGTCCACCTCCTGCGCGTGGCCGCAACGATGGAGGCTGAGGGCGCGATCAGCAAGCAAGAGGTGCGGATCGTGTCGCGCTACCTCTCGGGGTTGCTCTACACCTTTCGTGCGCTGTCCATGAAATACCTGTTGGTCGGGCGTGATACCGGGCGGTTCTTTGGCAGCCTCGCCATGGACAAGCGCGACAGCGGGTTTCCGGTGGCGGCCGAGCTGCTGACCATGGCCAATGATGCGCAACAGGCGCAGGTGCATCTGGCGAATATGCCCTCGGAAGACGATCTGAAAACCGACATGGTCCGGACGATCATTGGCGATCAGGAAATCCCGACAAAGCTGCAATTCGCGCTGTCGCAAAGGCTCTATTACGAGGAATTGCTGAAAGGTCAGCTGTTCTGGGCCCGCAACGATCCCGAATGCCACTGGATCGGGAACGAAGACGAACGGCGCAAGTTCATGATCCACTGGGCGGTCTATGACAGCCAGATCAACCTGCCGGTCATCTATCTGATGCAACTGGAGGATAGCGGCAAAACCGCCCTTCCCAAAGACCAACGCCGCTGGCCCGAAGTGCAGGCGCATCTGATGGCGCAGTCTCTGGGCGGGTTGAAACTGGTGACCATAGCCAAAGGGTTCGATCAGGATTTCGACGACCTGCACCCCAAACACCTGCGCCGCATTCATGTGGGGCCGATGTATTCCTCGGCCTATACCGAACAATCCGGCCCCCTGCGGCAGGTGCTGGAGGATGCGCAATCTCCGCAAGGTCAAGACTGGGCGCTGGCCTGGACCACAGAAGAGTTGGAAAGCGAAGAGGTGATCGAAGAGCGGGCCGGATGGTTCTCGACCGTCGAACGCGAGGTTTTTGCGCTCGACCCATTCGGCGCGCAAGGGGCCGAAACCGGGGCCACACGCACCCAACGGTCGATCATCTTGCCCCAGCGTCCGTTTCAGGTGCTGGCCGAGCGTAACCCTCCAGGGTTTGCCGATGTGCGCAAGTTCGTGGTCAGCAAGTCAGGGCAGGTGTTGAGGTATTAGTTTCGCCTTCGGCGAGAGTATTTTTGAAAAAGATGAATCAAGGGCGGTTTTTGAGATGAGTTTGACGTCAGATCAGATGGAATTGCGCGAGGCGGATATTCGCAAGCATTACCCGGCAGCGACCGCCTTGCTGAATGGGTTCGAACACGCGCCGCGGATTGCCAAAGCGCTGGAGACGTCGACGGAACGGTCGCCGGGGGTGTCGACCGGACGGAGGTTTCGATCCACCACGCCGGGTTTGGTGACACGGCGCACAGTGCGCGCAGACGGGGTGCATTTGGTCGAACGGATCGAGGCCTCGGATGATGGCGATGCGCTGGTCTCGCCACCGCAGGCCACAACGCAGCAGGCAATCCGCCGTGCGGTTGCCATCGCTCTGGCGGTGAGCGAGGCCTACGCCGAACAGACACCGTTGGCAGACTTGAAACGCGCGAACCTTGCGGGCGATTTGCCCGCCGCGCGAAAGACCGAATTCTCGGAACTGCTGACTGCCGAGGCTCTGATCACCTCGCACACCTTCGGCAATGCGCTGGCGTACTTGATGTCCTCGCATCTGGGAGAGACCACTGTCGATATCGGTGAGATCGAAGAGGTCCTGACCGACAACGGCCAACTCGCCTTGCACGGCGCGCTGTGGGAGTTGGACCAGACCATTGCCAAACACGCCCCCGATGATGCCCACCTGATCGCGGCCACCAGCGCCTATGCCGAGCAATTGATGGAGAAAGCCGCCCTGCGCGCGCAATCGGCCGGCCATCTAGCCCCGTTCCAGAATGCCGCGTGGCATATCGAGGCCGATGACCTGACGATCCGAGGGTTTGAACCGGCCTCCAAGGCCAAATCCACCACTCTGACCATGACGTTCAAGAAACCGAACGAGGTGGTGGGCAACCATATCGCCAAGTATCAGGCCATGAAGCTGGCCAAGATGGTCATGGCCTATGACTTCGACCGCCGCCTGAACCCGTTCGCCGAGCTTGGCGGGTTCATCTTCACCTTCATGGGTGACGGTAAACCGGGCACCGGTAAAACCACGCTGATCCAGATGATGGCCGGGCTGATCAACGACTATTGCCAGAACGCGGGCTATCCGTTCCGCTACCAGAACCTGAGCACCGACAACATCGACAGCTATCAGGGCAAATCCGGCCAGAACGCGAAGGCCTTCATCGACACGATCATCGACCCCTCGGTCATCGGTTTCGGCACGATCGACGATATCGACCAGCTTGCGGGCAAACGCGGCGATCGGCAGTCGTCAGCCGGACAGTTGGAAATCACGGCCATGCTGATGGAGAGCTTTGCGGGGGCCAACACCGTCGTGCGCGGCAACTGCACCTTTGGCATGTTCTCGAACTACCCAGAGAATGTGGACGACGCCCTACGCCAGCGGGCGGGCGCGCGGTTCCTAGTGGACGGTCCGCAAACGCGTGAGGACTACATCGACATCCTGCACCTGCTGATGGGCCGCAACCACGACATTCCGCTGGGCGAACACGACGCCTATGCCGCGCAGGAGATCAAAAAGGCCGTCGTCGCCAGTTTCGAAAGCCACGCCCGCCCGCATGAGGATGCCCTGCTGCAGGTCTTTGACCGCGTCTCCGGCGAGATCGGCCAGATGGACACGATTGCCAAACTGGGCACCTACCTCAAAGCGATCCAACAGGCGGATGAGCGGTTCACCGGGCGCGCGATCAAGAACATCACCGACGCGGTCAAGGTCCGCGCGATGGATTTCGAACTGCCCGATGAGTGGATGGAAAACCCCGACCTGTTCCTGTTCCGCGACTACGACAGCAAGAAAGCTATGATCGAGGACCTGCGCCAGCCGATCACAGTCGAGATGGTGATGCAGGAGATCAACCGCTACGCCGACAGCGAATTCCGCTATGCCGACAAGAGCGACGAGGTCGCCATCGAGAACGCCGTCCGCGAGATGGGCCAGATGGAAGAGGCCAAGCGGCGGTATCTGGAGGGGAAGGGGTGATGGAAGCTGCGCAGCTCATTGCTATCCTGTTGATAGGAGTGTCCTTCGCTTGCTGGACAACGAGCTTCGCCGTTCGCAGTAATTTACCCGTGCCAGAAGGCAAGCTGTTTGCGCTTAGGTTCCTTGTTTGGTTCTCGCTCAGTGTTTGTGTAGGTCCATTTGTCGGTCTTATCCCCTTGTTTCTCGGACTCGGATGGTTTTGGAATTATTATGACCCGAAACAAGTTATGGGCTCTGAAGTTTGGCATTGCGCTATTCTGGTCTTACTCGCATTGCCCTACTTGTTTGCACTTGGTCTGGGTATAAGGCTTCAGTTCCGAAACGGTGATCCAGCATGATCCGCCTCATCGAAAAAGGCCTGATGTTCGGCAACCTCGTCCACATCTCAAGCCCGGCTCTGGTCGAGCGGTATAACCGCGCACTGCAACATCTGGCGGGCAAGACCACGGCGCTGACGGATTTTCACGTCGATATCTCAGGCTATTCGCCCGAGGTGAGGATTGAGTTGGAGGACGAGCTCTACCTCAACCCCAACGGGGTCAACCGGCAGTTCATCCTGCTGACGACCGAGCAGAAGCGCGCGCCTCTGCTGAACGTCAAATTCTCGACCTCGCGGGATATCCTGCGTGAGTTCATCGAGATGAACGAGGCGCAGCTGTTTGCTCTAACCGCCACCGATGCGGTGGCCGGAGAGCTGGTGAACTCGGTCATCAAACTCACCACCCCGCGCGACCTGTTGAACCTAAGCAAGATCGAGATCGAGGCCGACACCGTGGGCGGCACCCTGCGCAAAGCCCAGCAGCTAGCGGGCATGGTCGAACGCTTCAAAACCGAAGAGGATGCATGGTTCGACGATGTGCTGATCGCAAAGATGATCGAAACGGCCAAGGAAACCGGCGACGTCACCCGCAACCCCGTCCGCCTGCGCCACACCGCATTCGAGCAGCGTAATTTCTGGACGGCACACTTTGGCGGGCTCTACCTGTTCCCGGATATGGATCACCCGGCGGCGATTTGCATAGGCGAAAAGCCCGACGATATGCCGATCAAATACATTTTTGACCCGTCGCAGCGGAACCAGATTGCCAAGTTTCTCGACTACAACGATCTGGTTGAACCTATCGTTAAGGCGCGCGGCGTGGATGCTGCCGCGATCCTGCAACAGAAAATGGATTTTCTGACCATTGCTGCGGCTGCTGACGCAGACGTTGATCTGAGCGGGCTGGATCGCAGCGACATGCGCCGACTGGCACGCAACCACGCGGATCGCCTGCCCGAGGCGTACCACGGCCTCGCACAACTGTTGCGCTGGGCGACAGATGGTGGGCGCTGGCCACGCATCACCTCGGATCATCCCGCCTATTTCTACACATTACGCGCAGCCGATACGCCGAACCGCGATCTGGTGAATATGCTGTTGACCGAATTGGCTCCGCTGGATCCGCGGCAGATGTTCATCTGCCACAAGGAATTGTTTTATAGTACTTACAGGACCTGGCCCGAGACCAAGAAAGCCTATGTTGCCGACTTCCTTGCCCGCGAGTATCAGGTGGACAAGGCTGGTGCGCGGGCGGCTCTATTTGGTCATGAACCGGATATGACCGGCAATGACCGGGTCAGCGAAACAGTGATCGCACGGGTCGGCCCTTGGGGCGCGGTCAGGAGAGATTAAGATGTTCGGAGCGATGCGCCTGTTTCTGATCCTGCTGGTGATCCAGACGATTGCCTATTTCGCGCTGTCCTTTTATTCGCGAGGAGTTAGGCGGCGAAAGTTGGAGACGTGGTGGGACGAAAAGGGCAAAACCGGTAACAAAGAAGCGTTTGTTGCGCGTGGTTTGCACGTCTACGACAACTCATTCCGGCGCAAACTGATTTTGGGTGTCTATATTGTACCTTGGGTGGCGATTGGCGCGCTGATCTACATCGTGAATTACATGTGAGGGTTAAGGCATGGCCTATGTGAAATGGGCGTTCATTATCATCTTCTGGGGCACGATCGCCGTGATCTTGCAGTATTCCCTACCGCAGCACGATGTGGTGCGGATCGTCAACACCTATGAGGAACGTCAGGACCTGACGGACTGGACGCGAATTTTCTGGTCCGAGCCTGAAGATCAATCCACCAGCCTGTCAAACCGCGATGTACAGTTCATTCAGGCCGTACGCGCCAACGGGAAGCCCATTGTCTATCGCAACGAAGACACCGGTTGGGGCTGGCCGCCTTATTTCAAGTTCGACACTGCGAATCTTTACACCGAGGCCAACGATGCCAAGTCGACCAAAGATAACCCCGATTGGGTGGTCGTAACGCATTACGGCTGGCGCAATGAGTTCATGTCGATTTTTCCCAACGCAATTTTCATCCGGCATGTCGAGGGGCCGGATGTCCGCATCATCCCGTGGTTCAATATCGTCTTCGTGACTGTGTTTGCTGCGCTGGTTTGGGCCATCTGGGTTCGATGGCGGCGGTTTCGGCAAAAGAAGATCGATCCTGTTTTGGAGAACATGGAAGATGGTCTTTACGCCGCTGGTGATGCAATAGATGAAAAGCGCAAGGGCTTTCGCCGCTGGCTGGACAGTTGGAAATCCAAGTAAAGTGGTACACCAAAAGGCGTGCGCTGTGGTCTGACTGCTCATCTCACGATGAACTCTGCATGAAGTGCCCCGGCAGCTTTGATGGTTTTCAGGATGTCGATCATATCGCGTGGCGACACGCCCAAGGCGTTCAACCCGGCGACCACTTCGGACAAGGTGGTTGCCTCGGGGATTTCTGCAAGCCCCGTTCCTTCTTCCTCTTCGATCCCAGCGTAGGTGCGCGGAACAACGACTGTTTCGCCTCGCGCAAACGGATTTGGCTGAACAGCAATCGGGGCTTCCTCGACTGTGAGGGTCAAGTTGCCCTGCGATACCGCGACGCGTGAAATCCTGACGTCCCGACCCATAACAATTGTGCCGGATCTCTGATCCACCACGACGCGGGCCTTGCTTTCGGGTTCGACCAGTATGTTTTCAATACGTCCAATCGCATGCGCGGTTGATACGGCCCGCGTCGCCTCAATGCTCAACTCCACAGTGCCGGAATCGCGCATGAGTGCGACGGCGCGGTTGAATTCTCTGTTGATGGCGGCCTCAATGCGGCTTGCGGTCGTGAAATCCGGTTCTCTCAGCGCCAGTCTGAATTGAGTCAAATCAGCAAGCTGAAAATCGATCTCGCGCTCTACACGCGCGCCCGAGGGTATGACGCCCGATGTCGGCACCCCGCTTACAACCGACGCTGCTTCGCCTTCAACTGCAGCGCCGCCGGCTAGCACTGTCCCTTGTGCCACGGCATAAATCTGACCATCTGCTGCATTCAGGGGTGTCATGATCAATGTCCCCCCAAGAAGCCCTTTGGAATCTCCAATGGCAGAGACGGTGACGTCAATCTGACCGCCGACGCGCGCGAAGGGTGGTAGGGTGGCGGTGACCAAAACGGCGGCGACGTTTTTGGGGCGAAAATCTTCGCCATTCACGTTTACGCCCAGCCGTTCGAGAATGTTGGACATAATCTCTTCGGTGAACGGAGAATTGCGCAAGCCGTCGCCGGTGCCATTCAGGCCAACCACAAGGCCGTAGCCAACCAGATCATTGCCGCGGACACCATCGAAATCCACCAGATCTTTCAGGCGTATGGCCCCCGCATTGGCAATGCAGGGTAAGGCTATCAAAAGGAATACGAGTATCTTCATCTTAAGAAATTCACCAGTGACAGGTTGGCATTGCGAACGGTCACGGAATACAGACTCTCCAGTTGGAACTGCACGGATTGCAACTGTGCCGCAGTCTCATAGGGATCTGCAGCGATCAACGCATTGCGCGCATGCTCAGCGCTGGTCTTTGCGGCGGCGTTGCGCGTTGCGGCTTGCTCCACACGCGCCTCAGCCGCGCCGACCTGGGCGCGCAAATTGACCGTCGCATCCTGTGTATTGGCCAGCTCAACACCAAGCTGCGTGAACATTGCGGTTCGTAGATCAGGCGTCCATCCAAGCGCATCATTTGTGGCCAGAGCCGCAACCGCAACATCGCGCAAAGCGTCCTTGAGCGCGGGGTCTGTCGCAATGATCGGAAGCGTGATCCGCTCGTTCTCGGAAATCTGCATCGGAGCCAAGGTGCCCGTACCACCTTGATATATCACCGCATCAAATCCGGCGGGGTCGTTGAACCAATCCTCAGCGGCCTGTTGGATATCTGTTAGGGAGGTCAGTCCGGTCAATTCGGCCTGCAGCGCTGTCAATAATGTTTCAGCGGAGGGCAGAGGTGAGACGTCAGTCGACGTTCCGGAATACAGGCTGCGCCCTCCCGCCCGCGTATTCAGGGCTGAGATCATTGTGTCGAGCTCATTTCGTGCCTGAACCGATGCTTGTTCATGTGTCACGGTCTGGTTCGCCGTGCCGAATGATAGCAGCGACGCTGACATCTCGGCGACCGAGCCGCTTAGCGTTGTCAAGCTCAATTGCATTGCGTCCGTGAATAGCTGCGCCTCGGCGGTGGCGATGGAAAGCGCGTCCAACCGTTCCAGGCTGCGATCTAGATCCAGTAGGTGCGAGTAATCACCACCAAGACGACCCGAGATATCCTGCACCTTGCCGGTGGACATCTCATACGACAGTGTTTCGATTTGTGATTTGATCTCGGCGCTGCGAGTTCTGAGGGTAAGGCCGCGGGCCAGATCCCCGATCGAATTCAGTGTCATGTTCATAACCTCAACAGGGTATCCATCAGTTCATCCACGACAGCGACGATGCGTGCGTTTGCGGCATAGGCCTGCTCGATCTGCATCAAGCGCTGCAGTTCCGCGTCACTGTCAACACCTTGCTCCGCGACGACTTTTTGCATTTCCAGCTGCGCGTTTGCTGCAAAACTGCTGCGCTGGTCAGCTGTGTGTGCGTTTGCCCCGGCTTTGGAAAGCAACGCCTCGGCGATCTCGGCCGCGCGCATCGTGCCTGTCCCAAATCCCACGCTGGGGGCCGGGCGTGAGTCGGTCAGAACGGCCCCAAATGCTTGCAACTGGCTGGCATCACCCGGCGCACCGGGGGTCAAAGCCCCCAGACCCGCGCGCAGTTTCCAGCTGTCACCCCCTGCATCCGGGTCGACCACAACATTTAGTGAGATGCGCGACGCAAGACCGGTTTCAGAAACCGGATCAAAGCGGCTGCCGTCATCCGTGAAGACGCCCGGATCGGTCGCGGCAGCGGTCGGGTCCAACCCGGTGGTTTCAAACCGCTCGATTAGGTCGCGGGCGACGGCGTCCAGATCGGCTTGCGCTTCGACGGTCAGTTCGTCGCGGACCGAGAACTGGGCCATCAATGCGCCGCCTCGGATTTGGGCGAACTCTCCGCTCACGCGAACGGGTCGGCCGTTGATCTCAAGCCCGGACAGCAACCCGTTGCCAACGGTCATATGCGGCATGGTATCGCCTGTGGTCGAGAACGAAAACTCGGCCGCGGTTCCTTCCAGCAGGATCAACCCGCCATCGGAATAGAGGGAAATCTGATCATTATCGCGCGCGATCGCGTTGACAGGCACCAACTCGTTGACTTGATCGACCAGAATCTGACGATGATCCAACAGCGCGCCAATATCACCGCCCGAATTGCGGACAGCGGGGATACGAGCATTCAGTTTCTCGATGTCTTTCAGAGTCTGATTCAGCGTATCGACCTGTTTGCCTATCGTGCGATCCGCATCGGATCGCATTTGCCGCACCCCTTCGGACGCTGTATTGAGCGCTGTGCTCAATGTACCGCCTGCACGGGCAGCCTGATCCAGCCGTTGGGCTGAGCCGGGCAGGCTTGCAGCTGTAATCAGGCTGCTTTCGAATTGGGCCAGTCTGGCCGAGATCGAAGTGGCATCGTCGGCTGCCCCCAAAAGTTTCTCGTAACTTGAATGAAATTGCGCCACGGTTTTGGCTGCCACCAGATTTGCATCGGTCGTACGGCGGTTTGCGATCAGTACCGGATCCTGGTGCCGAGTGATACCAACGACACGAACGCCATTACCAGAAATTGCGCTGGTCGCCAGTTCAAGCGATCTGCGAGCATATCCCGGGGTCAACGCGTTGGCGATGTTTCCTGAAACCACCGCCGCACCACGGCTGGCTGCGCTCAGTCCGCCCAGAGCGTTGTTCAGTGCTGTCGACATATTCATCGGACGCATCCCTTTCGTTGATCAATCATCAGATCAGCGTTTGATATTGGTGGTTTCCTGCAGCATCTCATCCACAGTCTGAATGACCTTGGCGCTTGAGGAATAGGCCCGCTGGGTCTGGATCATTGAGGTCAACTCGGTGGCGACATCGGTGGTCGATTCCTCGCGTGCAAAAGACACAAGATCGCCCGTCGGCCCCTCGCCTGCGTTCCACAAGAAGAAGGTGCCGCTGTCACGCGAAGGGGCATAGGTCTGACTGTCCAGTGCCGTCAGGCCGTTTGGATTCGGCACATCGGCCAGTGGAATCTGGAACATCCGGCGACTGACCCCAGTATCATAGAAAGCATAGACATAGCCGTTCTCATCAACCTGTACGCTTGTCATCGTGCCAACGGCCGAACCATCGCGTGTGATCGAAACCGGAGCAAAGGTATCGGAAAGCTGTGTAATGCCGTCCGCATCGCCGATCTGGCCGATGTTGATCTCCATCGGTCCGCCGGCGACGTTGACGACAACGCTGCCGTTTGCCGGGTCATAGGCACCGCCGGTCACGGCGGTGACGCTGGCTAGTGTACCACCGGCTGTGCGGCTATCGGTGAAGGTCAGCGTATATTCTCCGATGACAGCGCCGCCCAAGGCTGAATCGCGCAATGTCATGGTCCATTCATTGCTGCTGCCGGTCGCAGGAACGGTGGGGATCAATTCGATATCGACGCTTTCAGACTTGCCCAAATTGTCAAAATACTCGACCGACAAGGGCTGCGTGTCACCCGGAGCACCGGCGTCGGTCGCTGTTGCAGGCAGGTTCATCCGCAGGTTCATGGATGTTGTGGGGGCGCCCGAAAGCTGATTGACGCTTAGCTGAATGGGTTCCAGAGCGGCGGGCGTATCCCTCGGGACGCTGGGGATCGAGCCATCTGGATTGGCACGCCAGCCAAGAAGTACAAGGCCGGATTGTGTGACCAGATACCCCTCCTCATTGGTGCGGAATGAGCCTGTCGTGGTCAGCAGCATCTCATTTGAACCTGACGCGATCTGCGAACTGGGACGAACCGGTAGCATACCCCTTCCGCGCACGGCCAGATCGGTTGAGTTGTTGGTGGTTACCAACGATCCGCGCTGATCTATCAGGCGTTGGCTGGTGGTTCTGACCCCGCCTGCCGAATAGCTGCCGCCCTGACCAGACGTGACCATGGAGTGAAAGTCGGTCTCGACCCTTTTATAGCCAAATGTCGATGAGTTGGCGATGTTGTCAGAGATCGTGGCCAGCCTGTTGGCGTTGGCCTTCAACGCTGCCACACCGGCATTCAGCGAAGAGGATATGGTCATCGGTACGCCCTTTTGTTGCGTCATTCGTTGATGCAACACGTACCGCACTGGCCCTTAACAGCCGGCTAACAGCTAAAATGCTGTCTATCCTTTACCCCTTAAGGGTTGCGTAAAAAGATGATCTCAATCCGATTATTGCGTATCGCCATGGGGTTTTTATCCGAAAGCTCTCGGTCCGCGTGCCCAGTCACGCGGTCCAACCGCTGTGGCTGGATGCCTTTGTTCTGCAGCAGTTGGCGGGTGCTTTGCGCCCGCGCGGTCGACAGATCCCAGACCGGGTTATTCGCCAACACGACGGGCGCAGACCGCACATGCCCTTCGACCGCGATTGCGTTTGTCACCAGATCGGAAGACCGCGCTACCAAAAGTGCCAGCGCGCGCATCATTTGGGTTGGCGTGTCTGTCCCCGATTCGAACAACGGTTGATCCTCAGTGGCGAACAGCTCGACCACCAGCCCTTCGTCGGTGACGCGGGTCACGATGTGCTTGCGCATCTTATCGGACACCAGGCTTTCCCCAGCGCGCCCCAGCAACTGCGCCTCGAGCGACGAGAAATCTTCGAACGCACCCTTACCGCCGCCTTTCGCATCCACGCCGGTTGATCCGCGCGCCTGTTTCGCCTCGGTGGGGTTCCGATAGCTGGCACCTGATCCATCCATAACCATGGTTTTTTCCGAAAACATGTTGTCACCGCCGAAGGCACCATCGCCACCGCCCGAGACCGGATTGACCGGTATCGTGGGCGAAAAATAATCCGCCAGACCCTTGCGTTGCGTCTCGGTCGTTGCATTCAGCAGCCACATCAACATGAAGAACGCCATCATGGCAGTGACAAAGTCCGCATACGCGACCTTCCACGCACCACCGTGGTGAGCATCGCCACCCGATACACGTTTCTTCTTGATGATGATTGGCGCTGCATTGGATTGCGCACCCATCTCCACCACCTTCTATTCACCCGCTTACTGGCCTAGCAGGGCAGGTGTTAAGGTGGGCTTAACACTTAAAACTGTTCTGAATTCTAAGACTGCGACACCGGGTTTACACCAGCGCGCCTTAAAATCAGAGATAATCGATCAAAGCTGTTTTCGATACCATCGGGATCGGCCTTCGCAAAAAAGCTATCTAGCTCTTCGTGGACTCGGACGGCGCGATCCAACAAAGGATCTGTTCCTTCGGCATAGAGACCGGCTTTGATCATCACCTCAGATTGCTCATAACTGCCGACCAGCTTGCGGGTTTCTGTAATCAAATGGTTCTCATCTGCGGTCGCCGCACCTGGTAGGCTGCGTGATACGGATCGGCTGAGGTCAATGGCCGGGAAGCGCCCGCGTTCGGCGATGTCTCGGCTCAGCACGACATGTCCGTCCAAGACGCCGCGCAGAATGTCCGCAATGGGCTCGTCCATGTCAGAACCCGCGACAAGAACACTGAAGACTGCGGTGATGTCACCTTGATCGGCAGTTCCGGGACCCGCCCGTTCGCACAGGTTTGCAATCAGCGGCGTGACCGATGGCGGGTAGCCACGTAGCGATGGGGCCTCACCCATTGCGGCGGCAATCTCGCGGTGCGCTTCGGCAAAGCGGGTAACTGAATCGGCCAGAAACAGAACGTTTAACCCTTGATCCCGCAGGTATTCCGCCACCGACATGGCCGACCATGCGCACCGTCTGCGTATCAGGGCCGATTGATCCGAGGTTGCGGCCACGACGACGGATCGTTTCAGACCTTCGGCACCCAGGGCGTTCTCGACAAACTCATTCACTTCGCGCCCGCGTTCGCCCACTAATGTAACGACCACCGCATCCGCCTGGACGGAGCGGGCAAGCGTCGCCAGAAGTGTCGATTTGCCAACGCCTGAACCAGCGAACAGGCCGATTCGCTGACCCTGGACAATGGGCAGCATCGTGTTGAGGATGGCCAACCCGGTTTCCATACGACCACCCAGCGGCTTGCGCGATACCGCGGTTGGCGGGGCCTGTATAAGGTCACGTTCAAGCGTGCCAGGCAGTAGGGGCTTGCCGTCCAGAGGTTTGCCAAACGGATCGATCACCCGCCCAAGCCAATGCATTCCGGGCGCAAAGGCAGGCATCTGGTCGAGAGAGACCTGATCCCCCAGGCTTACGCCATCGGGTGCGGAGGCTGGCAGCATATGGATCGCGCCTGATTCGACATGCAGGACCTCGCCCGGCAGGTCCGGGCCTTTTTGTCGGCGCAGCGTCAGATGATCCCCGATCCGGGCTTGGGCGGTCAGACCATCGATTTCAACCACGCCGCGCGCAACACCGGTCACACGCCCGATATGGTGTACCGCCGACATCCTATCGAATTCGCATTTCAGACGCATCGGATCGAGATCGGCCATCGCAGGTCCTCCAAATAGATTTGTTGAAAACGGTTTCTAAAGGAATCGGGGTTAAGCCTTGATTGAAATTGATCGAGGGAGAAGCCCCGATGTTCAATGACCTGAACGTCTTTAAGACTGCCTACGCAATGGCAACCCATGCCGGACAACGGCAAGCGATTGTTGCGCGCAACATGGCCAACGCGGATACGCCGGGATACAAGCCCCGCGATATTGAAGCCTTCCAGACAGCGTTTGAAAACACGAGCCGAGAGGTTGCGATGACCGCGACTCGGACGGGTCATCTGAATGGTGATGCGCGCGCTCAGCCTTGGGCTGAATTCACGGTCGCGGCTTCGAGCGATCCGAATGGCAATGGTGTTTCATTGGAGGAAGAGATGCTGAAAGCTGTCGAGGTCAAGCGACAACATGACCGGGCATTAGCGATCTACAAGTCTTCAATCGGTGTGCTGCGCACGAGTCTGGGCCGGGCATAGGGGGTTTCACGATGAGCGATTTTTCCTACTCGTTGGACGCGTCGGCTAGCGCACTGCGTGCGCAAGCAGCGCGGTTGCGTCATGTGTCCGAGAACATCTCGAACGCCGATACGCCGGGATACCGGCGTAAGACAGTCCCGTTTGAGACAGTCGAACGGGACGGAAAAGAGATGGTTCAGGCGGGGCGCGTCAAACTCGATCGTCGCGACCTGAGCCGAATTTATGATCCTGGCCACCCTATGGCTGATGAGACTGGCCATTACAGAGGATCAAACGTAGATCTGATGATCGAAATAGCAGACGCCCGAGAGGCGCAGCGCAGCTATGAAGCCAACCTCAAGATGTTCGACCAGACCCGGCAGATGTCATCAAGTCTGATGGATCTACTCCGAAAATAAAGGAATACCAGAATGGATGTTCGCTCACTTACCGCCGCACAGAATTATACGGGTGCGCGCCCAGCAACGCAGGCCGCCCCCGAACATCAGGGGACAGCGCAAGGGCTGCGATCCTCGTTTCAGGATTTCGTGGCGACGCTGAAACAAAGCGAGCAAGTGACGCAATCTTCGATGGTTGGGCAGGCCGACCCGCACGCTTTGGTTCAGGCACTGGCGCAGACTGAGTTGGCAGTGGAAACGGCTGTGATTGTTCGGAACAAAGTCGTTGAAGCCTATCAGGAAATCTTGCGGATGCCGGTCTGAACGATGCTGAGCGAAGGTCTGTTCTACGACATCGTGCGCCAGGCGCTTTGGGTTGCAGTCATCACGTCGGTTCCGATCCTGGCGGTGGCGCTGATCTCGGGCCTTACAGTTGGTTTGTTTCAGGCGCTGACCTCGGTTCAGGAGATGACCCTGACCTTCGTGCCTAAGCTGATTGCAATCGTGGTCGTGTTCTGGATGTCGATGGGCTTCATGACCCAGACCCTTGTTACGTTTTTTACCGGGACATTGGTCCCGCTTATTGCCGGAGGTCGCTAATGGACACCGCTTATGTCACCTTGTCCCGCCAATCCGGTCTCATGGATGAGATGCGAATGGTGGCCAACAATATCGCCAATGCCAACACGACCGGGTATCGTCAGCAGGGGCTGGTGTTCTCCGAATTCGTCCGGGATATGCCGGGCAAACCTTCACTATCGCTCAGCCGTGCGCAGGTTCGAAACACTTCTCTGCAACAAGGTGTGCTGACCGAGACAGGCGGGTCCTTCGACTTTGCCATCGAAGGGGACGGGTTCTTTATGATCGAAACGCCCGCTGGGAACCGCCTGACGCGTTCCGGCAGTTTCTCACCCAATGCTGAGGGCGATCTGGTGACGATGGACGGGCACCGGGTTCTGGACAGCAATGGCGCGTCGGTCTTTGTCCCGCCCGACGCCGCAACGATCGATGTTGGCAGCGACGGCACGATGAGCGTCGATGGACAACTTCTGAGCCAGATCGGTGTCTACAACGTCGCCGATCCCGAAAACCTGGTGCGCGAAGGAAGCACACATTTCCGTGCAGGCGGGCAGGTGGACCCGGTGGACGAGCCGGTCGTGCTGCATCGGTTCCTCGAAGGATCGAATGTCAATGCCATTGGTCAGGTGACCCGGATGATTGAAATTCAGCGGGCCTACGA
Organism: Ruegeria sp. A5; assembly: GCF_056543005.1. NCBI lineage: Bacteria > Pseudomonadati > Pseudomonadota > Alphaproteobacteria > Rhodobacterales > Roseobacteraceae > Ruegeria > Ruegeria sp. A5. The sequence goes on from NZ_JBQGAV010000011.1 coordinate 54,306, forward strand.
GCTCGGGCAGAGTTTTCTTGAGGCCGAAGACGAACGGGTTCGCGGGGCGCTTAAGGCATTGATGCGCTGATTACCGGAAGGAGAATACGACATGCGAGCATTGAAGATCGCGGCTACGGGCATGACCGCACAGCAGATGCGGGTTGAGACAATTTCAAACAACCTCGCGAATATGAATACAACCGGCTACAACACCCGCCGGGCCGAGTTTGCCGATCTGCACTATCAACAGATGGCGCGCGCCGGGGCGGTCAATGCCTCGGATGGAACGGTCCTTCCGACAGGTATTCAGTTGGGGTTGGGCGTGCGCCCTGCCGCCGTCACCGTACAGCTGGAACAGGGCGGGCTTTCGGCAACAGGCAGTGATCTGGATGTCGCCATCGAAGGGCGGGGTTACCTTGAGGTCACCATGCCGAATGGCCAATCCGCCTTTACCCGAGACGGAAGCCTGAAACGTTCGGCCGAAGGTCTGATCGTAACTTCTGATGGCTTTGCCGTTGCCCCTGAAATTACCATTCCAGACGATGCCAGATCGATCTCGATCAATGCGGCGGGTGAGGTCTATGCCTATTTCGATGATACGGCCGAGGGGCAGTTGCTGGGCGAGTTTACGCTGGCCAGCTTCTCGAACGCCAAGGGTCTTGAGGCCATTGGTGGCAACCTCTTCAAGGAAACCGAAGCCTCGGGTGCACCGGTGGTCGGCACCCCGGGCGAAGATGGGCTGGGCACATTGCGGCAGGGCTATCTTGAGGACAGCTCTGTCGATGCGGTGCGCGAGGTCACGGAACTGATCGAAGCGCAGCGTGGCTATGAAATGAACGCCAAAGTTATTTCCGCCGTCGACCAGATGATGGGCGCGACCACGCAGGTCCGGTGATGCGCCTGTTAACCCTCACACTATGCATGATGCCGATGCCAAGCTTGGCCGAGATCGTTGTGCCGACCCGCACGATCCGCGCCAAAGAGGTCATTGTCTCATCCGACCTCGAAATCAAAACCACTGAGGTCAATGGGGCGGTTCGTAGGCCAGAGGATCTTATCGGTCAGGAGGCACGTGTTGCGCTTTATCCAGGTCGGCCAATCCGCCCTGCCGATGTCGGTCCGCCTGCGATCGTGGACCGAAACGATCTGGTGACGCTGGTGTTCGATCACGTCGCGCTATCGATCACTGCCGAAGGCCGCGCGTTGGGCCGGGGCGCAGCAGGCGAGCGTATCCGTGTCATGAATCTGGCGTCTCGCACAACAGTAACGGGCGTAATCCGTCCCGATGGACAAATTGAGGTTAAATGATGCCGAGCCTTTCGAAACCCCTGCTATTTGTCGTTCTGAGTGTTGCGGCGTGTGGACGATTGGACCACCTTGGCAAGCCGCCCAGCCTGACACCAAACACGGAATCGCCCGAACATGTTGCCATGCTGTGGCCCGGGCTTCCGCTGCACAGCCAGCCGCAGCGAACGGTCGACCAGTCCTCTTTGTGGAGCGGTGGGCAGCATTCTTTGCTTGGGGATCAGCGCGCGATGAAAAAAGGGGACATTCTAACGGTCGTGATCGAGCTGGATGAAAAGGCCGAAATTTCCAACGATACCAATCGATCGCGCGCGGGGTCGGAAAGCCTTGCAGTGCCGGAACTCTTCGGCTTGCCGCAGCGTGCAGGTGAACGACTACCTGAAGGGGCCTCACTTGATGATGCCGTTTCAATTGACTCGGCTTCGGTCAGCAAAGGGAAGGGATCGGTCAAACGCAAAGAAAAATTGACCTTGCGCGTGGCGGCAACGGTCGTCGACGTGTTGCCAAACGGTGTGCTTTCGATTTCTGGATCGCAAGAACTGCGGGTGAATTTCGAACTTCGGGAACTGCTGGTCTCGGGCTATGTCCGCCCCGAAGATATCTCGCGCCAGAATGAAATCACCTATGACAAGATCGCGTCAGCGCGGGTGTCTTATGGTGGCCGCGGGCAGATCACGGATGTGCAGCAACCACGCTATGGACAACAGATACTTGATACCTTGCTACCTTTCTGAGGGCCGCGCTTATGGGAAAACTACTACCGATCGTTTTTCTGGTTTTCGGCCTGGCTGCCGGTGCAGGCGCCCGGATCCTATTGTCCCCTTCCGGGGAAGCTGAAGATCTTGCGGAGGCTGGGCAAAAACCCAATGAAGACAAGAAAAACAAAACTAAACCCGGCAAAGATGATCAATCAGAAACACATGAGTATCTGAAACTCACCAAACAGTTCGTGGTCCCCGTGGTTTCCGAGGACGAGATATCGGCGCTCGTCACCATGTCCCTCAGCCTTGAGGTGAGGCCGGGGATTGCCGAAGCGTTTTATGAGATCGAGCCAAAATTAAGGGACCGGTTTCTGCAAGTTCTGTTTGATCACGCCAATATCGGCGGGTTTGACGGCGCATTCACGCGGTCAGACAACCTGACGGCATTGCGCAATGCGTTGCTGGAGGTTGCGAGAAGGGATCTGGGCGAAGATGTCTCGCAAGTTTTGATCATGAGTGTCAGCCGACAGGATACCTGAACGGGTTGGGGTTACAAATCCTGAGCCTTAGATTGTCGCACGCGTCGCTTGTGTTCCTGCAGGCGGCGTGACAAATCGGCAACGGCCAGTTTGCGCCCAAATGCCCCACGCAATTCTTCCATTGCCGCAAGCTTTTGTGATCGCAGGCGCGCCAACTCGGTGTTCAGGTTGCGCCGTGTCAAAGATTCCCAGCCGTGCCACAACAGGTCTGCGCCGGTGACCTGATAGCCATCCGACTGTGAATTCGTCGATTTTACTTCGGCTAATTGAGAATCCAGACGCGTCAATTGCTGAAGCAACTGGGCTTCGCGCTGCAACAAAGGGTGCAATTTTTGGTGTTCCTGTTGATAAACAGCTTCGACGACGGTCAAAAGGTTGTCTATGCGATCTTGCGTCATCCGACCTGACCCTTCGCTCGTTTGCGCATGGCTTCGGCAAACCGAATAGCTGCTGCAACGGGTCGGTAGTATTCTTCGGTAATTTCCTGTCCGATCCCGACGGTCGCGTGCAATGCGCGTGCTGTTGGTGGATCGGAATGAATAGGAATGCCTGCGTCTCCGGCCGTGGCCCTGATTGTTGCCGCGATTTCATCTACCCCTTTGGCGACGCAAACCGGAGCGCTGCCACTTGCTCGCGACCATTTCAGCGCCACCGCATAATGCGTCGGGTTGACGATCACCACATCGGCCTTGGGCACATCCGCCATCATCTGATTGGTTGCTATGTCCTGCGCGCGTTGGCGACGCTGCTGTTTGACGTGCGGATCACCCTCGGAATCCTTGGTTTCATCCTGAATTTCTTTGCGTGACATTCTGTTTTTGCGAAGGTGTTCGGCATGTTGCCACAGATAGTCGATCACGCCGATCGCCAGCGCGATCATTATGACGATAAACAGAAATTGGCTGAGTAAGTTCATCATCAACAGAATTGAGGATCTCGGGGCGGCTGCACTGGCTGTCAGAATCTCGGGCAGGTGGGCGTGCAAAAATAGGGTCAGGCATGTTCCATAGATCAACAATTTAACAAAGCTCTTGGCGAATTCGAACAACCCGCCCCGGCCAAACTTGTTCTTTGCGTTTGAGACGATCGAGATGCGTGAACCGCGTGGTTTCAGCTTTTCCGGCGCGAAGATCAGTGCGCGCTGGGCGATCAGGCTGAGCAACACCGCGACTGCCGGAACGATAAACAACGCGGCGATTGGTGCCAGAGTTGATCTCAGAATCCCAGCGACGGTGGATGTCGCGGGTCCGACGGTCAGCAAGCTTGCGAATTGATCTGATTGGTCGATCAAGACCACGAACAGAGTCCCCAGATGCTCTGCCGTGAATTGCCCCGTGAGCAAAAGTGCGACGAGCAGTCCCATGTATGCAGCCACCACCGACAGATCATTGGACTTCGCCACCTCGCCTTTTTTGCGGGCTTTTTCTAGCTTTTGCGGGGTCGCCTCAAATGACTTATCACTGTCGTCTGATGCGCTCATCTCAGCCCTCCCAGAGGATTTTGGAGAAACGCGAACAAAGCGTCAGACCAGGTTGCCAGGATCAATGGTGCCCCGGCGAAAAGCAGGAAAAGGCCTGCGAAAGTGATTGCTGGGGCACCGACAAAAGCGACCATGAGCTGCGGCATGGCGCGGTTAATTACGCCCAGTGCGAGGTTGTAGATCAGCGATGCGATGACAAAGGGCATAGCCAGCGCAAAGGCCAGTCCGAAGCTGTGGGCGACTTGCGCAACGCCCCATTGCGACAGACCAGGCGCAGTTGGAAGCGCGCCCATCGGAAACAGCATATAGCTGTGGATCATGAACTGCGCTGCACGGATATGAAGGCCAAGCAATACCGCCAGCGCCAAGCCGGCCAGCGTCAGCAGATACCCCATCGCCGGGACAGGTTCTGCGGCCGCTCCGCCCAGGATCTGAGACAAGGATGTCGCTTGCGCCGCGATTGAACCTGCAGTTTGTAGTGCAAGGACAAATAGGCGCAACCCGATGCCGAGCATAAGACCGATCAAGACTTCGATGGTGATTAATCCAATCATTTCGTGAAAGCCCGGCATAACACCCGATGCGGGTATGGCGGGAATGACAATCATTGTGAAAGCAACTGCCACGCCCAGTTTGACCCGCATAGGGACGCTGCGTTCACCAAAGGCCGGTAGTAGCGAAACCAATGCGGACACACGAAGAAATACGGCAAACAGATGCCACAGGTTTTGCCCCAGATGTGGCAAAAGCTCTGACGGGACTGAGATCACGCGGGCACCGTTCCGACCAAGGCGGGGCGCGCCTCAAGCCCTATCTCTTCAAAAGACAGGACGGGGTTGGCGACGCCGCGCGCGTGCATAATGGTCCTGAGCAATCTGCGTCGACGGGTCGAGGTGACGACTGCTGGGAACAAGCCGTGATCTGCTGATTTTGCGACGCTATCGACAACCCCATCGGCCAGCTTATTGAACAGGTTGGGTGGCAGTGCCACGTCGATACCTGTGTTCGCGGCGTCGATCTGGTAGGTAGCAAATGTGTCCTCCCATTCCGGTGCGAGCTGGATCAGAGGGATCGAGCCATCCTCGCGTTTCATGTCGGCAACCAGTTGAAAGCCCAGCCGCTGGCGGACCAGTTCGCAGATCCCTTCGGGCTGGGTGGTGGTCAATCGTGCTTCGGCCACGCTTTCAAGGATCAGCGCCATGTTTCGGATCGAGACCCGTTCGTCTAGCAACAGCCGCAGAACAGCATGCAGTGTGTCGATCGGGACCTTGTCTGGGATCAATTCGTCCAGCATTTTGCGGTTGGCTTCAGCTCGGGTCGGATCGCTGAGCCGCGTCATCTCGGACAGCAGGCGGCGAAGGGATTTCAGGGTCATAAGGCGCGAGAAATTCTGTTTGATGATCTCAAGCAGATGGGTCGCCAGAATTTCAGGAGGGGTGACGATGGTGGCCCCATTCAGTGCGGCGACCTCCTGGTCCTTGGGCAATATCCAGCGCGCCGGGGCACCGTAGACGGGTTCGGTCACATCGGTGCCATCAGGTAAAAAGTCGTGCCCGTCCTGTACCAGCGCGAGCACAAGTTCAGAATTCAGAACACCACGCGCCTGTTCGACCCCTTGTACTTTGATCACATAAGTTCCGGTCGGAAGATCGGCGCGGTCAGTCAATCGAATTTCGGGCAGGATAAGCCCAAAGCTTGAGGCGACATAGGTCCGCATGTTGGCGATCCGCGCATCAAGGCCGGTACCGGGGTTCAGCACCATGCTGACCAGATCGGGGGCGAATTCCAGATGCACGTCGTCGAGGTCCAGGATATCACCGATGGCCTGTGAAACCGGAGTGTCAGACTCGGCCTCGGGGGTCTGAGCCGCTGCCTCGCTGGCGTTGCGTTTTCTGAGGCCTGAATAAGCCGCATAGCCCAGCACCCCGGCCCCAAGAATGAAAGGTAAGAACGGCAAACCGGGCACCAGGGCGAACAGCACCATTAGAACCGCTACGGTGCCCAACGCCGCCGGGTGGCGTCCAAGCTGCGAGAAGATCGCATTGTCGGTTGCACCCTGCGTACCGCCACGCGCCAACAGCAAGGCGGACGCAATCGAGATGATCACTGCTGGTATCTGCGATACCAACCCGTCCCCAACGGTCAGGATTGCATAGGTTTCGAAGGCGGACGATACCGGCATCCCATGCACGATGACCCCCATGACCAATCCCATCACGAGGTTGAGAAGTGTGATCAGCAACCCGGCAATCGCATCGCCTTTGACGAATTTCGACGCGCCGTCGAGCGAACCGAAAAAGGTGGTCTCCTGCTGCTCGCGCTCGCGTCGTTCTTTGGCTTGCTGATGATCGATGGCTCCAGCAGACATGTCACTGTCGATGGCCAGCTGTTTGCCGGGCATCCCGTCCAGCGCGAACCGGGCACCCACTTCGGCCATACGGGCCGCACCCTTGGTAATGACCATGAAGTTCACGATCAGCAAAACGCCGAACACGACAAGGCCCAGAAAGATACTGCCGCCCATGACAAACTGGGCGAAACCTTCGATCACGTCACCAGCGGCGTTGGTGCCGGTGTGCCCCTGACCGATGATCAGCTTGGTCGAGGAGACGTTCAGCGACAGGCGCAACATCAGTGAGGCCAGCAGGATCGTCGGGAAGGATGAGAAATCCAGTGGCCGTTCGATGAACAGCGTCAATGTGAAGATCAGTATCGCCAGCGCAAAGGATGCCGCCAGCCCCACGTCCAGTACCCAGGCTGGCATGGGCAGGATCATCATCACGATGACCGCCATCAGCGCCAGCGCCAGCAATATGGTCGGAGAGAACAAGGTGCGGGGATCGATACGGGGCACTATCTGCTCCTAATTGAAAGCGATAAAGGCGGTGGCTGTAGAGGTTTCGGGAACCAGTGACCCCAGCGCGTTCTGGCCGACCGGATGAGCGTTCAGCGGGTTGAGCGGACTGGCAGATGCTGTGAATGGATCGCGTTCGTGGGCTGTGCCCGAGCCATCCAGCTGCGCCAGGACGGTCTGAAAACGATCAGAATATGAGGCCGCAAGGTGCTGCGTGCGCGAGTGGTAGGCCCCGGCAGCGGCAGGCCATGATCCAAGTTCCGCATAAAGCTGGGCCAGAAACCGCGCCGCATAGGTTGCGTTTTCATCCGGATCGAACATCGCGTCGATCGAGCGAAAAGCCTTGCCGTGCCAGCGATAGTTGATCTGAAAGCAACCGACGTCAAAGCTGCGTACACCGGATTTGAAGATTTCAAACACGTAAGACTTTGCCTCAACCTCGGAGGCAAACCAATATCCCTGTCCTTCACGATTGACGGTCCATGGCCAGGGTTCCAGTACCCCGTCCAGCGTGCGGCCTGTTTCAACGCGGGCAATTGCCTTTAGAACATCGAGCGGAACGCCTTCGGCCAGCGCAGCCCGTTGCGCTGCGCGATCACAAAGAGCTGCCGTTGTCGCCGCGTCTGCGGCCTGCGCCAAAAACATAAGCGCCGCAATCAGGAGGTTTTGAGTTGGCATTCTGCCGGTCCGGAATTCTGATCAGTCCGGGCCAAGCTATCCAATCATCTGTTTACAGAGAGTTAGCGCGCCTTAGTTTCGATCAATCTTTCGGCCAAAAACCACACTGGTGTTGGTACGCAATACGCCGGGGATGCGCGCAAGTTCGTCGACCAGAATGTCGAGATCTTCGATCCGTGGCGCTTCGGCGGAAAGCAGCAGGTCAAATTCGCCATTGATTGATAAACACAGTTTGACCTCGGGATAAGCTTCAAGCCGCTTGATGATCCGTGTGGTTTCTTTCTGCTGCACTTCAAGCAGAACGATGATCTGAACGCGTGGCGTATCTTCGGTTTCGCGCAGGACGACCGAGTAACCAGCGATGACGCCCCGCTCTTCCATTCGATTGATGCGTTCATGCACCGTTGTCCGCGCGACGCCAAGTGTTGTTGCAATGCGGGTCGTCGAGTCGCGCGCATTGTGCTGTAAGGCGGCGATGATGCGTCGGTCAAGCTGGTCCATTGCGGCTCCGGGTTCAGGCAACTTCGCCTCGGTTTAGGGTAGTTTGGTGCCCGGGCTCAAGGCTGGTGCGGATAACGGGGATGCAGTTCATCAATGATGATCGGATGCGCATGAGGTTTTGGCCCAGACAGGTGGGGGTGATCCTGTGGAAGGTCAGGATGGTGATGGACCACCGCATTGTCTTCGCGCCGTGGCCAGGCAATGAGCACAAGAACCAGACCCAGAATCGCGGCAGTTACCATTCCGGCCATCGCCACAGTTGCGCCAAATCGGGTCATCAGCCACCCGGCCAGGGGATAAAGCACCAGCCAGCAAGCATGAGACAGAGTGAACTGTGCGGCAAACACAGCGGGTCGATCTTCGGGGTGGGCGGATCGTGTCAGCAGGCGGCCCGAGGGCGTCAACGTGCTGGAGTATCCAAAGCCGACCAATAGCCAGGTCGTTGTCAGTAAGCCCAGCGTCATCGGTAGGGTGGCAGATAGCAGCGCCGCTGCTGCCATGGTGCCCGTCGCCAATGATGCACCTCCCAGCATGACGCGACGCTCTGGAATGTGATCAAGAAGGCGTGGCAGTGCAAATGCCGCGAGCATCGAACCGCCACCGAACCCGGCCAGCGCGACGGCAACGGCGCTTTCAGAAAGACCAAGATCGCCGCGCACGATCACGACCGTGTTGACGATGACCATCGAACTGAGCGCGGCCGCGCTCCAACTCAGCGCCAGCAGCCCCCGCAGGCGCGGGGTTTTAAGATAAATTCGAATGCCGCGCGTGGTGCGGTCATAGATGCCACGCGGCTGGGAGGGTTTGGGTGAGGGCAGGGTTGCAGACACCACAAGCAAGGCCGAGGCGACAAAACCGACACAGGTGCCCAGAAACAGGCTGTCGAAACTGACGAACAGCAGCAAGGTGGCGGCCAGCATCGGGCTCAGCAGGCTTTCCAGATCGTAAGCCAGCCGCGACAGGGACAGGGCTTTGGTATAGTCCTGTTCGTTGGTCAGCACATCCGGGATGGTGGCCTGAAACGCGGGTGTAAATCCGGCTGAGGCGGATTGCAGCACAAAGATCAGCACGTAGACCTGCCAGATTTCGGACACGAAAGGCAGGCAGAGCGCAACCACAGCGCGCACCAGATCCAGTGCAACCAGCATCCGGCGACGATCTAACCGCTCGGCAAAGGCAGCAGCAAGCGGGGCAACGGTGACATAGGCGATCATTTTGATCGTCAGAGCGGTACCAAGAACCAACCCTGCGGACTCTCCGGCCAGATCAAAAGCCAACAGCCCAAGGGCCACCGTCGCCAACCCGGTTCCGGTCAGTGCCACGACCTGCGCGGCCAACAGGTGTCTGTAGGTACGGTTTTTCAGGATGCTGAGCATTGTCGGAATTTCTCAATCGCGGTGTCGCATCCATAGTTCTCGTGTTGGCCATTAGGTCAAGGGTGCGGCTTTTCCAAGGACGGCGTTGAGTTTGCGGACCAAACCGCCTATCTCGGGGCCGAAAGCGCACAAAGGACATTTCCGTGGCGAACCATCTGTATAAAAATGACCTGCCGGACGGGTTGGATTTGGGCCCCACCGTGGCCATTGACTGCGAAACCATGGGGTTGAACCCGCATCGAGATCGCCTGTGCGTGATCCAGATGTCAGGAGGGGACGGCAACAGCCATATCGTTCAGGTCGAGATTGGGCAGACGCAGGCGCCGAACCTCTGTGCGATGCTGGAAAATCCGAATGTTTTGAAGCTGTTCCACTTTGGCCGCTTCGATATTGCTGCGATGTATCACACCTTCGGCGCTTTGGCCGCCCCGGTCTATTGCACCAAGATCGCCAGCCGTTTGGTGCGCACCTATACTGATCGTCATGGTCTTAAGAATCTGTGTCAGGAACTGATTGGCGTCGATATCTCGAAGCAGCAGCAGATGAGCGATTGGGGCGCTGAAACGCTGACTGATGCCCAGTTGGACTATGCGGCATCGGATGTTTTGTACCTGCACCAACTGCGGGATACACTGGACGGACGTCTGGCCCGCGAAGGCCGCACCGAAATGGCGCAGGCGTGTTTTGACTTCCTGCCAATGCGTGCGAAGCTTGACCTCGCAGGCTGGCCCGAAACCGATATTTTTGCGCATTCATGACTGATACCGAAGCATTCCTCAGAACCGCCCGGCAGGTTGTCACCGACGAAGCCCGTGCGCTGGATGTCCTGGCCGATGGCTTGGACGAGCACTTCGCCGAGGCCGTACAGCTGATCCTGCAAGCCACTGGCCGCATCATCATCAGTGGTATCGGCAAGTCCGGCCATATTGGCCACAAGATCGCAGCGACTCTGGCCAGCACTGGTACGCCCGCCTATTTTGTCCATCCCGCCGAAGCCAGCCATGGTGATTTGGGCATGGTCTCGAAAGGCGATGTGGTCCTTGCGATCTCGAACTCAGGTGAAGCGCCGGAACTGGCGAACTTGCTGGCCTTTACGCGTCGCTTTGGAATTCCGCTGATCGGGTTGTCGAGCAAGCCGGAAAGCACCTTGATGAAACAGGCGGATGTGCATCTGCTTATCCCGTCACTGGGAGAGGCCTGCGGCTTTGGGATGGTGCCTTCAATTTCGACGACGCTGACCCTTGCGATGGGCGACGCGCTGGCGATTGCGCTGATGAAGTACCGGGATTTCAAACCCGAAGATTTCCGCGCTTACCACCCCGGTGGAAAGTTGGGGGCGCAACTGTCAACTGTGCGTGATCTGATGCATGAAGATTTGCCCTTGGTGACCGCTGGCACCCCGATGAGCGAGGCGCTGCTGGTCATGAGTCAGAAGAGCTTTGGTGTTGTGGGAGTCACTGATCAGGCAGGTCGTTTGCTGGGTATTGTGACCGATGGCGACCTGCGCAGGAACATGGACGGGCTATTGAGCAAAAACACCGAAGAGGTGATGACCGAAAACCCAATGACCATTGCGCCAAGTGCCATGGCGGAGGAGGCGGTTGCAATCATGAACGATCGCAAGATCACGTCACTCTTTGTGGTTGATCCTGACACAAATGGCCCAGCCTTGGGTCTGCTGCACATACATGACTGTCTGCGTGTAGGATTGGGTTAGGAAGATGGCTGAAGTTGATCGCCATTCCCGATGGGTGCAGTTCCTGAAGGTACTGCTACCGCTTGTGGCGATTTTGTTGCTGTCTTCTGTCTTTCTTCTTTCTCGCAGCGTCGACACCAATGTCTCGGTGCCGTTCACTGATCAGGATATTGACGACCGGCTGACAGACCAGGTGGTTACGCGGCCCGACTATAAAGGTGTCACCCGCAAGGGCGAGGAAATCCGCGTCGAAGCCCGAAGGGCCAGTCAGGGTGGCGATGGCGACACGCCGACTGCAGCCGAAGTGCAGGGCCGCTTTGGACTAAGCAATGGGGGCGAGATCACACTCGAATCCAACACAGGCATCATCAGGCCAGACAAGGGTACTGCAACGTTTGCAGGGGATGTGGTCATCACCACCAGAGACGGCATCCAGGTCACCACCGACCTGTTGAATACGTCGCTGGATGAAATACGTGGTGATAGCCCTGGACAGATTGACGGAACCGGTCCGATTGGCGACTTTACTGCCGGAAGAATGGTGTTTGGGACCGAAAAAAAGGACGGTCCGGTTCATATTCTTTTTACAGGCGGCGTGAAGTTGATATATGAGCCGCAAAAAGCAGAAAGATAACTTGTGTTCGATTTACGTGTCGCCTTTTTGTGTCTTGCCGTGGCTGTCGGAGCCACACCTGTTTCTGCACAAGAGGCTCAGGTGGCGTTCGGCTCGGTCAATGCCGACCCGACGCTGCCGGTCGAGGTGACGTCCGAGACATTGAACGTGAATCAGGAAGATGGATCGGCCGAGTTTATCGGCAACGTCATTGTCATCCAGGGTGAGATGCGCCTGACGGCAGACCGGGTTCTTGTCATCTATAACGAAGAACGCTCGGCCATCGAAAGGATGGAGGCCACCGAAAACGTGGTTCTGGTCAGTCCGCCCGACGCAGCCGAGGGCGATTGGGCAGAATACACCATCGATTCCGGCGTGATTGAGATGAAGGGCAACGTGTTGCTGACGCAGGGCCCAAGTATCATCAGCGGCGACGAGATGATTGCAAATCTGACCACGGGAACCGCGACGATGTCAGGGCGTGTCAAAACCATTCTGCAACAAGGTGGCAACTGATGAACCGGCCCGAACTCTCCATCGCTGAAGGTTCTTCCGGTCTGAAGATCGAAAAGCTACGAAAGTCTTATCGCAAGAAGACCGTCATTCGCGATGTGTCCATGGAATTGAACCGCTCCGAGGTCGTAGCGTTGCTAGGCCCGAACGGATCGGGCAAGACCACCACTTTTTATTCTGTCGCGGGTCTGGTTTTCCCCGAAGCGGGCACGGTCACGATTGATGGGCAGAGCGTCACGACCCTGCCGATGTATCGTCGTGCCCGGATGGGGATCGGATATCTGCCGCAGGAGATGTCGATTTTCCGCGGGATGAGCGTTGAAGACAACATCGCTTCGGTTCTAGATATCACGGTTAAACATGCCCATCGCCGCAAGGAGCGGCTGGAAGAGCTGCTATCGGACTTTTCCATCGAACACTTGCGCCGAGCGCCTGCATTGGCATTGTCCGGCGGGGAACGCCGACGGGTCGAAATTGCGCGCTGTCTGGCCGCCGATCCGAAATATCTGCTGTTGGACGAACCATTTGCGGGTGTCGATCCGATCAGTGTCGGTGATATCCGGCATCTGGTGGCCGATCTGAAAAAGCGTGGCATCGGAGTACTGATCACGGATCATAACGTCCGGGAAACGCTGGAGATTGTGGACCGGGCCTATATCTTGCATGACGGCCAGGTTTTGATGTCAGGCACGCCCGACGAAGTTGTCGAAAACGAAAATGTTCGCCGGGTCTATCTGGGTGAAAACTTCCGTATTTCATAAGGTTGTGCGGAGATGCGCCTGATGCATGACGGAAATCACGTATATACACACCTGTTTTGATTGACTCTTCCCTCACCTCTTGGCTCAATTGGCATATGGCATTTCTTCGGTTCCAAACTGGATCTCGATCTCCCTTCGTTGAAGGGCCGGGCCAACGGCAACCGCAGAACATGCCGATACCCCCCACCCGATAAAAACAAGTCAGTTGCGTTACGCGACGTCAGAATGGGTGTGAATTGTGAAGGAGATCACATGCGTTACCAAATCAGCGGAAAACAGATCGACATCGGTGCGGCCCTGCAGACCCATGTGCAGACCGAACTGGGCGAGGTCGTGGGCAAATATGCCCAGCGGCCTACAGACGCCAATGTCGTCTTTTCCCGTTCGGCGCATGAATATGTATGCGAAACCACCGTGCATCTGTCGACCGGCCTGACCGCACAGGCCAAGGCGCACGCGACCGAGATCTACGCGGCATTCGAAGGCTGCTGCGACAAGATGGAGACACAACTGCGACGCTATAAGCGCCGCCTGAAAGACCACCATAAGGATCGATCCGAGCCGGTTGAACTCTTTGGCGCGTCCTCTTATATCCTCGCCTCTGACGAATCGGAGACGGCAGACGAACCCGAATCGCTGCAGCCCATGATCGTGGCTGAGATGGAAACCAAGATCCCATCGCTCAGTGTTGGTGAGGCCGTCATGCAGATGGAACTCGCTGGTGCTCCGGTACTGGTGTTCCGAAATGAGAACAAGGACGGATTGAATGTCGTTTATCGCCGCGAGGACGGCAATATCGGTTGGATCGATCCGTAACAGGCAAGACAAATCGGCCTGCCCCCGAATAGCCGGGGGCACGGCTTAGGAGCAAAATGATGGAGCTTTCGAGCATTCTAAAGCCAGAAGCGGTGCGTGTACTGTCCGCTGCTTCCAGCAAGAAGCGTTTGTTTCAGGAAATTGGCGATGTGGGCGCCGCGACGCTTGGGCTGGATGCTCAGACGATCGTAGACAGCCTGCTTGAGAGGGAGAGCCTTGGCCCAACTGGTGTTGGACATGGTGTTGCACTTCCGCACGCACGGCTTTCCGAACTGGAATCGGTTTCGGGCGTGTTTGTCATGCTGGAAAAGCCCATCGACTTCGGGTCGGTCGACCGTCAGCCGGTCGATTTGGCGTTTTCCCTGTTTGCGCCAGAAGAGGCGGGGGTTGAACACCTTAAGGCGCTGGCGTTGGTCTCGCGCACGCTGCGCGAGCAATCGGTCTGCGCCAAGCTGCGGGCCAACCCTGACCCGGTAAAGCTGTATGCCATTCTGACTGAAGCGCAATCGATGCAAGCTGCCTGATTGGCCCACTTATCAACAAAAAAAAAGCCCCCGATTTGTCGGGGGCTTTTTTTGTTTCTTTAGCTGGCGTGATCAGCCGCCGGATCCCATTTCCAGCGTCCACCAGATCTTGCCACCGCCTTCTTGGTGCCAGGCGAATCCCATCTGGGTGGCGCGCGGGTCCATGATCACAGCACGAGGACCGGGTTCCTGCATCCATGCGGCCAGCGTTTCGGTCTCGGTCTCAAAGGTTTCCGAGATCGCTTCACCCAGGAATGTACCGAAGTAACCGGCACGCGCCGCGCGATCCAACGGAGACGAACCGTCCGAACCGAAATGCCATGGCCGATTCTGTCGCGCCATGTCTTTCGCATGAGTGGCGGCAGCTGCATTCAGTTGCGAGTTCAATTGGACCTGTTGCAGGCCAGATGCCTGCCGCAAGGCATTCACCGAATCCAGCATTCTGAACTGCAGCTTTTCAGGGTTGCCACGAATTTTGTACACGGATGGCAGCGGCCTGCCATCGGCGCCAATAGCGGATGTGCCCGAATCGGTACATGCCGCAAGTGCGACAAAACAAATCGCTAGTAGAGAAAGAATACGTGTCATGATCGGCCTAAATATTGTGTCGAGAAGGGAAATAGCCTGCTTGACCGCCCGGAGCAAACCTACAATGCCCCAACCTTGCGTGATTCTGCCGGTTTGATTTGCGACTGAAGCATTCTGGCCATAAAATGCCTTAGATTTTGCATTTGCTGTTAGCAGAGGACCGATCTCCATGGTCAAGAAACATATTCTTACATCGACGCGCCGGGGATTCCTGGCCGGTGCAACCGCTAGCTTGGCCTCGCCTGCGTTGGCTCAGTATATTCCGGGCGATCCGCTACGCCCCGCCCCGGAACCGGAAGCTCCGGTACGCCGCAATGTGTCGGGATTCCGTGCGCTGGACTGGCAGCCCTATTTTTCGAACACAAGAAACGGCGCCATTCTGGTGGATACCGTATCCAGAGCGCTGCATTATTGGTCAGATGATCAATCCGTATACAAACTGTACCCCTCTTCGGTGCCTTTGACCGAGGAATTGACCCGTCGCGGACGCACCAGTGTCATTCGCAAGGTGGAAGGCCCAAGCTGGTCACCGACGCCATCGATGAAGAAGCGCAACCCTGAATGGCCGGATTATATTCCGCCGGGTCCTGATAACCCGCTGGGAACACACGCTTTATATCTGAGCTGGAAGTATTATCGCATCCATGGCACCCACGATACGCGTAAAATTGGACGCCGGTCGTCGAACGGGTGCATTGGCTTGTTCAACGATGACATCGCCGAACTGTTTTCTATGGCCAAGGTCGGCACGCAAGTGTTGCTAATTTGACGACATTTTCGCGCACGAACCCGCTTGCGGGACAAGTTGCAATTGCAATCCGCCTGCATTGCTGATTAGAAAAACTCACGAGGTAAGTCTTAGATGCGTGGTTTCGCTATTGGGAATCGCGCAAATTCTGGAGGTTAATATGAAGAAACTCGTTCTCGCTGCTGCTCTGACTGCTGCTGCTTCGACCGCATATGCTGGCAACCTGGAAGAGCCGGTTGTTGAAGCACCTGTTGTTGTCGAAGAGACCCAAGGTTCGTCGCAGGGCATCATCCTGCCGCTGATCCTGCTGGTTGTTGTTGCCGCAGCTGTTGCAGCAAGCTAAGTCGACGAGACTTTATGCACTTAAAAGGCGGTGGTGCAAACCACCGCCTTTTTTCGTGTCTGGTGAAAGCGCGCGATTAGTCTAACCAACCACGCAGATTGTCTTCGATCACCTTGCTCAGCGCGGCGATATGCGAATCATCGTCGTTAAGGCAAGGGATATAGGTGAACGATTCACCACCCGCCTCTTCGAAGCTCTCTTTGATCTCTTCGTTGATCTCTTCCAGCGTCTCAATGCAATCGGCAGAGAAGGCAGGTGCGATGACGGCGATGTTCTTCTTACCCTGACGCGCCAGATCAGCCACGTGATCAACGGTGTAGGGCTTCAGCCATTCTTCTGGTCCAAAGCGCGATTGAAAGGTCGAGATCAGCTGATCATCCGTCCATCCCAGACGCTCTTTCAGTAGCCTTGATGTTTTCACGCATTGGCAGTGATAGGGGTCCCCTTGCTGCAAATAGCGCTGGGGCATCCCGTGATACGAGCAGACCAGGACATCCGGTTTTGTCTCCATATTTGCATAGGCGCGCTCGACAGAGCTCGCCAACGCATCGATATAGGCAGGTTCGTCGAAATAGGCCGGAACAGTTCGGCTGGCAGGCTGCCATGTCTCCTTCATCAACGCGCGGAAGAACTGATCATTTGCTGTAGCAGTCGTGGCACCGGCGTATTGCGGGTAGAGCGGGAAGAACAGGATGCGATCACAGCCTTCTTCTACCATCTCTCGGACCTTCGACGGAGTTGAAGGATTGCCGTAGCGCATGCAAAAATCCAGCATCACCCGATCGCCATACCGCTGCTGCATCGCTGCGCGCAGCTTGGCAGTCTGATCTTTGGTGATCGTCATCAACGGGCTTTCGCCCTTATCGTGATTCCAGATTGACTTGTACGCCTCACCCGAACTGAAAGGCCGCTTGGTCAGAATGATGCTTTGCAGAATCGGCTGCCACTTCCACGCCGGGTAGTCGATCACGCGCTTGTCCGACAGGAACTCGTTCAGATACCGCCGCATAGGCCAATAACTGTAGTCATCTGGAGTTCCCAGATTAGCCAGCAGGATGCCGACGCGGCCCATCTTGACCTTGGGATGGTCTGCAGGGGCATGGGTTGGACGAGTGGCATCAAACATTGAAAGCTTCCTGATTTGTGGTGTCTGGCCTGAGATATAGGGAAAAGGCCGGTCGTCAATCGGGCAGTTTGCCCTCATCCGTACCTAGCGCATCAGCCAGCCGCATCTTGGCGGATCCCGGACGCAAAGGTTTGGGTTGGCTGTCATCGGGGGCCCAGCCCGTCAGACAGATCAATTCAAATGTTGCCGCCAGGCGGCCCTGTGGCGATTTGTAATGTCCGGCATAGATGTCTTCCGCTTTGTCAAAAACAGCACGTCGGGTCGCGTGTTTCAGGCGATCGGCCAATGCGTTGGTTTCTCCCATCGCACGCAGATCACGCATCAGATGCAGCAGATCGCGGTATTCCGCAGACAGTGTCGCCTTGTCGGCGACGGGCAAAGCCAGCCCGGCCCGCTGCAGCAGCCCCCCCAGATCACGAAGCTCGGCCATGGGAGCAATACGGGGGCTGAGACCGCCAGTCACCTCGATCTCGGCTTGACCCAAGGCCGCGCGTAATTCCTTTAGGGTGTCGCCCCCTAAACATACCGCTAACAGCAATCCGTCGGATTTTAGGGCGCGATGGCATTGGATCAGTTGGCCGACCGGGTCGTTTGCCCAATGCAGTGCCATCGCATGTATCAAGAGATCATGCTCTCCTGGAGTTAGGTCGAGAACATCTTCATCCCTGATCACCCGGGCCTCGGGCCACAACCCCTCCCAGATATGGGGAAAGGGCGTCACGACGGCGGGTGCCTTAAAGGTTTTGTTAACCATGGACAGACGATCCTGCACTTCGTCTACAGCGGCACGGTGCAGGAAAAGCGCGTCGTCCCGCGCGCGGCTGCGGTGAAGCGCAAGGACGGCGCGGTCAAACAGAGAGGGTGTAGTGTCGGACGGAAGCTTCATAAGCCGCAAGTATCGCATTCGTCAGGGGATTCAAACCGCTGTCGAGATGATCTACCCACCGCGTTGCTTGTCCTGCGGAGCACTGACCGAATCCGATTTTGGCCTCTGCGGTGCATGCTGGCGCGACACGCCGTTCATCGGTGGCACCGTCTGCGAAAGCTGCGGCATGCCACTTCCCGGCGCGCAGGACGGGCACCGGATTGAATGTGATGACTGCCTAAAGGCGCCACGCGCGTGGCAGGATGGTCGGTCAGCATTGCTGTATCAAGGGGGCGCCAAGGCGCTGATACTTGCCCTGAAACACGGGGATCGGTCCGAGTTGGCCCGCCCTGCCGCCCGCTGGATGGCCCAAGCCGGGCACGAGCTGTTGCGCCCGAACATGCTGATCGCACCGGTTCCGCTGCACTGGACCCGGCTGATCAAGCGTCGCTACAATCAATCGGCGCTGCTGGCGGGGCATCTGGGCCGGGAAGCGGAGTTGAGTGTCTGCCCCGATCTTCTGGTACGCACGGTACGCACCCCTGTTCTGGATGGAAAAACTGCGGTTGAGCGATCCCTTGCGTTGTCCAACGCCATATCCCTGCACCGAAAACGTGCTCCCATGATCAGAGGCCGGGATATTCTTCTGGTCGATGATGTTATGACCTCGGGTGCGACGTTGGACGCCTGCGCGCGTGTCTGTCGCGCGTCAGGGGCAAATCATATTTTCGTGTTGGTACTGGCGCGCGTTGCCAAGGATGCCTAATTCGCCCAAGAATGTGCGAAACCCAAAGGGACGGAATATGAAGCCGGTAGAAATCTACACCTCGCCGCTGTGCGGCTTTTGTCATGCGGCCAAGCGGTTGTTGAAACAGAAAGGCGTCGAATTCAAGGAAATCGACGTGCTGATGCATCCGAAACGCAAACCTGAAATGATCCAGCGCGCGGCAGGAAAACGCACTGTGCCGCAGATTTTTGTGGGCACCACCCATGTTGGTGGGTGCGACGATCTTTACGAGCTTGAACGTCAGGGCAAGCTGGACCGCCTGCTGGCGGCTTGATGAAAACCGCTTTGCTGCAGATCACCGCGTCGGATGATCCGACCGAGAATCTGGACATGGTGCGAACCATGATGGCCGATGCAGCTGCGCAAGGTGCGCAGTTCATTCTGACGCCTGAAGTCACGAATTGCGTCTCAACCAGCACCACTCGGCAGCGCGAGGTTTTGCAGCATGAAGAAGACGATATCACTCTGGCGGGCCTTGGCGAACAGGCCGCCAATTTGGGTGTGTGGCTGCTCATCGGTTCACTAGCGATCAAAACGCATGATGCCGATGGCCGCTTTGCCAACCGTAGCTTCATGATCGACCCGCAGGGGCAGATCGTGGCGCGGTATGATAAGATTCACATGTTCGACGTGCAGGTCACGGAATCCGAGACCTTCCGCGAATCGAAGAACTACCGCCCCGGTCAGAAAGCGGTGATTGCCGACACCGATTTCGATAAAGTCGGACTGACCATCTGCTATGATATTCGATTTCCCTACCTGTATGCCGCTTTGGCGCAGGCAGGCGCGCGGATTCTCACTGTCCCGGCGGCGTTTTCGCCGGTCACTGGTGCGGCCCATTGGGAAGCGCTGCTACGCGCGCGGGCCATTGAGACCGGCTGCTGGGTGCTGGCTCCGGCACAAACGGGTGAGCACCCTAAAACTCGTGGCAAGACGCGATATACACACGGCCACAGTATGGTTGTCGCCCCGTGGGGAGAGGTGCTGATCGACGCAGGCACCGATCCGGGCATTCACTTTTTTGATTTGGATGATAGGTCTGTTACAGAGGCGCGACGACGCGTGCCTTCACTAACACATGTCCGCCCCTTTGACGGACCCTGATCCAGAACCGGACCATGACTGACGAAAAAAATGCCCTTGCGGTCACGCTGTTCAGCGAGATCCTGACCGCCGATCAGCTATTGCGCAACCGGCTGAGCCGGGTGCTGCCCAAGGGCATGGAAATCTCGCATTTCTCGGTGCTGAACCATCTGGTGTTTGTCGGCGACGAGCGCACCCCGGCGCAACTTGCCAACACGTTCCATGTGACGCGCGGGGCGATGACCAACACTTTGGCCAAGCTGGAATGGGCCGGTTATATCCACATCCGCCCCGACTGGGACGACGCCCGCCGCAAGATGGTCGCCATCAGCCCCGCAGGCCGACGCGCACGCGATCAGGCGATTTCCTCGATTGCCCCGCTGATCAACCGCGTGGTCGGAGAGCTGGGGCTGGAGCGGGTGCGCAGCACGCTGCCCGTGCTACGGGATTTGCGGTTGCAGTTGGAGGGGGAGTAGGGGCTTTACGCCAACTGCGCCAAAGGATCGTAAAAGATGACGGATGAAATTTGGGTTTCAGACATTACCGTCGGGATGGACCTGCAGAGGCCATTCCGGGCGCTTGTCCCCGATGATTTTCCTGAAGAACCAAGTGAACGCTTCAATGCCTTCAGGTGGCAACCCGGATCAGGTTATCATGCGAATCTGTATCGTTGGCAGCGCCATGGGGAGCCGCTGGAGCAGCAGGATATCTTGCCGGATTTCTTTCAAGAGGTTGCTCCTGAAGATCATGATTTTGAGCCTCACTACGGGAAGTATTCTCCTGTAATCACTTTGTTTGGAATTCTGGCGATCCGATCAGATGTGGCTGATATCCTCAAAAATCTCGAATTAGGGCAAGGGGGGCTTTATCCCGTCAACCTGTTCGAAAGAGACAAGATCACACCGATTGAGCAGGACTACTCGATCCTGTGGATCGCAAACAAATCCGGCACGCTGAACATTGCTGAGTCAAAAAGTCTTCGACGAGCCCGACCCGACCGGGATGACCTTTTTCGACTTCCTGAATGGAAGGATGCCAAGCCCGGGGACGTTGTCTGCAATGCAGATGCGGCGTCCGGGATCGACATTTGGCGCGACCCGGGCGTACCACATCGCGTTTTTCTAAATGGGCGTCTCAAACACTCGTTGGACGAAGCTGGTTTTGCCTCAGCGTTTTACCTTCACCGTTTAGCCGTAAAATAATCAAGCGTAGGATGGGTTTTAACCCATCGCTTAAGATCGAAAATGCTTGCAAGATGGGTTGAAAACCCATCCTACCTAGGCTTCACACTCGCCGTCACGTAATTCACGCTCAAATCCCGGTCCGAGATCGACCAGCTCCACAGGATCGGGTTGAAGACGAACCCCTTGCGGTCCACCGGTTCCAGCCCGGCCTGGCGCAGCAGGTCGAACAGCTCATCCGGGGTGATGAATTTGTCCCACTCGTGCGTGCCGCGCGGCAGCCAACGCATGACGACCTCGGCCCCGATGATGGCCATCGCGTAGGATTTTGGGTTGCGATTGATGGTTGAGCAGATCAGTAACCCGCCCGGTTTCAGCAATTGCTGCGATGCGGTCAGGAAACCCAACGGATCAGCGACGTGTTCGACCACTTCCATATTCAGCACCACATCGAACTGTTCGCCTGCGGCGGCCATGTCTTCGGCGGTAGTGTGGCGGTAGTCGATCTGCAGCCCCGATTGCTCGGCATGGATGCGAGCGACCGGCAGGTTGCCTTCGGCGGCGTCGGCGCCCACGACCGTGGCGCCCAAACGCGCCATCGGTTCGCTCAATAACCCGCCGCCGCAGCCGATATCCAGCAGGCGCAAGCCTTCGAAGGGACGTGGAGCTTTCAGATCACGGTCGAACTCGCCTGCGATCTGCTGTGTGATATAATCCAGGCGACACGGATTCAGCATGTGCAGAGGTTTGAATTTCCCATGCGGGTCCCACCATTCTGCGGCCATCGCCTCGAATTTTGCGATCTCTGACGGGTCAACCGTGTTCGGATGCGCTTGCATTCCTGTCTCCGTGTGCTCTTTTACGCTTAAGGACTATATAGGGCCGTAATGGATAAGTACCCGGACCAAAAGCGCGCAGTTCAATATCTTTACCCGCCGATCGATCCGTTCGATCAGCGCGTGGTCGATATGGGTGATGGGCACCGTATTTATGTGGAACAATGCGGTAATCCCAATGGGATACCAGTGGTGATCCTGCATGGCGGGCCGGGCGGCGGCTGCAGCCCGGCGATGCGACGGTATTTCAACCCGGATGCCTATCGGGTGATTCTCTTTGATCAACGCGGATGTGGCCGGTCGCGGCCAACCGCGTCGGTCGAAAACAACACGACATGGCATCTGGTGGCAGATATCGAGCGTCTGCGCAAATTGTTCGACATCGAAGATTGGATCGTCTTTGGCGGCAGCTGGGGCGCGACACTGGCGTTGATCTATGCCCAAACACATCCAGATCGGGTAAATCGGCTGGTATTGCGCGGCGTGTTTCTGGCTACACAGGCCGAGCTGGACTGGTTTTATGGCGGTGGTGCGGGCAAATTCTGGCCTGAACAATGGGCCAAGTTCACCTCTCTCTTGCCCGAACATGAAGTAAATGACGCAATTGCGGCCTACAACAAGCGCCTGTTTTCGGGCGACCGCGCGACCGAGATCCTCTATGCCCGCGCGTGGTCGCATTGGGAAAACGCCTTGGCTTCGATCCACACCAACGGGTCGGTCGGGGAAAGCCCCGGCGAATACGCGCGAACTTTTGCGCGGCTTGAGAATCACTATTTCACGAACAAGGCGTTTCTTGAGTATGACGGGCAAATTCTGGATCAGATGGATCGGATTGCCCATATTCCTGGTCATATCGTTCAGGGACGCTATGACATGATCTGCCCACCGCAGGCTGCATGGAACCTGTCCGAGCGCTGGCCCAATGCCGAACTGAAGATGGTGCGGCAAGCCGGTCACGCCCTGTCAGAACCGGGCATCAGCGCGGAACTGGTTCGGATCATGGATCGCGTGTCGGAGGAAACGGTATGACTCGCATAGACCGTCGCGCATTATTTGCCTCGGGCGCCGCCGCCGCTTTGCTGGCGGCGACAGGAGCGTCTCTGGCCGATACGCCGAAACAGGGTGGTACCTTGCGACTGGCGGTGCCACGCGACAACAGTCTGGAACAGGTGGCGCGAGGGGCTGTCTTTGACAGCCTGACCGAGATCGCGCCCGATGGTACCCTGCGCGGAGAGCTGGCTACAAATTGGCAGACCGATGCTGATGCGCGGGTCTGGAACTTTGATCTGCGCGACGATGCTGTGTTCCACGATGGCACCAAGCTGGACGTGAACGACGTACTGGCTGTTCTGGAAGATATTGGACAGGCCGAGGCCATTGCACCTGATCGTGTGCAGCTGCAATTGGCTGAGGGCAACCCGGGACTACCATTCTTGCTGGCTGGGTCACGGTTTGTCATTGCGCGAGGGGGCGTGACGCCACTGGCTCAGGCCAACGGCACAGGATGCTACCGGGTTGAGCGGGCCGAGGATGAACGTCATTTCCGCGCACGCAGGGTGTCCAATCACTACAAAAGCGGAACGGCAGGATGGGTCGATACGCTTGAGATTATCGTGATCCCGGACGCCGGGGTGCGGGCCGAAGCATTGCGCGATGGATATGTAGATATCGCAGCGCTCCCGGCTGGTGAGGAGCTGACCGCGCAACGCGGGCTGCGATATCATCCGTCTGAGGCCGAGATGGCGTTGGCAATGGCCTCTCATGTCGGTATGCCGCGCCAGATCAGCCGGGCTGCGCTGGATGATGGGCGCATCGCCGAACGGTGGTGGCTGGCGTAAATTTGATCACGATTTGCGCCGGGGGTTGCAGACTCAGGAACTCCTGCGTATATGCAGTTGCAACAGCGGCGCGTCGGACTTCTGGTCCGGGGCTCCACCGGAAAATTCGACGGGCCGCGCGCCCGTTTTTTTGTGCCCGATAACAGGGTAGAGAACCTGAATGACAAACGACCTGATAGCCAAAGCTGCCATCGACCGGCGACTGGCCGAGATCATCACCCCTGTGATCGAGGATCTGGGGTATGAGCTTGTCCGCATTCGGCTGATGAGCGGCAAGACCACCACGATGCAGATTATGGCAGACAAGCCCGATGGCGGCATCGAAGTGGATGACTGCGCCGAGATTTCCAATGCGGTCAGCGCCACGCTGGATGTCGAAGACCCCATTTTGGACGCCTACACGCTTGAAGTTTCCAGCCCTGGAATTGACCGTCCTCTGACCCGTCTCAAAGATTTTGAGACGTTCGAAGGGTATGAGGCCAAGATCGAAACCGCAGAACTGATCGACGGTCGCCGCCGCTTCAAGGGCGAATTGGCCGGGATCGAAGGGGATGAGGTTCTGATCAACATCCCCGAGGGAGACGAGACCATTACCATCGGTCTGCAATTTGACTGGCTGAGCGATGCCAAGCTGGTTCTGACCGATGACCTGATCAAGGAAATGCTGCGCCAGCGCAAAGACGCTGGTGCCCTGAACGAAAACGCTTTCGACGAGATTGAGACCGAAGGGTCCGAAGAGGAGACGAACTGATGGCAATCACCTCAGCCAACCAGCTGGAGCTGCTGCAGACCGCCGAGGCCGTGGCCCGCGAAAAGATGATCGACCCCGGTCTGGTTGTCGAAGCGATGGAAGAATCGCTCGCCCGTGCCGCCAAGAGCCGTTACGGCGCCGAGATGGACATCCGCGTCAGCATCGACCGCAAGACCGGCAAGGCGACCTTCACCCGCGTCCGCACCGTGGTCGAGGATGAAGAGCTTGAGAACTATCAGGCCGAGATGACCGTCGAGCAGGCGCGCCAGTACATGGAATCGCCCGAGGTTGGTGACGTCTTCGTTGAAGAAGTCCCGCCCGTGGAAATGGGCCGGATTGCAGCTCAGTCCGCCAAGCAGGTCATCCTGCAGAAGGTTCGCGAAGCCGAGCGTGATCGTCAGTACGAAGAATTCAAGGATCGTGCCGGCACCATCATCAACGGTGCGGTCAAGCGTGAAGAGTTCGGCAATGTGATCGTCGATCTGGGCGGTGCCGAGGCCGTTCTGCGCCGCAATGACAAGATCGGTCGCGAAAGCTATCGCCCGAACGACCGTGTGCGCGCCTATATCAAAGAGGTTCGCCGCGAGGTGCGTGGTCACCAGATCTTCCTGTCGCGCACTGCGCCGGAATTCATGGCCGAGCTGTTCAAGATGGAAGTACCAGAAATCTATGACGGCATCATCGAGGTCAAGGCCGTTGCTCGTGATCCCGGCTCGCGCGCCAAGATTGCCGTGATTTCTTATGACGGCTCGATTGACCCCGTCGGCGCTTGTGTTGGTATGCGCGGCAGCCGCGTGCAGGCCGTGGTAAACGAGCTGCAGGGAGAGAAAATCGACATCATCCCGTGGAACGAAGATCAGCCGACTTTCCTTGTGAACGCTCTGCAGCCCGCCGAAGTTTCAAAGGTGGTTCTGGACGAAGAAGCTGGCAAGATCGAAGTTGTAGTTCCCGAGGAGCAACTGAGCCTCGCCATTGGCCGTCGTGGTCAGAACGTGCGTCTGGCCAGCCAGCTGACCAATCTGGACATCGACATCATGACCGAAGCCGAAGAATCGGCGCGCCGTCAGAAAGAATTCGAGGCTCGCACCCAGTTGTTCATGGAAACGCTGGATCTGGACGAATTCTTCGCTCAGCTGCTGGTTTCTGAAGGCTTCACCAACCTCGAAGAAGTGGCATACGTTGAAATCGACGAACTGCTGGTCATCGACGGTGTGGATGAAGGAACCGCGCAAGAACTTCAGACACGTGCACGCGAATTCCTGGAAGCTCAGGCCAAGGCGGCGCTGGATGCAGCCCGTGCGCTGGGTGCCGAGGACAGTCTTATTGAATTCGAGGGCCTGACACCCCAGATGGTAGAGGCGCTGGCCAAGGATGATGTGAAGACTCTGGAAGACTTCGCAACCTGCGCCGACTGGGAACTGGCCGGTGGCTGGACCACGGTCGATGGCGAACGCATCAAGGATGATGGTGTACTGGAGCCCTTCGGCGTGACGCTGGAAGAGGCGCAGGATCTGGTCATGACCGCGCGCATCATGCTGGGTTGGGTCGATCCGGCCGAGCTAGAGCAGGCCGAAGAAGACGGTGAAGCAACAGATGAGGAGGTCGAGGCCTGATCTCAGGCCTCGGGTGGCTGACATGGGTCGCGGTGGCGTCCATAAGGATCGGTCGGAAGGCCCTGAACGCAAGTGCATCGCCACGGGCGAGGTTCAGCCCAAATATGGCTTGATCCGCTTTGTGACGGGGCCGGATGGTCAGGTCTTTCCCGATGTCGCGGCGAAATTGCCGGGGCGTGGGGTTTACGTGGCGGCGGATCGTGCGGCGCTGGACAAGGCGGTGAACAAGAAACTGTTCTCGCGCGGGTTTAAGGCACAGGTGAGTGCCGCCAAGGAACTGACCGATGAGGTCGAGAAACAGGTGGCGCGTCGTGTGATCGAGCTGATCAGTCTGGCGCGCAAGTCCGGTGACGCGGTCGCCGGGTATGAAAAGGTCAAGTCGTGGCTGGACCGGGAAGAGGCCCAGGTGCTGATTCAGGCCTCAGACGGATCGGGGCGCGGCAAGTCGAAACTCAGCACGCCGCACTTCGGGAAATACATCGGCTGGCTGACCGCAGACGAGCTTGGGGCGGCATTTGGGCGCCAAACCGTGATTCATGCGGCCTTGGCCTCTGGCGGACTCGCCAAACGTGTTGTAGAGGAAGCGCAGCGCCTGCGTGGCTTGCGCGAAAAGGATGACGGCGGCAAGGGCCGCTCGGAAGGGTAAGAAGCTTTATGAGCGATAGTGACGGCAAAAAGACATTGGGTCTTCGTGGCGGGGCACGCCCCGGAAATGTGAAACAGAGTTTCAGCCACGGACGCACCAAGAATGTCGTGGTGGAGACCAAACGCAAACGCGTGGTCGTACCCAAGCCGGGCGCGACCAAACCAAGTGGTGGTGCGACACCTTCGGGTGATCCTTCGCGTCGCCCAGCGGGTATTTCCGATGCGGAAATGGCGCGTCGTATGAAGGCGTTGCAAGCCGCCAAAGCGCGCGAGGCTGAAGAGGCCGCTGCCCGTGAGGCGCAGGAAAAGGCGCGCGAAGAAGAACGCGCACGCCGCCGGGCCGAACAAGAGGCCAAGGAACGCGAGCAGCGTGAAGCTGAAGAGCGTGCCCGTGCCAAGGCCGAAGAGGAAGAACGCAAGCGTAAAGAGGCCGAGGAAGCAGCCCAGCGTGCTGCCGCAGCCCCGGCACCCGCCGAGCCCAAGGCCGCACGCAGCCCATCCAGCAAGCCTGCACCTGCTGCGGCACCGCGCAAGCAGGATCGCGAGCGTGAGCAGCGTGGCCGTGGCAAGGGCCGTGACGACAACCGCCGCTCGGGCAAGCTGACACTTGGTCAGGCCACTGGCGGCGAAGGCAATCGCCAACGCTCGATGGCCGCGATGAAACGCAAGCAGGAGCGTGCGCGCCAGAAGGCCATGGGCGGCACGGTCGAGCGGGAAAAGGTGATCCGCGACGTTCAGCTGCCCGAGGCGATCATGGTCTCGGAACTGGCCAACCGTATGGCCGAGCGCGTGGCTGACGTTGTCAAATCGCTGATGCAGATGGGCATGATGGTCACACAGAACCAGACCATCGACGCTGACACGGCTGAACTGATCATCGAAGAATTTGGCCACAAGGTCACGCGTGTCTCTGATTCGGATGTTGAAGACGTCATCAAAGAGGTCGAAGACAGCGATGACGATCTGCAGCCCCGTCCGCCGGTCATCACCATCATGGGTCACGTTGACCACGGTAAGACCTCGCTGCTGGATGCGATCCGCGACGCGCGTGTTGTTGCCGGCGAAGCCGGTGGAATCACGCAGCATATCGGTGCCTATCAGGTGAAAACCGATGGCGGCACCACGCTGACCTTCCTGGATACGCCGGGCCACGCAGCCTTTACTTCAATGCGGTCGCGGGGTGCTCAGGTCACGGATATCGTGGTTCTTGTTGTTGCTGCCGATGACGCAGTGATGCCGCAGACGATCGAGGCGATCAACCACGCCAAAGCGGCCGAAGTGCCGATGATCGTGGCGATCAACAAGATCGACAAGCCCGACGCGAACCCCGACAAAGTCCGCACTGACTTGTTGCAGCACGAAGTGATCGTCGAAAAGATGTCGGGTGAGGTTCAGGACGTTGAGGTCTCGGCCATGACTGGTCAGGGGCTGGACGAATTGCTGGAAGCCATTGCGCTGCAGGCCGAGATTCTGGAACTGAAAGCCAACCCAGATCGCGCCGCCCAAGGTGCCGTGATCGAGGCGCAGCTGGATGTGGGCCGTGGCCCCGTCGCCACCGTTCTGGTTCAGAACGGCACACTGCGTCAGGGCGATATCTTCGTTGTGGGTGAGCAGTACGGTAAGGTCCGTGCGCTGATCAACGACAAGGGCGACCGCGTCAAAGAAGCTGGCCCCTCAGTTCCGGTCGAGGTTCTGGGTCTCAACGGTACGCCCGAAGCAGGTGACGTTCTGAACGTGACCGAGACCGAAGCGCAGGCCCGTGAGATCGCTGCTTATCGTGAGCAAGCCGCCAAGGACAAACGCGCCGCCGCTGGTGCCGCGACCACCCTTGAACAGCTGATGCAGAAGGCGAAGGAAGACGAAAACGTCACCGAGCTGCCTATTCTGATGAAAGCGGATGTGCAGGGCTCTGCCGAAGCCATCGTTCAGGCGATGGAGAAGATCGGCAACGACGAAGTGCGCGTACGCGTTCTGCACTCGGGTGTTGGTGCGATCACCGAGACGGATGTCGGCCTGGCCGAAGCCTCTGGTGCACCGATCTTTGGCTTCAACGTGCGTGCGAACGCATCGGCGCGGAACACTGCGAACCAGAAGGGCGTCGAGATCCGCTATTACTCGGTGATCTACGATCTGGTGGATGACGTGAAAGCAGCCGCATCCGGCCTGTTGAGCGCCGAGATTCGCGAAAAGTTCATCGGTTACGCCGAGATCAAAGAGGTCTTCAAGGTTACCGGTGTTGGCAAAGTTGCCGGCTGTCTGGTCACCGAAGGTGTTGCCCGCCGCTCGGCTGGCGTACGCCTGCTGCGCGACAACGTGGTGATCCACGAAGGCACGCTGAAGACCCTCAAGCGCTTCAAGGATGAAGTGGCGGAAGTTCAGTCGGGACAGGAATGCGGTATGGCGTTCGAGAATTACGACGATATTCGCGCCGGCGACGTGATCGAGATTTTCGAACGCGAAGAGGTCACGCGTACGCTGGACTGATCCGGATCTAGAAAAAAACTTGAAACAGCGGCCCCACTAGGCCGCTGTTTTCATTTAGGTTAGTCCGTGCGCGACGACAGAAACGTGCCCGAAGGCATGATGATGTCAAAATGATGCTTGCCCTTCTGCAGATCGAAACTGACCGAATGTCCGGCCTTGCGCAGCAATTCCGCATAGTCACGGCTTTGGCGGATAAACTCGGGCGTATCCCGCTCGGCGACTGTCACCCTGTAACGGGGTCCTGGCGCGGGCAGGTTGAGGCAGGGTGAGAAATCGTGAATCTCGACCTTGGTCAGTTGCAGCGGATCATTCACCGAGGTCAGGCTGATCGGAACAAGGTCATAGATCCCGCTAATCAGGATTACATTGCGCACCCGCAGGCCAGCCTGCGCAAATGCCTTCGAAGACGTCGCCATCACCATCGCAACCAGATGGGCACCTGCACTGTGACCCGATAGCGTGATGTTTGATGGATCAAAACCCAGTGTTTCGGCCTGTGACGCAAGCCACAACAAGGCGGTACGGCATTCTTCGACCATCTGCCCCAATCTGGCATCGGGGGCGAGCGTATAATTCAGCGTGGCAAAGGCTTGCCCGTTCTCATGCAATACCGGTGCCATAGGGGCCGACTCACGCTGACTAAGCGCCTGCCAATAGCCACCATGAATAAAGACATGCAAAGGCGCGTTGGCGCCAGGTGCGGGGAAGAAATCCAGAACTTGCGTCGGGCTGTCGCCATAGGAACGGTTTTCCTGCATCCTAATTTCAGACCGTGCCTGTGCGCTGAGGGCAGAATAGCTGGCTAGATATGGCGTCAGATCACCGCCAATCATTGAGCTAGGGGAATACTCCTGCTCAAGCTCTTCTTGGGTGAATCCGCGATACAGCATGGCCTATTCCCCAGTATACATCAGTTCGGTTCGCACGTCGTAGAGGTCGTGGAAAAACCGCAACTCCAGCGCCTTGCGCAGGAAGGCCACGCCGCTAGATCCACCCGTTCCGGGCTGCATTCCGATCACGCGCTCAACCGCGGTTGCATGATCGAATCGCCATCTCTGGAACAGAGATTCCACATCCATCAGTTTTTCGGCCAGCGCGTAAAGATCCCAGTATTGTTCCGTGTTGCGGAACACTTCGACCCAGATTTTGACGATACGCGGATCGCCGGAATAGGGCTTTGCGTAATCCCGCTCGATCAGATCATGCGGCACGTCAAACCCTTGCCGGGCCAGCATCCGCAGCACTTCGTCATAGAGCGAGGGTTTGGTAAGAGCCGCGTTCAGCATCTCCATCACTTCTGGGTCATGCGCATGCACTTTCAGGGTCGCGGGATCTTTGTTGCCCAGAATGAACTCGATTTGGCGATAGCCATAGCTTTGAAAGCCTGACGAACTGCCTAATGCGTCCCGAAACGTCATGTAGTCCGCGGGAGTCATAGTCAGTAGCGTCTCCCACGCGGCGATCAACTGCCGTTGGATCGCCTTGATCCGGTCGAGGTTCTTCATCGCGGGACCGAAATCGTCCTGCTGCAAGAACCGGCGGACTTCGACAAGTTGATGGTGCATCAGTTTCAGCCACAGTTCGCTGACCTGATGAATGATGATGAACAACATCTCATCAGGTTGGGCCGGGTCCTGAAAGGTCTTTTGCAGGTTCAGCAGAGTCTTAAGTTGCAGAAAATCCCCATAGCTTTTGCGGTGAGTTTCTGTGAAATCGGTGACCAGAGACTCTTCGATTCCCCGTTCTGTATACCTGTCTTTGTCGCCCATGTGCTCCTCCAGACGCGCGGATTTATCCATGTTTAGGGACAAAACCCGCACGGTTCCAGAGCGTTAGGTCCAGTCCAGAACCACCTTGCCTGATTGCCCGGATTTCATGGCCTTGAATCCCTGAGTAAAGTCATCGACTGCGAACTGGTGGGTGATTACGCGGCTGACATCCAGCCCGTTCTGCAACATGGCGATCATCTTGTACCAGGTCTCGAACATCTCGCGCCCATAGACACCCTTGATGGTGATCGCCTTGAACACGATACGCGACCAGTCCACCGGAGATTTTCCGGGCGGAATCCCCAACAGTGCGATCTTGCCGCCCATCACCAGTGCTTCGACCATCTGGTCCAGCGCGGCTTGCGAGCCCGACATTTCAAGCCCGACATCAAAGCCCTGAGTCATGCCCAGTTCCGCGATGACATCCTGCAGATCCTCTTTGGACACATCAACTGTGCGTACCGTTGGTACCACGTGTTCGGCCAGTTTCAGGCGGTCGGGGTTGATATCGGTGATCACTACATGCCGGGCACCGGCATGACGGGCAACGGCGGCGGCCATGATGCCGATAGGGCCTGCGCCAGTAATCAATACGTCCTCGCCCAGCAGATCGAAGCTGAGTGCAGTGTGCACGGCATTGCCCAGCGGGTCGAGGATCGCCCCGATCTCATCCGGTACGTCGTCAGGCAGGGGCACCACGTTAAAGGCAGGCAGTTTCAGGTATTGCGCAAAGGCACCCTGTTCATTCACACCGATACCGCGCGTGCCGGGATCAAGGTGGAACTTGCCCGCACGGCTCTGGCGGCTGTCAGGGGTGATCAGATGCCCCTCGCCTGAACAGCGCTGGCCGACCGTCATCCCTGTCACGTTGCGACCCAATTCAACAATTTCACCCGCGAACTCGTGGCCGGTGATCATCGGGATCGGCACGGTGGCCGCAGCCCATTCATCCCAGTTCCAGATATGAATATCCGTGCCGCAAATCCCGGTCTTGTTGATGCGGATCAGAACCTCGTCGGGGCCGATCTCGGGTACTGGGGCCTGCACCATCCACAGACCTTCCTCGGGCTTGGATTTCTCAAGGGCTTTCATCGTGTTGGGCCGCATCAGATTATCCCCAATTCTTTGCCGACCCTGCCAAATGCCGCGAGCGCCCGGTCTAATTCGTCGCGAGTTAGAGCCGCATTCATCTGCGTTCTGATTCGGGCCTGACCACGCGGCACGACAGGGAAGAAAAAGCCCGAAACATAGACGCCTTCGTCAAACAATCGCGATGCCATATCCTGCGCCAGGGTCGCTTCACCCAGCATGACCGGGATGATCGGGTGTTCGCCCGGAAGTAGGTCGAAGCCCAGATTCTCTAACCCGGCGCGCCAGTACTTGGCATTGCCGAACAATTGGGCGCGCAGCATGTCACCTTCTTCAACCAGACGGATTGCCTCAAGCCCTGCGGCAACGATGGACGGCGGCAGCGAGTTTGAGAACAGATAGGGCCGCGCCCGCTGCCGCAGCAGGTCGATCACTGGCTGCGGCCCGGCGATATAACCGCCGATTGCCCCCCCAAGTGCCTTGCCCAAAGTTCCCGTCAGAATATCCACGTCGACGCCGAAGTGGTCCGGCGTGCCCGCTCCGTTTGGCCCCATAAAGCCGGTGGCGTGGCAGTCATCGACCATCACGATGGCGTCGTATTTGTTGGCCAGCTCGCGAATCTTCGGCAGATTGGCCAGATAGCCATCCATTGAGAACACGCCATCGGTTGCGATCATGATATGCCGCGCCCCGTCCTCGCGCGCTTGTTTCAGCCACGCTTCGAGGTCATTCATGTCGTTGTTCATGTAGCGATAGCGTTTTGCCTTACACAGCCGTACCCCGTCGATGATCGAGGCATGATTTAGACTGTCAGAGATAATGGCGTCTTCGGGCCCTAACAAAGGCTCAAACAACCCGCCATTGGCGTCGAAGCAGGCAGCGAACAGAATTGAATCGTCCTTGTTCAGGAACTTTGCCAGCTTCTGCTCAAGTTCACGATGAATGTCCTGCGTACCGCAGATGAACCGGACCGAGGCCATGCCGAACCCCTTGGGCTCCATTGCGCCTTTGGCGGCGTTGATCAGCGCAGGGTGATCGGCCAAACCCAGATAGTTGTTGGCGCACAGGTTGATCACCTGCTTGTCGCCCACTGTAATCTCACCGCCCTGAGGCGAGGTGATCATTCGTTCGCGCTTGTACAGACCCTCTGCCTCAATCTGCGCGAGTGTATCCGAAATATGGGACAGGAATGCATCAGCCATGGCGACCTCCGTTAATCTGAGTCGCACGTCTAACATAGCGGATGAAATTCCCAAATAGGAGAATTACAGTATTTGGGAAAAATATCCGTGAAGGCGGAATCTTGCCCGTTCAGGCGTTTTTTACGATCAGGAAAACGCGGGCCGGGTTTTCAGCGCTTATCGAATGCGTAATATCGGCGGCATACCGGGCGGTATCCCCTTGTTTCAGATCGCTGGATGCCGTTCCCGAAGTGACACGGACGGCGCCTTCCAGCACAGTCAGTTGCTCTCGTGCGCCGCGCGCATGAGGCTGGCTGTTCAGGCTCCCATTGGCCTGAAACTGAATATCATAGACCTCGTGTCCTCCGGCCTCTTCGGGGGGAGAGAGGATGCGAATCCGGCATTTCTCGCCCATATTGTCGATACTGGGCACTTCTGCTTGACGCAGCACTTCGATCTGGTCGGTCGTTTTGGCGTCTTCCAACAGTCCGGCGAAATCCACCTGCAGAGCGCGCGTCAGGTTCCACAGAGTCGAAATTGTGGGGCTGCTTTCACCACGCTCGATCTGGCTGACCATGGAACGCGAGACGCCGCTGAGGTTGGCGACCGCCTCAAGCGACAGGCCTTTGGCGCGGCGCGCCTCTTTCAATCGGGCGGGCAGGCGCGTCAGAATATCGTCTGTGTTTTCCGTCATGACGGAATCCATGGGTGTTGCGCAACGTAATGTCAATTCCGGCGTGACAGTGAGTCTAATATGAAGATCATGCTGCAGGTGCATAATGGGCGCGAGACTTGGAGGAGAAAACATGACGGACATAGTAATACTGGACGGTGCGCGCACAGCCATCGGGACCTTTGGCGGTGCGTTGGCCTCGACCGCTCCGATCGATCTGGCGACCGTGGCGACCGAGGCGGCAATGGAGCGTTCGGGCGTTGAAGGCGCGCAGATTGATCATGTTGTCTTTGGTCATGTGATCAACACCGAACCGCGCGACATGTATCTGTCGCGAGTCGCCGCAATGCAGGCGGGTATTCCGAACGGGACTCCGGCGATGAACGTGAACCGGCTGTGCGGTTCGGGGGCGCAGGCAGTAGTGTCGGCGGTGCAGGCGCTGATGCTAGGCGATGCCGAGTTTGCCGTGGCGGGCGGTGCCGAAAGCATGTCGCGCAGCCCTTATGTCGTACCGCAGGCCCGTTGGGGGGCGAAGATGGGCGATGTCAAATCGCTCGACATGATGCTGGGCGCGCTGAACTGCCCATTCGGCACCGGGCATATGGGGGTGACCGCCGAGAATGTGGCGGATGAACACCAGATCAGCCGCGAACAGATGGACGCGTTTGCGCTGACCAGCCAGACCCGTGCGGCTGCGGCGATTGAGGCCGGGTATTTCGACAGCCAAATCGCGCCGGTGCAGGTCAAGGTCAAGCGCGACAAGGTCGACTTCAAGGTCGATGAACATCCCAAGGCCACCACTGCCGAGGCGCTGGCCGGATTGCGCCCGGTATTCCAGAAAGATGGGCGGGTGACGGCAGGCAACGCCTCGGGCATCAATGACGGCGCGGCGGCGATGGTTTTGGCGACAGCGGATGCTGCAGAAAAGGCGGGCTTGAAACCTAAAGCGCGCGTGATTGGCTATGCCCATGCCGGCGTGCGACCCGAGGTGATGGGCATCGGCCCGGTTCCAGCTGTGCAGAACCTGTTCGCAAAGACGGGTCTGTCTTCGGATGATTTCGACGTGATCGAAAGCAACGAGGCGTTTGCGGCGCAAGCTCTGGCCGTCAATCAGGAATTGGGTCTGGACGCTGCAAAGGTGAATCCGAACGGTGGGGCTATTGCACTGGGCCATCCGGTGGGCGCCACAGGGGCGATTATCACGCTTAAGGCATTGTATGAGTTGGAGCGTATTGGCGGATCGAAAGGTCTGATCACCATGTGCATCGGCGGAGGTCAGGGGATTGCCCTCGCCATCGAGCGGCTCTGAGTTGGACCGGGGCAAGGGGGGGCTGTCTGCCCCCCATCGCGCCGGGGCGCGATTCCCCCCGAAGGTATTTTTGGCCAGATGAAGCGGTCGGGTTGGTTTAGCTGAGTGCGAAGATGACAAGCGTCGCGGCTATGCCTGCGGCCGCGCCGATCGCTGCTGGCAGAAGGTTTGCGATGAAACCCGGTGTCTTTGGGTCGTCTTTTTGGGTCTGGGCAATCAGGGCATTTTCCACCAGACCGGGCAAGCGGGGGCCGAAACGGGCAAGCACCAGGGCGGTTTTACCGAAATCGCGCAGGGCGGCGCGGGGGCCGATGGATTGTTTGATGTAATCCTCGACCACCGGTCGGGCGACCTCCCAGATGTTCATGTGATCATCAAGCGAGCGGGCGACGCCTTCGACCACCACCATGGTGCGTTGCAGCAGGATCAGCTCGGTGCGGGTTTCCATGCCAAAGCGTTCAGTGACTTCGAACAGGTAGCTCAGCAGCCGACCCATCGAGATATGGGTGGCGTCCATGCCGAAGATCGGCTCACCTACCGCGCGCAAGGCGCGGGCGAATTCGTCGACGTCCTGATTGGCAGGCACATAGCCTGCTTCGAAATGGACTTCAGCCACGCGTTTATAGTCGCGGCGGATGAAACCAAAGAGAATCTCGGCATATACCCGGCGAGTATATTCATCGATATGACCCATGATGCCGTAGTCATAGGCGATAATGTCCCCGTTCGCAGCGACCTTGAGGTTGCCTTGGTGCATGTCGGCGTGAAAATAGCCGTCGCGTAGCGCGTGCAATAGGAACAGGCGGAGCACGCGCTCAGCCAGATCGCGGCGATTATGTCCGGCAGCGTCCAGCGCGTTGTTATCTCCCAAGGGAATGCCATCAGCCCAGCTGAGCGTCATGACGCGGCGTGCGGATAGCGACCAGACCACCGGAGGCAGCCAGAATCCGGCATCATCCTTGGTATTGGCAGCGTATTCCGAGGCGGCGGCACTTTCCAGACGCAGGTCCAACTCGCCGCGTACTACGCCGTCGAAATGCTCGATCACTTCCATCGGGCGTAGTCGGCGCGCTCCGGGGGCGCAAAGTTGCACCATACGCGCGGCGAAATAGAACGCGTCTACATCCTTGCGGAAGGCGCGCTCGATACCCGGTCTCAGGACTTTGACAGCAACGTCTTCGCCTGTGCTGGTCAGCTTGGCCTTGTGAACCTGAGCAATCGAGGCAGCGGCGATAGGTTCACTGAACTCGCTGAATATCTCTGACGTCGGTTGGCCTAACTCTTTCTCGACCTCTGCCATTGCTTCAGCTTTGGAAAAGGGCGGCAGCTTGTCTTGCAGAACACGCAGTTGCTCGGCCAGTTCATTTCCCACCACATCGGGGCGGGTCGAAAGCACCTGCCCGAATTTGATGTAAGCCGGACCCAATGCGGTCAGGGCACGGGTGGCGGGCGGCATCTCGGGGTCGCCCTTGTAGCCCAGCCATTGGAACGGTTTGCCCAGCGTATGCGCCAGAATACGTACGGCGCGCGGCGCTTCAAACGCGTCCAGCACCACATTCATGGCACCGGTGCGTTCCAGCGTGGCGCCCGTCCGGATCAGGCGAATGATGTTGTGGGGGCCGCGCATCTAGATCTTCCAACCAGAATGCAGTGCGGCAATGCCCATGCTCAGGTTGCGGTATTTGGCGTTTTCGAATCCGGCGGTGCGGACCATGTTCAGGAATGTCTCCTGGTCTGGGAACTTGCGGATCGATTCCACAAGGTACTGATAGCTGTCGTAGTCGTTGGCGATCAGCTTGCCCATACGCGGGATGACATTGAAACTGTAGAGGTCGTAAAGCTTCTGCAGCCCGTCATTGGGTAACTGGCTGAACTCAAGCACCATCAGACGACCACCGGGCTTCAGAACGCGATTGGCCTCGTTCAGCGCCTCTTGCGGGCGGGTGACATTCCGGATGCCGAAGGAGATGGTGTAGACATCGAAGGTGTTATCCTCGAAGGGCAGCGCCATCGCATCGCCCACCACCCAATTCAGGCTGTCGGACATCTGGGCGGCCTCGGCGCGCTGGCGGCCTTCGACCAGCATCGGCTCGGTCAGGTCCAGCACGGTAGCATGGCCGTGGCCTGCGCGCTTCAGAAAGCGGAACGAGATATCGCCGGTGCCGCCCGCCACATCCAGAAGCCGCTGACCGGCGCGCGGGGCAAGCCAGTCCATCATCGCGTCTTTCCAGACCCGGTGGATGCCCATCGACATCACGTCGTTCATCACGTCGTATTTCGAGGCGACCGAATTGAACACGCCCTGTACGCGGCCGGCTTTTTCAGCCTCGCGCACGGTTTCGAACCCGAAATGGGTGGTCTTGTCGTTTGTGTCGGACATTTGCCTTGCCGTTTGTCGAATTTCGCCTCTGTTATAGGGCGATAAGAGGCGGGCACAATGCGGCCCTTTGGAATAGGAGCCCTGTAATGCCCGAATTGCCCGAGGTCGAGACAGTAAGACGCGGCCTGAGCCCTGCAATGGAGGGCGCAGTGATCGAAAGGGCGGATGTGAATCGCCCCGATTTGCGTTGGCCTTTCCCGGCTCGCATGGCCGAGCGGCTGACGGGGCAACGGGTGGATCGGCTGCGGCGACGGTCGAAGTACATTCTGGCGGATCTCAGCAGTGGCGAGACGTTGTTGATCCATCTGGGCATGTCGGGGCGGATGACGGTCTCTGGCGCTCCGCTCGGACAGTATGCGCATGAGCATCCGATGGCGCAGAAACATGATCACGTGGTGTTACATATGGCTAATGGCGCACGCATCACCTTCAACGATCCGCGCCGGTTCGGGGCAATGGACCTGCTGCCGACGGCAACGGCGGAGCAGCACAAGCTGCTATCGGTTCTGGGACCTGAACCGTTGGGTAATGATTTTCACGAACAGCACCTGATAGACGCCTTCAAAGGCAAGAACAGCCCGGTCAAATCGGCGTTGTTGGATCAGGGAATCGTTGCCGGTTTGGGTAATATTTACGTCTGCGAAGCGCTTTATCGCGGCAAGGTGTCGCCACGTCGCAAAGCGGGACAGATTTCTGCGCCACGCGTTGCGGCCCTTGTGCCGATCATCAGAAAAGTGTTGCAGGACGCGATTGAAGCGGGTGGGTCATCGCTGCGCGATTTCCGCCAAGCCGATGGAGAACTTGGATATTTTCAACACAGTTTCGACGTCTACGGCCGCGAAGGAGAGCCTTGTCGAACTGAGGGTTGTAGCGCTGAAATCAAGAGAATCACCCAGTCCGGTCGCTCATCCTTCTATTGCGCGCAATGCCAAAGATAACTTGATCCAGCGAAATCGCGTGATAAGGAATCGTACCTGAACGGAACAACCGGAAGCTTACACCTCATGGCTTTTGAGACGATCATCGTCGAAATCGAAGACCACGTCGCCCTTATCAAGCTCAACCGCCCCGATGCGATGAACGCGCTGAACACCCAGTTGCTGGGTGAGCTGTGCGAGGCGCTGGAAGATGCGGATAGCAATGACAAAGTGCGCTGCATCGTCATCACCGGCTCGGACAAGGCCTTTGCCGCCGGTGCGGACATCAAGGAAATGTCCGAGATGAGTTTTGTCGATGTATTCGACGTCAATCTGTTTGCAGACGCCAACGATAGGGTTTCCGCGATCCGTAAACCTATTATCGCCGCCGTTGCCGGTTACGCGCTGGGCGGCGGCTGTGAACTGGCGATGCTGTGCGATTTCATCATCGCTGCCGACACCGCCAAGTTCGGCCAGCCCGAGATCAATCTGGGCGTCATCGCGGGGCTTGGTGGCAGTCAGCGTCTGACCCGCTTCGTTGGTAAGTCCAAATCGATGGACATGAACCTGACAGGCCGCTTCATGGACGCTGAAGAGGCCGAGCGCGCCGGATTGGTCAGTCGTGTCGTGCCCGCCAAAAAGCTGATTGAAGAGGCAACCGGTGCGGCGCAGAAGATTGCAGAGAAATCGCAGATCACGGCCATCGCGGCCAAAGAGGCTGTGAACCGCAGCTATGAGCTGCCGCTGAGCGAAGGCATGCTGTTTGAGCGTCGGGTGTTCCATTCGATGTTCGCGACAGAGGACCAGAAAGAAGGCATGGCCGCGTTTCTGGAAAAACGTGCGGCTCAGTTCCGCGACAAGTGATCATAATCGTCGCTTAGTGATATTAGGCGGGCAGACCCCGCCTTTTTCCCTCATCACATACTGGAAGAATCAGCTTGGCAAACCTGCCAAACTTGGTTAGAGACCGCCGTCATACATGCGCGTGCGGCCCGCTTGGCCCGACTCACACTCGTGATTTCTGATCCGGTGCGGATATGTCCGTGGCGCGCAACCCAAGATAACCGTACCGAACAAAAGGTCAGAGACACATGGCAAATTCGCCCCAGGCAAAGAAACGCGCCCGTCAGAACGAAAAGCGCTTCGCAGTCAACAAAGCGCGTCGTTCGCGCATCCGTACCCACCTGCGCAAGGTTGAAGAAGCGATCGCATCCGGCGACAAGGACGCAGCTACCGCAGCCCTGCGCGCCGCTCAGCCCGAGTTGATGCGTGGCGTCACCAAAGGCGTCTTCCACAAGAACACCGCAGCCCGCAAAATGTCGCGCCTGTCGGCGCGCGTCAAAGCGCTGGGCTGATTCTTTGGGAAAACGCGTCAAGCGTTGATTTGCGAAAAAGGCGTCGCTGATTGCGACGCCTTTTTCATTGTTGCCGGAAAGCCGCGTCTTCACGAAGCCGAGAGATTCTTTCGCCCAGAACCCCGAGTCAATATCAGAGTTTCGTTGCCCGGACCCTTGGGCTCTTGCTACGACTTAATCAGCGATTCACTCGCTTGGGGGGACAGGCTGTTCCAAGGATCTGACCGACGGGCATCGGAAAGATTTAGGAACGAATGTTCGAAAGCTGGCTTCGGTCAGTTGGACGATCTGCTCTGGGTCTCGGGTTAGCCGAAGATCCTGGCCCTGTCGATAAATTGGAATATCATGCGCATCCCGGATTCCGGGTGCGCCCCCATTTTGGGGCCGTGCTGTATTGGACTGCGATGATATTCGAGCGTACCCGCCAGACCATCAGGTTTGGCGAAACGTTTCCTTGTGTGTGAGCGCCATAAAGGCCCGTAATTCGGGACACATTAAAAAAGGCCTTAAGGCCAATAATGAATGGGATGCGTGAGGCGCCGAATGACACAAGAGAAATGGGGACAACTGCGTAGCAAATTGATGAAGGCGGTTGGGAAGAACAATTTTACCACCTGGATTGAACCCTTGGAGTTTCAGGAGTTGCAGGATGGTGTAGCGGTGTTCTCGGTGCCGACCAACTTCATGGGCAACTATGTCAGTCAGAATTTTGCGGACCTTATTCTCTATGAGCTGAATACCTCGGGCGAAAAGGTTCAGCGCTTGGCGTTTCGCACAGCGGCCAATTCGTCAGCCCGTCCCACATTGGTGGAAGAGCCCAAGCCATCTCCCGCGCCAGAAACCCGGCCCGCTGTTACAGATACAGCCAATGATGCACTTGAAGCACTACAGGCTGCGCCACTGGATGCACGGTTTACCTTTGATAGCTTTGTTGTTGGCAAACCCAACGAACTTGCACATGCCGCAGCTCGCCGCGTATCCGAGGGCGGCCCGGTAACTTTCAATCCGCTCGTGCTCTACGGCGGTGTTGGACTGGGTAAAACCCACCTGATGCACGCGATTGCGTGGGAGTTGAAAACCAAGCACCCCGAGTTGAACGTGCTTTATCTGTCAGCGGAACAGTTCATGTATCGCTTTGTGCAGGCCTTGCGTGAACGCCGCATGATGGATTTCAAGCACTTGTTCCGTTCGGTCGATGTGCTGATGGTCGATGACGTGCAGTTCATCGCTGGCAAGGATTCGACGCAGGAAGAGTTTTTCCACACCTTCAATGCGCTGGTGGATCAGAACAAGCAGATCATCATTTCGGCCGACCGCGCTCCGGGCGAAATCAAAGACCTTGAGGATCGCGTGAAATCGCGCTTGCAATGTGGCCTTGTCGTCGATCTTCATCCCACAGACTACGAATTGCGTCTGGGAATCCTGCAGAACAAAGTGCAGCAGTACAGCAGCACTTATCCCGATCTGACCATTGCTGATGGTGTATTGGAGTTCCTTGCACACCGCATCTCGACCAATGTGCGCGTGCTGGAAGGGGCGCTGACCCGCCTTTTTGCCTTTGCCTCGCTGGTCGGGCGCGAGATCGATATGGAGCTGACGCAGGATTGTCTGGCCGATGTACTGCGCGCTTCCGAGCGCAAGATCACCGTCGAAGAAATCCAGCGAAAGGTCTCGGATTATTACAACATCCGCCTCAGCGATATCATCGGCCCTAAACGCCTGCGGTCCTATGCGCGTCCGCGTCAGGTGGCGATGTATCTGTGCAAGCAACTGACCAGTCGGTCGCTGCCTGAGATTGGCCGTCGATTTGGCGGGCGCGACCACACCACGGTCATGCATGGCGTGAAGCGCATCGAAGAGCTGAAGTTGACCGATGGCCAGATTGCCGAAGATGTTGAGATGCTGCGCCGGGCCTTGGAAGCCTAAACCGCACTGAATCTTTGAAAAACACCCCGGGCTATTGCGTTCGGGGTGTTTTCTTGTGCGCTATTGTCCACGGTTGAGAATGATCTGGAGTGTTTCACGCGCGCTGCTCTTGACCACCGAGGCAATCCGACCCAGAAATCCGTAAAAAATCCTTGTGCCTCAGGGCTGAGACGCTAACGTGCCAGTCCCGCCTATTTCGGCACGCAAGTCAAAGGAACAGAGGGTATGAAGATCAGCATCGAACGCGGCACCCTTCTCAAGGCCGTTTCGCAGGCCCAGTCAGTTGTTGAACGTCGCAACACGATTCCCATACTTGCCAACGTGCTGATCGAGGCCGAAGGCGATCAGGCGCTGTTTCGTGCCACCGATCTGGACATCGAAGTGGTCGACAAGGCCCCCGCGCAAGTCGAGAAAGCGGGCGCTACGACTGTTGCGGCCACAACGCTACATGAGATCGTACGTAAGCTGCCCGATGGGGCGCTGGTGACCCTGACCGCAGATAGTGCAGCTGGGCGGTTGACCGTGGAAGCGGGGCGCTCGAATTTTTCTCTGGCCACGCTGCCGAAAGAAGATTTCCCGGTTATGGCGTCTTCAGAATACCAATCGAACTTTACGGCGTCGGCGGCATTGTTGCGCCGGCTGTTCGATAAATCGAAGTTTGCCATTTCCACGGAAGAGACGAGATATTATTTGAACGGCGTTTACATGCACGTTGCGGATGGTTCCGAGGGCGGCAAGGTACTGCGTTGCGTGGCGACTGATGGTCACCGCTTGGCACGGATCGATGCGGATCTGCCGGATGGTGCAGCGGATATGCCGGGCGTGATCGTGCCCCGCAAAACCGTGGGCGAACTGCGCAAGCTGCTGGATGATGACGAGATGGACATCGCCGTCTCGGTCAGTGAAACCAAGGTGCGGTTTGCAACGCCTGACATCACGCTCACCTCGAAAGTGATCGACGGAACGTTCCCGGATTACACACGTGTCATCCCGCAAGGTAACACGCGCAAGTTAGAAGTGGACGCGGCTGAATTCGCGCAGGCTGTGGATCGTGTGGCGACAGTTTCGTCCGAGCGGTCGCGGGCCGTCAAACTGCAATTGGATGCGGATAAGCTGGTTCTGTCAGTGAATGCACCCGACAGTGGTGCGGCTGAGGAAGAGCTGGCAGTTGCTTACGGGGATGAGCGCCTGGAGATCGGGTTCAACGCTAAGTATCTGCTCGAAATCGCGTCTCAGGTGGATCGTGAAAATGCGGTGTTTATGTTCAACTCGGCAGGTGATCCGACGCTGATGCGCGAAGGCAACGACCAAAGCGCGGTATATGTCGTAATGCCGATGCGCGTCTGATTGCCTCGACTGGGTGATCTCTAACGAAAGAGAGGGGTCATGGGATTGGCCCTGACCGAGCTTACGGTCTCGCATTTTCGGTCTCATAAGCTGGCGCGCCTGTCGTTGGACGGGCGGCCAGTCGCGATCCATGGGCCAAACGGTGCCGGTAAGACCAACATCCTGGAAGCGGTTTCTCTGTTTTCACCCGGGCGCGGGATGCGGCGGGCAAGCGCCGCTGAGATGACACGGCGCCCCGAGGCGCTGGGGTGGAAGCTGATTGGGCTATTGAATGCGCAAGGACAGAATTTCGAGATTGAAACCTGGTCCGAAGGTGGTGCGGCGCGGCAAGTGCGGATTGATGAGAAAACATCAAGCCAGATTGAATTGGGAAAGCTGGCGCGGGTAGTTTGGTTAATCCCATCGATGGACCGTCTCTGGATCGAAGGGGCTGAAGGGCGGCGGCGGTTCCTCGACCGGATTGCGCTGAGTTTTGATCCGGCACATGCCGAGGCATCTCTGACCTATGAAAAAGCGATGCGCGAGCGGAACCGGTTGCTGAAAGAACAAGTTCGCGATGCCCATTGGTACGCGGCGCTGGAAGGGCAGATGGCCGAGATGGGGCATCGCATCCACGCCGCGCGGTTGAGTGCGTTGGAGTATCTGCGCTCAGCACAGGATAAAGCTGAGACGGCCTTTCCGTCAGCGGATCTTGAATTGGTTCAAACCGAAGGTGCAATGCCTGAGACGGCGGAAGACTTGCGAGAAGCTTTGGATGAAAGCCGGTTTCGCGATCTGGCCGCCGGGCGGACTTTGGTCGGCCCGCATCGATCAGACCTGTATGGTGTATATTCCGCCAAGGGCGTTCCAGCCAAAGATTGCTCGACCGGTGAACAGAAAGCACTGCTGGTGTCGCTGATCCTATCAAACGCGCGAGCGTTGGCGGAGATGGTTGGAGCACCTCCTATTGTATTGCTGGATGAGGTGGCCGCGCATCTGGATGCGGGTCGGCGCGCTGCGTTGTATGATGAGATTTGTGCGCTGGGTGCACAGGCCTGGATGACGGGCACCGGGCCTGAGCTATTTGCGGAATTGGGGGATCGAGCCCAAACGCTGGTCGTTACCGAAGGCGACGAGGGCTCGGTCGTCAGCGTTTAGGCAGGCTCGCCGACTTTGCGTTCCCAAAGGAAGCCGCGCATCACTTCGTCGACCGGGGTTTTGGCCATGTGGTTGACGTAGTTCGACATGGTTTTTTGTGCCAGACCCAGTACGACATCCAGGACCGCACGGTGGGAATAGCCAGCGTCAAAGAAGGCCTGCAGCTGTTCCTCAGTCGGGTTTCCACGGGTTTCCATCACTTGCAGGGTAAAGGTGCGTAGCGCTTCCAGCTTGGCCGTGGGCAGCGGAGTTT
The DNA here is from genome assembly GCF_056543005.1 of Ruegeria sp. A5. NCBI lineage: Bacteria > Pseudomonadati > Pseudomonadota > Alphaproteobacteria > Rhodobacterales > Roseobacteraceae > Ruegeria > Ruegeria sp. A5. The sequence goes on from NZ_JBQGAV010000011.1 coordinate 98,869, forward strand.
CGTTGCGCAGCGCCTCGGTGATCTCGTCAGAGACTTTCATCATCTTTGCGATGCCGGTATGCGCAGGCACACAGTAATGGCATTCGTTTTCGACATTGATGGTTTGCCAGACAACGGTTTTTTCGTCGTTGTTGAAATCGGTCTGCAGAAACAGGCCGTGCAGAACCTGATAGCCTTCCAGATGCTGGGGGCTTTCGGCCATTACTTTATGAAGACCGGGCAGGCGGCCGAATGCAGCCTGAGATTTCTCAAGCAGCGGCTTGGACCCTTCCGGGGCGGTTTCTAGGTCGTGAGACGGGAAATTGGCCATGTCAAAACTCCTGTTTCTGGCGCGATGAGTCGTATTTAGGGTTTCTTGAGCGATCACTCAAGTATATATTTGAGCGAACGTTCAAGAATTGGTGAAACGATGCCCCGCAAACCCTCATATGACCGAGACGCGCTTATCGCGCAGGCGCGAGATATTTTCTGGCGTCACGGTTGGGCGGGGACGTCGCTTAAGGATCTCGAGCGAGAGCTGAAGCTGAAACCGGGCAGCTTCTACGCGGCGTTCGGGTCGAAAGATGCGCTCTACGCCCTGGCGTTAGAGCGGTATACTCAGGAAGGGGTTGCCAATATGAAGGCTTTGGCGCAGGAATTGGGCCCGCTTGGTGCTCTTAAGGTGCAACCTCGTCGTGTGATCGAGGCGTCGGAGCTGCCAACAAAAGCCTGCATGTTGGCGAAGACTTATGCGGAATTGCAAGCCAAAGACCATGATTTGGCTGATCAGGCGCAAACCCACATGGCTGACATGAAAGCTTGTTTTGCGGACCTCTTTCGCAGCGCGCAGAAGGCCGGAGAAATCGCGCCAAGTCATGACCCGGATCGCTTGGCGGCGCGCTATCAATCCGACCTTCTGGGGTTGCGATTGTCAGCCGAACGGGACGATGTGAACGCGGCAGAAATTGCCGAGGATATTGCAGCAGACCTTGATCGGCTTTGATCCGCAAATTAAGCGGATCAGAACCACAAAATATGGGGGGAGCACGTGACAATCCCCACCAGAAAACGTATAAGTTACCAAAATAATATAGGTACTAACGGCATGTCCGAAGACGCACAGGCACCCCAAGAATACGGCGCTGATTCCATCAAAGTTCTCAAAGGCTTAGAGGCAGTTCGCAAACGTCCCGGTATGTATATCGGGGATACGGATGATGGTTCGGGTCTGCACCATATGGTGTACGAGGTTGTCGATAACGGAATTGACGAGGCGCTGGCCGGTCATGCCGACCATGTGACTGTAAAAATTCACGCGGATTCCAGCGTTTCGGTCAGCGACAATGGACGTGGAATCCCGGTGGATATCCACCCCGAGGAAGGCGTTTCAGCAGCTGAAGTCATCATGACCCAACTGCACGCTGGCGGTAAGTTCGACAGCAACTCGTACAAGGTGTCAGGCGGTCTGCATGGAGTGGGCGTCTCGGTGGTGAATGCGCTATCCGATTGGCTGGAACTGCGCATTTGGCGGGCCGGCAAGGAACATGTGGCGCGTTTTGAGGGCGGTGAGACGGCGGAACATCTGAAAGTCGTCGGCGAGTGCGGCGATCGCACAGGAACCGAGGTACGATTTCTGGCCTCGACCAACACGTTTTCGAACCTCGAATACTCGTTTGAGACGCTGGAAAAGCGCTTGCGCGAGCTGGCCTTCCTGAACTCGGGCGTGCGGATCATCCTAATCGACGAACGCCCTGCTGAGCGGCTGGAAACCGAGCTGTTCTACGAGGGCGGCGTCAAAGAGTTTGTCAAATATCTCGACCGGTCCAAGACCCCGGCGATGCCCGAACCGATTTATATCAAGGGCGAGCGTGACGATATCGGCGTGGAAATCGCCATGTGGTGGAACGACAGTTATCATGAGACCGTACTGCCCTTCACCAATAACATCCCGCAGCGCGATGGCGGCACCCATGTGGCTGGCTTCCGTGGTGCACTGACCCGGACGATCAACAACTATGCTCAGTCCAGCGGGATCGCGAAGAAGGAAAAGGTCAGCTTTACCGGTGACGATGCACGCGAAGGCCTGACCTGCGTGCTATCGGTGAAAGTGCCCGACCCGAAATTCTCGTCCCAGACCAAGGACAAGCTGGTCAGCTCTGAGGTGCGCCCGGCGGTCGAAGGTCTGATGAACGAGAAGCTGGCTGAATGGTTCGAAGAGAACCCGAGTGAGGCTAAGGGGATTGTCGGTAAGATCATCGAGGCAGCTTTAGCGCGCGAGGCCGCCCGTAAAGCTCGCGAACTGACCCGCCGCAAGACTGCGATGGATGTGAACTATCTGGCTGGTAAGCTCAAGGATTGCTCTGAAAAAGATCCGTCCAAGACCGAAGTTTTCCTGGTCGAGGGGGACTCGGCTGGTGGTTCTGCCCAGACCGGTCGGGATCGGCTGACACAAGCTGTTCTGCCTTTGCGTGGCAAAATCTTGAACGTGGAACGGGCGCGGTTTGACCGGATGTTGTCGAGCCAAGAGATCGGTAACCTCGTGATGGCGCTTGGCACCGGCATTGGCCGCGACGAATTCAACATCGAAAAACTGCGTTACCACAAAATCGTCATTATGACGGACGCAGATGTTGACGGCGCGCATATCCGCACCCTCTTGTTGACCTTCTTCTACCGGCAAATGCCAGAGTTGATCGAGGGCGGGTATCTCTACATCGCTCAACCACCACTATACAAGGTTTCTAGAGGTAAATCAGAGGTTTACTTGAAGGACCAGGCCGCGCTGGATGATTATTTGATCAATCAGGGCGTCGAAGGCGCAGTACTTAAATTAGGCTCGGGCGAGGAAATCATCGGCCAGGACCTGACCCGCATAGTGGATGAAGCGCGCCAGCTGAAGCGAGTGCTGGACGCCTTCCCAACGCATTATCCGCGCCATATTCTGGAGCAGGCTGCTGTAGCCGGTGCCTTCGTGCCCGGCGCTGTTGATGCCGATTTGCAGGGCGTGGCCGACAAGGTCGCGGCGCGCCTTGACTTGATTGCACTGGAATACGAACGCGGCTGGCAAGGCCGCATCACACAGGATCACGGCATCCGCCTCGCGCGCATCCTGCGCGGTGTGGAAGAAGTGCGCACACTGGACGGCCCCATGTTGCGCTCGGGTGAGGCCCGTAAAACCGGCAGTTTCACCCAAAGCCTGCAAGAGGTCTACAACACCCCCGCAACGTTGGTGCGTCGCGATCGGGGTCAAGTCATACACGGCCCGCTCGACCTGCTGCGCGCGATTCTGGAGGAAGGCGAAAAGGGCTTGTCGCTGCAACGCTACAAAGGTTTGGGAGAGATGAACCCCGATCAACTTTGGGAAACAACGCTGGACCCGGACGCGCGGACCCTGTTGCAAGTACGCGTGGATGATATAGTCGAGGCCGATGATCTGTTCACCAAACTCATGGGTGATGTGGTAGAGCCGCGCCGTGAATTCATTCAAAAGAATGCTCTGAGCGTGGAGAATTTGGATTTTTGAGCGGTTGTAGGTGCGCTCATAACGCTGCATTCCCAACATTGATTTCATTGAAGAAAATCTTGGAAGATTGCCTATAACTCTGCGCGGTATTTGCGCATAACTTTGCACGATTTGCCCATAAGTTTGCGTGCCACAGGGAACCCATAGAACAAACCAGCTCCTATGGCTTATCTGCAATTCTCAAATGCAACTTATTCCCAATCGCCAGCAGACGAGCGCCACGTCTTAGCGTCCGCATCCCAAATACTAGCGGTGACGCAAGGCGTTGGGTTTATTCCGTCGCAATTGGATCCATGAATATCCGCAACAACAACGCGTTGACGCCCAAAATCAACAACCGTCCAGCCCTGGTTGAGCAAGGATTGAACCTCCTCTTCAATCAAGAAGTGCGACATGCATCCGCCAGTTCCGCAGTAAAGAGATGCGGCGCTCGAACACGCAAAATCAGACTCATTCAAAACCCAGTCGCGTTGTAGATCTCCGTCGAGATCGACCCTTTCAACCGCACCCCAATCTAAGTCAAACTGACCGTCGTTGAACTCCGCGCATGCCTGCGCCGCCAGATCAACCTTTGCTCGCAAACCGGTTGGAAGTTGCGAAACGTCAGCCGCGACAACTGGTGAGGTCCAAACCAGGCCCGAACCAAGCAGGATCGCAGATACCAAACGTTTCAAGTAGCTTGCCAATTGGGAAGCCGGTTGGAAGGTGGCTTCAGTTGCATTGTTCATTCCTGTAGTCCCCGTATTCCAGCCAGTTTGCCGAGCCTTCGTTAAAAATCAGAAACTCGGACCTGTCCTCCCCAAGCAGGGCCACGACAAATCCGGCTGGCGGCTCAGAATTTCCGAAGTAACTGTAAGCAGTCATGGCTCTGATCGACTCGCCGTTGACTGTTACTCGCGCGTCCCACTCTTCCCCCGAGTTGTCCAAAATTACGGGTTCGATCACGCGCTCTATCGCTCCGCCACCACAATATACGATGCCTTCGGGGGGTTCGTAGGAGGACCGCTGGCTAGGATCTGAATCGCAGGCGGAACGAAGGGACCGAATTGCCGCGCTGGAACCTTTCAAGTCAAAGATTCCGTAGCTGACATCTTGATCAATCATCGACAGGTTAACAGATGCATTGGCCGCAAGCTGGCCCAGTACAAAACCATAGTCCTCTTGACTATTGAAACTGACCTCGACGGGATAGTTATCAACGATCTGTACGGCAGCGTTTTCTGCGCCAACCTGAAATGCTCCAACTTCGGTGGCTCCGTTCTTCAAGAAACGAATGGAAAGCCCCTGCTTGTCCGTAATGTCCTGGCTGTCCTCATATCCAGCCGGAGCAAAGCGAATACGGTTACACTGAAGTTCCAGCGTCATGTTTCCGGTTTGAATAAATGCATTGGGAATAGGCCCAGAGTTGAACGACCACTCCGCTGATGCAGTGGTCGCCATAACCATCATTAGCGTCCCAGTGGAAATCGTTTTGAAACTCATTTTCTCTCTCCATGGTGTTACGGTTCGCACTGTCATTCAGCCTGAGATTCCGGCCAATTGCCCCGGCAACCAGGTCAGGAAACAGGTTCGCCGTATTCGTTTGCGCCTTCTTCCGAAGGGCGCGTCAACCACCAGATCATCAGAATGGACAGAACCAATTGAAGAATTGAGACAACAACAATACCGGTCACGCCCAGGACTGCCGCGGGTCCTCGTAATGCGTCAGGGTTCTCGGTCCCTTGCTCCAATACCGAAAAGAACGCCACGCCACCCAGCATAACAAAAAGCGTTGTAATGCTGAGCGCCATCGGCAGCAGCAAATACCAGCCAGGTCGTCCTGTATCATGCAGCCTTCGCCAACCGGCGGCCAGCATAGGTATGAGAACAGCCAGTTGAAAAACAGAGGACAGAACCCGAGATCCTTGCCCTGTCTCGGGGTTAGTCCCGAATAGGATCGTATCCAGCACAGCCAAAGCAGCACTCACTAGAACCACAAACAAGAAGAACCACCAGTATTCTGAACGTATAGCCCGGCCGGAGAACTGGAAGTATTTTGAAAAACACGTTTTAACGGCTTCACCAAATCCCATCTTTCAATCCTTTTTCAGTTTCTGTGCGGCCTCAGAACGCCTCGCCGAGCCAAAAGATCACATTCGCCCTTATGGACGCTCCCACTTACCTTTTTGTTTGAAAGCAGAAGCCTATCGCACGAAAGCGTAGTGAATTTTACGCGCGGAAAAAATATTGATTTATTAAAAATTAGATTCAAACATGCGAATTCGACACAACTTTATTTTAACTCCGTTGTTGTCGTTGCTGCTCGCTGTGCCGAGCCCTTCCGACTGTTGGAGTGAGTGCTGGCGGTCGGAAGGCACTTTACAATGATTGAGCGCTGGGAGGACGCGATGCTCAGACTAAACGTACTCGCCCTATTTCCAGAATTCGCTCGAGCTTTTGCCAGTGTCGTCATTCAGCTTTCACACGTCGTCGGCGGTCTCGGTAGTCAAAGTAAAATCGCTCTGCCCGCCAAGCCCCCCGCGACAAGTTGTTGGAAAGGGAAATCACAGGGTCGAAGTATGTTCCATAGCCCGCTCTGACGCGAGAACTTCAAACAAGCCCATCCAATTTCACTAATTTCAAGGGAACCAGAGGGAGAAGAAAATGTCTAACAAGATGGTGATGATTGCAGGCACGACATGTTTCGCACTGCTTGCGGCCTGCGACGATACGAGTACATCAAGCGCGTCCGACGAGCTCACGCCGGCTCAGCAGGCGTGTTTGCGAGATGTAGCCAACACGACGAACAATTCGCAAGTCGTGGTGCTCTCATCCGCGTTTAGCGAGGCAGGAACACAGGTCACAGTCGGCGTTGGCGAGGATCGTGCTCCTTGGAATTGCATTGCTTACAGTGATGGCGCGACAGCTGGTATCGAGTTCCTGGGCGACGAAGGCGCATTGTGACCTGTCTGCTGCGTAGCTGAAAACGGCTGCGCAGCACTGGCTTGATCTGCTGAGGCTCGACTTGGTTTGTAGAACCACCATCATCGTATTCGCGGTCATGTACCTGTTGGCGTTGGTTGCATTCTTGACGGGCACATTTGGCTGGTTGGGACAGGAACGAGACCCTTTGTCCGGAGTGTTCCTGCTGCCGTTGGGACTACCTTGGATACTTGTGGCGGACTTATTTTCGGATTCCGCCAAGCCGTGGTTCGCGGCGATTGCTCCGGCGCTCAACCTGTTAGCGCTGGTTTTGATTTGCAGATGGGCACGCAGATTGCGCCAGTAGTGGTGGCTGAACTCTTTCTCACCAAAAGGGAGGAAAACATGGGAAAAGTGATCTTGGGTATTGTGATCGGGCTCGTCTTAGGCGTGGTTGGAGCGATGACCTTGGGTGGCGGGGCCGCGATGGGTGTCGGCGTTGCGACAGGTTTGTCCGCCGGTGTCTGCTCCACATTGAAAGGAGCGCAAGCCGAGAACCTGATCACCGCCGAGCAAGCCGATCAGATCCTCAACCGCGTAAATTCCGAAATGGCATCACTGCAAGGAATTGAAACGACGGGCGAGATCGTCGGCAGTGCACAGGCATGCGATGAGTTTCTGTCAAAGTTACAAGAAGCGAAGTGAAGTTCCGCTTTGTACGGAACAAAACTGTAAGAACAAGCTAACAGGGAACCATCTGTTGAAACCCTTATTAATCAAACTCTTCACACCCATGTTCGCAATCGCGAGCACAGCTGCTTTTGCAATGTCTGAAGCAGACGACGCCTGTATCGACAATTTGCGGCAGGTTGGTGGACCAGACGGTCAATCCGGAACGATTGAAAGCTCTCAGTTCTCGGAAGCTGGTACGCTCGTCATGCTACGTGACGCAGGCGGAACGCTTTGGCGCTGCATCGCGTACAAGGATGGAAGCATCGGCGAGATGTCGGTTGTCGAAGCGATAGATGATGGCGGTGGAGCCATGGCAGGCGCCGCCGGTTCTACCGGTAGCCAACGTGTCAAATTCGATGCTGGCTCCACCGGCGCCGAACTAGTTGGTGAACTCGCGCCCGGCGCCTCTCAGCAATATGTTCTGGGTGCCAAAAACGAACAGTTCCTCTACGTCCGCGTTGCTCCGCGAAATGGCTCCTTGGACTACGTTATTCGTAACCCCGATGGTTCTGAACTGTTGGGATTGATGTCGGCGGACAAGGAGTATCGAGGGCAGCTTTGGCAATCCGGTGATCATGTTGTGGAGGTTATCAATCGCAGCAACTCTTCTGTCGACTACAACGTAATTTTCGGAATTGAATAGGTGATCGACCAGAAGCCCTTGAACACGTTCCCAAAACAGCCAGGAAAAAAACACATGAGAACCAATGTCCTAATGGTGATCGGCGCGGTATGTATTTCTGCACTGGCAGCATGTGATGAGAGTGGCGGATCGGTGGATGCAAGTGCACCAACTGTGGGCAGTTCTAGCGATCTTTCGCCATTTGAAGGGGCAAGAGCGGGCCAAGCTGAAATGGGCATCCAAAGTCTCGGATTTGAACTCATCCGAAGCGAAGGGCTGACCTCGTATTGGTTTAACAAGGATACAGGTGCATGTGCTCAGATCACAACGTCTGAGGGAAGGTACTCAGATGTAGCTATGCTGCCATCAGGTGACTGCTGACAAATTTCCATCAATCCCAAATCCAAGAGAAGGAGCCCAAACTTGCAATTCGACCTGGCACACGCGGCGGTCATCGTTGTCGCCTTAATCATCACTAACCTGGCATTGAAATCGGCTGGCGTGATCAACGAAGAAAACAAGCACCAATGGAACTGGAAAGTTGTTCTAGCCTACTTCGTAGTCGTCGTTATCATCAATCTCGTGTGGCCTATTTAAAGTTTCACAGCGGAAAGTTATTTGCCCACTTGATATGGTTGTCATGAACTAGCCTTTCCGAGAGACTATCAGGTCGCAAGAGTTTGAGCATTAAAGGTTCAAGAATAGAAAGGATTTGGCATGCGGTTTTTGGCGTCCCTCATATTCATTGTTGTTTTCGCAACCGCTGCGAATTCTGACGTGACCAGTCGAAATGGCGGTCCAAGCAACAGTCAAATGCTTTCAAAGGGTGGTGACGGAGGCATTGATGGTGTCGCTTTCTTTCGCCCAGTCTTAAGCGGAGTGTTGTATCGATCCGGCTTCAAGGGCGGCGACAAGGATCGAACTGGCCTAAGTGAAGGTCAACGCGAAACTCTGTGCGGTGAAGGGTTTTCAACCGGGTTTTATGCCGACTTCGGCAAAAACACTGAATACGGTCGCACCAGTTGTGGAAGCGGATCCTTTGACTATCAAAGTGCCAGATCCTCCCGACCCGATACTGTCATGGCGTCCATACACGAGGTGATTGAAAACCCTGGAAAAGGCCCTGTCTTGGTGCACTGCATGTGGGGCGTTCATTCCTCAGGTGCATTGTCGGCGATGGCGCTCGTTCAGTTTTGTGGTTGGTCGGAAGAAAAGGCCAAGGAATATTGGAATGATGCCCGAAACGGGGCGCCTTGTTCAGGCGGATGCAACCAGTGGATTGACTCAAAATTCTCCAACTTCAGCGTCGACCCAAAGTTGGAGATCTCCACCGAACAACAGGCAGCGATTTGCCCCAAATGATATTGGGAGGACTATCCAAATGAAGTTCAATCTTCTGGGGTCACTTGCTTTCATTGCACCCACCGTCTTGTGGGCGAACGACGATGTTCTAGTTGAAGCCACGACATTTGATAGTCCCAACGGCGTTACTGAACGCTGTATTCGGATCAACAAAGTTCCAACGGGCGCGTATAAGAAAAGCGATCTTGAGGAAGAAACGGCCTATTGCGAGATCGATTTCTATGCCTCCGGAATTGCTATTTGTCCAAAAACCTGGAGCACCAGCCCAGGAATGGCTGTCTACGATATTTCGGAAGGACCCTACACGGGGAACCGTTCTGAATTCGAGAGAAACGCTTGCAAGGAGGGGAAGGCGGCAAAAGATCTGGCTAAGGACAGGGTGGCTAAATTCAAGTCCACCATGAACCAAAAAGGCACCAGTGGAACGTTTTCAACCTCGTCGCTGCTTTACTATCATTTCTCCAGGTATTTCGACGCGACCGTCAAAGTTCCAGTCGCCGTTTGGCGTAGCATGGACGCCCAGGCGCATTTTTCCGAAGTCGCAGAGCCTGGCCTTGCGATTTCTGGTGGCTCTCATGGCGGGCGTATGAACCATGAAGGCTGGCGGGTCTTCGCAGCCGCAGATGCTGACCCGGACTCATACCAGCCCACCGACGATCTATTCACCGCAGATCGAACGCAAATATATGGTGTTCTGCTTGATAGCCCTGGGCATCGATACGGCTCGGAAATCAACGGCACCCGCAAATCTGGTTGGGGAAAAGGTCAGAACCGTGATTTCCAGGAAACCCCCGCTTTTTTAGCTTTGCGTTCTTCAAAACCCTTGCCAGAGGCCATTGTAGAGGGCGTCGGAAAAGGTCGAAGAGACCGGATGATCAACAAGGATCTCGGTCCCGATGTCAGCGACCAACAGATGGCATTTTGGATGCAAGAACTTACCGAGATTGTTCTACTCGACTTCATCTTCAGCCAACAGGACCGTGTAGGAAACATAGACTTCACACCCTATTGGTATTGGGTCGAAGACGGAAAGCTGAAGCATAAGAAAGCCAAGCACCATCAGCCGAACGATGGAGATATTCCCGCCGAGGCATTATTGATCCGTCGCAGCAATCTAAACGACAACGATGCTGGTGGGCGTGTCGAGTATGCCAACTTCGCAAAATCTACTCAAATGCTGGAGAAAATTCGCCACTTTTCTCCAAGCACATATCGGCGCTTGGTTGCATTGAATAGTGACCTTCAAACCCAAGGCCCAGTCTATGACTGGCTATCGCAAAGCTTTGGGTTGTCAGACAGTCAGATTGCACAAGTTGTCAAAAATACTGCGCTGGCAACATCCATCCTCCAGGACAATTGTTCAAATGGCGAATTGATATTCGACTTGGATCCTGTCGCATTCTTTTTGAGAAACGACACCGAGGTAGAGGCTGTGGACTGTTATGAAGCGTAGGTGTTCTGCTCTTCTTGCGGTGTTCATTTGGACCGCTCTGCTCGCCTGCAAAGCGGCGGCATTGGATGTTATAGTCATATCGGATCTGAACGGAAGCTATGGTTCGGTAAGATACGATGCCCGCGTCGACAAAGCGATTGAGCGCATAATCGAGATTGATCCAGATCTGGTTATTTCGACCGGAGATATGGTTGCGGGACAGCGCATTCCCAACTTGTCCGACAAACAGGTCAGGGATATGTGGAAGGCGTTTCACGAGGCCGTATCAGATCCTTTAGAGGCTGCCGGCATTCCATTTGCGGTCACGCCAGGAAACCATGATGCCTCTGCGTACCGTGGGTTCGAGCGTGAAAGAAAAATATACGCAGAGGAATGGACTCCGAGAAAACCAGACGTCGATTTCCTGGTTTCGGATGACTACCCGTTCTTCTACGCTTTTGAGATGCAGGGCGTAACATTTGCGTCTTTGGACGCTACGACCTTGGGACCTCTATCCGGCGACCAGCAGGACAGACTTGAGGAACTGGGGGCAAATGGAGACCCGATTGTCACTTTCAGTCACCTCCCACTCTGGCCCTTCGCGATTCAGCGCGAACGCGAAATCATCGGTGACCCAACACTTGAAAAGATCTACCTGGATAGCGGTGTTGTTCTGCATCTGTCAGGCCACCATCATGCCTTCTACCCCGGTTGGAAAGACGGTGTGGCTTATGTCTCTCAAGCTTGTTTGGGAGGTGGTCCGCGGCGGCTTATTGGCGATAGCGCCAGATCACCTCACAGCTTCACTCATGTTACGTTCCAGCCGAACGGAGAGTTTGGGATAGCAGTATATCGAGGGCCCGATTTCGAAAGGTCGGTAAACTTCAAGTCGCTCCCAAATGAGATCAGATCCCCGAATGCTGTGTTGAAACGTTTAGACCTTGTGAAATGACTAGAGGTTGAGTTTCAGCTCAACTTTATCAGGGACCAGATCGTTTATCATCTCTTCTATCCGGGCTTCTGAAAGCCCTCCCGAGGTGATGAAAAGCAATGAGACGCGAGACTTTCCGGGGACGTGGTGTTTTCTGACCAGCTTCCAGCCAGCGTCTGCGGCCATAGCTTCAATGGCGCCGCTGACGTTCAATGAGTGTTCTTCGTCTGAAGCTTTGAGCGAAATTTCCACACCCTTGTTTCGTCCACCGAGCCAAATGAAACACCAACATACAACCGCCACCAGTGTGGCCATCAGCGGCAAGCCCAAACCGACCGCAAGACCAAAAACAGTCACGATTATCATTTCGACAGTGTCCACCGGATCATCGAGATTGGAGCGGAACCTGAGCAACGCTCCGATTCCAAATATGACAAAACCGATCATTGACCCGTGCTGAACCACCAGAAAACCAACCGCCATGCCGATAAGCGCATACAGGAAGAAAAGCCTTGGCATAACTATGTCGCGGACGCTTCTACGGGCTTTACGTCTCACCGGATGATAGACGATCAAGCCAGCCAGAATGATCGTGACGATCACATCGAGAGTAAAGAAATACAGTTCCTGTTTGCCACGAAACTGCGTCCACCGGCGTTCGATAACGATTTCCGACCCCGAAGCCCCGGCCAGCATCGTCGCAGGGTCGACTTGTGACACCGCAGCACCTGGCAACAGCAGCATCAACAACACGGTCACAAATGTGAGGGTCGTATTCAACTTGTCTTCCTTCCTGCTCGCGCCAAAGGCTTACGCTTAACCAAAGGCACATCGTGCCCTATTCAATTCAATCGCAACAGGCGGGATCAGGTAAAGAGATTACAGTGCATTCCTCGGACATCGTATCCGGACTGTGATACGAACGCTGATACAGAGATGTGGTCCAAGCGCGAGAGAATCCAATGACAGAAAACAGAGTGTTTTCGTCAAAAGCTGAAATTTCACGGTGTTTCTGCAAACTTAGACGACTCGCTTTTGCGGCCAGCTTAGTTGCGGCAGCCTTCTTGCCTTGGACCGATTTTGCCTACGCTGAAAGTGCTGGTTTGGTTCTGGTCGATAAATTCAAGGTGGCAGACAAATCAGAGGGATTTTCAGAGCCTTCCGGTTTGGCAATGTCCAACGCTGAAGGCTTCTTGTGGTCTGTAAGTGATGCAGAACCTAAACTGCACCTACTCGGAGTCGACGGGGTATTAGGAAACTCTTTCAAGTTACCAGCATTGGCAGGATCAGATTTGGAGGGTGTTGCACCTCGAAAAGATGGGTCTGTTTTGTTGCTTCAAGAAACTGACCGATCAATCCTAGTCGTTCACCCAACTGATCCCATTCAACTGACGACAATACCTCTCGCATCTCTTAAAGGTTACCCGACCGCCGCTGCATTACTCGTCGGCAACCCTTTGAACAAGGGACCCGAAGGCATCGCCGTTGAACCGGAATCCGGGCGGGTCTTCGTTGGCATTGAGGGACAACCAAGGTTGTTAATGGTGTTATCGCCAGAGCTAGACGAAATTATTGAGATCATTCCTTTAGCCCGCGATGCAGGTTTTATCTCCGAGCGTGTAGATGATGATGAACTGGATTTGAGCGGCCTGGCATGGTCCGGGTCCTCGCGTTCTCTTTGGATTGTGAGTGACAAAAGCCGTCAGATCTTCGTCTACAATCCAGAGTCCAAGTCCGTAAAGTCTATCAGTTTGACGTTCACAGAAGATGGAAAACAAAAAGAAGTTAAACATCCCGAAGGGATCGCGCTCGATGAGACCAGAGGGCTTCTCTATATCCTGACAGACGATGCCAAGAAATCGCGGCTTTATGTTTTTGAGCAACCGGAATTGTGAGGACTGTTCTACTAGTTCTCTACTCTAACTTGTTGAAAAGCCGGGTTGTGTAATTGAGCGCCGTCGTATGTGCGGCGTATTAAGTAAATCTGCGTTCTGTTCACTGTGTTTCTTAAAAACATCACCCATCAATACATTCGAATAGCGTCAGGTTCACACATGCGAACCACATAATAACATTGGACTTCAACATGCTCAGTCACTTTAAGGTTGTCAAAAATGCGCGTATTCAGCTCAGTTGTTTTTGCGATCATTTGCACTCTTGTGGCCACTGCATCAGTTCCAAGAAGTAGCATTGCCCAAACCTGGGACATCGCGTCCCAGCACTCGGTCAGCGGCGTAACGGTGTATGATGCGGATGAGCTGTTAACTTTTGCCGGTCAATTGGCCTTCAATCGGTCTGGGCGCATCACAGCGGCGGATGTCGCATCAACGATTACTCAGATCTACCGAGAAGACGGTTACTTCTTGGCTGAGGCCTGGCCCGGTCCCGATGGGCAGAGCATAATTGTTGATGAAGGGCGCATTCAATCCATCGAAATTGAAGGCGTAGATACTCGCACGTTCCAAACCTTGGAAAAGATCTTTCGCCCCCTCACCACCGCATACCCAATAACTCTCAAACGATTTGAGCGGGCAGTTATGCTCGCTGAGGACATACCAGACTTGGACGTGTCGACCGAACTTGATTACCCGGATCAAGCTGGTGCTCGGCTGAGGGTATTGGGAGAGCCCCTGCGCAAACAAGCCGGCAGTGCGACACTCGACAACCCTCCGCGTGAGCTTGGAGAAGCGCTCAGCTTCTATATCGTACAAGAATTTTATTCGACGCTGACCGTCGGGGATTTGCTTCGATTTGAGGGGTCAGGCAACTACAATTGGGACAAAGACGACGAACACTCTTTGTGGGGCGCTGTTACCTATCGCACGCCTCTGAACAGCAATGGTCTGTACGGTGAGATTTTCTACGGAAACATAAACGCAAAACGTGACCTCTCGGGTGATTTTGCAAGAACAGATGTTGATGGCGAGAACTTCACCGTCGCGTTGGGTTACCCCGTGATCCGCGATGTGGCCCGCTATGGGTATCTTCTGCTGGATTATCGCCTTTCCGAAGCGGACTCAGTCAGTGGTGGCGTTCCACTATCCAGTGACGCAAGTGTTGTTGGCCTTACATATCTTTACGGGCAAAACTATCCAAAAGGACAAGCTCTGGAAGCGGGGCTAACCTTATCTTTTGGCGATAATGACAACGACACGACAGACGCGAATTTCGACGACGGAGACTCTTCGTTCTGGCATCTGCGGGCCGGCATCGGATACGAAAGCCCGCTTACGAGCTTGTCGCCCAACACTGCTTGGCGCACTGAGATTTGGGGGCAGTACACAACCGACCGGCTGCCCTCGGTCGAGGAGTACTTCCTTGGTGATCGTTATGCTTTGCGTGGATATCGGTTTGACGAAGTGGATGGTGATTCCGGGATTTCCGCGATTTTCGAAGTGTCTCACTCCTATTTTCCAAGTTCCCAAAGCATTCATCGCTTAACGCCTTTTGTCTTTTTCGACGTGGGTTACATCTCGAACAATGACCCTGCGAGTTTTGAAGTTGATAATGCTACACTGGCCTCGACAGGTCTGGGTCTGGACATTGAGTTTAGGCAAAATCTATTCCTGTCCGGATATGTCGGTGTCCCTTTGAGAGACGGCCCTTTGACCGACTCTGGCGATCCTGGCGCGTATCTTGCTCTGACAACAAGTTGGTGAGGATGTTATGAAACTGAACCGAATTGCTGTACTTACCGCAACTTGTCTAATTGCAGAACTGGCCGCTACTCAGGTCTTTGCCCGCGGAAATCACTACGGGTGGTGCCGAGGCGTAGGGAACCCACACCAGTCGAGCCAAGGATGCGGGCAGGCTGGTGGGCAAGGGGCAGGTAATCAAGTTACTGGCCCAACTCAGCCGGTGGCAAATCAGTTGCCGCCTAAGGGAACGCAGCAAACGCCCACGTCCGTTACTGTTCCAGTCCTTGCGCCGGGCGCGGTCCCGAACGCAGTTCCCGGTCAGGTTCCTATTGCGACACCAATAGCGGTTCCTGGTCAGGTTCCCACGCCGGTGGTAGCGCCGACCCTAACTCCGCCTCTGGCACCAAACGCGACACCAAACCGGGTTCCGACAGCTGTTCCAAATCAGGTTCCGCCATTGGCTACTGGTCCCACCGCGGTGCCCCCGCAAGTTCCGACTGCAACTCCCAATCAAGTTCCGGTCGCTACCCCTGGCCAGGTTCCGCCTCAACCCACCGGCCCAACAGCGGTGCCGCCACTTGTGCCCACCGCAACACCAAACCAAATACCAGTCGCAGTTCCTGGTCAGGTCCCACCTCAGCCCACTGGACAAACTGCTGTGCCACCGCTCGTCCCGACTGCAACACCAAACCAGATTCCGGTCGCAGTGCCCGGCCGTGTTCCGCAACCCAGCGGTACTACGGCGACACCACCGCTTGTCCCAACCGCAACCCCCAATCAGGTTCCCACGGCGGTTCCTGGCCAGGTTCCACAGTTGACACCAAAACCGACGGCAACTCACGTGGCCGTCCCAGGACATCCGAAACCTCAAGGCGTCGTGACAATCATGCGCCCCAAGCCGAGGCCGACAACCGGTACTGTCCAGCAACCTGGCACAACACAAGTGACCCACCATGTAACCCACCAAAGTAATGCGAAGAAACACGATCACGTCGCAGCAACACCTGGACGACATGACCCGCACGACCTACCGAGATTCCGCGACGCGGCAGCCAAGGAAGACTGGGAATGCGTAGCCAGCGGATTTGGACAGCGCCGGTATGATGCTGGACGAGGCGTGTTGCTGAACAACGGAGCGTTGCGGCACCTCGGAAACGTAGACGCAATGGCACGGGATGTACCTGCTCGGCATCCAAAACACTCTGGCTGCATTATTTCGGTCAAACGAAAGCAGCAGTAGCGCCAGGCACATCTTGAAGCCTTAGAGGAATTCTTCCGAGTGGGAAGCTGGTTTCCAACCAAGGTTAAGTTGACGAATAGACATCAACCGAAGGTGTCATCTCTCAGAAGGTTAATGAGGCATACAATATGCCTTTCTGAGTGCTGTTTGGGCATCCGGCTCGAATCATCGGATGCCCCAAAAAACCGACTAGGAATTTCGCAAAAAAGCGAAACCTCTACGAGAAGGAGTCCTCCATGAGTGCTAGATTGGTCCTTCTGCTTGCTGCCGTCGGCCTCATGCCAATCGCGTTATCATACGGTCTGATGCCAAGCAGTTCGATCCCAGTTTTGCTGGGATTTTCGGTGGAAGGAACGAACCAGACGCATGTCTTCCGTGCGATTATGGGACTTTACCTGGCAAACGCTTTGTTTTGGTTAGCGGCCGTGGCGAAACCAGATCTACAACGACCGGCGCTTTGGGTTCTTTTTTTGTTTATGTCGGGACTGGCCGTTGGACGCATACTAAGCATTCTTATCGATGGAGTTCCGAACGGGATACTTCTCTTTTATCTTGCGGCCGAGATAGCTTTTGCAGCTCTGGCGGCGGTTTCTCTAAAAAAAGTACAATGAAACAGGAAGTGATAAGGTGCTGAGGTTTTTCTTTGTTCTCTCGATGATTGCAACTTCATCAGTTTCGACATCCGCTCTGGCACAATCGTCATCTGCCCAGAGTGCGGTGGACGAAAACTTCTTAGTGCTTGAGACTGCCGTTGACGAAGCGGGAGCTACTCCAATCGCATCGATAGATCATTCGCGTCTGGCCAAAGCCGAAGACGTAGAAACGCCAGCGTCCCGTGTGCTCATTTTCTCTGATCCAGAGATAAACACGCCCATTCTGAAAGAGAACGTGCGAGCAGGTCTGGACCTTCCTTTTCGAGTTCTTTCCTTCGATCAGGATGGTCGTCCACAGATCGCCTACACAGACTCTCAGTTTCTCAAAGTGCGGCATGGTCTGAATGACACCCAAGCGTTAAATGCATTTGAGAGCAAGATGCTCGAAGTTCTAAACGACTTGGATGCAACACCAGCGCCAACCAGCGGATTGTTTGCCGACTATGGGGTCATCGAACTGCAAACTCTGCTCAGCGTACCAGAGGCAGTAGAACGTCTCAGGACAGCTGTGATGGGACAGGACGATACTGTGTGGTTTGGGGAAATCGATTTTGCGACCGAAGCGTCCCAACTGGGGGTGGACCTGCCGGAGGCGGTACTTTTACTGTTCGGCGGACCAGCACCCGGTGGCGTAGCTATGGCGGGCTTTCCGGCAATTGGTTTGGATGCCTTTTGCCAAAAACTACTAGTTTACGCGAATGAAGAAGGCGGCTCCGTAGTTATTTTCAATGACATCGCTGCATTGGCGGAATTGCACTACGGTTCTTCAGCCGATCCTCATCACGGTTTGAACAAACGGCTTACCTCAACCTTTCGCACTGCAATTGAGTAGCCGCTGGTTGGAAGTCACAATTTTTCTGAATTGCTATATTCCGTATTTAGCTGCCCATTCTGGGCTGGGTACAGACCATCGCTACACTTAACCCCTGGCGGCGGCTTTGCGGGCAATGTTGCCCTAGGCGCGGACACATGCTTTTCATTCCACAACAACGCAGCACACCCTTGACCGTAATCAGTTGCACATTTAGTCAAGTTTGATCTGCCCGCTGGGACGACCCGGCCAAGCAAGGGCGTTTTTTTTCAGGACGACCTGGCAAATTAGAGGTCGAACATGACAACTAAAACCAAACAAGCCAGGAAACTGATCGAGGGTAGACCTGCCCTAATCCTAATCGACATTCAAAAGAGCACGTTTATTGATGACAGCGAAGTACGCTCCATCGACAACATGCCGGGCTACAAAGATCGCATGATCGCTGCACGTGATTTGGTTGACGCCGCGCATGAGAGCAAAGTGCCCGTCATTTTCATCCAAGAAGTCCATCGTCCCGATAGGATAGACTTCGGCCGTGAACTGGATGGTGATGAAGACATACACTGTCTCGAAGGTGATCCAAGAACGGAAGTTGCAAAAGATGAGATGGGATATCGCAAAGGTGACTACATCGTACCGAAGCGACGGTATTCTGCATTTTTTGGCACCGATTTCGAAATCCTGCTGCGAGGTTTAAAAATAGACACACTTTTGTTGTGCGGCGGGCTAACAGATGTTTGTGTGCACTACACATTCGTCGATGGCCACCAATCAGACTACTTCTGCCGCGTTGTAGAGGACTGTGTTGGCGGGTCCTCTGTCCAAGCCCATGAAGCTGCTCTCAAAGCTATGGAGTATCTTCAAACCGGCGCGATTCAGAACCGAGAAGCAGTGATCAAGGCCATCTCGTCGCTCTAAATTGCAATCGAACCGCTAGTACCAGTTGGGGTGCGGAAACGGGCGGAGATTTTTGTCGCTTGAACGCCTTGGACTTGCCCGTTCGATGCAGAAGGAAACGGCAATTTCAGTACAACCCTTTGAGTTTGCGACTATGGCCCTTTAAAACTTCGATTGCACCGTAATCCAGCCGTCGGCGATTTAAATGCGAATATGACTATAGATATTGAAGCTAACGCTTAGACAATCGCTGATGCCCTGACCTCTGCCGAGCAGATTTCCAAACTGTCTTCTGAGGCAGATCAGCTAGCGCTCCAATCTGTCACAGCCAACAGATTGGAGCGCTAGCTGATCTGAGCAAGAGAACGCCGAAAAAGCCGTAGGCTCATTAGTAACAAAGCAACTCCTAACAACGTCATCCAAACGAATTCCGGCCAGACAGTCTCAATACCAGCGCCTTTGAAAACAATAGCCTGACTTGCTGACATGTAATGGCGTGACGGCAGAACCAAAGTACCCGCCTGCAACCACGCCGGCTGCCCTTCAATTGGGGTCTCTCCACCTGAAAGCATTAGCATTGGCAGCACAATCAACATGACCAGAAGCGCGAACTGCGCCATTGAGCGTGCAATGGTTGCCAGAAACACCCCAAGCGCCGTCGCAGTAAAAAGAAACAACGCCGTGCCAACCAAAAACAACATCTTGGATCCAGCGATACTAATACCCAGAGAACCCTGCATCACAAAGGTTAGTGAAAGACCAGCCGCGACCAAAACCACTGCTGCATTCGCCCAAATTTTGGCAATGGCAATGTCAAATGGAGCAAGAGGCATGGCAAGAAGATGTTCAATAGTCCCGTGCTCTCGTTCTCTAATCATTGCCGCTCCGGTCAAAATAGTTGTGAGCCACATGATCTGGCCTATTAAAGCAACGATACCAGCAAAACGTACCGTATCTCTATTTGGGTTGAAGGCGCTTCTTAGAATGACACTGATTGAGGGAGCATCTACTAGATCGATACCAATTGCATAGCGATGTATTTCAGCGCTCAGGATACTGGTGATGTAGTTTGCACCAATACCGGCTTGTTCCATAGCGGTTGCGTCAATAAGAACTTGAATCTCCGGACTGCGCCCTGCGCGCAGATCCTTTTCGAATCCGGGGGGCACAGCCACAACGAAAATAAAGCGCCCAGCATCCATGTACGCAGGTCCTTTTCCGGGTTCGATTTGGACGACTGGTTGGAACTCTGGTGGGAAAAACGCTGTGGCAAGTGCTCGAGAAAGTGGCGAGTCGTCTTCATCCGCAAACGCTATCGAGGCGTTGTTTACAGAACTTGCCACTCCCGTTGCTTCCATGATCGGGGCCAGCGTAAAAGACCAAACCAACAAGGCCATCATCACCCAATCACGGCGCAGGCTCATCACTTCCTTCAAGCCTAGCCAGAATATGCAGTAGAAGCGCCGCATTCACTTCTCCTGAGCCCGAAGACAGAGGGCTGCGATCAGTGTCAGAACGGGTCCGAAGCAGGCGAGGGCCAGAATGTCTGGCGCAAGGGCCTCCCAACCCAAACCTTTGGTGAAAGCACCAACGTTTAGGTGTAGGAAATATGAGGAAGGCCAAAGTGAACCCACCACTTGTGCGCCCCCTTCAAGCGTTGAAACAGGTTGCAACAGTCCTGAGAACTGGATTGTTGGAACAACTGAGGCGATGGCAGTTGCAAATGTCGCGGCCACCTGACTGGATGTCATTGTAGCGATCAACAGCCCGTAGGATGTCGTTGCCCAAACGTAAAGAAGGGCACCAACAGCCAAAGGGAAAGGATTTCCTTTTAGCGGCACCCCGAAAAGAAAAACGGTCATTCCGGCCAAAAGCAGAAAATTTGCGTAGGCGATCAAAATATACGGAATTTGTTTGCCGACTAAAAATTCAAGCCGCGTGGTTGGTGTCACGTAGAAATTGACAACTGACCCCAGCTCTCGTTCCCTTGCTACGCTTACGGCAGTCAAAACAGCTGGCAACATAATTAGTAGTATGGCAGGCATTGCCGGAGCCATCGCGGCGATGCTTTCAAAGCTCTGATTGTAGCGAAACCGGGGTTCGATCCTGGCGATATCTATCTGGCTTTTGCCATTGTTAAGGGCATATTCCGCGAGAAATGATTGGTGCAATCCGGAAACATAACCTTCAACCGTCTCACCCTTAAATGGGATAGCACCGTCTACAGTTGCAAGTATCTGGGTCGGTTCACCCGTACTCATCTTTCGGTCAAAGTCAGGTGGTAACTCAACAACCAGAGAGACCTCTCCTGCCACTAGACGGTCGCGCCCTTCGCTGGCGCTTTGCAGCGGCGATGTGGCTTTAAAGTAGGACGATCCGGCAAATTCAGCCGAATAAGCACGACTCTCCGGCCCCTGAGAAAGGTCAAGTACAGCAAATTCAAGCTCATCGATATCCAGCGTAATTCCAAAGCAAAAAACTAACATTAGAATAGCAGAACCCAGAAACGCGAAAGCCAGACGCACCGGGTCGCGAGCTACTTCAACGGTTTCGCGCCGCGCATATGCCAATACTCGAGAAAACATTCCTCCCCCGGCTTGGGATTTGGTCCTAAAACCCACCTCTGGCGCGACAACAGAGACTGGTTTTTCTGCTGCTTCCAATATCGAAATGAAGGCGTCTTCAAGGTTTTCCGCCCCTTCAACAGCGATCAGGTCAGCAGGAGTACCTTCGGCTAGAACTCTACCAGCATGCATAAACGAAACGCGATCACAGCGTTCCGCCTCACCCATGAAATGAGTGGACACAAAGATCGTTACCGACTCATTTCGCGACAGCTCAATCAACAAGTCCCAGAAGGAATCGCGTGCCTCTGGATCCACACCGGATGTTGGTTCGTCGAGTATTAGAACCCGCGGACGGTGGATCACTGCTACGGCCAGCGACAGTCGCTGTTTAATCCCTAGTGGCAGTGCCGTCGCCAACGTATGCCGGTGCTCCTCGAGCCCAAAGCGCTTTGTGAGTTCCGCAACACGTTGTTCACGGTCGGCAATTGCAAATATCCGCGCATGCAATTGTAGGTTCTGATGGACCGTCAACTCGCTATACAAGGAAAAGGCCTGGCTCATGTAGCCTATTTCACGCCTCATTTTGCGATCATACGCATCGACAGGATTGCCAAACAGCAGTGCTTCACCTGAGCTTGAAGGTAACAAGCCAGTCAGCATCTTCATTGTCGTGGACTTGCCACAACCGTTTGATCCGAGAAACCCGAATATCTCTCCGCGATTGATTGTGAAGTCGACCTTGTCCACAGCAGTGAAATCACCAAAGCGTCGTGTCAGTCCACGCGCAACTATCACTGGGCTTGCTTCGATCTGCCAATTCGTTTTGTTTTCCCCCGCCGGTTCGACAGGCAACTCCCGTGCTCTCAGACGCCGATATGCAACTTCGAGGTCGACATCACTCCCTTTCAATTCAGCGGGCTTCCCCTGAAAGATGACTTGACCCGCGTCCATTGCGACAATCCGGTCAAAGCCGTCGGCTTCTTCCATGTACGCCGTCGACACTAACACCGACAGTTCAGGGTTTTTTTCTCGGATTGCGTCAATCAAAGCCCAGAACTGCCGACGCGACAACGGGTCGACCCCGGTCGTTGGCTCATCCAAAACCAATAGTTTGGGGTCATGGATTAAAGCACAGCAAAGGCCTAGTTTTTGCTTCATCCCACCCGAGAGCTTGCCCATCAGACGGTCTTCAAACTGCGCAAGCCCTGTCGCAGCCAATAGCGCTGCGATACGCTCGTCCCGCTCTGAATGCCCTTGAGCAAAGAGACCTGAGAAGAACTCGAGGTTCTCGCGCACAGATAGCTCCGGATACAGGTTTCGACCTAGCCCTTGCGGCATGAAAGCGATGGCTGGGCAAATGCTGTGTCGATGGCCAGAATTGCCAATCGGGCCGCCTAAAACGTCGATATTGCCGGATTGCAGTTTCTTTGCGCCGGTGATCAAACCAAGCAGTGTAGACTTTCCCACCCCATCCGGCCCGATAAAGCCAACAAGCTGGCCGCCTGGCAGTTCCAACGAAACAGAATCCAATGCAACATGCTTGCGATAACGGTGCGTAACACCTGAAATGTGAATATCGCAGGCGTCATCCTCTACTCTCATTCGAACAGCTCTTCTGGGATGCGTTGTTCAAGCGCCTCAGGCCATGCAGCAGCTGGGTTCAGCCGGATCACCGCGACGCCGCGCAGACCGGTTTTGACGTGCTCAATCCGACTTTCAACTAAGTCTATTGGGATGCGGACGCGAACGCGAAAAACCAGTTGCTCTCGCTCATCCAGGGTTTCGACCTGTTTGGGGGTGAATTGTGCCTCGGGAGAAACAAAGCTCACATATGCAGGTATCGCATATTCCGGCAAAGCGTCGAGCACGATGCGAGCCTCAGCTCCAATGGGCAAAAGTCCGGCTTCACGCGCCGGAAGAAAAACTTCCATGTAAACATTCTCAAGGCCAAGAATAGTCAGGATTGGTTCGCCCGCGCCAACCACCTCTCCGGGTTCTGCAAGCCGGTAAAGCACGCGTCCGGGCAAAGGTGCCACTAGAGCGCTGTCTTCAATCTGTGCCTCAATCCTGCGAGCTTCCGCCTCAGCGGCAGCAATACGGCTTTCCGCGGTTGCAACTCGGGCTTTGGCGGCGCCCAATACTGCTGTAGCAACCTTATGAGTGGTATCGCGATCTTCAAAAATAGTTTTGGAGATGTTTTGTCCTGCCAGCAACGCCGTGGCACGATCAAGCTCTTGCTCGGCCCTGCGCTGTTCGCTTTCGCGTTGCACAACGAGCGCTTCTGCTTCGGCCCTTGTCTGATTTGCCAAGGCTACCTCGGCTCTAGCCCGGTCCAGGGCGGCAGATAGCTCATCTATGTCCATTTCGGCCAGGATTTGACCGGCTGCAACCATACTGCCCTCTGTTGCCGTTACCTTCGCAACCCGACCTGCATTAGTTGGTGCTATTTCGACTTGTTCCGCTTCAACCCGCCCGTTTCCTTGCACAAATCCGGCCGGCAATTCATCGCCATCCTCGGCAACAACGACATACAGCAACGCACCAGCAATTACTAAACCAGCCAAAATAAGAAAAACCGATAGGTTTTTGGTCATAGCGTTTCACCTGAAACAGGGTTTCTGGCGCAGAGTTTAGTGTCTCAAAAGACTCAAAGCCTTGTTTTGGATCAAAACCGATCCGGGCACCTCAGTTCCAAGAATTTGTTTGTATGAACACCGGCTTGGGTGTTGCAGGCTCTTTCGCGATAGGTCGGAAGAAGTAGACTTGAAGCGTTTTTGTTATCAGTTTGGTATTGAAACGGGTGTTCTAACGCGCAATTGCGGTCGCCGCCAACTTGCTGCGCAATACAGCGAAAGGAAGCACTATGACCAAAACACTGAGAGCTTGTTTGTCTTTGTGGTTGGTTTCAATCGCTCCTGCGTATGCGCAAGAACCTCCTCGTCTCGTTTTGCAGCTGACCGTTGACGCGTTTCGGGGCGATCTGCCGACACGCTACTTTGAGAATCTTGGGGAGGGTGGCCTTAAGTATTTACTAAAAAACGGTGTACACTATCTGGACGCCCATCATTGCCATGCCAATACAGAGACGGTTGTCGGGCACGCCACATTGGCGACCGGGGCAACACCGGCAGTGCACGGGATGATCGGAAACATTTGGTTCGACAGAACCTTGGACCGCGTTGTCTACAACGTTGAAGACAGCACCGCTCCGCTTCTTGGAGATGGCGCTGGCGTCAATGACGATATTGAAATTGACCCAACACAGGCGGCAGCTGGCACAGATGGGCGGTCACCACGCGCCATGCTTGTTACGACGCTTTCGGACGAGTTAAGCGCTTCCACTGCTGGCGCGGCCAAGGTCTTTGGAGTTTCAATCAAAGATCGTGGGGCTATTACAATGGCGGGACAAAGCGGCAAAGCCTTCTGGTTCTCAAAAGCCGCAAATCGTTTTGTCACAAGCTCCTATTACTACGACAAATACCCGGATTGGGTTTCCGCATGGAATGACGCATCGCCGAGCGCCTCCTTTGAAGGAACCTCTTGGGAGTTGATGCACCCAAAGGAAACCTATCTCTTTGGCGACCGCGACAACCAACCATGGGAGACGGATGTCGCCGGGTTCGGCACAACCTTTCCTCATCGCTACTCTTCGACGCAAAATGGGTTTGACCCGCTGGAAAATCCCTACTTTACGACCTTTTTAACACTTAGTCCCGCTGGCGACGATCTGACGGCGCAATTTGCCAAACGATTGATTGATGCCGAGGGTATCGGGCAAGACGCGGTAACGGATTATCTGGCGGTTAGCTTCTCGTCCGTGGATTACGTCAACCATGTGTTTGGCCCTTCCAGTCTTGAAGCCGAGGATACGATATACCGCCTCGATCAGACTCTCATGAATCTCTTCGCGTTTATCGACGAACGGATTGGGCTGGAAAACGTTTTGATCGTTCTATCGGCGGACCACGGCACCACCGATGCGCCGGGCTATTTGGAGGGTGTTGGCATCCGAACTGGCCTTGTTGCTCCGGACACATGGGACCCGACGGAACAGATAGCCAAGCTTAAGGAGCGGTTTGGGATCACCGGGAAATTGCTTGAAGGTTATAATCACCCCTATCTCAATATCGCCCCCGAAGTATTGGCTCGCAGTGATATTGATTTACCCACGCTGGAGTCAGCTATTGCAGAAGAGCTTCTATCCTTTCCCGATGTGGCATTCGCCGTCCCCAGTACGGCTATCGAAGCAAATCTCCTACCCGATACCGACATCATGCGCTTGGTCCGCAACAACTACCACCCCACCCGATCCGGGAACATATACGTAGTCTTCAAACCCGGCTGGTTCATCGCAGACTTCGATGGTCTGTCCGTCACATCCACCCACGGGACACCGTGGCGCGGTGACACACATGTGCCGATTATCTTTGCTGGAACGAACTTAATACCGCAACGGGTCGCACGCCGTGTTTGCACGACTGCTCTCGCATCCACTCTGTCTGCATTATTGAGCACGGCACGTCCTAATGGTGCGAGCGGTGAAGTGTTACAAGAAGTCTTGGATTAGACCACTGTGAAGCGCGAGTCCTGATATTGAAGCAAGCTAGGCAAAACCGCGGCGGCATCGTCCACAACGCGATCCTCATATTCGTTGCTTCTTGGCGACTACGGAAACCGCCCAACGCAGCACTCTTTAGTGTGCACAAATGCGGAGCAGACCTTCACGGAACATATCGTTCCGGCTTCGGAGACTGAATACTCTCCAAATACTCAGCAATATCGATAAGTCTGGAAGGAATACGCGTAACCAAACCATTCCCCGTATCGAATTCGACAGTAGGGCCGTCATTCAATTCGGTGATTATAGGCATGTCATCGCGAGGTTCTTGAACTTTCAAATAACCGTCCAAGATCGACATGACCTCCAACATGGGCCACACACCCCCTCTGCGTTCGGAAATCTTTGTTAAATCAGCAGGCACTGTTTTCAAATCAGCTGCGTCAGGTCCTTTTCCAGATGCATCGATTCCGTGACATCTGGCGCAATGCTCAACAAAGAGGTCTTTGCCAAGGTTCGAAAACTCATCGGCCACAGATATCGTTGCAACCGAAGAAATGCCCATGCTTGCAACGATCATAAAGTACCTCATAATCCGGAGGTCCTTTGCTAAACGAGAGTACACTACTACAAAAATGGACCGACATCTTCCGCCGGTCAACGTCGGTCCTTTAACACATAACGTTCGCTACCCGCTTCGGGCAGCAAACAGCCAGTGATGCTTACCTCAGAGAACGGCAGCGCCGAGCCCAATGCTACCGCCTCGGTGATTTTGTAAGCACGGTCGATACGGTGCGCGTCTTTTTACTTCTTGTGATCGCAATTGCGCCCAGCACTAAGGCACATGCAAAAGCTTGAGGAAAAGAGATGGCTTCGCCAAAAGCAAGATATCCCACGGCAAACATCGTGGGTAATTCGATACTTCCGACGACCGCAGTTTGGGAAGCTCCAATAACAGGCGAGCAAATCGTGTAGATGAGCTGAGGCACGAAAGCGGTCACCAGACCAATACCAACAATGAAAAGCCAATCGGATTGTTCGCTTGGGAGAAGCTCTCCAACCTCAGCACCAAGGATGAGCGGGGCGAGGCCAAGAACAGACCCCAGAGAAACTGACGCGATACGTGCCAACGGCGCAATCCGTGACAACCTGTGGACCAGGACGCAGATTCCGAAGCCAAACCCAAATGGGGCAGCAAGGGATAGCAGCAGCGTTGGTAGATGTTCCCCAGCCACTGACGCAGGCGAGCCAGCAATGACAGCTGCCACCACAATCAGACTAGCGGCCAACATGGCGCGTCGCGTGGGTGCATCGCCAAACACAGCCCAAGCGACAACTAAGGTGAACACCGGATAGGTCATGTAAAGCACACCCACTGTCGATGCGGGCAGCTTCTCCAGCGCCGTTACATATCCGATCCAACCAAGCCCCATTACGGCTCCGGCTGAAAGACCCCAAGTGATCTCTCGCCATTCTTTTCGGTGCACAATGAGAACAGGAAGCAGAAGAAGGGCCGCAACAATGTAGCGGTAGAATGCGACCGCATAGGGTGCAACGCCCTGTTCGGTTAGGCTGCGGCTGAAGTAGGGAACCAGGCCGAAACAGATTGAAGCAAAAAGAACACCAAAAACGGCAAATGCGTAAGGGATGGATGGTCGATTTCGCGCAGATGTCGTTGCCATAATCTGGAGCTATCACGCATTTGCATCTTCGTCTTCAGAGATTCTACGAAAGACTGCTTTGTCCCGCACACCGGTCGTTCACTGAATTTTTCTGAGCGACCGCACTGAGCCCAAATTGACCGATGTTGCACGATGCCCCAACGACAGAAATGCGCAGAAAGCGGACTTTGCATATTTTATGAGAACCGCACGAAATTGCCTTTAACCAAACGACGAACTTGCTGGGGTCTCGTTAGGCAAACCTGCCGTTCGTAGTGTTCCAACAGAAATTCTGTGCGGAACCCGGATTTGCGTTAAGGTTGCGTACACATCGTTGCTTCCTCATTTTGAGATGAAGTGATCCAAAGCAAGATTGAAAGAGAATTGAATGAAACGCCTGTTTCCATCTCTGCCCGAGAACGCGACACTGGGAAGTGTTTATCAAGCCTTTCCGGACAAGCTTTCTCCGCTTTGTGCTTACGAAAGCTTGGTGATGAGAGGAGAGAGCGACCTATCGGTTGCCCAACGTGAATTGATTGCAGCCTATGTCTCGGGCTTGAATGCTTGTGCGTATTGCCATGGCGCACACATCGTTTTCGCCAAAGCCTACGGCATTGAGGTCGAGACAATCGAGGCACTGATGGAAGACCGCGATACGGCACCAATCGAAGACCATCTCAAACCGTTACTGGCATACATTGAAAAGCTCACCGTCTCGCCATCACGAATGACAGAAGCCGACGCAAATGCGGTCTACGCGGCAGGCTGGTCAGAGAGCGCGCTGTTCGATGCTATCCAGGTCTGTGGTGTCTTTAATCTCGTGAACCGTTTCATAGAAGGAACCGGTGTCCAGAGCCCTGGCAACGACCCAAGACAAGCAGACGAAGCCACTTTGGATCGATACCGCAGCGACACTTTCTATACCGATTTCGGACGAGAGAACGGCCTCGACATCCCATGATTTGATGTTGCTCGAACTTTCGAACGACGACAAAAAAGCTGGCCCGATATCGCGGCAGAAGCGGCCTTATCTCCCGAGGTTAACCAATACGTCGATACCAGTCGGCACCTTCAGTTATTTTGGTGGATCCATGCTCAAGACTCAACGATCCATCCTGCTTTTCGTAGATAGCCCATTTTCTGATAAGGTTTGGAGACTTGTGGTCTTTGTAAGGGGAGCGAGTTGCTTAAGTTTGACGCTGAAACAACGAGATTACTTGAAATCGCCTATCAAGGAGCTGAATTGACGCGGCGAAGACAGGCTTCATTTGATGCGCTGTGCCCGGCTCCCGGTGAAACTATTTTGGACGTCGGTTGTGGCAACGGGATGTTAACAGCAGAGCTAGCCCGTGCAGTTGGCTCGGATGGCTATGTCATCGGGATTGACCCAAGCGCCGACATGACAGCAGCCGCTAAAGAACGATGCAGCGACTACGCAAACGTGGAGTTTCGTGCTGGTGCCGCAAATAGCTTGCCCATTGAGGATGAGAGTGCCGACAAGGCCGTCTCGGTACAGGTCTTTGAGTACATCGACGATGTAGACGGTGCACTGGCTGACACGCTGCGGTGCATCAAACCCGGCGGGTGCCTTGTCATCAGCGATCTACACTTTGGCAGCTTGATTTGGTTCAGCGACGAGCCCGGCAGAATGCAAAAGATGCTGGCTTCCTGGAACCATCACTTTGTGAGTGGTTCCTTCCCGGAAAGACTGCCTGCACTGATAAAGGCTCGCGGCGACCATGTGGAAAATGTCTTGTCGTTCACAATGACAGATCACCAGTTAAAGCCTGATGGCCTCGCAATCATGATGATGCACCTCATGAAGCAATACGCTGTTGCAAATGACCATGTTGATCCCGCTGTTGCGCAATCGTGGTTCGATGAGCAGCTCGGCCTTGCAAAAGCTGGACGCTTCTTCTTTTCGATGACCCAATTTATCGTCGTGGCGCGCAAAAAGGGTTGATCGTTCCACAATACTGCCACTTGACCTCGGCCGTGCGCGCTAAACCATCGTATGGAGCAAGGTTGGCGGCTGGCGGTTGTCTACCGTCGCCACTCGAATGCCAAGAGTTTAAGGCCGTCTCGCAATCAGTGTTTCAAAAACCTGATAGCCAAAAAGAGTGCGCTCTCTTGCTCGACGGCGATACTCGGCGACTAATCCATTGTGCAGATCCTCTCCAATGTCACCGCGTAGTTCTGGGAACCTTCTAGCTTAACGCGTGCCCAAATGACTGAAGCAACTTATTTGGAGGGTTGGTCAGCATGCTGTAGGTCTCACATAGTGAGACGATTCGACACTCGATGTTCAAGGTTAGAACGGTACAGCCACGCTTGTTCAGAATCTCCGGTGGTTCGCGCCTAGATATGCCTAGCCGATACCGCAAATGCAGAAAGCGTCCGAACGGACAAGTAAACACCTCAGTTTTGCAGAAGATCTGATCATTGTTATTGTGGATGCGGAGTAATGCCGGTGTTCGAGGGGTGCAAAATGGCGCGGAGACTTCCAGGCGAGGGTGACAAGAAATTTTTGGTTTATGCAGGTACAGGTACGGACCTGATTTTTAATCACGGTATCGAGCTTCCGGGTTTTGCGTCGTTTCCCTTGCTGGAGAAGCCTGACACCCGGGCTGTTCTGGCCGGACAAATGCAAGCGCTCGTGCAATTGGCCGGCGATATGGGTGTTGGGTGCATTCTCGACGCACCGACATGGATGGCCAATGCCGACCGTGCTGCACCTTTGGGCTACGATGCTGAACGTCTTCGTGAGGTAAACAAGGATGGTGTCGCACTGATGGAGGAGGTGCGCAATGCCTCTGGGCGGGATGACGTTTTGGTTTCCGCCTGCGTTGGCCCAAGATACGATCCTTACGCTGACATCCCACCCATGACAGTTGAACAGGCGCGCAGCTACCACAGTGTGCAACTCGCTGTTCTGAAAGAAACCAGTGTTGATCTGGTGACCGCGTACACGTTCAACCGCCTAAGCGAGGCTGCTGGCTGTGTTCTGGCTGCAAGAGATATTGGTTTACCCATCATTTTGTCATTGGTCGTCGAAACCGATGGCTGTTTGGCTGACGGCACAAAACTTGTTGATGCCATAGACCAGATCGAAGCAGAAACAGACGGCGCAGCTCTGTTCCACATGGTCAACTGCGCACACCCGACGCACTTTGCCGACGCGCTCAACGCGCATCCAAGGCTCAAAGGTGTTGTTGCCAATGCATCAAGTTGTTCGCACGCAGAATTGGATGAGGCCGATACCTTGGATGAAGGAGATCCCGCGCAGCTCGGCCAAGAAATTGCGGATGTCCTGCGGGAAAACCCGTCTATCAGGGTGTTTGGCGGTTGCTGCGGTACGGATATGCGACACCTGAGGGAAATGGCTTTGGAGGTAGGTCGCAGATAGCGCTGCTATTTTACTTACGGCGGCATATCACCGTATGCGTGAAGCTTGATGATAGGCTTTAACGGGAAAATCAGTGATCAGAGAAGTAATTCCGATAAAATGCAGGCGAAGCGTCAAGACAGGTGCTTGATTTTGCTTTGATAGACCGTGGACCGAACGTGTACTACGGTCTCGATCACGCAACTCAATTTGAGAAGCTCAACTGATACATTCAGGATGGAGACTGACGATGTTTGCCTCGAGGATGAAAAGCTTTCGCACTCATATGCAAGAAGCCGGAATCGACGTTGCTCTCATCACCGATGACGACAACGTTTATTATCTGACAGGCTATTATGACTACCTCCATATGGAGTTCGGACGCCCAACCATTCTGGTTGTGCACAGGTCTGGCGAAAGCCTGCTGATCACGCCGACAATAGACCTGAACGCGGCACGTTCGGCGGCTCATGTTGATCGTATCGCGGCCTGGAATGACGGTATGGGTGAAGAGTGGCGGCTGGAGTTACCCAAAGCGGTCAAGACTGCAAAGCGTGTTGGTATCGAGCCTGATCATATGCCACCAGTTGTGCGGGCATACCTGGATACGTTGGTCCCGGTGGAAAATCTGCTCAGTGCCACACCGATATTGGCTGAAATGCGAATGATAAAATCCGCCCAGGAACTTCAATTGGCCCGGCATGCCGGGCAAGTTGCAAGCGCTATGATGGACGCCGGCCGCAACGCCATTGCAGATGGAGTGCCGGAATTCGAAGTTGCGCTTGCCACGTCCCGGGCCGGAACACGAAAGGCCGCGGAGCTTTTAGTGGCGCATTACGATGACGCGGATATGTCGCCCAACACTCATTTTCTGCAAATAATGGCGTCGGGCGATACCATCACCAAAACCCATCATCGCGCCTCAACCCGGATTATGAAACGGGGCGAACCGGTGTTTTTGTGCTTTTGCGGTATGACCAATTTTCACCGCTTCAAACTTGGCTTTGACCGCACCTTTTGGATCGGTGAGATGGCGGATAAACAACAAGAGCATATCTATGAGGTTGCTGTAGCAAGTCAGGCCGCCGCACTGGCTGAGCTGCGCCCAGGTGTGACCGCCGAAAGTGTCCATGCGGCCTATGCCGAGGTTATACAGGGGGCGGGGTTTGAATACCCGTTCCGGTGTGGCCGTGCGACTGGCTATAGCTTTTTGGAAAAGCCGCAGTTGGTCACCGGCGACACGACAGTATTGCAGCCAGGGATGGTTTTCGCTGTTGATGGTTCAGTATCAGTCGATACATTTCGTGCGCAGGTCGGCGACAGTTTCATAATCACCGAAGATGGCTGGGAAGCAATAACAGAACATCCAAAGTCCTTGGATGCAGTTATCCTTTGACTTTCCAACCAGCGCCGTCTTTTGAATGCACTTACACAGCGAATGGTCGAGATGGCGAGCCGGGCCTCAACATTTTGAAAATTTTACTCCACGATCTCGCGATTACGTTGCATCTTTAGACATCCGAAACGCGAATGGGTGCGCGAAGTTGGAAGGATAATCGGCACCTTCGAAAGTGCAGTTTCAGAGGGGAATAAGCTACTTTGGGACCCGGCGATTGGAATGTATAACTGACAGGGCATTGGAGAAAAAGGCGTAGCGGAAAACTTACGTTAACAGCCATTGCTCGATTGGGGGGTAGAGGGAAAATGAGTGCCGATACTGAATCCTACCAAGGAATCTGCTATTGCGGCGCATGTAGTGTTTCGACCGCCGGTAAGCCGATGGTCATGGCGTACTGTCATTGCCACTCTTGCAGAAAATGGCATTCGGCGCCGGTTAATGCATGGTGTCTCTGGTCGGCAGACAATGTCTCGTTGTCGGGACCGACGGTTCAATCGGACAAGAATGATGAAAGCCGTCGTGTTTCCTGTGGTAAATGCGGGGGTGCATTGGTGAATATCAAACCCGGTAAGGACATCGTCGCGGTTTACGCGATGTCGCTGGCCGAATCCGCGTTGAGCTTTGAGCCAACCTTTCACATCTTCTATGGCGAACGTGTTTTCGACATGGCCGACGGCCTGCCGAAGTGGAAGACGGTTCCGACATCGTTCGGAGGGGATGGTGTCGCTATGCCCGAACCAGACAAAACCGGTTGGATTTCCTTGAACACGCGAGCCCAAGGGTGAAGCGCAAACTTACCTCGATCTTGGCTGCCGACATTGTCGGCTTCTCGCGGCTTGTGGAAGCTGCCGAGGAAGCCACACTGGCGCGTCAGAAAGAACTGCGCCTGTCCGTGTTCGACCCCGGCATCAAGCAGGCTGGGGGTAAGATCATCAAGTCGACAGGCGATGGATTTCTGGCCGAATTTTCAAGCGTTGTGGAAGCGGTGCGGTTCGCGATAGCGGCGCAAGAAGCGGTTCGCGCAGAGGAAGAATCCGTGCCTCAAGATCGGCAGATCAGTTACCGCATGGGCCTTCACATAGGCGATGTGGTTGTGGATGACGGTGATATCTATGGCGACGGTGTGAATCTTGCCGCTCGCTTAGAAGGTGCTGCCCCAACGGGCGGGATTTGCATCTCCGCTGCCGTCCGTGACCAGATCGTTGGCGTAATGGACGAGCTGTTCGCTGATGTCGGTGAATTGACATTAAAAAACATCTCGCGCCCGATCCGCGCCTTTGTTTGGCCCCCGGACCAAGATGGTGCGCAGGACAGTGTCAGCACACCACCCATCGGTGGTACATCCAGGAAACCGACCATAGCCCTCGCGGCATTCGAAGCCCTTGGCAGCAATGATGATGCCAAGATGCTGGCAGAAGCCTGCAATCACACGGTAGAGGCGGCGCTTGCCAATCTTACAGGGTTGGATCTGATCGCGCTCGAGGCGGGCCCGGACCATATCGCCACCGCTGTGTTTCAGGCG
This sequence comes from Ruegeria sp. A5, assembly GCF_056543005.1. NCBI lineage: Bacteria > Pseudomonadati > Pseudomonadota > Alphaproteobacteria > Rhodobacterales > Roseobacteraceae > Ruegeria > Ruegeria sp. A5. The sequence goes on from NZ_JBQGAV010000011.1 coordinate 132,685, forward strand.
TCCGGCAACCAGGTCCGCGCAACACTTAAATTGCGCGAAACGAGCACGTCAGCAACCTATCTGACCCAACGGATGAACGGTGATCTTTCCGACCCTTTCGCGGCAGAAGATCTGTTGTCAGGGGAAATCGCGACAACGATCCGATATGGAATACTGCAACGAATTGCTGAGCACGCAGCTGAGACAGAGACAAACGACCCCGAGGCAATGCTGAATCTTGCGGGGCACTACATGATGGGATCGCAGCCTGAAGAATGGGAGGCTGCGGGCCGTCTGTTGGACAGGATCCTGACACTCCAGCCACGCAATTTTATGGCCGTTGGGATGAAGGCGAACACGTTGATCGGCGAATTGGTATGGGGTTACCGTCCGATACATCCGGAGGATATCGAAGCGGCCGACGCCGGGTTGAGCAAGGCGGTATCGTTGAATGATCAAAGCGACTACTTGCACCTGATCCGGGGGATTTTTCACTACGGTGTTACTGGCGATCTGGATGCGGCGGTGCGGTGTGTTGAACGTGGGTTCGAAATCAGTCCGCAGTTTGCCCAGGGACATATGGTACTGGGCTGGATTCAGAACCTGATGGGCCAACCAGAGTTAGCGCTGAACTCCATCAAAAAGGGGTCATTTTCTCTGGCCAAGAACCGGATATATCACCGTGTCCCACAAGCGTTGGCCCAGACATATCTGGTTATGGGCGACTTCGAGAATGCCATCGCCAATGCCAACCGGGCTCTACAAAACTCGCCGGGGTTGCCGGTCGCACAATTATATCTTGCCAGCGCGGCTGGTCAGGCTGGATTACCTGATCAAGGAGTAAGGGCGCGGGAGGCCCTATTGGCGTCAGATCCGGACTTCCGGATTAGCGGCGTGCGCAGGTTCCATTTTCAGGACCCCACACGTTGGGGCGCAATCCTGGATGGGCTTCGCGCGTTGGGGCTGCCCGAGTAAGCTCTCTCGGGAAATTTTGTGTTGAAGTGAGCTAACATCAATCCCCGAGGGGGACATTATGCACAACAAAGTAATGGCCGTTTTTGTTTTACTCGTGAGTTCAGGGCAGGCAATCGCCCTTGATTGTGGTGACAAAACAAAGTCGTGCAAAATTGAAACCGGAGAATATCATATCGTCCTTCCGGACGATTGGCAGGGTGGACCTGCTGTGATGCACCTGCACGGTTATGGGGGTACAGGTGAGAAGATTGTAGGGAACACGGCGTTTGTTGAAGAATTTACCAAGCGAGGATACGCATTTATCGCGCCGACCGCGCTCCCTTGGTTGGATGGTAAACCCACCGACTGGTCTGTTCGAGACGGTTGGAACACCTACCCCCGCTCTGACGTAAGGTTTCTCCGTGAAGTTTTGGCTGACGCTGCCCTTCATGCAAACGTGAATGTGGGCCGGGTTTTGCTGACAGGGTTTTCCAGAGGCGGATCAATGGTCTGGGAAGTTGCTTGTAATGCACCGGATTTGGCTCTTGGTTACGCGCCGGCGTCCGGTGGTTTCTGGCTCCCGGCGACCGAAGATTGTCTAAAGCCGGTACACTTGCTCCATACCCACGGGTTTGCCGACAAAGTTGTTCCGCTTGAAGGTCGCGCAATACACAGCGAGGAGTTTGACGTTACCATCACGCAAGCAGATATCTGGCAAGGCCTGTCGATGTGGCGGCAAGAAAACAAATGCCCACCCAATGCTGCACACCACGAAATGACCGAAGGTCTGTGGCGCAAACGCTGGAACTGTGAATACGGTAGTCTCGAAATCATTCTGCACGACGGAGGGCACGGTTACCCAAAAGGATGGAGCTCCATAGCGCTTGATTGGTTTGAAAGTCTGGAAAACTGACGCACCATCAATTCCAATGAAATTTGGTTTTGCCACGGTGAGACCTAGAAGAGCTTGTGGGTCGCTCGGCTGGCCAAAAGGCACGTCTTCTAGATTTTAGTTAGAAATGCAGAGCGGATAGCTGTTTTCATGGCATCCAATGGCCCGGTTTCCTGTGAACCGGCTGCCGCCATCACTAGGGTCAGGATGCATTGATTTCGGCAGCGCTGCGTGATTCACGAGCTGGAAAACGGAGCGGTGATATGAGCGACCTTTTCTGGCTGAAC
>NZ_JBQGAV010000012.1:0-82252 GCF_056543005.1 Ruegeria sp. A5
CGATCGCGATGGAAGACGGCCTGCGTTTCGCCATCCGCGAAGGCGGCCGCACCGTCGGCGCCGGCGTCGTCTCGAAAATCATCGAGTAATCACGGTAGTCGGGCTTTGGCCCGACAAATCGGTGAACTAAAGAAGGCCGCTCCACATGGGGCGGCCTTTTCTCATCCAATCTTCTCGGCGCATTGAGATTATTCGTCGAATGATCTCGGGCAAGCTGAGTTCATTGAACAAAACAGCTGTCGATCTCGCATTCTTAATCTACCGTCCACTCCAAACGAAGACTGAACTCCCAGCTCTCTATTGCAACAGCAAGGGTGACGCGCAAATCAAGTGCGTCCCGGCGATCAGGGGAGACTAAGATGTTTGGTTTTGAATTTCTGAACTATGGAACGCAAATCCTTCACAGCAAGGATTTGGATGATATGAGAGCCGCTGTTCTCGGTGACGACGAACAGGAAGTTGAGTGCAAAATCAGCGACTTTTGCCGAGAGCGCAAGCGATTTGATATCAAGCTTGCTGAAATGTCGGACAGCATGGCGAGAGGAGCGACCTCGGTCAAAACCAGCGCAGACGCGGCCTAACGGCGCAATAGTCGTTTCACGCCGGGTTCTGGGTTCACATGCTCTTTGCCCATGGCTCACGCCCGACCATCCGGTCGGCCTCGGCGGTGATGTCGTTCATATGCTGCTCAAGGCTCAGACGAAGGGCCTCAATCTGCTCTTCGCTGGCCTTGCGTGGAACTGGATCGGTCCATTCGCGGCACAGAAATACGCCGTCGTTGCGCCAGGGGCGAGGCATCAGCAGACGATCCCAAGTTCCGGCTTCGCGCCCGTGCCGCGCGGAATAGGTGATGCCGAAAACTCGTTTACCTGATGTGCGAGCCCAGACCAGCGGTACGGTCGAGGATACCCGCTCGGGTCCGCGAGGGCCGTCGGCGGCAATGCCAATCGAGATACCCTGTTTCATCTTTCCCAGCACTTCGCGCGACAAAGCGACGTGGCGCTTGCGGCTGGACATTGCAATTGTATCCATCCCGAACAGCTTCTGCACTCGCCCCACCATGCTACCCGCGCGCGCTGCCGAAGTGATCGAGCAGATGCGGCCCTTGTCCAGAGGGAAGAAATATGGCGATTGTGCCAGTCTCTGGTGCCACAGCACCACGATGACCGGTTCGCCCTGTTCGGCCAGTTGATCCAGCTCTTCGTAACCGATGCGCTGCCAGCGTGTGTTGCGATGCACCAACCGGATATAGCTTGCGATCCGTCGCGCGACCCAGTTCAGCACGGCTTCGCTGTCTGCGATTTTCTTGCGGATGCTCAAGGCTGCGGTCCTCCTGCTGGCCGAGCCTTGTCTTAAAGAACTGCGCGCCGGGCGCAACTTTTTTGTCAGCGGTAAAGTGTTCGGAAAACTCAAAAAGCCTCTTGAGTCCGCTGCGCCTCTGTCATATCTGATGGCCCAGCCTAGGGGTATAGCTCAGTTGGTAGAGCGACGGTCTCCAAAACCGTAGGTCGCGGGTTCGAACCCTGCTGCCCCTGCCATTTCCCACCGGACAAGCGAAATTCCTGCAACAGAGGCGCGGGCTTGGTGCATACGTGTGGCGCAATTCACTTGACGTGTGCGGCAATAAAGAAAAAGCTTGATCAAGGCTGAAGGAAAAGCCATCAGGACTGTCCAGCTAATGTGCTAAAGTCGTTCGGCTTTTGTGTCACAATATGCAAGCCTGACCGGGTAGGGGAACCCGGAGACGATCGGGGACAACGGGGATAATGACAGAGATCGACGCATTCCTTGAAGAACACGGGCTGTCGAAATATGCGCCGGTATTCGCGTCGAACGAAGTTACATTGGCCGATCTCGCACATCTCTCCGAACATGATTTGATCGACCTTGGGCTGCCACTTGGACCAAGGCGCCGATTGATGGCCGCATTGGGGCAGGCGCGGGATGCCAATCCGACCCCGGTGCAAGGCAGCGGGAAGATTGTCGCCGAGCGGAGGCAACTGACAGTTATGTTTGTTGATCTGGTTGGCTCGACTGCCATGTCCGAGCGGCTTGATCCCGAAGACTTGGGGGAGCTGCTTCGGCGGTTCAAGGAAATTTGCTCGACCTCGGTTGCTCGCTTTGGTGGACATATCGCCGATTTCATGGGTGACGGGGCGATGATCTATTTCGGGTATCCTCACGCGGTGGAAGATGCGGCCTCGCGCGCCGTTCATGCGGGTCTGGATATTCTTGAAGGATTGAATCGCATGGAAGGCCAGGAGCGTCTGACTGCGCGGATCGGTGTTTCGACCGGTCTTGTCGTTGTGGGCGAGATCCATGGCGAAGGGTTGAAGGAACATGACGTGGTCATGGGGCGTACACCCAATCTGGCAGCACGTTTGCAGAGTTTGGCCGAGCCCAATACACTGATCATCAGCCCATCCACTCGCAGATTGGTGGGCAATGCATTTGAACTGCAGGATCGCGGGTCTTTCGCACTGAAAGGGTTTTCGGAACCGATACAAGCCTGGAGCGTCACAGGGCAGGCGCGGATCGAGCGCAGATTTGACATAATGCCTGATGCCGGTTCTGGTCGGCTCATTGGGCGCCAGGCAGAGTTCCGCAAGCTGACCGACAAATGGAATGAGGCAAGTCAGGGCGCTGGACAATCGGTTCTTGTCACTGGCGAGGCAGGGATCGGCAAATCACGCCTGATTGAGGGGCTTAGCCAAGAAGTGCTGGATCAAGGCGCGCTTCGCCTGAACTTCCAGTGTTCGCCCTTTCATGCCAACTCGGCACTTTATCCGATCATTCAGCATCTGGAACGCGCCGCAGGATTTGCGCCGACAGACAACGATGAGGATAAACTGGGAAAACTCTCGTACCTCTTGCGCCATCACCCGCCTGAGCATGTGCGCCTGATCGCTGATTTGTTGAGCGTTGATGCTGATGCTACGCTGGGGCCTCTCGACCTGCCGCCGCAAGTGAAGCTTGAGAAGACGTTGGAGGCAGTGACAGAACAGCTTGCGACGTTAGCGCGAGAACGACCGGTGTTGCTGTTGTTCGAAGATGCGCATTGGGTTGATCCGACCACCTTGTCTCTTACAGATCGGGTGATCGAACATATTCGGGACCTACCGGTGCTGATCGTCGTAACAGCACGTACCGGTTTCGATCCGGGTTGGGGTCACCACAACAATACCCTACGTATACCTCTCAAGCGTTTGACCAATCGGGATGTGGCTGAGATCGTAGCTGAGGTGGCGGGGGGGCACCCAGTACCACCCGAGGTTTGCGACCTTATTGCGGCCAAGACGGATGGCATTCCGCTTTATGTCCAGGAAGTGACCCGCGGTCTTTTGGAATCGGGGCAATTGCGCTTGAGCGACAAGGGTTATGTCGTGCGCGGCCCCCTGCCATCGCTTTCAGTTCCCAGCACGTTGCAGGATTCGCTGATGGAGCGTTTGGACCGTTTGGGCAAGGCCAAAGAAGTGGCGCAAACCGGCGCCGTGTTCGGGCGGCAGTTCTCGATCGCGTTGCTGGCCTCTGTTTCGTTTCTGTCTCCGACGGTTCTGCAGGCCGGACTGGAACAGCTCTCATCGGCCGGGATCATTCTTCAAGCCCCGGATGCGGCAGAGGATGAGTTCATCTTCCGCCACGCATTGATTCGCGACATGGCTTATGACAGCCTGCTGCGCACGGAACGGCAGTCGCTGCATGACCGCGCGGCGGGTGCGTTGCTGGAGAACCAGCCGCAACTGGCCCAGACTCAGCCCGAGGTTCTGGCACAGCATTACACGTTGGCCCAACGCGCGGATGAGGCCGTGATGCACTGGCAAAGCGCGGGGCGTCGAGCGATCGAACGCTCGGCCCAGGCCGAGGCGTTGACCCATCTGTCGAAAGCTCTGGATCAGCTTGCCGATCTGCCAAAGAGCCGTGCACGGGATTTGCAAGAGATCGACATCCAGATTCTGCGTGCCGGTGTCCTGCGCTCAACAAGTGGTATTTCAGGGGATGCGACGGGTGAGGCCTATGGGCGTCTGCGCGAACTATGTCACCGAGCTGACGAGACCGAGCGGCTGTTTCCTGTGCTCAACGGGCTATATGCATTCCATCTTGTGCGTGCCGAATATCGATTGGCGAAAGGCGTGGCTGCGCAGATCCTCGATCTGGCGGCGACAAGCGGCAAGACCGAACACCGCATGGTCGGTCATCGCGCTATGGGGGCGGTGCAATTGCATCTGGGCAACCTGTCAGATGCAAAGCGCCATCTTGAGCAAGCTTGGGAGCTTTATGATTTTGATCAGCACAGCCAGCTAGCCTATGTCTATGGAACGGATCATGCCGCGATTACATCAGCATTTCTGGGCACATGTTATTGCCTGATGGGTCGGCATCAAGATGCACTGCAGGTGCAGAATACAGCGCTGGAATGGTCCAAGAACCTCAAGCACGCGCATAGTGTGGCGCAGATCTTGGTTTACATGTGCAAGGTTCACCTGCTGGCGCGCGACATCCCTGCATTGCAAAGGGATGTTAAGGCGCTGTCCGAAGTCGCCGAGGAGCATTCGCTACCCTTTATGGCGACCATTGCGCGGCTATGGGAAAGCTGGGCAAAGGCGACCACGACCTCTGAAGTCGAGCATATCGAGGACCTGCGTCAGGCGTCGGAAGACTGGTGGTCGGTTGGGGCCGGAAATTACAAGACTTTCTTCCCTTCGCTGATTGCCGAGATTCAGACAAACGCCGGCCATCACGACGCGGCGCATCAGACTTTGACGCACGCCAGAAATGTTCTGAGTAAAACCGAAGAGAAATGGGCCGAGGCCGATCAGCTTCGTATTGAGGCCGCCCTTGTAGCCAAGACAGGGGGCGATCCCGTACCGCTGCTGTTGCGCGCTATCGAAACAGCGCAAAGGCAAGGCGCGCGGCTTTACGAGCTTCGTGCGGCGGTCGCGTTGGCGGAGTGGCGGCAACACCGAGGCGAACCGGTTGGTGAGGCGTTGAATTCGGTCATGTCGCATTTCCATCAAGATGCCCAACTGCCGGACCTCAAAGACGCACGAGCGTTGATGGAAACGATTACTTGACCCGAAGGCCAACTTGCTGCCAGCTTGGGCGCGGGCAGAGCTGGGATGATACCTGAATTTCGACTTTTAAGCGCTGGGTCACCAGTCCGGCGCCCCGCTCTTGTGGTATGAGGAGACCTAATGCGTAAGATCAGCAAAACACTTCTGGCCAAGGATGTCTTGGCGCAAAGCCGTACCGATCTGGCGCTGCAGCAGTACCATTCGATCACGCCCGATGAGATACGTGAATTTGAGAAGAAACTGATCGGAACGGTCACTCTGCCGACCGACGCGGATTACAACAATGACCGGCAGGTTTGGAATCCGGCTTTCCAGGACTACCCAGAGATCATCGTCTATTGCGAGACCATTCAGGATGTACGCGCCAGCCTTGCTTTCGCGCGTGAGCATGACCTGTGGGTTGTTGCGCGGTCAGGGCGTCACAGCACGGCGGGGTATTCGGTCAATAACCAGATGGTGCTGGATACCAGCCGAATGCGTTACGTGACCGTCGATCCAAAGGTGCCGATGGCCTATGTCGGTCCGGGCACACCGTTCAAGATGCTGAATTCGGAGTTGAACTCCTATCACCTGCACGTGCCGGGCGGGGCCTGTCAGGATGTCTGCGTTGCGGGTTTCATGATGGGCGGCGGCTATGGCTTTACCTCGCGCAGGCTTGGGATGGCTTGCGACAGCGTTCTGGGTGTCACCGTGATGCTGTGGGACGGCAGTATCGTGATCGCGGACAAAGACACGAACTCCGACCTCTTCTGGGCCATACGAGGCGGGACCGGCAACAACTTTGGTGTGTTGCTGGAAATCCGCTACCAGCTGCACCAGCTGTATGAAGTCTGGGGTTGCCACATCACATGGCCGTTGGACAAAGCCGCCAAGGCACTGGAGTACCTGCAGGCCAACTACATGCGCACCTGCGAAGATGACCGTTTCGGGGCCTATATCTTTCTGGCCTATCAGGGAGATCGAAAGGTGTTGCTGGTGTCGGCGCTCTATGATGGCACGTCCGAAGAGGGGAACGCGTTTGTTCAGCCCCTGCTGAGCGATGAAATCGGCGGCGAGATGGGTGAGGACGACCAGAACTATGGCACCTATCAAGAAATCAACTCATGGTTATATGACGACAAATATGACATCCCCGTCGTCCCCGATCAGGCGCGTGAAGATAAGCAGGCCGGATATATTGAACGCCAGCTCAGCGAAGTCGAATGGCAGCGCGTCGTAGACTACCTCGACAGCACGCCCAATGCTTATGGCGCTGTGGCCATCGAACCTTATGGGGGGGCGATCAATCGGATGCCGTTGGGCAAACAAGGCAATGCCTTCATTCACCGTGATGTGTCGCTGAACTTCTACGTCGATGTGTTCTGGGTGTCGGAAGAAGAAAAAGAGATCGTGGTGCCGTGGCTCGACGGATTCATGGAACTGATGACCGAAGAAGGCTATTTCATTGACCGCGTCTATCAGAACTATCCACGGCGGACCCAGAAGAACTATCGCTGGCAATACTGGGGCGAGTATTTCAACTCTTTGCTGTTCGTGAAGCAGAAATTCGACCCGCATAACTTCTTCCATTATCAGCAGAGCATTTCGCCGGTGCCGGATGACGCTCCGCCAGACATCATCCGAGATACGTCCAAGTCGATCTTCGACGACCCAACTATCACATACGAGAGCTATTCGAACCCCTGAAAGCGGGGGCTGCCAAGGCCAAACGGGGGAGGGCCCAGTATGGACACGATCCAAGAGATTTTCTTTCTGCCACCCATGGCGGTTGCCCGTCTTGGACCGGGTGAGACACCGCTGGAAAGTTATGAGTGGCAGCAGGACATGGATGCCCATGGCAACAACAAAACGGTCATCCGGTCGAACATAACCTTTCGCGAGATTGAAGATGGCAGTGTCACTGCCTATCTTCCCGATCCCGACACAATCCGCTTTCGCGACGAAGGCGGCGCGTTGCGCCCGGTTGCCCCGTTCTTTGAGCTGTGGGCGCGGATGCATGATGCCGAGACGGGCGAGGAATATGAGACACCGGTGACGCTCGATCTGCTCGACGATCAGGGCCTGTCGCTGCAAAACGTGCGCTATTCGGTCACCGTCGGGAACACCAAGGCCGAGCGCCGGACTGGCGACGCGGCTTGCGGGTTTCGTGCACGGGTCGAGATTGCGGGTCAGGATTTCACCCCGAAACCCCTGCTGGCCTTCAGTCCGTATACGTCCGAACAACAGCCGATGGTCTATGAGCATAACCCGATCCCGCTAGGCTCGATCCGTGTGATGCATCCTGTGCAGGGTCATGATGAACCAGTCGAAGGGGAGTTCATCGACCGCAGTATCCTGCGCCTGCGCTTTATGCCTCCGAAAGGCGAGGTTTATGGCCCGCCTGATGCTGCATACGGTCCGGCGACGCTGGCCGTACCGGGCTATCAGAACGACCCGCCGAAATCGGAATATGGTCGCATCCACGAAATCGTGCCCGAACAGAACCGCATCCTGAACCCCGACACCCCTTGGTCGAAATGGATCATGATGTCCGGCACCTCGGACGACCCTGAGCCGCATGATAGTTACGACGGTGCCCGTGTGGGCAATGACCAATCCTGGGGAGTGGCCGATGACACCAGCGATGGCGTGATCGAGGCGACGCTGGCCGTGCGTGGCGAACGCCTAACCGCACGCGCCACGATCATGACCGGACCACCCGATTTTGCACCTGATGCGCGGCCGTTCTACAGCCTTGAGGATGATCTGGCCGATCGTGATCTGTCGCTAATCTCGGTAACTGAAGAAAACTACACCCAGGCCAAAGACGAGGTGGTCGATATCTTCCGCCGCGCCTTCGAGACCAACAGCCTGATCAACCTCGACGATATCCGCGCGCAAGGTTTGAAGGACAATGCCAAATTACAGGCGAAAACCGGGATTTCCCCGACGCCGGGCCTGCCGTCAACCGATGCGAAATCCATGACGGAGGAGGATGCAAGGCCGCCGGACAAGATCGACGAACTGATCCGCCCGCAACCGATCTCAGTCTTTTCGAACTCCGTGCCGAATGATCGGCTGCCCTATACAGTGGCGACGAAGTTCGTGCATGAGCAGTTGATTGACGAGGCCAACCTGCTGGATTTCCTGCGCCGTCGCCCGGATTTCGTTAAAACGCTGCTGCGTCCACCATATGGTATCCTGACCGCGCTTGAGACAAACCCGAACCCTGATCAAAATCCGAACCCGGATTTTCGCGATCCTCGGATTATCCGCGACTCGATGCACGACGCGCGGATGCCGCCTTATATGCGCGATTCCAACTATTACCCGCTGTCGCTGTCGCGCAGGCAGTACCATCTGGTGATCTCGTTCATCGACTATCTGGTTGCACAGGAAACGGAGGCTCAGAATGTCTGATCAGCCCGGCCAAATCCGCGTTAAACCCCGCAACCTGACCGCCCGCGCGGCCTATAAGGTACCGGGCAACCCCGACAACACGCGACTGGACGGATCGGTGGGGAATTGCTTTCCCGGTCTGGAAATGGATGTGCGCAACCTGGACCGCCGCTTTTTCCCCGGTCTGGTGTTCAACGCCGCGCGGGTGCCGCTGAACCCCGTGCCCGAGGCACCGAAGAATTCGCAGGGCTTCCATCTGGTTTTTGTGGACTATTTCTACGACCCGATGCTGCCTGACAACAGCCCCGAGGAGTGGGTGCAGACGCTGTTGGAGGCCTACAGCGGTGACATCGGCGCAAAGCTCAGCCAAGGTCGCTGGTTCCTGTCATGGGTCGAGCAGAGCGGTAAGCGCATCACTTTCAAGGAGGAAGACGGCACACCCTATGACGGGCTGATGATTTGGCGGTTCATCCGCAGTCTGGAACATGGTGATGACAAACCGGTCAGCATTGCGCTGGAACGGCGCAATCATGAAGGCATCGTGGATACCGAGCAGGTTGTCCTGCACGGTTTTCGCCGCCAGTACCGGACCGAGGCGGGTGTCTTCAGCGAAGCCTATGATCCCGGCGAACTGACGCAGAGCCTGTGCAACCCGTGGTCCCATGACTTCCGCGACTGCGGCTGCCACTACTGGCCCTCGAACCATCCCGATGTGGTGATGGCCGAGGTTGCACATGACGATCAGCTGCCCTCGGGCCAGTCAAAGAACCCGATCGAGGCCGAGACCTATCTGGATTGGCTGCGCTCGGACAAGTCTCCGTCCGGTAACGTCGCGGCGCTGAATACGGTCGAACAAAACCGCCCCTACCAGATTGACCATTATCAGGTAAATCAGATGTGGAGCGAATTGCCTATCGTCGTTGAAGGCCGCGAAACGGGCGAGGTTTATGAAGTTGATCCCGAAATGCCAGGCGTGGAGCCCTATGACACGCCGCAGGCGATGATCGAGGACCTCAAGACGCGTCTGGCCGCGATGGAGATGACGCTGAGCCTGCAATATCTCTATGCCTATTTTTCGTTGGCGGATCCCGAAACGGCGGATACCCGAAAATGGCCGACGCTGAAAGACGATCTGATATTTGCCCGGCGTTCGGTGCTGGAGGTCGCGATTGGCGAGATGACCCATATGCGCTGGGCGAACCAGTTGCTTTGGGAGCTTGAGCCCGAGGGGTATGAACCCATCTTGACCCCGTCCGAAACCTTGCCGGCGGGCAAGGGTAAGACTCAGCCGCGCGCACTAAGGCCACTGACGGCGGAAGCGCTTGCGGATTTCATCGAGATCGAGCGCCCCGGAGGCTTTATCGACCGCGCTTATGCGCAATGTGTGGCGACTTTGGAGCAGGAGGATTTGTTCCCGGAACGCCGCCTTTATGCGCTGGCGGTACGGATCGACACCGACGGGGACGAGCACTTCCTGCGCTTCAGTCAAATGAAGGACGTTTTGGCCAAATACGATACGGGAGAGGGCACGCCTGCCTATTTGCGTCAGATTGAGGTTGGCACTGAAGAGGAGGCCAGGACGGCGCTGGAACTCTACGCGAAGGTCAAGGATGGGTTAGCCAACGCCTATACGCTTGAAGCGGATGGCAAATTTGAAGACTCCCAGGCCTACATCCAGCAGGTGCGCGATGACATGAAGCTGTTCCGCGTCGAGGGCGAAGCGCTGGCCGCCAAGGGGATTGGCATCCCGTTCTGGACGGAGGGTAAGGCGTGATCCCACCCGCCGCGCAGGTGCATTTCTTTGACACAGGGCATGGAGATCACATGCTGGCAGTTGATGGATCGCGCGTGTTTGATGTGCCTGAGGGGACGGCGGACCAATTCGCAACGATGGACAAGAGAAGTCAAAGCGCTTTCCTCAGGTCCATGGGATTGGATGGAACACCTTTCATCGATGACACGCTGCCTCAGAGTATGCCCGTGAGGTCGCTGTCACTGGCAGTGGCGCAGAAATGCAATCTGGCTTGCACTTATTGCTATGCTGCAGGGGGAGAATTTGGTGGACCCGCGCGGAATATGGAATGGGAAGTCGCCAAGGCTTCGGTTGATCGGCTGGTGGCCGAAGCCGAACCCGGTGTGCGGATCAACCTTGCTTATTTGGGTGGAGAACCTCTGATCAACCGTGATCTGGTGCAACGCACTACGGAATATGCCGTCGATCAGGCGCATGCCAACGGGTTGAGCGTCGGGTTATCGATCACAACCAACGGGACCCTGCTACGCCCCGAGGATGCGGCGTTTTTCGAAGCGCATGGATTTGCTGTCACCATCAGTCTGGATGGCATGGGCGAGGTCCATGACAAGCTGCGCCCAAATCGTGGCGGTCGGGGTAGTTTTGATACGATCCTGAAACGGGTCGAACCTTTGCTGGCAACTCAACACCGTATGCAGGTTGGTGCCCGGGTGACGGTTACGCCGCAGAATATGAACCTGCCAGAGACGCTGGATCGGTTTGTGGGAATGGGATTTCATTCGATTGGATTCTCGCCCATGCTGGCCTCGCCCAACGGTCAGCATGAACTGAACCGGAGTGATTTGGACGAGATGCTATCGCAGATGATCCGTTGCGGCGAAGTTTTCGAGGCGGCGGTAATCGAAGGGCGGCGCTACCCTTTCTCGAACATGGCAGCGGCGATGCAGGAGATCCACCGAGGCACCCACCGGCCCTATGCCTGCGGGGCAGGGGGCGGGTATTTCGGCGTGTCTGCTGATGGTGGACTGTTCGCCTGCCATCGCTTTGTTGAAGACGAAGCCGGAGCCATGGGCGATGTCTATGATGGCCCTGATCTTCGGCGAGAAAATTGGTTGACGAACCGTCACGTGCACACCCAGTCCCCGTGCGGCACTTGCTGGGCGCGGTATCTGTGCGGCGGCGGCTGTCATCACGAGGTCATCCATCGCGGACGCCCCGCTTGCGACTACATTCGAGGTTGGTTGCACTATTGCCTTCAGGCCTATGTCCGCTTGTCCGAAGCACGTCCGGATTATTTTGGCGTGTCCGCACGGGTGGCCTCTGCCTGATAGGATGGAGATTGAGACCGAAATCTGCATGATCGGAGGCGGCCCGGCAGGTAGCGCTGCTGCGCTGAGGTTGGCTCAGCTAGGTCGGCGCGTCTGCCTGATCGAGCGGCAAACGTTCCCGCGCCAACATGTCGGCGAGTCATTGCCGCCATCAATCTGGCCGATCCTGAACCTGTTGGGGGTCGACGAAACCGTTACCCAAGCCGGTTTTCTGCGTACAAGCGGATCGCTTTTGCATTGGGCCGGAGCGTTCGAACGTCGCGGCGTCGCCGGTGATCACCCCGGACTTTTGGTTGACCGGGGCCAGTTCGATGCCGTGCTGTTACGTGCAGCACAAGCGGCAGGGGCGCAGGTCGTCCAACCTGCGCGCGCATACCGCCCGGTGCGCCAGCAGTCTGGTTGGGAGATTCCCGTTCGGACCGACACGGGCGCCTTTCGGATCCAGGCACAAATCCTGCTGGACGCAGCGGGACGGCAAGCCGGGCTGGGCCGCAGGTTTCGCCCTGCATCCCAACCTTTGTTGGCGCTTTATGCTTATTGGCACGTGCCGCCGGGCTTTGGCCCGCAAGCCCGGGTCGAGGCGGGACAAAGGCATTGGTATTGGGGCGCGTTGTTACCGGGAGGAGTGGTCAACGCAATGGTTTTTGTCGATCCCGACGCCTGCATCGGGCTGCAACCCGCAGATCGACGCGATCTCTATCTGAATCTTCTGGCCCGTTCGACATTACTGGCACCCTGTCTGGAACAGCGCCGTATCGGGCCTGTGCGGCGGGCGGATGCGACCAGCCAGGCCGAGACAACACCACCAACACGCGACCTTCTGCGGGTCGGAGAGGCCAGCTTCGCGGTCGACGCGTTGTCGTCGCAGGGGGTGCAATTGGCGATGGGGCAGGCGGTGCAGGCCGCAGCCGTGGTGAACACGCTTCTGACAACCCCCGATCATAGTGATCTGGCCTTGTCTTTTTATGCGGATCGGCAATTCGAGCGTGTGCAGACCCATGCAGCGCTCGCAGCCGATTTCTATGCACGGCAGCATGCTGTCGATCCTTCGCACTTCTGGGCTGAGCGCGCAAAGCCGTTGGATTGGGTAAAGCCTCCAGCGTTCGATCCAAACACGGAGGCGTTGCGTGATGATCAGCACCTGATCCTGTCACCTCAGGCCAAGCTCATCGCTTCCGGCGTGCAAACCGCTTCGCATATCGTACCCGGCCTTGTCATAGGGCACCCGAATCTTCCAAGGCCAGTTGCAAATCTGGAGGGCGCAATGCTGGGACCGTTGTTAGAGCGGCTTGGCGCCCCGACAACCACTTTGAACATCATCAAGAGCTGGTCAGAGGTTTTGGCCACACACACGGCGTCGCGCATTCTGCGCTGGCTTTGGTATCATCGCATCGTGATCCCCGCCGCTGATCAGGCTTAATCGAGGTTTCCTCGGCGCGTTGAATCACCTAAAGTCCGCCGCAACGCCAATCGCCAAGAAACAAGAGGTCGCATGTCGCGTTTTGATGGGTATTTCCTGCGGCAATTGCTGGTGCTGTTTGGCTTTTTCACCCTTGTGCTTGTCGGGGTTTTTTGGATCACGCGTTCGGTCAGCCTTTTTGATCGGGTCATCAGCGGCGGCCAATCGGCGATGGTGTTCCTGGAGTTCACGGCGTTGACCTTGCCGACGCTGATCCGGACGGTCATGCCCATGGCGGTGTTTGCGGCCGCTGTTTACGCCACCAACCGTTTGAGCCGCGAAAGCGAGATGACGGTGATGCTGGCAACAGGCTCCAGCCCGTGGCGACTGGCGCGCGCGGTCTTGGTGTTCGGGCTCAGTGCGGGACTGATGATGGCTGTCATCAGCGTCTTTTTGCGACCTGCATCGGTTGATCAACTGGAATTAAGACAGGATGAAGTTGCCGGAGATGTCACCGCACAGCTGTTGAATGAGGGCGAATTCTTGCATCCAGCAGAAGGTGTAACCGTCTATATCGGCGATATCGATTTGGACGGAACGCTGCGCGAAGTCTTCGTCTCAGACCGTCGCGATGGGATTAACCCTGTCAGTTATTCCAGTGCCACCGCCTATCTGGTCAATCAGGCTTCGGGCATTCATCTGGTTATGCTGGATGGGATTGCGCTGCGGTATGATCAGGCTGGTAACACGCTGTCATCCACGTTGTTCGAAGACGCCTCTTACGACATTTCCGAACTGACCCAGAATTCGAGTATGGGCCATCGCAGCCTTGAAGCCATCCCGACGGTCGAGTTGATCTGGGATCGCGAAGCGGTCTCAGTGAAAGATGATCACAGCATCGGCCATCTGGTGGATGAGCTGCACCAGAGGTTCTCGTGGATTGCGATTTGTATTGCGGTCGCATTGGTCGGATATTCGACCCTGATGCTGGGTAGCTTTTCGCGCTTTGGGCTTTGGCCTCAGATCCTGGGTGCCTTTACCATTCTGGTCCTGCTTGAGGGGGTTCGGGGATTCGTATCCCCGTTCGTCATCAATGATCCCAGACTTTGGGGCTTGCTGTATCTTCCCGCCGTTATGGGCGTGCTTGTGTCGGTTCTGTTTTTACTGGCCGCGGGGCGACCCTTGCTGCGAAAAAGGGTTCGAAACGGAGCACCAAAGCCGTCACCGGTCTGAAGTCAGCGGCGAAGTTCCTCCAGGCACTGCAGGATGTTTTCAACTTCTTGACTGTCCGAACGGACCACCAAATACAGCGGTAGCATTAAGTCGCGCGCATCTTTCTCGCGCAACAGCTCGCCTGAGTTCAGATGCTGAGTGATGACATAGTCCGGGAAATACCCATACCCGCCACGCTGTAGGAGATAGCGTAAAGCCATCAAGCAATTACCCAGAAAGATAGTTTGCCCTGTCGCGAGACGCGCTGTGGAACGGACATGATCCCGGTAGGTCTCGCCCAGTTCTATGTTGACAAATACCCGTTCAGCGTCGGTGTTCGCATCCTTCCTGCTTTGAACCAAAGACAGCCGTTCGGGCGCAAGTTCGTGGAATACCACGCGCCGGTCCGCAGGTTTTTCATGGGTCAGCGCGGCGTCAAGTACGTGGGTCGCAACGGCGTCGACCATATCCAAATCATGGTCGTAATTCAGGGTTAAAAGCAATTGTCCAAACCGTTGTTCAAAGCGAACAGCAAGGTCCACCAGTAACGGATCCCACACGCTCAACTGGGCACCCAGACGCAGTGCCAACCGATTTTGAATCTGTTCAGGCAGGTCGTTGGCGGCGAACGACCACAGCGACAGCATCTGTTCAGCATAGGGTTTGAATTGGCGACCGTACTCGGTCAATACCGTTCCGCCGGCCCCGCGCGAGAACAGTGGTTTGCCTGTTGCGTCTTCCAAGGCCCTGATCCGGGCGCTGACTGCGGTTTGGGTTACATTCAACTTACGGGCCGCTGAGTGAAATCCGCCGGTTTCGGCTATGCTTAAAAATGTTTCCAGAGATTTGGTTTGCATATTGAAAGTATTTTTTGATCGTATTGATAAAATCAATTCATTTTTTTGCCTATATATGCCGCTTTAAAGTGATTTGACGAACGTAGCCAAAGGATTCGCGCGATGCTGGACAAGAGCCACAAACCCACCTGGACCAATTTTGAAGAGGCGACCAAGGCCGACTGGGATGCGGTCATGGAGTATGAAGAGAGCTACAACGCTGCTTTGCCGGATCGCATACTGGACGCCATTCGTTCACTGGACGAAGAATGGACGCCGTATCCGCTGAATCGCTATCAGCACAGCCTACAGGCCGCGACACGAGCGTATGAGGACGGCGCTGATGAAGAGTTGGTTGTGGCTGCCCTGATCCATGACACCGGCGATATCTTGTCGCCTTATAATCACGGGGAACTGTCCGCCGCGATGATGAAGCCCTATGTCAGTGAGAAGATACACTGGATTCTCAAGCACCACTGCGTGTTTCAGGGCTACTACTACAATCATCATCTAGGTGGTGATCGGAATGCTCGCGACAAATACCGCGACAGCCCGTATTGGGAGGACTGCCGCTATTTTTGTCATGAATATGATCAGAAGGCGTTCGACCCGGATTATCCGACCAAACCGCTGGAGTTCTTCGAACCCATGCTACGCCGCGTTCTGAACAAGGGCGAAGGGCACATGGAACTGAATGAGACCGCCGAGGGTTAACAGGCGGCCATCAGGCGATAGACGATCTGGGCGGCGGTAAAATCCCAGGCGGCATTGCCGTTCGGGGCCAGTTCGACGACGTCGAAACCCACACATTTTCGGCCCTTCAGGGCGTGTTCCACCAGGCGCAGGGCTTGATAATATTCCAGCCCGCCTGGGACGGGTGTTCCAGTGGCGGGCATGATTGCCGGGTCCAGCCCGTCAACGTCAAAGCTGACGTACACCAGATCGGGAAAATCCTTGGGCAAATCAACCGAGTGGATGTTGCCGGTAACCAGTTCTTCGGCGTCCACATGAAACACGTGGTTTCTCAGGCGGCTTTGGGCTTCTTCAGTCGAAAAGGCGCGAACGCCGAATTGCGCCAGACGGATACCTTCTTCGGCAAGAAGATGCATGACTGAGGCGTGAGAGTGTTTCTCGCCCTGATAAGCGTTGCGCAGATCAGCATGGGCGTCGATTTGCACGATACCAATCGGTTGGTTTAGAGCGCGGGCAACACCCAACACTGCGCCGTAGCTAAGTGAATGCTCGCCACCTAGCGTCACCGGGGTTTTGCCGGCGCGAACGGCCGCTTCCGTGCGTTGGGCTAGGCGTTCCATTATCTCTGGCAACGCTGCATCGCAGTCAACGGGTTCTTCGGTGAAGATCCCCTCGACGCAGGGCTCGGCGTGGCCAGTGATGCGTTCCAGTTCATTACTTGCTTCGATAATTGCGTCCGGGCCTTTGGCGGTGCCCGCCCCGTAAGATACAGTGCGTTCCAGCGGCACCGGGATCACACGGAACCGCGCGTCCTCAGTGCGCTCGGATGCGGACAGTTCACTGTCGAGGAAAATACTCATGAGAGGCGGCCTTTAAAGTCGTCATAGCCGAACTGTTTGATGATTTTCAGTTCGTCCGTTTCGCTGTTCCACAGCGCTATAGTCGGTAGCGGAACTCCGTTGAAGGTGTTGGTTTTGACCATCGAGTAATGCGCCTGATCGAGGAAGGCAAAGCGTTGGCCGATTTCCAGTGGCTTGTCCCAAGTGTAGTCACCGATCACGTCGCCCGCCAGACAGGACGGGCCGCCAAGGCGATAGGTATGGCCTGCCTCGGCCTCATCCATGAGGGCGGGGCGATAGGGGGCTTCGATGACGTCCGGCATATGGCAGGTGGCCGAGATATCGGTGATCGCAAGGGTCATACCGTTGGTCGGCAAGTCGAGGATTTCGCCAACCAGAATGCCCGCATCTAGGGCCACCGCCTCACCGGGTTCCAGATAGACGTCGATACCGTGTATCTCACGGATGGATTTGATGAAGGCGACCAGCCCGTCGCGGTCATAGTCATCACGGGTGATATGATGCCCGCCGCCGAAGTTCAGCCATTTGAGTTGGCCAAGGTACGGTTTGAGTTTTGGCTCAACCGCGTCCCAAGTCCGCTGCAACGGCTCGAACCCCTGTTCGCAGAGCGTGTGCATGTGCAGCCCGTCCACGCCACTCATAGTCTCGGCGGTCAATTGGCTGATCGGCGTGCCCAGACGCGAGCAGGGCGCGCAAGGGTCGTATTTGGGGATTTCGCCTTCGGAATGTTCCGGATTGATGCGCAGACCGACCTGTACGCCGGCGGCTTGGGCTTTTGCCAGAAAGCGGTCCTTTTGCGCGGGTGAGTTGAAGATGATGTGGTCCGATAGCGACAGGATTTCGTCCATGTCCGCGTCTTTATATCCGGCGCAGAAAGTGGCGACCTCGCCGCCATATTCTTCGCGGCCCAGCCGGGCCTCGTAGATGCCGCTGGCGCAGGTGCCGCCAAGGTATTGGCGTACAAGCGGGGCCAGCGAGAACATCGAAAACGCCTTGAGGGCGCTGAGAATGTGAGCGCCGGAGCGGGTGCCGATATCGGCAAGGATGTTCAGATTTCGTTCGACAGCTTTTTCATCGACCACGAAGCAGGGGGTAGGTATGCGGTTTAGATCAAACCTACGGAAAGCTCCTGCATCTCCGGCTTGTGTAGTCATCATGTCGGCCAAGAGGTTATCTCCGGACAGTGCGGAGGGCAGTGCCTGACCGCGGGTGGGTGCGAAGCGCCCGCCCATGGGGACGGTCGGGCGCTGCCCGGCGTTGCCGCCGGGCGAGGATTTAGAAGTTAACCGGGCCGTCGAGTTCGTGGACCTGCCATGGCAAACCTTGTTCGTTCAGCATGTCCATGAAGTTGTCAGGGTCGAGTTGCTCCATGTTCCACACGCCCGGTTCGCGCCAATTGCCTTTCAGCACCTGCGCCGCACCGATCATGGCGGGGACGCCGGTGGTATAGCTGACGGCTTGGCTGCCGACCTCGGCATAGCATTCCTCGTGATCGCAGATGTTGTAGATATAATAGGTCTTTTCGCCCGAGCCGTCCTTGGCCTGACCTGTGGCGATGTCACCGATGCAGGCTTTGCCCTTGGTCTCCGCGCCCAGATCGCCGGGATCGGGCAGCAGGGTTTTCAGGAACTGAATCGGGATGATTTCCTTGCCGTCATGCATCACCGGGTCAATGCGAGTCATACCGACGTTTTCCAGCACCTTGGCGTGGGTGATGTAGGCGTCGCCGAAGGTCATCCAGAAGCGGGCGCGCTCAATCTCGGGGAAATGGGTGCTGAGCGATTCCAGTTCCTCGTGATACATCAGGTACATGTTCTTGGGGCCGATGGCGGGGAAGTCGAACTCGACATTGTGGGTCATCGCCGGGCTGTGCTGCCATGCGCCGTTTTCCCAATGGCGCACCTCGGCCAGCACTTCGCGCAGGTTGATTTCCGGGTTGAAGTTGGTGGCGAATTCTTGATCGTTGCTGCCGCCATTCGCGTCCAGCACATCGATCTGACGGATCGTATCCAACTTGTGCTTCTTCAGCCATTTGGCGAAGACGCTGGTCACACCCGGATCGAAGCCCGAGCCGAGGATGGCAGTCAAACCAGCCTCTTTGAACCGTTCTTGATAGGCCCATTGCCAGTGGTATTCGAACTTAGCCTCGTCCTCGGGCTCATAGTTCGCGGTGTCGAGATAGTGGATTCCGGCCTCAAGACACGCGTCCATCAGAACCAGATCCTGATACGGCAGGGCCAGGTTTACGAGGATTTCTGCACCCGTTTCTTTGATCAGTTTGACTGTATCTTCAACCTTGTAGGCGTCCAACTCGGCAGTCGTGATGTCTACACCAACACGTTCTTTCACGGCTTTGGCGATGGCATCGCATTTTGACTTGGTTCGGCTGGCCAGCGTGATCTCGTTAAAGATGTCCGAATTCATCGCCATTTTGTGCACGGCTGCGTGGGACACGCCGCCCGCGCCGACAACCAGTGTTTTGCCCATGGGATAGTCTCCTCTCAAGGGGTTATTCGTAATAGGTGTAGCCGTTGATCGAGTCGCGATAGGCGCTCATCAGGGTTTTTCGGTCCTTGGCTTGCAGAGTACCGGTCGAAATCGCCTCGTCCACCATTTTGCGGAACGCGGCGACACAGTCTTGCGGGTCGAATTCCACATAAGACAAGACTTGAGAAATTGTGTCGCCCTCTTGTTCATGCAGCAAGTCGAAGCCACCGTCGGTGCGCAGGTCGATGGTGACTACATTGGTGTCGCCGAACAGATTGTGCAGGTCGCCAAGTGTTTCCTGATAGGCGCCAACGAAGAAGACGCCCATGAAATACTCGCCTTCTTCGGGCAGCGAATGCACTGGCAGGCTGGGGGACACGCCGTCGGCCAGTATGAATCGGTCGATCTTTCCGTCGCTATCGCAGGTGATGTCGGACAGGACCGCGCGGCGGTCTGGTGTTTCATTCAAGCTTTGCAGCGGCACGATCGGGTGCAATTGGTCGATGGCCCAGACATCGGGGAGGGATTGGAACAGCGAGAAGTTGCAATGGTAGATGTCTGCGACCTTCTCAAGCTGGTCATCCACTTCCGTGTCCAGATCATCACTTGCCGCCAAGGCCTTGAGACGGGCCATAAGGGACAGGTAGATGCGCTCGGCCCGGGCCATCTGGCGCAGGTCGACATACCCGCGTCTGAAAAGCGCGCGCAATTCATTGCGATAGAAGGTTGCGTCGTTCCAGCATTCCTGCAGACGATCCTTGCTGAGATAGCCGTGTACTGCGGCGAGGTCCGAAACCATGTGGTGGTCATCGGGCTCGGCCATTGGTCCGTCCGGGGCGTCGTAGAGTGTGCTTTCCAACACGTTGAAGACCAGCATGGACGACGTCGCAACCACCGCACGGCCGCTTTCGGTGATCAGTGTGGGGTGGTCGATTTCAGCCTCGTCCATGGCGTAAGCCACGGTTTCGACTACGTTGGCGCAATATTCCTCGACCGTGTAGTTGATCGAGTTTTCCGCGGCCTTTTTTTCGCCCGTGTAATCCACCCCCATGCCGCCGCCGAGATCCAGATAGCTGAGTGGTACACCTTCACGCGAGAGTTCGGTGTAATACCGGCATGCCTCGCCAACAGCGCGGCGCACATCGTTAACGTCTTGCACCTGTGAACCCAGATGCGAATGTTGCAGCTTGAGGCAGTGCAGCAATCCCGCCGCTTTGAGCTTGTCCACGGTGGCAACAAGCTGGTCGGTGTTCATTCCAAAGGCGGAACGGTCGCCCGAACTTTCTTCCCATTTGCCGCTGATCTGATTGGTCAATTTGACCCGAACGCCTATCAGGGGCTCGATCCCCAGTTGGTTATAGACCTCGATGACGGTATTGGCCTCTTTTGGGCTTTCCAGCACGATGACGGTGTTGAACCCGATCTTGCGAGACAGGATCGCCAATTGGATGAATTCAGCATCCTTGACGCCATTGCAGACGATCAGCGCTTCGGGGGCCAGGCGATGGGCCAGGGCCACCACCAGTTCAGGTTTTGATCCTGCTTCAAGGCCATAATTGTATTTCTTGCCGAACTCGACGATCCGGTCGACCACCTGCGCCTGTTGGTTCACCTTGATCGGAAAAACACCGCGATAGTGGCCCTTATAGTTTACGCGCGCGATTGCCTCGGCAAAGCTCTCGTTCAGGTGCGCGATTTCATGCTCTAGATAAGACGCAACACGCAAGACCATCGGGGCTTTGATCCCCCGGTCGTCCAGATCGCTGAGGATGCCCGGCAGGCTGATTGCCTCGGCCTCGGGGGCCATCGGATTGCGCAGAGCTATCTCGCCCCTTTCTGTCACCTCAATGAGGCCATGGCCCCATTTCTCAACCCCGTAGATGGAATGCGGTGCGTCGGGCGTCTGTTTCAATCAGATCAGTCCTTAACTTGGGTGTGCTGGTTTAGCGCCTGCCAATACGGCAGCAGTTTGATTCGTCCAAGTGTAAACTGTGAGAGGGTTCGCCGCCGAATTCTAGCCGTATGTACGGATCGGGATCAGGTGGTTGTCCCACTGGCAATCCGACCGCGCGGTGATTTCGGCGCCGGTGGTCGTCAGAGTGCCAAATGCACCGGTTCCGGTGGTAAACGCCAACCCAGCCTTGCCGGCGCCTAAACCGCAAACATCTTCGAACACTAAAGCTTCGATGAATGCTCCGCAATTTACGTCGAAACGGTGCAATGCATCGCCTCGCGGACAGGTGATCGCAACCGATTGGCCATCGGTGGAAAAGGCAATGCTGCCAGCATACCATTGCAACTCTCTTTGCTGCGTTTCGGGCGCTGACAAAAGGCGAGGCTTTTCGCCCCTTCGGTGAAGCCCCAGAAGGGCAGGGTACTTGGTCTGGCTGCCTTGCCATTGCATTGCAAAACCCACTAGACCATCGTCACGCACCGCAAGATGGCGGATCGAGTTTTTGTGCAGCGCGCGGGGTAGCTCTACTTGCTCCAATATCGAACCCGAAATGTCGAGATAGCTCAGGTTGGGCTGCATCGTTGGCAGATTTAGCTTGGTCCGACCGCTGTCGGGGTGTGTCTCGATGCCGCCATTGGCGATGACCAGTATGGCGCCACCGGGCAGCAAGCGCATGTCGTGGGGGCCTATCCCACCTGACGAGAACTCTCCCAGCCGTGCGAAGCTGATCGCGTCCCAGACGCCAACCACACCTTCTGCGGCCTCATAGTCGTTTTCGGTTGTGAAAAACTGTGTTCCATCAGCCGAGAATGCACCATGCCCGTAGAAGTGGCGGCCATTGGGTGCCTCCAGCCGCTTTAGGACAGAACCATCTGTACAATCAATTACAATTGCAAAGGTCCCGGGGCGGCGGGCAAAGGCGACCGCTTGGGCTTTGAACGGATGGGCCGCGGCCGCGTGCCCGCGTGCGGGTAGCGGTATAGCGAACAAAACTGCGCCCGAGTTATCCAGGCCGGACAGGCGGTAGCTACCATCTGGGAATAAGGCAGCGGCCAGATAGCGGGGCGCGCCGACGGACGCCCAACCCGGCACCGAAGCAAGACTGGCGGCACCAAGGCCTGCAAGAAATTCGCGGCGGTTCGTCAATGGTCAATCCCCATCCAGTGAGTTGAATCCGGCGCTGATGCCGAGCGTCGGGCCAAGCTCGGTCGCGGCGATCTCGCGAATGTCGTTGATCGATTGCTGCAGCGCTTCGATGCGGACGCGACCTTGCGGTGTCGCAACACCGGCAAGGGCGGGGTCGTTCAGTGATTGAGCCCGGTCGATGGCCCGCGCGAAACCGGCATCCAGATCTGCAGCAATCTCAGGGTGGTCAAAGGACAGACGGGCGGCCAAGTCACGCAGGGCGATCAGAGACAGCGTGACATGATGCAACGACCGCTTGGACCGCCGCGCTTCAGCACGGTTCGGGCGCGGACGCTCGAACGTTCCTAAAGGGCGTCCAATGCGTGTGTCGGCTGTGAACTCTAGCCCCGTTGTAAGCGCCTTGAACAGCTCCTGCATTGCCTCATCGCCCGAGCGATAGAGGCTGTTGTCCCCCGGCTGCGTCAGTCGTGGTGCGTAGCTTTGCCAGTCCGTGTTGATCGCGACGGCATTTCGGTTGATATCAGTGGTGATGGCGCGGATAAGCGCGCAACGATAGTCGGCGCTTCCTTGTTCTGTCATCGCTGGATCAAAGAGCATTCGTTCCAATGCAAAAAAGCCGCGCCCGGCGATTGAGGTTTCGGCAAAGGCATCGGGGTCGTCGACGGCAGTGTCTTCACTGGCGATGTGTCGGGACAGGGTTTTGGGCGTGAATCCTTTGGTATCTGGCCAGAAAGCCAGTGCAAAAGCGCGATCGTCAGCCTCGGACGGCCCAAAACGTAAATGGCTGGCCGAAATCCAGCTATCGAATGCCGTGGCGTAATCAGCGCGCAGGTCGTCTGACTCCGGTTCGCAATCTGTTTGGGCTGTGGTCGACAAAGCACCGGTTGCGTCAGCCAGCTCTGCAAAGCGCGGTAGAATATGCGTTTCGGTCACATCCATCAAAATCGGAGCACGATCCTGAGCAAAGGCGCCCAAGGGCACTAGCAGGGCGGCGGCGAAAGTAAGGCTACGCATGGGTCAGAGGCTCCCAAGAAAGCGGATCAGGGCGTCGCGGTCGGCTTTTGGCATTGAAACAACCGTGTCGCGGGCGGCCTGCGCCTCGCCACCATGCCAAAGGATGGCTTCAAGCAGGGATCGCGCGCGACCATCGTGCAGGAATTGGGTGTGGCCCGAGACGCGCTGGGTCAGGCCGATGCCCCACAAAGGCGGCGTGCGCCATTCGCGGCCCGTTGCGCGGGCCTCGGGGCGGTTATCGGCCAGACCCTCGCCCATGTCGTGCAACAGCAGGTCGGTATAGGGCCAGATAAGCTGGAAGCTCTGTTCGGGCCTATCGGGCATCCTGTGGGTGACATAAGCAGGCGTGTGGCAGGATGCGCAGCCCGAGGCAAGAAACACTTCTTTCCCGCGCAGCACTTCAGGGTCATCGGTGTCTCGGCGCGCCGGAACACCGAGATTGCGGCTGTAGAAGGCGACGAGGTCCATGCCAATTGCGTCAATCTCGAATCCCCGCACATCGCTGTCACCGTGCGGTGCCTCAATGCAGTTGGCCTGCAATTCGGTGCAATCGCCGTGCGGCGCGGGGTAAAGCGGACTTGATATGCCGATATCACCTGCGAAGGCCGCCGCCGATTGCTCCATCACCGTGGGCATCCCGGCCTTGTGACCAAAGCGGCCCATCATTGGTTCGCCAAATTCCGTCGACCATACGATGTTCGGACGGCCCGAGATACCATCGCCGTCTTCGTCATCAGGATCGGCTTTGGCCAGCAAGTCCTCAACCGGAATTGATTCCAGCAACCCCAGTCCGATCATCTGCGGCGCAACTCGAGGGCTAAGCATCGCGTCCGGGTGCAGCGGGCCATAGCCTAAATCGGCGGCCTTATAGCTGGGGCGGCGGAGCGAGGCCGTTTCGCCGTCGGACAGCGCGACGGGGACTTCCTCATACGTGATGTCCAGCCGATATTCTGCGGGATGGCCTGCCAGAGCGAAATCCTGCAGTTGAGTGCCATAACTCGGATCAGGCAGGGTGGCGACAAAGTCTTCGATCTCGGCAGGCGCGCCCTCTGGCTTGCCGGGAACCGAAACTCTCAGGAACATCGAGACGGCATTGTCATCCGGGCCGTTAGGCGTATGACCGCGCCCGTCCTTGATGTGACAGCGCTGACACGAGCGGGCGTTGTATAGCGGACCCAAACCGTCCGAAGCCAGAGTGGACGACGGAGACGAGACCCAGATCTTTTTGAACAACCCGTTGCCGACTTTGAAGTCCAGCTCCTGTTCGAAGCTTAAATTGGCGGAGGGCTGAGAAAACGCGTCCGTATCAGTGCGCGCCCGCACGGTCGCAGCACCAGCGGACAGTTCTTCGAACCGCTGCGGCACACTGAAGTCATCCGGCGTAGCTGTGACAGCGTCGATCCGGGCGCGTTCTTCGGCAGTTCTTGGAAGGAAGTTTAGATGAGAGTCCCGCAGCTCGGTGGCTTGGGAAGAGGTGGCCGTTAGTGCGGCCACCGATGCAAGGGCAAGCTTACTCGCCTTCGTCCATCTTGGATGCGTTAAGTTGCGCATAATTGGCTTCGCCAATCCTTTCATAAAGGTCGAGCTGCGTTTCGAGGAAATCGATATGTCCTTCTTCGTCGCTGATTAGTTCTTCGAACAGACCCATGGACACATAGTCGCCGGCCTCGCGGCAGTATTCCCGCGCTTCGACATAAAGCGCCCGCGCGTCTTGTTCGGCGGCTAGATCGCATTCCAGTGTTTCTTTCGGGGTCTGCCCGATGCGGAGTGGGTCAAGTTTCTGCAGGTTGGGGTGGCCCTCCAGAAAGATGATCCGCTCGATCAGCTTGTCTGCATGGCCCATCTCCTCGATGGATTCCTCACGGCTTTTCTTGGCCATATGGCCAAGCCCCCAATCCTCTTGCAGGCGGTAATGTAGCCAGTATTGGCTGACCGCCGTCAGTTCATGCCGCAGAGATTTGTTGAGGTATTCTATGACCTTGGGATCGCCCTTCATGTGCTTTCTCCTGTGATACTTCGGATCGCAATGACCGAAGCTGCATGGGGACTTTAAGATTATCGTCTGCGCGCATTGTGTCTAGGAAAAGCGGCATACATCCGCCGCAATCCGCTGACTTGCCAAGGGCATGATAGATCTTGCCGGGAGTGATGATGGTCTGTGGGTCTGCCGTGCGCATCCAATCGATCGCCGCTCGGATATCGTGGTCAGAGATGTTGGTGCAATGGCAAACGATCATGGCGACTCAGTCGGTATATGCTATTTCCGAGTGAAATAGTTGGTTATTGAGGGCGCGTCCAGTGCCAAGACGCCACACTCGATGTTGAGAAAGGCCGAGAGCACTAAAAATGCGCCCGGCCATGATGCCTATTGGAATACCGCGTCAGGGTTATCCAAGCTGTCCGAGCCTTCAAAATCGATCTGCTCAAGCTCCAGCACGGTCACGATGCGTTCGATGGTCTTGGTTTGATCGACCAGTCCATTGACGCCACCCATAATCAGCGCTTCGCCACCTTCATTGCCGCGTTCCAGCATCTGGTCATACGCAAAACCCGCTTCGGCGGTTGATTTGATACGGCCTAGCGCCAGCATGGTGTTGGCCAGCTTGGCTTTCATCTCTGTATCAAGCGTCGGATCGGCTGCGGTCACCAGATCCGATAGGGATGCACCCGAAACAGGCGTGCCATCGATGCGGGTATAGCTGCCCAAATACACATTCTGGATGCCCAGGCCGTCATAGTAATGGCTGTTGTGGGTGTTGTCCGAGAAGCAGTCCTGCTCTTCCTCGGGGTCGTTCAACATCAGGCCGAGGCGCATACGCTCACCAGCCTGCTCGCCGTAGGACAGCGAACCCATGCCGGTTAGGATCGCACTAACGCCAGCAGTTTCATTTGCGGCAAGAGCGGCACGTGCGTCACCATCTTCGGTCCACTGGGCAGTCATCCATTCCAGATCACTGATCAGCAGATCGGTTGCCGCTTTCAGATACTGGGCGCGGCGATCGCAGTTGCCACCTGTACAGCCGTCACCAACTAGATAATCGGTATAAGGACGACTTCCTGCGCCCGTGCCGTGGCCGTTCAGGTCCTGACCCCACAGCAGGAATTCGATGGCGTGATAGCCGGTGGCGACGTTCGCCTCGATCCCGTCAGCCTCGTGCAGCGTATCCGACAGCAGGGCAGGGGTGATTTCGCTTGCGTCGATGGTCTCGCCAGACAGATCAAAGCTGGGGTTGGCGATGACGTTCAGCGCCGCAAACTCGTTCTCATCGCTGGGGCCTCCGTAGGAGGAATCCACATAATCTATCATGCCCTCGTCCAGAGGCCATGCGTTCACCTTGCCTTCCCAATCGTCGACGATGGCGTTGCCAAAGCGATAAACCTCGGTCTGCTGATACGGCACGCGCGCGGCGATCCATGCGGCACGGGCTGTGTTCAGAGTGGCATCGGACGGGTCAGCAATGAGGGCGTTGACGGCAGCTTGCAGTTTCTTTGCTGCAATCAGACTGTCGTCATATTTGGCTTCGGCGATATTGGAATATGTGGTCAGAACATCGGCTTTGGACGGGGCCTCGGCGACAGCTGTACTTGCGATACACAAGGTCAGGGAACTGGCCGCGTTGAACAATCTGGTCATGTGGAACACTTTTCTTTCTTAGCGGGATTCGGACCCCGGCAGACGCAGCGGGGCTGGATGTGGCAATTTCTTAGAGAAATAGTCAGTAATGTCAACCTGAGTTTTATTGTCAGGTATTATTCCCATTTCTGACTAACCATATCTGGGGAGCCCGAGGCACCCGGCGAACATTGCGCTGAGGCGCAATTGTATTAAAATGCCCTACGGTTTGTTTGGTTAATGGTGAACAGAATGAAACGCGCGGCCGTTGTTCTTGCGCTAATACCAGCCGCGCTGATGGCGCAGGCAGAGACCGCCATCGAAGCGCATACTCATGGCGCGGGTCATATGGCAATTTCATTTGTTGAAACCGGATTTAGCCTGACGCTTGAAGTGCCAGGCGTAGATATTGTTGGGTTCGAGCACACTGCCGAGAACGAAGATGAGAGGGCGGATGTTGCCGTCGCAATCTCGGACCTTTCTAAACCGCTTGAGATCTTTGAGGTGCCGCCTGAAGCGGGGTGTGTGACTGCAACGGCCAATGTCGCGCTTGTTGGTGATGTCTTCGTTCAGGATGAGGGGCAAGTCAGCGATAATGCCGCGCATCACACCGAATTTCAGGCCGACTATCTGGTGCAGTGTCAGGAGCCGTCGTTAGTGACTTCAATCCAGTTCACCTATTTCGAACGGTTTGCGCGCGCCGAGCGCTTGTTTGTTGAGCTGACATCATCCTCGGCCACACAGAACCTTACGGTGGAACGCCAAACGCCACATTTGAAGGTGCCAAACTGAACCGGCGTGTGCCCGCAGTAGCAAAGCTTGACGGTCAACCAGACTGATCCCGGACCAATGCGGCCTGCAACGCGCGGTAGGAGTCCTTTGGCCTTCTTTCCAGCGTCTCGAAATCTACATCGACCAGCCCGAACCGTTTTTCATATCCCAGCGCCCACTCGTAATTGTCGAGAAGGGACCAGATGAAATATCCCTTGATCGGAACGCCGTGGTCCAGGGCATTACACACTTCGGCAAGATGCTGGTTCAAGTAGTCAATTCTGTCGGCGTCGTTTTGACGTTCTGCGCTCGCCATGCCATTTTCGGTCACGTAGATAGGCAGGTCCCCAGTATACTCTTGCGCGGTCCGGATCAGGAAACGGGACAGGGCTGCCGGATCAATTTCCCACCCCATTTGCGTTTTTGGCAAGGGGCCAGGGACGTCGGTGAAGGAAGGCCAAGACGTATCTGCGCGCGTTATCAACTTGCGCGTATAGTAATTGAGCCCACACCAATCGACAGGTGCAGCTATCGTGTCGAAATCATCCTGCCACTTGTCCGGCAGATGCGGCTCCAATCCTTCCAGAACATTTTGAGGGTAGGATTTCTTGAAAGCGCCGCCCAGGAAAAAGCGGTTGTAAATCCCGTCGTAAAGCGCCGCCGCAGTCTGTGCCTCATCGCTGTCGTCAGCAGGTTCCGCCCATTCAAGGTTGAACACTGCGCCAAGGTTCGACATGCCCAATCCGCGCATAGTTTCGATTGCGCGGCCATGGGCCAGCAATACATGATGCATCGCGCGCGCGGTTGCCCGGATGTCGCGCAAGCCGGGGGCATGTTGGCCTTCGAAATGGCTCAGCCAGCTTACGCACCAAGGCTCGTTGACAGGTGCGACGCTGAACATCCGATCGCCTATGCGGCCCATGATGATCTCGGTGAAGTCTGCAAACCAATTCGCGATATCCCGGTTTCGCCAACCGCCCAGATCGGCGAGTGGTGAAGGGAGTTCCCAGTGATACAGCGTTGCGCAGGGTTTGATGTCGCGTTCAAGCAGCGCATCGGTCAGGCGATCATAGAAATCCAAGCCTTGCTGATTGATCGGTCCGCGCCCTTCGGGCAGCACGCGCGCCCAACTGGTTGAAAACCGGTAACAGTCGAAGCCGGCGCCCCGGATCAGATCCAGATCCTGTTCGAACCGGTTATAGTGATCGCAGGCCAAATCTCCGTTTTCCGCATTGGCGACGTTACCTGGAGTTGCAGCGAAACTGTCCCAATGGGTCTTGCCTGCGCCCCCATTGGCGTGTCCCTCGATCTGATAGGCCGACGTCGCCACGCCAAACTGAAAATCTGGCGGGAAATCTGCGCGTTTGTACTTCATCTCACATCCTTTGTGGGGCTGGCCCCGTCGAGCTGCCGACGACAAGTTCAGCCTCCAGTAAGCGCGTTTTGGGTGGGTCATCCGGAGCGTTGATCCGCTCGATCAGCATTTCGGCAGCCACCTCGCCCGCGTGTCTGACCGACGAGCGCGTTGCGGTGAAAATTGGAACATCCATACCATTGCGCATGTATGACAACTCGTCATCATGAGCGATCACCGAGATATCGCGCCCCATTTTCAGGCCGCTTTCTTCCAGTGCGCGCCGGACTCCAACCGCAGAGATAATCGAAGAGGCCAAAATTCCTGTTGGCGGGTCGTCGAGCTTCAGCATGTCGCAGGCTGTCTGATGTCCATAAATCTCGGTCATCTCGGCGCTGCGCAGTAGGTTTGGATCAGGCGCGATCCCGGCTTCTTTGAGCGCCGACAGATAGCCGTTCCTCCGCCGACGCGCGAAATCCATTTCCTCGAGCCCGTTGATCAAGGCGATGCGCCGATGGCCCAGATCGATCAAAAACCGAGTAGCGCGTTCGAAAGAACGCTGGTTGTTCACATCGATCCAATCATAGGGCTCTTTGGCGTAGGTCGACCGGCCATGAACAATGAAGGGTACGCCGAGGCGCGATAACACCGAGATGCGCGGCTCTCGTACCTTGGGGCCTTGCAGGACCACGCCGTCTACGACGCCTCGATTGAACAGGCTGCGATAGGATTCTTCAATTGATGTGTCCGGCGCGTGCGTGAACATCATGTCATAATTGTTCGCCGCATAGGTTTTGGCTGCGCCTGCCACAAAATCTCCGAAAATCGGATTGACCATTTCGTGCCGGGACGAGGTGGGAATCACATGGCCGATGACCATAGACCGCCCTGTCGCCAGCCCCTTGGCGCGGCTGTTGGGGCGGTAACCATGCTTGTTCGCAGCAGCCTGAACCCGGATGCGCGTCCCTTCGCTGACCTCCGGGTAACCGTTCAGCGCGCGGCTGACGGTTGTTTGTGAAAGGCCGAGGATCTCAGAGAGTTGCTTTAGGTTCATTTTACTCAAAGCGCCTTCAAATTGATGCCCATTTGTTTTGTTGTGAAAACCTAGCTCAGTCAACATGTTTCGAGAGAATGTCTTAGAATGGCAGTTTTTTAGGTGTTAGTAGGCGAGATATTGACAGGGTCTGAATGTTAGCGGATAAAGTACGGCATCCAAAGCGCTTTGAAAACGAATCTCGTTTGCGCCGAAAATATTGGGAGGAGAACTCATGAGACACGCACTTTATTCGGGTGCGGCGGCGATCGCTCTGCTGGCCGGGTCGGTACAAGCACAAGATTTGGTCTTCGCGCCGGGCGAGGGGCCGTTCAACTGGGACAGCTATAATGCCTGGGCCGAAAGCGCCCCGGATCTGAGCGGTCAGACGGTCACGATTTTTGGTCCGTGGCTGACCCCGGAAGACGGTTACTTCAACAACATGATTGCCTATTTCGAAGAGGCGACTGGCGCAGATGTGATCTATACCGGTTCCGACAGTTTCGAGCAGCAGATCGTTATCGATGCCGAGGCAGGATCAGCCCCCAATATCGCGGTCTTCCCGCAGCCAGGACTGGCGGCGATCATGGCATCCAAAGGGCAGCTGACACCGCTGGGTGAAGATATGGCGGCCTGGGTTGGTGACAATTATGCGGCTGGCGATTCCTGGGTTGATCTTGGCACTTACAAAGACGCCGACGGCAATGACCAGATGTATGGCTTCTTCTACAATGTGAACGTCAAGTCTCTGGTCTGGTATAACCCGGAAAACTTCGAGGATGCCGGATACGAAGTGCCGACGAGCATGGAAGAACTGAAGGCCCTGACCGAGCAGATCGTCGCCGATGGCGAAACCCCGTGGTGCATTGGCCTGGGATCGGGTGCCGCCACCGGTTGGCCCGCGACCGACTGGGTTGAAGACATGATGCTGCGGACTCAGCCGCCCGAGGTTTACGACCAGTGGGTGACAAACGAGATCCCATTTGACGATCCGCGCGTTATCGCCGCAATCGAAGAGTTTGGCTGGTTCGCGCGTGATGACGCCAAGGTCTCGGGTGGGTCAGATGCTGTCGCCTCGACTGACTTCCGCGACAGCCCCAAAGGCATGTTCTCATCGCCGCCCCAGTGCTACATGCACCGTCAGGCGTCCTTTGTTCCGGCCTTCTTCCCCGAAGATGTCGAGTTCGGCCTGGATGCAGATTTCTTTTACATGCCGTCTTTCGCAGACAAGGACTTGGGTAACCCGGTTCTGGGTGGCGGTACTCTGATGGCGGTAAGCAATCCATCGGATGCGACCAGCGCGTTCATGGAGTTCCTCAAGCAGCCGATTGCACATGAAGTCATGATGGCACAAACCGGATTCCTGACCCCGCATAAGGGCGTGAACACCGAAGCCTATAAGGATGATACTCTGCGCGGTCTGGGTGACATTCTACTGGGTGCGACCACCTTCCGCTTCGACGGCTCGGACCTAATGCCGGGCGCCGTGGGTGCGGGTACGTTCTGGACCGGCATGGTTGACTATACTGGCGGGAAATCCGCCGAAGAAGTCACCGGCGAAATCCAGTCATCTTGGGACGCAATCAAGTAATCCGCTGAACCTTCGGGCAACCTTTCAATCAGGTTGCCCGAAACCCTAGCAAGGGAGAGGACGCCATGAATCCGGCAATTCAGGGCCTGCTAACAATCGTAATCGGTGTGTCGGGATGCGTGGGCTATTTCTACCTGTCCAACCAATTTCTGGATAAAGTCCTGTTCCCTGCGCGTGGACCGAACGCGGGTCGCAATATCAACCGCGCGAATATGATCCGGCCCTGGCTGTTTCTGCTTCCCGCGATCCTCGCCCTTGGGGTCTATCTTGCCTATCCGGTGTTTGAGACGCTGCGCCTGTCGCTGACTGATCGGGTCGCCGGTGGTGGATATGAATGGGCGGGTTTTGACAACTATACCCAGATGGTAGCCGAGCCGAAATTCTGGGAGGCGATGCGCAACAACATGCTTTGGCTGATTGTTGTACCTGCCATGTCCACCGCATTTGGCCTGCTCGTGGCGCAGCTAACGGATCGCATCCGCTGGGGTAACGTCGCCAAGTCGCTGATCTTCATGCCGATGGCGATTTCTTTCGTTGGCGCCTCGGTAATCTGGAAATTGGTCTATGATGCGCGTCCGGCCGATCAGGATCAGATCGGCGTCCTGAACGCGATCTACATCTTCTTTGGTGGAACCGAAACACACACCTGGCTGACCCTGCCTTTCTGGAACAATTTCTTCCTGATGATCGTGCTGGTCTGGATACAAACCGGCTTTGCCATGGTCATTCTGTCCGCCGCGCTGCGCGGCATCCCGGAAGAAACCATCGAGGCCGCCATTCTGGACGGGGCCAATCCGTTCCAGATTTTCTTCAAGATCAAAGTGCCGCAGATCAAAACCACGATCATGGTGGTCTGGACCACCATCACCATCGTGGTTCTCAAGGTCTTTGACATCGTATTTGCGATGACCAACGGCCAGTGGGAGACGCAGGTTCTGGCCAATTACATGTACGACAAGATGTTCCGCGCCAATGACTGGGGCGTGGGATCGGCATCGGCCATGGTGATCATGTTGCTGGTGACGCCGATCCTGATCTGGAACGTGCGCAATGCGCGCAAAGAAATGCAGTAGGAGGACGGGGTTATGAGCGATATTGCAGGAACCCGCCCAGCCCTAAGATGGGTCGTTCACGCCTCGGTCGTGCTGCTTGTGGTGCTTTGGGTTTTCCCAACACTCGGTTTGTTGATCTCGTCATTCAGAACAGCGGACCAGATTTCCAGCAGCGGCTGGTGGCGGGCGCTCTTCCCGTCGGAACAAAACCTGACTCTGCGCGCGGCGGCACCTGAAACGCAAGTTTTGCAGGATGGTCTCTATGTGATCGAAGGCAATATCTTCGATGGTGATCGGGCCTCGGACATTTCGCGATGGGGTGTGAATTCCCGTGCGATTGATGCCTTTGCTCCGGGCGAAACGGCTGAGCTTCGTCGTGGCGGGACGATCACGGTTCAGGCCAACGGTGACTATCGGATGGAAAACGCAGAAGAGTTTTCGGGCAAGCGCGGCCCTCGCGTGTTTGTGACGACTACTCTGCCGCCTGAATTCACCTTGGAAAACTATGCCCATGTTCTGTTCAACGAAAGCAGTTCCGACAGTATGGGCAAGGCGTTCTTCAATACCCTGACGGTGACGATCCCGGCGACGATTATCCCGATTCTTGTCGCAGCATTTGCGGCTTACGCGCTGGCATGGATGGATTTCCCGGGGCGTGCCCTGCTGATCGCTGCGGTGGTTGGCCTATTGGTGGTGCCATTGCAGCTGGCGCTGATCCCGTTGCTGAAACTGCATCTCAATATCGGGATCGGCAAAGGATACCTGGGGGTCTGGATGGCCCATACCGGGTTCGGGATGCCATTGGCGATCTACCTATTGCGTAACTACATGGCCGGGCTGCCTCGTGACCTGATTGAGAACGCCCGGGTAGATGGCGCAACCGAGTTTCAGATTTTTACCAAGTTGATCCTGCCGCTTAGCTTTCCGGCACTGGCATCCTTTGCGATCTTCCAGTTCCTTTGGACATGGAACGATCTGTTGGTTGCCAAAGTCTTCCTGATCGATGCTAGCGGCCAGACAACGGTAATGACCAACCGTATCGTCGAACTGCTGGGTACGCGGGGCGGTAACTGGGAAATCTTGGCCACGGCGGCGTTTGTCTCAATCGCGGTGCCGTTGGCAGTCTTCTTTGCAATGCAGAAATATCTGGTTCGCGGCTTGCTGGCCGGTTCCGTAAAATAAGGGCGTGTGATGAACGTGCAGACCAACGCGACAGCATTCGAAAAAACCAAGTCGGCGTCAGATTGGTGGCGGGGCGGGGTGATCTATCAGATCTATCCGCGCAGCTTTCAGGACAGCAACGGTGACGGGATCGGAGACTTAAAGGGTATCACCCAGCGGTTAGGCTACATCGCCTCGCTGGGGGTTGATGCAATCTGGATTTCGCCGTTCTTCAAATCTCCGATGAAGGATTTCGGTTATGATGTCAGCGACTATCGCGATGTCGATCCGATGTTCGGCACCATGGGAGATTTGAAAGAGCTACTGGATCAAGCCCATGCGCATGGGTTGAAGGTGATGATCGATCTGGTGCTATCCCACACCTCAGATCAGCATCCATGGTTCAACGAAAGCCGCGCCAGCCGCGAGAACCCGAAATCCGATTGGTATGTCTGGGCTGATCCCAAACCCGACGGGACACCTCCGAATAACTGGCTTTCGATCTTTGGCGGCTCGGCGTGGCAGTGGGATGCGCGGCGGTTGCAGTATTATCTGCACAACTTCCTGACCTCGCAGCCGGATTTGAACTTCCACTGCAAGGAAGTTCAGGATGCGCTGCTGGATGTGGCGCGCTTCTGGCTGGATATGGGGGTCG
Source organism: Ruegeria sp. A5 (assembly GCF_056543005.1). Lineage (NCBI taxonomy): Bacteria > Pseudomonadati > Pseudomonadota > Alphaproteobacteria > Rhodobacterales > Roseobacteraceae > Ruegeria > Ruegeria sp. A5. The sequence goes on from NZ_JBQGAV010000012.1 coordinate 34,363, forward strand.
ACGGGTTCCGTCTGGACACCATCAATTTCTATTTCCACGACGCCCAGCTGCGTGACAATCCCGGCCTGCCGATGGATCAGAGGAACTCATCAATTGCGCCGATGGTGAACCCGTATAACCATCAGGATCACCTCTATTCCAAAAGTCAGCCCGAGAATATCGCCTTCCTGGAAATGCTGCGCTCCCTGACTGACGAATACGAGGGCCGCGCCTGTCTGGGTGAGGTCGGCGACGCGCAGCGCGGGCTTGAGATTATGGGCGAATACACCAGCGGCGATAAACGGATGCACATGTGTTATGCTTTCGAGTTCCTCGAAAAGCGGGCTTTGACGGCAGCTTACGCAAAGCAGGTTTTTGACCAGCTTGAGGACAAGGCGGGTGATGCATGGCCATGCTGGGCCTTCTCAAACCACGACGTGCAACGCCATGCTTCGCGTTGGGGGTTGGACGATGCAGCTGTCCGGCAGCACGCCGTTCTCATGATGTGCCTGCGTGGCTCAGCCTGTCTTTATCAGGGTGAGGAACTGGGCCTGCCCGAGGCAGATGTTGCGTTCGAAGATTTGCAAGACCCCTATGGCATTGAATTCTGGCCTGAATTCAAAGGTCGCGATGGCTGCCGTACTCCGATGGTCTGGGCCGCACAGGACGAACAATCCGGGTTCAGCACGAGCCGTCCCTGGTTGCCAGTCAGCGCTGCGCAGGCCGAGCGGGCGGTGGATCGGTTGGAAAAAGATCCAGCGTCGATGCTGCACCACTACCGCCATGCGATTGCATTGCGTCATGCGCATTCAGCGCTGATGTCCGGCGCGCAGACAGGGATGTCACAAATCGGTTCGGTATTGACCTTCACCCGAGAGGATGAAGCCGAGCAGGTCTTCTGCGCCTTCAATCTGGGTGACTGTTCGGTTGGCGTGACCCTGCCAGAAGGTGACTGGCAAGTGATCGGGGAGGAGTTGGGCGGCGTTCGCGGGGAAAGCAACGTGACGCTGGATGCCGCTCAATTCTGTCTATTGGCTCGGGAAAAGAGGTAAACCATGTCGGAACTCAAGCTTACGGATGTGGCCAAATCCTATGGTCCTGTCGATGTTCTGAAACATATCGATCTCGAGATCGAGCAAGGCGAACTGATTGTCTTTGTCGGTCCGTCAGGTTGCGGAAAATCCACTTTGCTGAGGATGATCGCGGGCCTTGAAAAGATCACTGGCGGTACGCTTGAGATCGAAGGGCAGGTGGTGAACGATGTGCCACCTGCGCAACGCGGCATCGCGATGGTGTTCCAGTCCTATGCGCTTTACCCGCATATGACGGTGCGCGAAAACATGGCCTTCGCGCTCAAGATCGCGAAGATGCCGAGCGCTGAGGTTGATGCCGCCGTGGAGCGCGCGGCCCAGATTCTACAGCTTGAACCCCTGCTGGATCGCCTGCCCAAGGCATTGTCTGGTGGACAACGCCAGCGCGTTGCCATCGGTCGTGCCATCGTGCGCGACCCCAAAGTATATTTGTTCGACGAGCCGCTTTCGAACCTCGACGCTGCCCTGCGCGTGGCGACGCGGATCGAGATTGCACGCCTGAAAGAGGCGATGCCCGACAGCACGATGATTTACGTCACCCACGATCAGGTCGAGGCGATGACACTCGCCAGCCGCATTGTGGTTTTGGCCAATAAGGGAGTTGCGCAGGTTGGCACGCCGCTGGAACTCTATGAGACGCCAGATAACGAGTTTGTCGCGCAGTTCATCGGCTCACCAGCAATGAACCTGCTGCCCGGGACCATTACCGCGACAGGAGAGACAACAACCGTCACGCTGGATGATGGCGGCGTGGCAATCTCATCAATCCCGACGGATGCCGCTGACGAAGGCAAAAAGGTCAATATCGGTGTCCGGCCTGAGGACTTAAATATCACTGATGGAACACCAATTTATTCCGGCTTGGTGGATTTCACCGAAGCTTTGGGTGAGGTCACGCTGCTTTACTTTGCGGTCCCGGATGGACGGGAGGCCGTGATTGCAAAACTACCTGGTGTTCAGCGCAATCTGCGAGGAAAAACCGTCTCGGTCACGGCGGCACCCGAAAAGGTGCATCTGTTCCACAACGGCCAGTCGATGAGGCGCTAGTCGAGCTTCGCAAGGAAGGTGGAAACTTTTTCCAGCCCTTCGCGAATGATCGACGGAGTATTGGCGTAACCGATCCGAACACAGCCTTCGAGACCCAAGGCAGAGCCCGGCGTGAACATCACGCCGGTTTCCCGCAGCAGTTTCACACAGAACTCGCGCGAGGGCATGTCGACATCGTAATGCAAAAGTGCAGTTGTTCCTGCTTTGGGTTTGACCCAGCTGATTTTGGGCTCGCTTTCGACCCATTCTTCCAGCATGGCGAGGTTGCCGCGCGTAATGGCGTGGCTGCGCGCCAGAACCTTGTCGTGGTTTTCCAGCGCAAGCGCCGCGAAATGGTCGTCGATCATGCCGACCGAGATCGTGTCATAGTCCCGATGGATCGAAACCGCTTCGATCAGTTCTGGGTTGGCCGCAATCCAACCCAGTCGCAGCCCTGCCAGCGAAAACGCCTTGGACATGCCCGCGGTTGAAATGCCTTTCTCATAAAGATCTGCAACCGCATCCGTCATGCCCGAACCTTCTTGCCCGGTACCGCGATAGACTTCATCACACAGCAACCATGCTCCAGCGGAGCGTGCGATTTCGACGATCTCAAGCAGGAACGCGCGATCCATCATCGCACCGGTTGGGTTGTTGGGGTTGTTGATTGCAATCAGTTTGGTGCTCGGAGTTACGGCGGCGCGCAGCTCCTCAAGATCGGGCAAATAAGCCTTCTCGGCCCGTAAATGGATCTGCGTCACCTCCGCGCCGATGCTGGCCGGGATGGAATAGTGTTGCTGATAGGTGGGCACGACGGCCACCACCTTGTCGCCGCGCTCGACCAGCGTTTTGTGGACCAGCATGTTGGCACCGATGGTGCCATGGGTGACGATGACATTCTCACGCTTTTGCTGGTCATATAGGCTACAAATCGCATCGCGCAGCCGGTCCGAGCCCCGGATCGCGCCATAGGTCATTTTCATCCCCAGCAATTCAGACAGATCATCCGAGTTTTTGCCGGAAAGCTTCAAAAGCTCGGCGATACTCAGGCTCTCGACGCAAGTCTCTGCAAGGTTATAGGCGCAGCGGGTTTCCCATTCATCCATCCAAATTTCGACGCCAAAGGGTTCGATCTTCATCGCGCTATCCTGTTCGACTAAGCCATCGCGCATCGTTCCCATGGCGATGCGGCAAGGTCAACCTCGGCAGATGACCGTCATCGAACTTGCACAAGAGGCGCGTATCGTTACCGGTAGATCGCCACAGGATCACCCAACGCATCTTCATCTGGGTGAACGCCAAGGCCGGGTGTTTCGGGTAGATGCAGGTGGCCGTCCACATTTCTCGGTCCACGCCCACCGGCGATATCGACGGTGATCATGTCCTGACAGGCCCAGACAGCATGGCAATTCGCATCCGGAATTGTCGCCGCCAGATGCAGCGCTTCGGTATCCGCCAGCACAGAACCACCGGTTGCCATTACAAACATGTCAATCCCATGCGCCAGCGCGACATCGCGCATTCGGGCCGCTTTGGTCAGCCCGCCGACCCGGTTGAGCTTGATGCCGAATATTTCGGCAATGCCATCGCGGGCTATGCGCGTCGCGTCCTGAAGGGTAACAAGGCTTTCATCAACCGAAACAGGCGAAGCATGTTTGCCTGAGATCGCGGCAATGTCATCCAGTGTTTCGCACGGCTGTTCGATCATGACATTGAGGTCTTCGACCGCACTCATCACGCGTAATGCCTGCTGCCGCGACCAGCCGCGATTGACGTCATAGAGGACGATGTCTTCGGGATTGCGCAGGCTTTCCATGTCACGGATTCGGGCGATATCACGGGCCACATCGCCGCCGATTTTGACGGAATGGGCGATATAGCCGCGCTGCCGGTATCGTTCGATGACGGCGCGGGTTTCTTCAATTGTCTTGGCTCCTACGGAGGATGCGATTGGGCGCGGCGTACGCGACCCTCCCCCCATCAGATCAGCAATCGGAAGACCAGCAACCTGACCGGCTATGTCCCAGCACGCCATGTCAATCGGGCTTTTGGCGTAGAAATGTCCGGGTAGGGCCTGATCCATCGCGCGTTCAACATCCAGAACTCGCCGCGGGTCGAGGCCAAGAACAAACGGTGCCATCGTCTCGATCCCGGCCCGTATGCCGGGGCCGTGGGCGGGTACATAGGTATGCCCCCAGGGCGTGCCTTCGCCCCAACCAACAAGCCCTTTGTCGGTTTCAATCTTGACCAGCGTCGCATCCAGCTTCTCAAACTTCAATCGCCCGCCTGACAGCCAGTATGGATGCTCCAATGGCAGGTCGATTTGAAAGACAGAAATCCCGGTAATTTTCATTTTGGTTTCACCTCGACGCAGTATGTCATGCGGCATCCATCCGAGGCAGTTCATCCATTCCATCGCCCCGCCATAAGACAAAGGTCAGGATTGAATGATCGCTTGTCGTCATGGCGTGGCTTTGCCAACTTTCATGCTGGCGGGTCTGGCCCGGCCCGACAAGCTGTGCATTCCCTTCAACCTTAAAACAGGCTTTTCCAGCGAGCGTCAGGTATAGCTCTTCAGCCTGATGGCTGTGCCAGTCATACTGCAGACCTGCGCCCCAATAGGCGACATAACCGCGTAGTTGGGTCGAATGGAAATGCCCGCTGGGTCCGAACAGTTCGTAATACCCGTATCGAGACAAGAAATCCGCACCGACTTCGGATTCGGAATAGGTCAGTTTCCAGTGCGCTTGCTCAGCAGTTGCTGCAATAGCCGTAACCAATGCCTGTGTTTCGGGCGTACCGTTCAGACCAAATTTGCTGACAAGCCGGGTTGCCGGAATCTGTGCGGGCTGTAAGTCCGTTCTGGATAAATCTGTTGGCCAACCCCCAAAACCCGCCAAATCCGGGTGGTTCTGATGCAATCGCCTGGCGGCCATTAAAACATCATCCAACGTCATGGGATCACCACGATGTTTCCGGTGTGTTTCTTCGCGATGAAGGCGGTTTGTGCCTCATGCAATTGGCTCAGAGGGTAGGTTGCGGCCAGGGCCGGTTTTACTTCGCCCGCTTCGATATAACGTACAAGATTTTGCATTACTTCGGGGTCGATGACAGTCGAGCCTGTAAAGGTCAGATCGCGCAAGTAGAACGTCCGCAAATCGAACTCGACCATAGGTCCCGCGATGGCGCCCGAGCAGGTATAGCGTCCGCCGCGTTCAAGAATGCTGATAAGCTGCGGCCAGTATGACCCGCCCACCACGTCGGCAACGACCGTGATCTTTTCGTCTCCCAACGATTTGCGCAAATCATCGGGGGCGCGGGACAGGATGACATCTGGACCCAACAGGGCCACGTCGTCGTGCTTAGCCTCCGACGCCATCGCGATGACCCGCGCATTTCGGCGCTTGGCCAGTTGAACCAGAGCGCCACCGACGCCGCCAGATGCGCCCGGAACAAGAACAGTGTCAGCCGCGGTGACCTTGGCGCGGGTCAGCATGCCTTCGGCGGTTGAGTAGGAACAGGAGAAGGTTGCCAGCTCAGCATCCGAAAGTGTTGATTGGATGGCTATCGCATTGACGGCCGGGATCGTTGTGTATTCGGCAAAGCCGCCATCTCGCTCTGATCCGAAGTAGCCGGTTTTGTCCTTGTTTACCGGATCGGTCGGATCGCGCAACCAGCAATCGGTTATCACACGCTCGCCCAAGCGGTTTGGATCCACGTCGTCCCCGACTCCAACGATCTGCCCACAGACATCCGCCCCTTGAATGCGCGGAAAGGCCAGTGGCGCTCCGCCCCAGGTTGGGTCATCAGTGCCGACCTCTTCAAACGCGCCACCGGTGGTCGCATCGCTGACTGTTTTAGAATACCAGCCGGACCTAGTGTTTACGTCGGTATTGTTCAGGCCACAGGCACCAACCTTGATCAGAACTTCGCCCGGTTTGGGAGTGGGGCAGGGCCAGTTTTCGTGCCAGACCATCTGATCCAGATCACCGTGCCCCATGGTGACCATCGCCTTCATTGTCTCGGATTGGGCCATGCGGCAAACTCCGTCGATGCATTTACGGTGACCTCAATCAAATGCGGGAGTGAGCTGAAATACATCGGTCCGGCCCCCTGAGTCGATTTGGTCTCGACACCGTATGCAAACAAAAGTACCATCGTCAATCATGAATGGGACAGATGTATCAAATTTAGTTTTGGAACGGCTGGCGGAAGAACTGTCTCAGTTGACACCCGAGGCACGCAAGGCTGCGACCTATGTGCTTGAGAACCCGCGCGACGTGGGCGTATCGACTGTACGCGAAATTGCTGAAGCCGCCAATGTGAAACCCAATACCATTGTCAGAATGGCGCGGCAGGTGGGGTTCGAAGGCTACGAAGATTTCCGGGTTCCCTTCCGCGAGGCGATCCGGCGCGGGCAGGCCGATTTCCCGGAGCGCGCGCGTTGGCTGCAGGATATTCGTAAGTCCGGCAATATGGGCGGGCTTTATGCGGATATGGTTCAGGACGCCCTGCGCAATGTCGAGGAGACGTTTGCCAATATCTCGTCCGAACAGCTGAAAGCTGCCGCTGAAGATATCTGGAATTCGCGTAACGTGTTCGTGCTGGGCGTTGGTGTGAACAATTCGAATGCGCGAAACTTTGTTTATCTGGCCTCGACGGGCATGGTGCAGTTTCATGCTATCCCGCGCGCCGGATCAAATCCGATTGACGATCTGGCATGGGCGGACAAACGCGATGTACTAATTGCGATGACCTGCAAACCTTATCGGAATGAAGTGGTCGAGGCGGTGCAAGTTGCCCGAGAGCAGGGCATGACGGTGGTCGGTCTTTCTGACAGCCCAGCCAGCCCTGTTCTGCGCAATGCACAACACGGGTTCGTCATCTCGGCGGATACGCCGCAATTCTTCCCGTCATCAGTAAGTACTATCGCATTGCTCGAAACGCTTTTGTCCTTCGTCATTGCAGTGGCCAGCGACGAGATCGTCGAAAGAGTGGCGACCTTTCACAAGCGTCGCCATCAGCTAGGCCTATATCACGCGGAAGAGCCCTGATTGGATCAGGCCAATCCGCATTGGCCATTCAGCCACGCACCAGGTAACCTCCATCCACATCCAGCACAGCGCCTGTGAGATAGCCATTTGTCATTGCCATTATCACAGCTTGGGCGATGTCCTCTGCCTCACCAATGCGTCCGACGGGCAGGCTGTTACCAACCTGAGCGAACATGGCCTCGCGAGCCTCATTCGACATTGCCGCGTAAGCCTCGGTCGCAACCATTCCAGGGCTGATGCAGTTCACACGCGCACGGTTTGATAGCTCCAATGCCAACCCCTTGGACAGGGCTTCGACCGCCGCGTTCACGGCCCCAAGACCCGTTGCACCGGCAGAGGGTCGGCGGCTGAGGACGCCAGAAAAGAAGGTGATGGAGCCGCCTTCAGTCAAGACAGGCAAGACTTCACGCGCCGCCACATAGGGCCCGATAAATTTAGCCTCGAACATCGCGCGCAGGTCAGTGGTTGGCAATTCGGCGAAGGCCCCACGCGCTGCGCTTGAGGCAGAGATGACCAGATGATCTACTTTTTCAAGGCCGCTGGCCCAGGACTTCATGCCAGTTTCGTTGGTGGTATCGACCGGTGCGATCTGAACTCCGCCTCCGATGTCTGCCGCTGCTGCCTCCAGCTTGGCGAGACTCCGGCTGGCGATGGTAACTTTCGCACCGAGCGCCACCGCCAGCTTTGCGGTGGCCTTACCCATGCCGCTGCTGCCGCCAATGATAACAACGTGTTTGCCGATGAGGGCCGTTTCGAAAACCGAGTTCATTGCTTTGGTTCCTTGCATGTCGTGTCTGTTAAATGAGTCAATCGATGCTGAGCACCAACTTGCCGGTGGTTTCGCCCGCCTCTAGGCGGCGATGCGCTTCCGTAGCCTTGGCGATTGGGTATGTGGTGATCTGAGGACGCAGAATGCCAGTTTCCAACAGCTTGAATACCTTGGTCATGTCCGCGCCGAATGCAGTTGGTCGGTTGGAAAAATACGTGTAAATGTCGCTGACCCGCACTGAGACAGATTTCTGGAAGTGTTTCGCCAGATCCTCGGCAAAATCGCCAGCTGGCGGCCCGGCAAGGAATCCGAAGAGCACAGCCGTTCCAAGGGGAGCCAGCGCATCAAGGTCTGATTTCAAGGAGTCACCGGAAACCGGATTCAACGTCAGATCAACACCGCGCCCACTTGTGATCTCTGACACCAGCGTGGCCACGTCCTGAGTACGATAGTCGATGACAAAATCTGCTCCTTGCGCCTGGGCGTATCCGACCTTTTCAGTGCTGACCGAAGCGATCACAGTCATGCCCAGATGCTTGGCGATGTGGAGGGCCATCGTGCCCACTCCGCCTGCAGCCGCATGCACCAGTACGGATCTTCCGGCCGCCGCACCGCCCAGATTGACCAGCATGTGATAGGCCGTCATTGCGTTGACAGGGATTGCTGCTGCGGTTTCAAAGGCGATGGTATCGGCAATTTTGGTTACATAAGGTGCACCTATTACGGAATGCGTACCATAGCCGCCCGCACCAATCGGCCCCATCCATGCGACGCGATCACCCACGGCGAAACCAACGGCATCTTTGCCCGTCGCTTCGACGATTCCGGCACCTTCAACGCCGGGTACATGGGGCAGGTCTGGCATCATGCCCTCTGGCATTTCGCCACGGCGAATAATCGTATCGATAAAATTTACCGCCCCGGCATGATTACGGATCAGGATTTCTCTGGCACCGGGCTGTGCGACAGCTTGGTCAACGCTTCGCAGAACTTCGGGCCCGCCAGTTTGGGTGATTTCTATCGCGTACGGCATCATGCATCTCCTTTTGTTTCGCAGAAGATAGCGATGACGCCATTTCGTGATAATAGTTGAATCTAGAAGGTATTATCTCATAAATAGAATTATGATCTACAACGACCTTGGCCTGTTTACTGTTGTCGCCCACCATCTCAGCTTTTCCAAAGCTGCAGATCGGCTGGGTATTCCGCTTAGCAGGATTAGTCGCAGGATTGCCATGTTAGAGGATCATCTGGGCGCTAAGCTATTCGAGCGCACGACAAGGCAGGTGCGCCTGACCGAAGAGGGGCGCCGTCTTCTGGATCGTTGTCAGGATCCGATTGAAGCGCTTCAGCGTGTTGCGGGTTTTACCGATGACACGCGGCACCACACGATCCGCATTACGGCCCCACCCTTGGCAGCTCGTACAACGATTGGGCCAAAGCTGGTGGATTTCGCCGAACAAAATCCTCAGGTCCAGCTTGAACTGACGACGACTAACATCATGCTGGATTTTTTCGCGGACAATATCGACCTCGCCTTTCGGGTCGGTCCGCTTGCGGACTCCGGTCTTGTTGCCAAGCGGTTATGGTCAGTTCCATATTGTTTTTGCGCAGGGCAGGGCTTCATTCGAGAGCACGGGCTTTCAGGTCCTTTAATGCGACCGAAGTTCCAGACTCTTCCTGCGCTGATGGCGGGTCAACCTTGGGTACTGGAAACGGGAGAGACGGTGAATCCAGCCCACATAGCCCATAATATTGGCGACCTTGATGTCATAGCACAGGCCGCTCGTCGTAATCTGGGGATAGCGATGTTGCCTAAGGATATGGTGGAGGGCGATCTGCGACGACTGGAAGTTGAGAATACTGTCCCGCTGACTCGAGACATGTATGCGGTTTATCCCAGCCGTCGCCTGTTGCCCGAGCGTGTCAGGAAACTGATCGATTTCATGGCGCCGAGATAAATCCTACCAATCAATTTGCACCCCATCCCGAAAGAAACCACCTGTTGGACCGTTCACGGGCAGTGTTGCAGCCCACACGACGCCCTTGGCCCCTTCGGACACCGGGCGACCACCCCCGCCCATGTCAGTGGCGACCCAGCCGGGGCACACTGCGTTGACAAGGATGCCTTCGGGTTTCAAATCAGCCGCAGTCTTGATGGTCAGCGCATTGAGCGCTGTTTTCGAGATGCCATATCCAGGAGTGCTGGATGACATGCCTGTCAGCGCTCCTGAGCCGGAATACACGTTTACAATCCGGGCATCATGACCATTTTGAAGTAAAGGAACGGCCGAAATGGTTGTTGCCCAGGCTCCGAAGAAGTTGGTCTCGAAAGCACGGCGCACGCGCACCAGGTCGGCGCTGAGCGTGTGCTGATCCGTGTCGTAGTCAACGCCTGCATTGTTTACCAGTATGTCGAGATATCCGTATTCGGAGTTGATCTTATCAAAGGCAGCGTTGACCGAGCTCTGATCGGACACGTCTAGTTGCAAGGCCTTAGCTCCATGCCCAATCTCTTCGGCCGTGGCTTGTCCCTTTTGCGGGTCGCGCGATGCTACCAAAACAAATAATCCATGATCGCGGGCCAGTTGTAGGGCGACTTCTTTACCGATGCCTCGATTGGCTCCGGTCACAAGTGCGATACGTTGTTCGGTCATGAGGTTTCCTTTGAATTTTAGTCAGTTAACCGAAAGCAAAGCCTAATAGTGAGATTGCCAACATCGCTCTGGCAAGGCAACCGGCGCGCAACGATGCGGCGTTAACTGATGTCAGTTGGCCCCGGCCCCGCGTTCACCAGCGAGGGCGACGAGACCACGGTCGCCGGTTTCCCAAAGAGCGGTCATTGTCATCGCTGTTACAACCCAGCGGTCATCTGTTTTTTCCAACGCATAGTCATAGCGGCCGCCCAAAACCCATAGGTCATCGTCAAGACGGTGGGTGGCGGTGAAATCAGCCTGCGCTGTTGCGGCGGTTTCTGAAACTGAGGTGATTGCGTGGTTGGTCACCATGTGATGCGTGCTGTCGAACCCCGGCAAGAAGGCGGCCCAGCCCGCAACAAGTTCATCGGCGGGTTGGGTTGCCGGGTCTCCACCCCAAAGGCTCGTGTAGTCAATGGTGACGTGATCGGCGAAGGCATCCCTTACACGGGTCCAATCATGCCGGTCTGCGCCTGCAGCGATATCCGTTAGGGTGCGGGTGATGTCGGTTTGATCGGCCAATGCAGGGCCTCCAATCATTGTTATGGCGGTGAGCATGGCGATGAGGGATCGTTTCATATCCGGGTCCTTTGTCAGAGTTGGACAAAGCAACGTACGTTGCTGCGCCTACTTCATTCATTAGCCAGGCGTTCAGGCACGGGCGCTAAGGTGTATTGCGACCAAAAAAACGTATTCGCCGCATCCTGATCGGCACTGAGATTGGTGGCCTCGACGATCTTGCCGTTCTCGATCCGGTAAACCAGAGCCCAGATGGTATCGACATTCGGCTGACCTTCGGCGTTGGACCAGCCTCGGTGAATATCTACAACATGGGTTTCATCCGCGCCAAAGTAGATCGGGTCAGCCTGAAACCCAGCTGCGCCCAATTGGGCGAAGAAGGCCAAAACTTCATCCCGACCGTTTTTGGTGCCGCTCAGCGGATGGCGGCCGGGAATGTGCCATTGTACGTCCTCGTCCATGACAGCGGCGATTCCATCAAGGTCGTTCGAGCCGTAAGCCGCAAAAAAGTTCTGAACCACTTTCATATTGTCTTCGGGGGTATCGGCCATTGCGTTGCCTCCCATAACGGTCGCGACCGCGAGTGCTAGTTGAAGTTTTCGGTTCATCGGGGTCTCCAAGGCAATGAGGCGTCGGATAGCGAGGTCCGACGCCTGATCAGCAGGATCAATTATCCAATCCGGCGCGGAAGTGGTCGGCAACGGCGTCGGCCGCCCGTGTCACGTCCTCGGGGTTGTCGTAGAAATCGAACTGCGTGACATCCTCGAGCCACTGCGCAGTCGCGTCACCGGCAAATCCGGCAAGGAAGGTCTGCACGCCCTGCGGGATCGCTGCGCTTTCAGAGTGAACAATGGTCAGCGGTTTATCCAGCCGCTGTGGGTTGTCGGCGGGATGGTAGGTCAGCCAGCCTTCCCAGCCTGCATTGTTCCATTTGTCATCATATTCCGGGATCGCCCCACGGTCAGCCTCATAGTAGTAGCCACCGATCGGCATCAACACGCCTTCGGCACCTTCTGGACCCGCGGCAGGAATGATCTGGCCCCCGGCGGCTTCGGCAGCCCGAGAGACTTGAAGCAAGCCGGCAACACCTTCTGCGCCGCCGTAGACGGCCTCAACAATTTCGGCGTTCTGCAGCCAGGGAGCAACCAAACCAAGTCGCTGAACCAGCGGGTTGCCCGAGACGGCATCGACCATATAACCCGCTGAGGCGCAGATACCCAGCCCATTGATGTGCTCGGCGTCCACTTCTGGCAGGGTCGCTATGAATTCGATCGCTGCCTTGATGTCCGAGGTCTTGGCTTCGGGGCTTTCGACAAAGCGCGCTTGGTTCGGCAGATCGCCGGATTTGCCCCAGCCCCGGAAATCGAAGGTGAAGGCGGCAAATCCGCGTTCGGCCATTTCCCGGGCATAGTTCGCTGGCATCTGTTCTTGTACCGAGGTCCAGGCCCCTGTGACCACGACCGTTGGCAATGGTGCATCGCCGCGTTCTTCGGGTAGGTACAGTGTGCCGGATAGGGTGGCACCTTCATTCTCAAAGGTGACAATGCGGGTTTCGACCTGTGCGACGGCAGCTGTCGAGGCCATTAAAGCCGCAGCGGTATTCAGAGCGAGGGTTTTCATCGCGATATCTCCCAAAGTCTGTCTGGATGGGCGCAAGCCCGATGACGAAAGAGATACGTTGCCGGAGGTTCACTTGATTGCACCGGACTGCTGTGTTTTTGAATGATCCTGCATCAAGCCATGTTGGCCGCGCGATAAGCCTTGGGGGTTTGTCCCACCACCTGTTTAAAGCTGCGCGTGAAATGAGCCTGATCGGAAAAGCCGCATTCCAAAGCGATATCACCCAGAGGACGCTGCTGGTCTTGCATCATCTTCATCGCCTGTTCAATTCGGTAGGCCATGACATATTGCATCGGGGTCGTGCCCAACGTCTCTTTGAACATGCGTGCGAAGTGCGAAGGGCTCATTCCCGCCTCGGTCGCGAGCTGCTCAACGGTTATGGTCTGATCCAGCCGGTTCTGTACAAAGGCCAAAACGCGCTGGTAATGCCGGGATGTGAAGCGGGATGACAGCTGAACATCTTCGATCCGGCGTTTTCCATATTTCTGGAGCAGTTTCACTAGGAATACGCGGCTCATGGCTTCGAACATCACGACCGAAGACATGTCGGTCGATTCCAATGCGTCACGCAGTATAACGCCAGCCGTGCACAGATCAGGGTCCGAGAACTGCGGCAAATCCCGAAATTGCTGCGGGTCAAGCAGCATGCCCAGCTCGGACTGAGCAAAGCGTTCAACCTTAGCCGGGTCCAGCGTGATAACGATGACATCAGACGTCGCGTACCATTGCCAACCCGATCGCATACCAGCCGGAGTGACGATGATTTCATCCTTGTGAAACATGAAATCCCGCAACTCACCATCCCTCCAGTTCCGAACTCTGTGCGGAATGGTCTGGAGATTGAGAAGCACGTGATGCTCTTTGAAAACATCCTCGGGCATCTGATCCGGCTCAGCCCGGAAATACCGAACGGACATCAACCCTGCAGCCGAAGGCCGCTCGATCGCATCGCTGTTTAGTAAAGGTTCCGAGGGGTAAATGTCCGCATATCTCGAAGGCAATCGTCGGCTCCCATAGTGTACCTGGGCAATTCTCGCTGGCGTCGATCGCACACAGTTGAAAACATCCAACAGGGGTGCGAACCCATGGAGTGGTTCCGTGGCCACCTGCTTCTCGCAACGCAGCTGTAGCGTTCGGGTCGACGCTTAGAGAATTTTCAAGATTGCGGTCGCTGAATCAAGACGGAACACGATGCCCGACGAGAAACACGCGCTGCCGTTGATCCTAGAAAATAGTCCATTGCCGATGGGTGATGCGCTCCGACAACAATCAAATCAGCGCCGATTTCCCGTGCGAACTCGGTAATGCGCAGCCCTGGCTTTCCCGTTTCTACCTGGCAGTTTATATCGGTCGCTTCTCCGGCGATCGACTTTAGGGTTCCCATGATTTTGTTGGTCAGATGGTTCTCGGATTTCACTGTCACGAATTCCGTCGTAAAACCCGGGATCTGTTCCAGAACTGTAAGTAGTGTGATCTTTCCGTCAGCTGCCAAAAGCTTGCGGGCAGTGGTGATTTTCTCGGCAACCAACTCTTCATGATCAATGGCAACGGGGATCAATATGGATTTATACATGTAAAGCACTCCCAGTGAGTTTCGGCGATGTCAACGAGCAGGGCTTGGTGCATCATAACTTGATAAGTACTTTCAGAATTAAAAGGTTCTGATCTGTTGCCCAGGACCCCGCCCTGCCTTAGTGGCCAAACACCTCGAGCCGCGCCCATTCTGGACCTCGGTTCAAGAGAAAGACGGCCACCGCATATGCGATGGCCGCCTTGAGGTTACTATGCGCTGCGATACAGTTTTGTCATCGAGAATTCCCGATGTCCCAGCGCCTCTGCCGCGGTGTTACGGCCGTTTGCTGTCCTGCGGATCATATCGATCAGAGCATCACCAGCCTGATCGATGGTTTGTTCGCGCCGCAAGATGCCTGAAACATCAACATCCACATGCTCGCCCATGGTGCGCACTGTACGCGGGTTCGCGGTGATCTTGATGACCGGAACGATCGGGTTGCCCACCACGTTGCCCTGACCTGTCGGGAAGGTATGGATCACAGCACCGCCCGCCGCCATCAGCGTCACACATTCCGCCGCAGCTGATGAACTGTCCATGAAGTAGAGGCCTTTGCCCGAGTTAGGTTGCTCGGCAGGTTCCAGAATGTCGATATACTGCGAAGTCCGGCCGATCTTTTCGAGGTTGCCAAGCGCCTTTTCCTCAATGGTGGTCAGGCCACCTTCGATGTTGCCCTTGGTTGGCTGACTGTCGCTGAGGTCATCGGTCTGATGGGCAAAGATTACATCGTCCTGATAGGCTTTCCACATCTTGTACCAGCGTTCGCCCACCTCTTCATTGATGGCCCGCTTCTGACAGATGTGTTCCGCCCCGGTGATTTCCGAGGTTTCACCGAAGAATCCGGTGATCCCTTCGGGTAGTAACTTATCGTACATGTTGCCAACGGTTGGGCAGGACCCCAGACCCGTTGTCGTGTCGCTTTCACCGCATTTGGTCGAAATCCAAAGCTCGTTGATCGAGCATTCCTCGCGCTGGACCTCGGTGGCCTTGTGGACAAAATCCTTGGCGGCCCATGAAGCGCGCCGGATGGTCTCGAAGTCACCGTTCTGTTCGATTGAGAACTCTGCCACGTCCTTGCCGGTCTCGCGGATGCCGTCGGCAATGCGTTTGGTCCAACCCGGCTCGATGCCGATCACCACCACCGAGTGGACATTCGGGTTGGCCCCTGTGCCAATCATGGTGCGGAAATGCAGCTCGAGGTCCTCGCCGAACTGAAGGCGGCCATAAGCATGTGGGATTGCCAGCGTGCCCTTGACGTTGTTGGCGACTGCCTCGCAGGCGGTGTTGGAAATGTCATCGACGGGCAGGATCAGCACGTGGTTGCGCACACCAACCCGGCCGTTTTCGCGCCGGTAGCCCATGACAGTCATGTTTGAATATTTGCTCATGGTATTAACCCCTTACCAGCGCTTGGTCTTGCAGTTTTGCGTGTGGACATGCCCGCCGCGTGGGATGTCAGCGATGATCTTGCCGATATCCTCACCATACTTGATCGCCGTATCGCCGTTCTTGAGGTCCGTGAGCGCAATCTTGTGGCCAATCGGAACATCCGCACCTGCGGTCAGGCGAAAGGTCGAGTTGTCATGTGTAATACAGCACAGCATGTCGGTGCCTGCAGTCAGGCCTTCGACGACCACGACACCGACATTGTCTTCCTCTTCATGCACCAAAAGGTGCGGTATTTCATTTGGGGCTGGATTTGACATGAAGGTCTCCGGTTTTTGCTATGGTTTAAGGATGGTTTTCGGCGCAAGCGTCTTGCCAGCGCGAATGTCTGTAAAGGCCGCGGCCCCGTCGGACAGGTCACGGGTTTCAATCCAGTCAAGCGTCCCGAGGCGGCCCTTGAACATGGCATTGCATGTGTCGCGGAAGTCCTGTGCGGTATAGGTGTAGGTGCCGATTAGCGTGATTTCCTGCAGCGTGATGCGTCGGATATCCAATCCACCTTCGGAACTGCCTAGGCCGATGTGCAGAATCACCCCCCCCGGGCTGACGAGCGCCGAGGCAACCGCGCGGGTAGACGCAAACCCCACTGCGTCGATCACCAATGGAATGTCCTGTTCCGGTGTGTCCACAACGGCGATTCCACAGGTGTCGCGAAGATAGGTCGCACGGGCTGCGTTGGGTTCGGATAAGGTCACCTGCTCGACCCCCATCGCAGTGAGCGCGAGAGCTGCCGCTAGCCCGATTGCCCCGCCGCCAATCACATGGGCACGCCGTTCGTCTGCCGGGTGCAGGGCTGCAAGCCCCAGCCGCACCGCATGCCAGCTGACCGCAATCGGTTCGGCGAGTGCGGCCTGCTCCAGCGTGATATGCGAGGGCACTTCAATCAAATTGCGCTCTGGGATAGCGACATATTCCGCAAAAGCGCCTTCGCGCGGCGGCATTGAGATGATCTGTCGCGAGGGGCAAAGGTTCTCACGTCCGGACCGGCTGGCCGCGCTGTTGGGGTCGTTTACCAGCGGATTGATGGTTACGCGGCGACCATCAGCAGTCACTCCGGCCCCTTCATGGCCGAGGATCAGCGGTGCCGGGCGGCGGTCATCATGGCCCAGATAGGCGTGCATGTCGGACCCGCAAATGCCGACGCTATCGATACGGACGAGAACCTCATCGGGGCCGGGCTCCGGGTCCGCGAAATTGCGGTATTCCAGTGTTTCTACATCGGTGTAGACTAACGCTCTCATTTCGCTGTAAACCCCCCATCAACCATCAAAACTTGCCCGGTCACGTAGGCACAGGCATCAGAGCAAAAGAACAGCAACGGGCCGTCGAGGTCTTTGGGCTCACCGTTGCGACCGATACAGGTCTGCGCAGCATTACGGTTCGCGCGTTCAGGATCATTGAACACTGCAGCCGTCAGCTCGGTTCGAAAGAACCCAGGGCCAATCGCGTTTACGCATATTCCGCTTGATGACCAGGCCTCGGCCATTGCTCGGGTCAGCTGTGCCACGCCGCCCTTAGACGCCCCATAGCTAAGCCCACCTGGAAAAGCTCGGCTGGACTGGAGCGATGCGAAATTTACGATCCGTCCCCAGCCTTTGGCCTTCATATCGGGCACTAGGTGCTGCGACAGAAAGAAGGGAACGGCAAGGTTCAAGCCGATTGTTATGTCCCATCCTTCTGGTGACACCAAATCCGCAGGCTCGCGCGTGTTGATCCCGGCGGCATGCACCAGAATATCCGGTGCCCCAAACGGCTGCGACGCGGCAACGGCCAGCTCTGCCAACCGATCGCGATCCGAAAGATCCCATGGCAGCGCATGAACCTGATCCAGCTCGGCCAACGCTTCTGCACGTCGCGCCACGCCCACGACCTTAGCGCCAGCATGCGACAGTACCTCTGCCGCTCTGCGACCAAGGCCGGAGCTGGCCCCGGTCACAAGAGCGGTATGTCCAGTGAGATCAGGATGATAGGTCACGGGTTGGGTCAGTCTTCGGCTGTCAGGTCAAAGTTTTCATCGGGGAAGAACTTGGCCAGTCGAATATCCGCGGTACGCGCGTGCCCCTCCATACCTTCAAGGCGTGAGATACGGGCCGTCGCCTGCGCAATCGGCTTCATCGCATCAGCGGTCGAGCGCTGCCAGGTCACGATCTTCATGTATTTATGGACGCTGAGGCCACCGGTGTAAGTGGCCGCCCGGCTCGTGGGCAGCACGTGATTGGTGCCCGAGGCTTTGTCGCCAAAGGCAACCGTGGTCTCTTCGCCCAAGAAAAGCGACCCATAGCACGTCAGCCGATCCAGCCACCAATCAAGATCATCGGCCATGACTGTCAGGTGTTCTGGAGCGTATTGATCCGATGTCGCCGCCATTTCTTCGCGATCCGCGCACAGGATGACCTCGGCATAATCGCGCCACGCAGCCGTAGCGTTTTCGCGGTTCACTTCGGGCAGGTCCTCGATCAGCACTGGCACCAAGCGCATAACCTCTTCGGCGAGGTCGCGATTGTCTGTCACCAGCCAAACCGGTGAGTTGTATCCGTGCTCGGCCTGCCCAACGAGGTCAGTTGCAACAACCATCGGATCAGCAGTGACATCCGCAAGGACCAGACTGTCCGTCGGGCCCGCGATCATGTCGATGCCGACACGCCCGAACAGGATACGCTTTGCTTCGGCCACAAACTGATTGCCGGGGCCCACAAGGATGTTAGCCTTGGGAAGCCCGAACAACCCGAAGGTCATCGCCGCAACCCCCTGCACGCCGCCCATGGCCATGATCTTGTCGGCGCCACAGATATGCGCGGCGTAGACGATCGCAGGCGCAATGCCGACATCGGGGCGCGGCGGTGAGCACGCGACGATATGTTTACATCCCGCCACCTTCGCCGTCGTCACGGTCATGATCGCGCTGGCGATATGGCTGTAGCGCCCGCCTGGGACGTAGCAACCGGCTGCATCCACCGGGATCATCTTCTGGCCAGCGGTCAGGCCGGGCACAACCTCGACTGCGATGTCGGTCATGGACGCTTTCTGTGCCTCGGCAAAGCTTTTGACGTTGCTGTGGCTGAACTCGATGTCGCGCTTCAGCTTTTCTGGCACGGCATCCATCGCGGCCTGTATTTCGGCATCGCTGAGAATGACGTTGCCTTCGTAGTTGTCGAATTTGGCGGCGTATTCCAACGCCTTGGCATCGCCGCCTGCTTCAATATCAGTCAGGATTCCCTGCACAATTTCACTGACGTCTGACGCTCCGCTGCGCGCGGTCAGCGTGGCTTTCTTCAGGTATTCACGGGTCATGTATCGAGTCCTTTTCTTACCGCGTCTTTCGGCGGCTTATCGATAGACATCAGGCAACAGTGAGGTAGAGAACGCCGGGATATAGGCGATCATCAACGTCACGATCAGCATGAAGAAAACAAACGGGATGGCGCGGTAGGCGATCTTGAGGATCGACTCGCCCGTAATCCCCGACACCACGAACAAGTTCAGCCCCAAGGGTGGAGTAATAAACCCGACCCCCAGCGCGGTGATCATCATGATGCAGAACTGAATCTGGTTCATCTCGATCTCTTGCGCCAGCGGGTAGAGGATCGGTGCCAGGATCACGATGTTGGGCGTCGTTTCCATAACGCAGCCCGCAATGATCAGGATAAGGACCATCATGGCGATCAGTACGAATTCGTTACTGCTGACTGAGGTCAAAGCTCCGACAAATCCTTGCGGCACTCCAATGATCGCCAGAGCTTCGGCCAGAGGGATCGAGAAGGCGATGATCGGAAGGATCACACCGTTGACCTTGGCCGAACTGACCAGCATGGCCGGGAAGTCGGACAATTTCAGTGTGCCCAGGATAAACCCGATGAATATGGTCACGACGACCGCCACGGCACCTGCCTCGGTCGGGGTCAGTTTCCCCGAGAAGATGCCGTAGAAAATGATGCCGGGGACAAGGAAAGCGTACCAGCCGGACTTGACCGTCTTCCACAGGTTCGCGCGCCATTCAGCTGCGGTCATCATGCCGCCGCCTTCCCAAAGGTTCAGCCGGTTCATCACGACGTTGGTGATCAGGATGGCCGTCAGGATCAAGAGGCCGGGGATCAGCGCAGCAAGGAACAAGGTCGAGACCGCTATACCCAGCACGAGGCCGATGATGATATAGGCGATAGAGGGCGGGATGAGGATTCCGGTACAGGCCCCCGCCGCGACCAAAGCGCAGGCGTAGGGGCGGGGATAACCGCTCTCGACCAGCCGGTCGATAGTCATGCGCCCTACCGCTGCCGCACCTGCTGCGTCCGACCCGGAGATCGCCGCGAACATGCCGCAGACCAGGACGGTGGCCGAACCGAAGCCACCCTTGGCCCAGCAGGTCAGGGCTTCGGCGACGTCCAGAAACTTTCGACTAAGCCCGGTTCGGACAAGCACGTCGCCGGTCAGGATAAACAGCGGCACAGCTGTCAGCGCGAAGGCATCGATGCCCGAGAACAGCTTTTCGCCGACAAGGCTCAGCGGCAATGCGCCGGACATGATCAGCATTGTGATCGATGCTGCGCCGATCGCGGCCCAGACCGGAACGGCGAGCGCGACAAGAGCGACGAAGAGAATGACGGAGGCGTAGAAATCCCACCCAAGTTCAAGCGTTTGACCGCCGAGTTGTTGCCACATCATGGCTCAGGCCCTCCCTTAATCAAACAGCTTGTCGCCTTCGTAGACGGGACGGCCCGTTCGAAGGTCGGCAATATCGCGGAGGAAGGACTGCACCAGCCGAAAGATGACTAGCGCGAAGCCAAACGGCACCGCCATGAGGAAAAAGACCTGGCTGATCCGCAGGCCGTGTGTGACAGACCCGAATTTCCAGGACACGTGGACTGTCTCCCACGACCAATAGATCGCGACGAGTGCCACGATGAACATCACGATGTCGCCGAAGATGTACAGCAGCGTTTTGACCGTGCGCGGGACGTAGTGCATCAGAACATCAATGCGGATATGCCCGCGTTCCTTGACTGCAGCGGCGGCACCGATCCATGCGAGATAGATGAACGCATACCGGACGATTTCTTCGCCCCAGATGGACGAGTAGGCAAAGACCTCGCGCCGGACCACTTCGATAAACATCGTGCCGACGAGCATGACGTAGAAGACTAAAAGCAGCCAACGTTCGGCATTTTTATCAATCGCTCGAAAGAGCTGAGACATAGCATCCTCACTACCGTCACGCAGCGGCGACGTGTTCTAGTGGGTTTTTAATGGGCAAACATCGGATGAGCCGACGCTGGACGCGCCGGCCCGAAGACGCGATCAGGCGTCGTGCACGTAGTATTTCGCACGCGTGTCTGCGGCTTCTTCCAGCTTGGCGAAGGCATCCATCGATCCGGCCAGCTCGGTCTTGAAGCTGTCCCATTCGCTGCGCTGATAGCCACCGGCCTCTTTCCATTCGCCCAACTGATCTTCGCTCAGCGAGTGGAACTCGACGCCGTTCGCGATCAATTGAGACATGGCGTAGGCCCGTGCCGAAGGCACTTTGGACAGGTTCTGCTGCTGGGTGACTTCGCCCGCAAATTCGATACCTTCCTTGACGTCCATCGGCAGGCTGTCGAACCATTCAAGGTTGATCGAATAGACCTGACTGTCCGGCACCGCCTGAGTGAAGGTCACATGGCTGAGGATCTCACCAAAGCCAAAGACATGCAGCGCGCCCACCGAGGGATCAAGCGCATCTGCGACGCCTTGCCGGATCGCTGACGGAGTCTCACCCCACGCAACAGGCGTCGGGTTCGCACCCACCATGCCATAATACTGCTGCAGCATTTTTGATCCGGGTACGCGGAATTTGACACCGGACATATCGCCGGGGGTGATAATTGCGTTGCCTCCCTGGCGAACAGCGACGACGCGCGGATCGATCACGATATACATCAGCGCTTTAAAGCCGGATGCCGCGATCTTGGGGTCTACTTCCGCCTTCCAAGCTTCAGAGGAAGTTAGGTTCGTGAACCGCTGGTTGGACCCGCAGAAATATGGAAGGTTGATCAGGTCGACGACGCTTGCGAAGGGCGCGAAATTTGACAACGAGTGTTGCGCGGCTTGAATGGTCCCCCCCTGAACCGCCTGCGCCAACGCACCACCTGCACCAAGCTGACCACCGGGCGCCAGTTTCACATAGACCTTGCCATTCGTCATGTTTTGGATGTTTTCTTTCAGGTCCAGCTGCATGATCGGATAGCTGCGAGACGCGCCCAGAACATAGGCCGTTGCCAACGTCATCTTGAATTCAGCCGCGTTTTCGCGATCGCGTTCCTCGGCGGCGGTCTGTGCTGCCGCTTCGCTGGACCACAATGTCCCAGCCGCGCCGGCGACCATGGCCGCCGTGAACGAGCCGGTGCCCGCGAGTTTCAAAAAATTCCGACGCTCGGCCGAAGCCAGCTCCTGTTTAGTCTTGTCCATGTGTTCTCCTCCCGTTGGACTTTTTTTCGGATTTATTCCTTTGATTTTTTATCCGAAATTTCTTTTGCTTCGCTCCGCAGAATGCCGATCGAAAAGGCGATGGCCGCGGCAAACAAGATCAACATTTCCCAGATATTGTTGACCAAGGGCGCATTCGACACTGCTCCGATCACTACGTTCGCTACAAACGCGAGCAGCAATATTCCAGCTATCAAGTATGGCATGCGTCCTCCCCAACCCATCTAATGCCTCGCACTGAGTCGCCCGCAATGTAAGCGCTTACATTTTGTTATGCAAGCGCTTACATTGCACATGTGTTGTAGGTTCCCGACAAATCGTGCTTTTGATAGAATTCGTCTTGAGCTAGTTGCCCATCCAAAATGACAAGAAAAACCATGCCTCAAAGCGGTCACGAAAACACAGTCCCAACCCTTGCAGATGTTGCCCGACATGCGAACGTGTCCACCGCAACTGTCTCGCGGTGCCTGAACTCGCCAGAGCGGGTAGGGCAAAGCACAAGGGAACGAGTTCTGGCAGCCGTACGAGAACTTGGGTACGCGCCAAATTTCGGAGCCCAAGCCCTTGCAGCAAGGCAGACAAATACCATCGCCGCCGTGATACCGACTATGGAGAACGCTGTTTTTGCACGCGGATTACAGGCGTTTCAGGAAGAGCTGGTGAGGCATGGTAAAACGCTTCTGGTTGCTTCGTCCGCCTATGATTCAGAGCTGGAAGAACAACAGGTGCGTGCGTTAGTAGCGCGGGGTGCAGATGGGTTGCTGCTGATTGGGTACGATCGCGAACCGGAAATCTATGCGTTTCTGGAAAAGCAGCGTGTACCAACTTTGATCGCCTGGTCATTTGATCCTGACCAATCCCCGCCTGCCATCGGCTTTGACAATCGGGCTGCGATGTTTGCCCTTGCCCGGCAGGTCATTGGATATGGGCATCAGCATATCGCGTGTATCTCTGCTCCAACCGCTTCGAATGATCGGGCAAGGGAACGCGTTCAAGGCATTCGGGATGCCAAACAAGAGGCCGGTCAGGACCCGAATACAATGTTTCTTGTCGAGACCGCTTACGGCGTTGAAACTGGTGAAGTTGCTTTGCGCGAGGTCATGACAGCCGCACCAGAAACGACTGCCGTGATGTGCGTCAATGATGTTTTGGCGGTCGGAGCCTTACGTGCGGCTCGGGAAATGGGGCTTGAGGTGCCCAGGGACCTCTCAATTACCGGTTTTGACGATATCGAAATTGCAATGCTCGCCGAACCCGCTCTTACGACGGTCCATGTCCCGCATCGCGAGATGGGTCGTCGCGCCGCTGGGATGCTGATCCAGATACTCCGTGATGCGCACAGCGGTCAAAGTGTTGAGTTGCCGACAGAAATAAGACTACGTCAATCACTCGGTCCTGCCCGCACTATTGAGTGATCCCAACCTTGAGGGCTATCTTTGGAAATCTACTCGCTCGAATCTACCAACGATGTACGACCCGGATTCGGCATGCACGGCCAATCCAACTTGAACTACTGGTGTGAGTATTTCTTAGACTCAGAGTTTATGGCTAGCAGACTAAGAGAGCTGTGAGGAAGGCCTTTGTGTGCGGCTCATCCGTTGCGATGCAGAATGCCCCGAACCGGACGATGCTTGCCGTGGCAGTCGGGCAAAAATTACTATGTCGCGGCTGTCTTTCAGGTTCTGGTCACGTGGTTAACAGAGCCGAAAGTTCATTTGCTCCCTTTTTCAGGATACCCAGAAACGACATCAGGCTGTTGACGTTGTGACGTTGTGTCGGTGCATGAACCGAAAGTGTGCCCACCAATCGGCCTTGCCCATCTTGAACGGGTACTGCTAGGGCTGCCATTCCACTCATGAACTCTTCGTCATCGGTGGAATAACCGTTCTCAGCGATATGCTGGATTTCCGTGCGCAATGACTGCGGATCGGTCAGGGAACTTTCAGTCTGTGGCTGCAGATTTCCTGCTGAAAGAAATCCATCCAGTGTTTTCTGCCGGAGCGTGGACAAGTACATCTTGCCGCTGGCGGTGCAATGAAAGGGAACCTGTGTCCCAACCGGCAATTGAATGCGCAAAGGCCACTTCGTCTCGACCCGGTCAAGATAGATCATGCCCTCTCGGTCAGGGATGGCGAGATTGCAGGTCTCACCAACCTGCTCGGCGACACTGCGTAAGATCGCCAAACGCGCTGTGCGCAGATGCTCGGACGACATAGTGTTGACTGAAAGCAACCGCAGACGGTGCCCGGGACCGTATGAGCGGCCATCCAGATCGCGCTGCAGGAAACCTTCGGCCTCTGCTGTTTGCAACAAACGGTGGATTGTTGGTTTCGCCAGACCGAGTGTCTCGATCAGGTCCGATGGTTTGACGGCTACCCCGCGTCGCGCCACCTCCTCAAGGATGAGGAGAAGGCGCAAGTTAGTTGGGATCTGAGTTTCTTTGTCTTGTGTTTCCGTCTCGGCCATCCCGGAACAGTCTAGTTATTCGGCAGCAGGATCAAGGCCAGATCGGGCACAAGCGACACCAAAATCCAAACCGACAGCAGAGACACCAGATAAGGCACCGTATACCTCAGCAGTCTGAAGTAGGGTACTCCGGTCACGCCCGAGGCTACGTAAAGGTTCAGCCCATACGGCGGGGTAATGAATCCGATCGACGCCCCAACAAGGAAGATCACCGAGAAATGGATCGGATCAATCCCGACCGAGGCTGCAATCGGCGCCAGGATCGGAGCCAGGATAATCGTGACAGGCAGGCTTTCCAGTACCATGCCCGAGAAGAAAACGATCACCATCGAAGTAAACAGAACCGCATGGTAGCCACCCATCGAGGTTACGAAATCCCCAATGGTTTGCTGAGCGCCAAGCAAAGACAGGATCTGCTGCATCACCACAGAAATTGCGATCAGCGGTGCGAGGATGCCTGTGATCTGGGCCGAACGGATCACGATCGAGGGGATCTCGGGGATCGTGAAACCTTCGACGACAAACATCTCGGCATAGCTTTTTTCGGTGGGTGAGATGTCGTTCCGCGCGCCCATGATCCGATTGATCGGATAGCTGACCAACCCTGCAATAACGCAGAAGCCGACCGTCACTCCGGCTGCCTCAGTTGGTGAGAATTTGCCTGTGTATATACCCCACAGCACCAGCCCGATGGCAAAGAATCCAAGCCAGGCACCGAATGCAGTTTTCAGCACCCGGTTCAGTTGCAGCGGAATCAGATGTCCCCAGCCGTTCATGCGGCAAATGATCCAGCAGGCGAACTGCATGCCAAAGACCATCAGCGCGCCCGGAAGGATACCCGCCACGAATAGCTCGGAAATCGGCAGGTTCATCAGGAAGCCATAGACGATGAAGATGATCGAGGGAGGAATGATGATCCCCACCGTACCGCCTGCCGCCGCCGTGGCCGCGCTGAACCGTTCGTCATACCCCCCTTTGACCATCTCGGGGTGCAGCATCGAGCCAATGGTGGCTGTCGTTGCCGAGTTCGACCCCGAGATCGCGGCAAACAGCCCACAAGCGCCGAGTGACGCCATCGCTAATCCACCGCGTATCCAGCCCAGACAGGCATAGGCGAAATCGCTGAGCCGCCGCGCGATGCCCGATTTATTGATCAGGTCGCCGGTCAGGATGAAAAGCGGCATCGCCAGCAGGGCGAAACCCTTGTTGAACACGTTCAGAAGTTCAGCACCCATGTTGTCCAGCGTCAGGCCAAGAACAAACGAACAGCCGATGACCCAATAGCCGATTACCAGCAAAACCGGCACGCCCAGCATGAACAGAAAGGTGACCGCAAGAGAGATCAGTGTGACCATAGTTCCGTCTGTCATCAGTCTGCTCCGATCACGGCCTGCTTGATCAGCGGCTCGCCTGTTTTCCAGTTGTTCAGATCATCGGCAAGGTTCTGAAACACGCGCCCGACCATCAGAAAGAACGACAGCGGTGCGGCCAGAAGGAACCACCACTGCATGATATTATCTGTACCCAGAACGATCTGAAAGTTTGATGCCGACAATGCCACCAGCCGTGTTGTGGTCACGATGACGATCACCGCAAAGATGAACCACAATATCGCGTCGAGTATCAGGCAAGCCAATTGCCCAGCCCTCGGCATTGCAGTGCGGAATTCGCTGAAGCTCAAATGTGTGCGCAGGCGGACATTGTACGACGCCCCAAACCACGCCATGACCATGAACAGCAGCGGGGGAATGGTGGTCGACCAGGGCTCCTGATCGTTGAACACAAACCGGTCGATCACGCCCCAGAAGATGATTAATGCGATCGCAAGGTAGGAATACACCATCACCGACCGTTCCAGATGACGTTCAACAAAGGGCACCGCCCGATAGATCAACATGATCACGATTCCGCCAATCGCCGAGACAATTGCGCCCAACACCCAGGCGGCGTCGGATTCCAGTGCGGATTGAATCTCGAACGAATCCTGGCTGAGAAAGGCGCTGAAAATCGCGCCGATGTCTGCCCAAAACGACATGAACCCCGTCCTCCCAGTCGGTATAAAGTTGAACCGGCCCGCTCAGGGCCGGTTCGCAACAGTCTATCAGGCTTCGCCTTTCCACCAACGGCGCGGTTCGACATTTTCCGGCAGGGTGTCGGCCGGAATCTCGCGCGCGATGTCGTAGATTTCCTGATAGGTATCAATGCCGCCTGCCCATTTATTCAGACGTTCGCGCCACTGGGCCCAAGGCTCTGGGTTGTAGTTCGGAGCGCACATCTCTTCGGCCAGCTTGATCTGATCGTCAGCCAGGAATGCCGGGCGCACGCCATTTTCGGCGAAGATAGTGTCCGGCAATTGCGGCTCCGAGAAGCCTACCGTATTCAGCAATGCGGCTTCATTCGCACCCTGGATCAACGCTTGAGTGAAGTAGGAAGACTCCATAACTGCGTCCTGCAATTCTCCACTCAGACCGTCAAAGACCTCGGCCGACATGGACGTATGTTCAGTGCCGCAGAAAAATTTCAGATTGACCGACTGCGAAACCACCGGCGCCATATTGGCGTAAGCCACGGCCGAGGCCCAGGTTTCCGCCCCATCGATCAGACCTGTCTTAAGCGCATCCAGCGTCTCTTCCCAAGCCACCGGGACCGGGTTCAGATTCAGCAATTGCATTGCAATCCGGCCCAACTGCGTACCCGTCACGCGGTTCTTGGTACCAAACAACTCTTCCAGTTTGGTTACGGTCGGCTTGTCGGCAAAGGTCGAACCCATTTGCAGGCCGCGTAGCTCACAATGGGTAAACAGGAACTTCAACCCGTGCCGTTTTTCCAGCGGATCACGCAGGATGCGCTGGCTCGCCGGGCTATAGAAGAAGTGATACTGCGCCGCGCGGCTGGGGAACATATAGGCGTAGTCCAGCACGTTCAGATAAGGTGCGCCTCCGGCCGAGTTCTGAGTTGAGGCAGCATAAATATCGACGATTCCCTGCTGGGTCTTTTCGACACAGCTCAGCTGGCCGCAGATCTGGTTGTCGCCGATGAATTCGATGCGAATCTCGCCGTCCGTGCGTTCTTCCAGGTCGCGCGCGAACTCGATTGCGCCGGCGCGCTCAATCAACAGGTTGCGGGTGTTGAAGCCCGACGCGCCGAATTTCAGCGTATGCTTCGGCTCTTTCGAAAAGCGCTTCTCATAGGTGGATTCGGCGGCCTGCGCCAGATTCGCCAGACTCATCGCGCCGCCGAACCCGCCCGCCGCCAGCAGTGTCGAGCTCATGCCGTAACGCCCGGCCACGCGGAAGAAATCTCGCCGTGAAATGCCACTTAGTTTCCGTCCGATCTCCATTGCTTACCTCCCTGATCGCAATTATTGAGACGTTTTGTATCAAAAAAGGCTAGTATAATTCTTGCATCTTGCATAGAGTTTTTTTCAGCGACGTTGGAAGGAGGCGGTCATGGAGGTGGATTATGCAGTTGTTGGCGCAGGATCGTCGGGCTGTGTCATTGCCAATCGGTTGAGCGCAGACCCCAACACAACTGTTGCGCTGCTCGAAGCAGGTGGCCGCGATACCAACCCGTGGATTCACATCCCCGTCGGCTATTTCAAAACGATGCATAACCCCTCGGTTGACTGGTGCTATCGCACTGAGCCCGACCCCGGCCTTAACGGTCGATCCATCGACTGGCCACGGGGCAAGGTTCTGGGTGGCTCATCCTCGCTGAACGGGTTGCTCTATGTGCGTGGCCAGAAGGAAGATTACGACCGCTGGCGGCAAATGGGCAACGAGGGTTGGGGCTGGGACGATGTGCTACCCCTGTTCAAACGCTGTGAGGATCAAGAACGCGGCGAGGATGAATATCATGGCGTCGATGGCCCCTTGTCAGTGTCCAACATGCGCATTCAGCGCCCGATCTGCGACGCCTGGGTCGCGGCGGCACAGGCCGCCGGTTACCCGTTCAACCCAGATTATAACGGGGCCGAGCAAGAAGGCGTGGGTTACTTCCAACTGACCACGCGCAATGGCCGCCGCTGTAGCGCCGCCGTCGCCTATCTCAAGCCCATTCGCGGTCGTCAGAACCTCAACATCATCACCAAAGCGCTTGTGTCGCGTGTGGTTCTGGATGGGAAAAAAGTAACCGGGCTGGTTTACCGGGATCGTTCTGGTACCGAGCAGACCCTGACAGTTCGGCGCGAGGTCATCCTGTCCGGTGGGGCGATCAACTCTCCCCAAATCCTGATGTTGTCAGGGATCGGAGAGCCGGATCATCTAAAGAAAAATGGTATCAAACCGCTGCACGCCCTGCCGGGTGTTGGCAAAGGTCTTCAGGATCACTTGCAGGCGCGGCTGGTGTTCAAATGCAATGAGCCCACACTGAATGACGAAGTTCGCAGCCTGTTCAATCAGGCGCGAATCGCGCTGAAATACGCACTATTTCGTGCAGGTCCGATGACAATGGCCGCCAGCCTTGCGACTGGTTTCATGAAAACCCGGCCCGATGTTGAGACGCCCGACATTCAGTTCCACGTGCAACCCTGGTCCGCAGACAGCCCAGGCGAAGGTGTGCATCCGTTTTCGGCCTTCACGATGTCGGTCTGCCAACTGCGTCCGGAAAGTCGGGGAGAGCTGCGCCTGAACGGACCGGACCCATCCGAACATGTCAAGATCATCCCGAACTATCTGTCCACTGAAACGGACTGCCGAACCATTGTCGACGGCGTGAACATCGCGCGCGGGATTGCCAAACAGAACCCTCTGGCCTCGAAGATTTCAGAAGAGTTTCGACCAACGGCAGAGCTGAGCTGCGAAGATTATGAAGGCACTCTGGATTGGGCCAGATCGAACAGCGTGTCGATCTACCACCCAACCGGCACCTGCGCGATGGGGAACGCCGAGACGTCTGTTGTCGACGCAAGACTAAAGGTACACGGTATTTCGAACCTGCGGGTGGCTGATTGTTCGATCATGCCGGAAATCGTTAGCGGCAACACCAACGCACCAGCGATCATGATTGGCGAAAAGGCAAGCGACCTGATTAAGGCGGATGCTTGAGAAATCTGCCATCGTATCTGATCGCCTGATCCCTACAGTATCAATAGATCAGAGCGTCAATCGCATCAAAAACGATCTGGCGCTGTGCCGGTGGTTGGAATCTGCATTCGCTTTGCGACCGCTTCGTCTTGTGACTAAACGAAGTCTGGTAACAGAACCTCGGATGATATTGCGTAAGCCAATAGTCCTAACCGCAACTCCAACTTTCCTTTGACCTCCCCCGCGTTTCGGCCGGCTCAAAGTCGATCTTTGCTGCCTACATTAATGTCTCAGGCAGCTCCCTTTGGCTGACATTCACGAATTCCAAAACGACACGCCACCTACGTACTAATGACGTGCCAGCAGGGAACTCATAATAAAGTCTTCAGCGCACACAATGATCCCGGTCATGGGCATTTCTGACAGCACACTACGATATGCACTGCCTTCCAGAACTTCGATCACCAGTTGTGACGCCTGAAGGGGATCCGGAACGGTGCGCAATTCACCGCCAGTAATTCCTCGCTTCAGTACGGCTTCCAGGGCCTCAGTCAAACTCGATCGGTTCTCGACGAACAGCTGCGCGATGTCCGGTTGACGAACTGCTTCGCTCGAAATTTCCAACGTGAGAATAACGTTTTCCGGCTCAGCAAGGTATTTTGCGTAGGCCTTGATGAACTTTCTTATGACTTTGGGCGCGGGCGCATCTGAGTTCAGGATTTTCAGAAACGGCTCCATCTCGCGGCGTTCAAGTATTGCGATTTCTACAAGCACATCATGTTTGCCGCGAAAATGATTATAGAGATTTCCAAGGCTGACGCCCGCCCGCGCTGCGATATCGCGGACGCCTGTCTGATGATAGCCGCGCTCAAGGAAACACATAACTGCGGCCTCCAAAATCTGGTTGCGACGCTTGGCTGTTGCCTTTTCCCGGATTGATTCCGGCTTCCTGGTGTCATCGGACATTTTTTCAACTTAATATTGAACGAACGATCGTTCATAGTATATGACACTCTATCGAATGCCACAAGGTGCAATGGATTCGGCGGCACAGGAAAGACAGGTCTATGACAGACAAAACTTTGGAAACTCGGCAAAGACCGACCCGGCGATGGCTTTGGATTGGACTATCGTTGGCACTGTTTGTAGCGATCGTCGTCCTCCTGTTTGATACAGAAGATACAATTGATGTTCAGGCAACAACGACCTCACCTCCGCCACCGACCGTCTCGGTCGTCACGGTTGCTTCAGCAACCGTACAAGCGCAGGTTTCGGCGTTTGCCGAAGTTCGGCCTCGGTGGGATGCCAAGCTGCGATCTGCTGTGTCCGGGCGCATCATTGCAGTACACAACGCCGCTTTGGCAGGGACTAAGGTGGAACGGGGTGCCCCTTTGTTTTCAATCGAAAATGCACCTTATCAAAGCGCCGTTGCAGCCGCTGAGATGGAGCTTGAGCAAGCGGAACTGGCGTTATTGCGCGCGCAGAACAAAGTGACAGTCGCGCAACGACAGTTTGACCGGGATGAAACAGAACCGCCAAACGAACTGGCTGTGAATCTGCCGCAATTGCGCATTGCCGAGAAATCCGTTGCAGCTGCGCAGGCACGGCTGAATGCGGCGCGAAATGAATTGAAGGACGCGGAGGTTGTCGCCCCTTTTTCGGGATTTGTAACCCATCGCTTTGCCAGCCTGGGCCAGACGGTCAACCCAGGCGATGCCCTGATACACCTTTCGGACGACCAGCAATTCGAACTGGTCGCCGAGTTTAGTCAGGCGGACTGGGCGTTGTTGGATCATCCGATCTCTGGCGCCACTGCTGATCTGACACAGCGCTCGGGCGGAGCGTTGGGGCGGGCTCAAGTCCGGCGTGGAGGAGGGTTTCTGGATCAAGACACACGGCAGGTGCGGGTCTTTCTGGATGTCACAAAGCCCGATGAACGCATACTCGCCGGAGACTTCCTGCAGGTTCACATTCCCGGACGCCGGATCTCGGACACATTAACCCTACCCGAAAGCGTCCTGACCCGTGCGGGATACATTTGGCTTGTAGACGATAAGGACCAATTGCAGAGGCTTAGCCCGAACATCCTGTTCCGCAGCGAAAGTACAGTGACGGTATCGGCTCCCGAAGGGACCGGCCCGTGGCGCGTGGCCAAAACACCTTTGGCCTCGTTTCTACCGGGTCAGCGGGTGACGCCGCAATCAGATGGGGGCTGAGCCATGCACGCTCTGACTTACTGGTTTATTCGAAATCCGGTCGCTGCCAATTTGATGATGGCGCTGATCCTATTTCTTGGGGTGCAAATGCTGCTGAACATTCGGATCGAAGGCTTCCCCCGCATTCCGCCGGAAAGTGTTACAATCGCGATCGAGTTTCCGGACGCCACAGCCGAACAGGTTGATGAATTGGTGACCCAGAAAGTTGAGCAGGCCCTCGAAGGTTTGGAAGGCGTGCGTAGTGTGATCTCACAATCCCAGAATGACCTAAGTGTCGTGACTGTCCGCCGCGCAGGTGGCCAGAAACTACAAGCCGTCCTGGATCGTGTCCGTATTCGGATCGACGGCTTGACTGATCTGCCTGATACTGCGCGCCGACCCGTGATCGAAGCCTCGGGTTTCGATTTCCCGGCGCTGTATCTGAACTTGTTCGGAGAAACAGACCCCGCCACATTACAGAGCTTGGCGCAACGCCTGAAAGAAGAGTTGCTGGCGCAACCGGAATTGTCGCGGTTGCAAATCTGGGGCCTGATACCGCGGGAATTGCGCATCGAAATCGACCCGGCGTTGCTGCGCCACTATGGGTTGACGGTTTCGGATGTGACCCGCGCCATCGAAGGGAATTCGCTGGCCTTTCAGGCAGGTCGTCTGAGGACTGATGGCGGTACGATTTATCTGCGGGCCGATGACAGGGCGAAATACGTGCCGGAATACGCAGCTCTGCCGATCATCGAACGTGACGACGGGTCCTATGTGCCTTTGGGCGATATTGCCAAAATCGAAGACGGGTTTCAGGACGGCGAGTACCTGTTTCGCCTGAACGGCAAACCAACCGTAGGGATGGAGGTTCTGGTCGGGCAGAAGGAAAACCTGCTGGAGATCAGTGATGTCGTGCGCAGCACGGTTGACGAGTTCAGCCGACAGCTGCCGTCGCAGGTACAGGTCGAGGTTTGGGGTGATAGCGCTGGCTACATCTCGGACCGTCTGGCGCTGTTGCGCTCAAACGGGGTGCAGGGTTTGATCCTTGTGACCCTGATGCTGTCGATTTTCCTGAACGTGCGTTTGGCCTTCTGGGTTGCCATGGGCATTCCCGTTTCGGTCATGGGGGCGCTTGCTGTCTCGGGCTCGAAATGGGTGGACTATTCGCTGAACGATGTCACGACTTTTGGTCTGATCATTGCCTTGGGAATTCTGGTCGATGATGCCGTTGTAGTCGGCGAAAGCGTTTTTGAAGAACGCCGCAAGGGGAAGGACCCGATTAGGGACACGGAACGCGGCGTACATCGCGTGGCTGTTGCGACCGTTTTTGGCGTGCTGACCACAATCGCAGCCTTTTTCCCGATGCTGTTGATCGACAATCCGCTGGGCAAGGTACTTGCCGGGTTCGCGGGCATCGTGATCCTGACGCTGATCTTTTCGCTTATCGAAAGCAAATTCATCCTGCCCGCCCATCTGGCGCAGGTTTCGATGCGGCAAGAGCGTCGATACTTGCCGACCCGCTTGTGGGGGCGGGTACAGGATTCTGCGCAGGGCGGGTTGTACTGGGTGCGGGATTGCATCTACCAGCCTTTGCTCGTCGCGGCGGTGCGTCAGCGCTACGCTGTGCTGATCTTGTTCATTGCCGCCGCAACGCTGGGGCTTGGCCTGATGTACAAGGGCAAGGTCAGGACGGTGTTCTTTCCCGAGGTGCCCGGTCAGGTCATCACGATGAACCTGGAAATGGATGCCCGCGCCCCCTTTGCACTGACCCGCACGAACGTGAATCGGATCGAAGCCGTGTTGAACGAGCTGAACGTCGAGCTTACAGAAGAGGCGAGTATGTCTGCTCCACCCGTTCAGACAGTATTCACCATCATCAACAGCGCTGGAAATGCCCAAATTTTCGCTGAAATGATCCCGGTAGCTGAGCGTCCGAATGTCCCGATCCTTTCCGTGGTCCGCGAATGGCGCGACCGGGTCGGTGCGGTCGAGGGTGCCACCGAGTTGGAGTTCACCGGATCGGAAACGCTTGCCGGAGGGTTCCGAATCCGGTTGGCGTCAAAAGACGAAGACCTTCTGCAGCAAGCCAGCGCCGAAATGAAAGGTTTCCTGTCGAACATCGAGGGCGTGGCAAATGTAAGGGATGGGTTGGTGGGCGGCCAACCTGAACTGAAACTCCGCCTGCGCCCGGACGCGCGGCACCTTGGTTTTAACGCCGAGGCTCTGGCCAGACAGATTGGCTATGGGTTCGGCGGGGCCGAGGTGACCAAGGTCAGACGCGATGGGTCCGAAGTCCGCGTAGTCGTACAGAACGCGCGTGAAAACCGCGATACGTTGGCGGATCTGGTGCAGACCCGGTTGCGCAGCGCATCCGGCGCTTGGGTGCCGCTTGAGACCGTCGCCGAAATCGAGGGCACCTATGCCTCTGGCACTATCGATCGCCGTGACGGCAAGCGCATGAACATCGTAGCAGCGTCCATCGACCGCGACCTTGTTGCTCCCGAAGAGGTGGGGCAGGCGGTGTTCGAGCAGCTGGTCCCGAAACTCCGTGCCAAATATCCCAGCGTAACCGTCCTGCCGGCCGGTGAACTGGAAGAAATGGCCGATATAAGCGATGGCCTGAAGCGCGCGCTGTTGCTGGCAGCCGTTCTGATCTATGTGCTGATGGCCGTGCCGTTGAAAAGCTATTGGCAGCCTTTCGTCATTCTGGCCATCGTGCCATTCGGCTTTATCGCAGCCGCCGTCGGGCACCTGATCATGGGTGTCTCGCTGTCGCTGTTTTCGTTCTTCGGCATGCTTGCTCTGACCGGTGTGATTGTGAACGACAGTCTGGTCATGATCACCCGCTACAATCAGGCGCGAGAGGAAGGTCAGCCCGTGAATCTGGCGCTGAGAAGCGCAGGCATTGGACGTTTCAAGGCGATCTTTCTGACCACCGCAACTACAGTGATTGGTCTGCTGCCTTTGCTGACCGAAACCTCTGAGCAAGCGCAGTATCTGATCCCTGCGGCAATCTCTTTAGCTTTTGGAGAACTCTTTGGCACAGCCCTCATGCTGCTGCTGGTGCCGGTACTGATCGCCATCACCGAGGATGTCATTGCCATTTTCAAGTCACCCCTTCCGCAGCCTTCTGAAGAAAGGACAAAGCCATGATACGGAACCTTTTAGCCCCTGCATTCGCCGTGGTAACGCTTGCGACTCCGGCCTCCGCCGAGGGTCTGAATGTGACTGTGGACGGCATCCGCAACGCCAAGGGCAACATCGTGATCCTTGTATTCGATAACGCGCGCGCCTTTGACAGTTTGGATGTCTGGAGCGCCATTGACTACGCCCAGATTCCGTCACGTAAAGGCAGCGTCAGCCATGAGTTTTCTGACCTGAACGCGGGCCCATACGCTGTGCTGTTGTTTCATGACGAAAACAAGGACGATGACCTGAACATGACTGAGACAAAACTGTTGGAGGGGCTGGGTTCAACAGGTGCCTCAGACCCTCAGGACGAGCCGGATTTCAAGGCTGCCTCGGTCTGGCCGGGCGATGTGCGTGTTCGCATTCACTATGATCAGTAATTCGCCATGCTGACAGATCGAAAACTGACAATCGGCACGCTTCTGAGTGTGTTCCGCTGGCGCGTAGGGATTACGTGGTTCCTGATCCTGGCTGAAACTGCCCTGACGGTTCTGATTCCGCTGTTCGTCGGCTTCGCCATAGATGGATTGCTGAGCGAAGATTTTGAGCCCTTTGTGCAGTTAGGTGCGCTCATGGTTGCCCTCACTATGATCAGCGTGATCCGGCGGATTTACGATACACGTGTCTACGGTATGATCCGTGTCGAATTGGGCAAGGCGCTTGCCGCGCGGTTTTCAAATCTTCCAATTTCGTCGCTGAACGCCCGGATCGGGATGGGGCGCGAACTGGCCGACTTTCTTGAAGAGATCCTGCCCTCGGCAATCGCGGGGGTGGTGCAGTTCGTCGTATCAGCAATTTTGCTGTTTTACTTCTCGCCAGTTCTGGCCCTGTCTGCCTGTGGGGTTCTTGTCGGAATGATATCTGTATACGCTCTGTTTCATTCGACGTTTTGGCAATGGAACCGTGCGCTGAATGAGCAAATGGAGCATCAGGTCAGTGTTCTGGAACAACGACGTGACCGTCCGGTATTCGTCCACCTGAGTAAACTGCGCCGGTTCGAAGTAAAGCTCTCGGATACCGAAGCCGTTCTGTATGGCGCAATCTTCATTCTGTTAATAGGTCTGCTCCTATTCAACCTGTGGTTCGCGACCCAAAACCTGGATGCGACACCGGGCATGATATTTTCGATTATCAGCTATTCGTGGGAGTTTGCGGAAGCCGCACTTGCTTTGCCCGTCACCTTACAATCCTGGTCTCGCCTGTCAGAAATTACGACCAGGTTGCAGAGCGATTGATCAGGCTTGCATACCATAAATGGCGTGATACGGGATTTGTAATCAGGAAGTAACCAGTCCATTCCGGTCGTGCGCAGCCTAGCTAAAGGAGGGGTAAGAAGAGCTGATAAACTAGAGCTTTGTGAACTCAGACAAAGCCTGCAACGGGCGCAGTATGACTGAAGATCGGGCGTCGCGCTGTAATCGTTCGATGAGCTTCTTGAATATGGCCGGATTTCAATAGCAGATTCAGGTAAGTCAGCTCCAAAAGGTCACGCTGTGCGCGGCTGCCACCCAGACGAGCGTGATCTGCCATGACCGGAGTCAGCTGTTGCAGCGCATCCGTCCAATCTTGTCGCGCAATCGCACCCCAAGCACGTGCCACCGGGCGAACAAGATCTGCCGCAAAACCCAAGCTTGTTTCGGTCAGAACCGCAAGGCGTTCACCTTCCCCTGCCATTGCATGAGCCAGCGCGCCATGTATGTCCGCAAAACTCATGCCTGGGTTTGGAAAAAACCGTGATGCGTATTCGCTCAGGTCGCGCCAAAGTTTGGGCGCAACTGTTAGACCTGCAATTTCAGTGCGGTGCAAAAGTGCAGCAGCATCGGTTAGAATATTTATCGGCAACGAATAGGACGCTGCGGGTGCGATAGCTCCCTCGTAAATCGTCCATAGCTCAGCCTCATCCCCTTGCTCCAAGGCCCACAGAGCGCGATGCCAACTTAAGTGGCCGTGCAATACCGAGCGCACATCATAATCCGCGATCCAGTCGGCAAGGTATGCGCGACCGGCCTCTCCATAACCTTGCTCGTAGAGCGTGTGCGCTTTGAAGTGTGACGCGTTTGCATTGGCGTTGTTCAAAGCGAGCGAGCCGTCCATCATGGACATGGCCTCATCAAGCCGCCCAACTTCGCACAGCGCCTGACCGTGTACGCTCATAACCCACCAGTCTTCGCCCAAGGCATCAAATAATTTGGTCGTGTAGGCAAGTTGCGTACTTTCCCGACCAGGCTCACCCGATGTCCCAATCAAACCAAAAATGTTGGTACAGATCTGCGCGACAAGGACATCGCGGGGGTGATGAGCAGCGTGCTTCAGAACTGCGCTTCGTGCCTGTGAAACACGTCCCTGAAGCAAGAGATCGAATACCGCAAGATGACCCTCCTCGCGCTCAGTCAACCCAGATGCGCAGGCGCGGGCCGACGCCATTGACTCTTGAGCGCCAGACATATCGTTTTCATACATTCGAGCTCGAGCAAGCCCAACGTGACCGAGGGCGAAGCCGGGATCGGCCGTGATGGCGGCGGAAAAAGCTTCGCTTGCACCAAACGTTGCTGCAAGGATGTGATCAAGCCCCGCGACATAGGCGTCCCGCGCCTCTGGCAGGCTGGTCGTCAGCGTCAGTCCATATCGGTCAACCAGCATCTCCATACTCCCACTTTCGTCAGCATACTCAAACGTGCGTGCTCGCAACTGCCCAACGCTAGCACAAAAAGCGAAACCATAAGCACTATTGTGGATAATCGATTGCTATAAGGATCGAACCATCGGTTAACGGGCTGGCCTTCTGGCCTTCACTGCTGATTGAAAAGATATTGATTGAACCAAGCGTGCCTCATAGCCTTTCTTTGCCAATAGGGTTGTCCTAAGGAGGCACAGTGATGAGGTGCACATTGCCTACCAAGTATATGGCGATGGCTTTCTCGCTACGTTTGACGGACCCGGCCAGGCGATCCATCGTGGCAAGGCGATTGGCGATGCCATTTCCAAGCTGAATCTGGAAGTTCGCATAGGGGTTCACACAGGCGAAGTCGAAGTTTCTTTGCATTATGTGCGCGGAATTGCCGTTAACATTGCAGCGCGTATCTCAGAATTGGGCAGAGGCGGCGACATCGTCGTTTCCAGAACAGTAAAAAATCTGGTGGCTGGGTCCGGTCTGGACTTCGAAAGTCTTGGAACAAAAGAACTGAAGGGCTTATCCGAAGACTGGCAAGTTTATAAAGCGGTCTAAAGGCATCTCTAGCCATTCCACCCAACAGCTTTTGGAAGTCACAAATTAAACATCAAATGATGACGGCGGGAGGGGCCGAGCAGACCTTCATTAGCCTTAAATTGTGGTTTTCACCCAATCAATGTGAACGGCGGATTTGGCCTCAAAGCCGCCGAATAGCAGCGTGCTAGCCACCTCGGCACGAATGCTTCGGAGCTGGGCATCGCCTAATGTGTAACCGCTCTTTGAACGTCCGACATCGTTGATCCATTTGCCAAACGCATACTTTTTAGC
Organism: Ruegeria sp. A5; assembly: GCF_056543005.1. NCBI lineage: Bacteria > Pseudomonadati > Pseudomonadota > Alphaproteobacteria > Rhodobacterales > Roseobacteraceae > Ruegeria > Ruegeria sp. A5. The sequence continues at coordinate 72,965 of NZ_JBQGAV010000012.1, forward strand.
CAATTTGCGACAATGGAGTTTCTCGACGTCAGCCACAACAGTTTCCTCGTCGCCATGTCCTGCATTGTTGCCTTCGTGGCAGGGTTTACAGGATTGTCGATGACGCGAGATCTTTCGACGAAGCCGGTCTTTGAAAAGAAGGCCTCGGTGGCTCTTGCGGCTGTTTCGCTTGGCGGTGGAATCTGGGCCATGCACTTCGTGGCCATGCTCGGGCTTCAGATGCCGATCCTGTTCTATTACGACGCTGCAATCACACTTGTGTCTGCGCTTGTCGCGATCCTGCTCGTCGGAGCTGCGCTTATTCTGTTGCATTTCACCGAACGCAACCGCGCCACGATTGCGATGGCAGGAGGCGTTGTTGGGTTGGGCATCTTGGCGATGCACTATATTGGCATGGCTGGCTTGGAGCTTTGCCGGGCAGTGTATACGCCCAGTGGCGTCATCTTGTCCTCGATTGCTGCAATAGCGCTTTGTATGCTGGCTTTCGCGATTGCCTACGGGCAGCGAACAAACAGAAACATTTTGCTGGGCACTTTGTGTTTTGCAGCGGCGGTTTGCACCGTTCATTTTCTTGCTCTGGCGAGCACCCGTTTCGTCGCGGTGCCAAGTGGGGTTGAGTTTGGCCCGTTGATGAGCAATGAGACGCTGGCCATTGGCGTAATCCTGTTCAGTTTCATCATATTTGGTGCTTGCTTGTGGGTCAGCGTGACCTACCTGCCAGGACCTTCGAGGAAAGACCCGGAGCCAACAGAAGCGACCGTGGATGTAAAACCATTGCTGCAAATTCCTTGCGAACGGGATGGTGGAAAGGTCTTCATCTCTGCCGAAGATGTTCTGTTTTTGCGCGCGGATGGGCACTACACCCAAGTTTACACCGAAACGGATCGGTTGTTTTGTGTCTGGCCAGTGACCGAGGCCGCCAAGCGATTGGTGCCCACCGGATTTCTCCAGACCCACCGCAGCTACCTTGTCAATCCTCAGCGCGTGGCGCGGTTTGAGCGTACCAAAGATAAGGGTCGATGCCTGTTCGACGGGGATGGTTTGCCACCCGCGCCGGTCAGTCGATCCAAACTCAAGACGGTTCAGGATGCGCTTGCATCGCAGGTCGGCGCAATTCGTGCGACCTAGGGCGCATTTCGTGCAAAATACCTGTTTTTTGTTGATTTACTGAAGCGTCGCCATCCAAGCGCATGCAGTGATCCTTTCAGCCAGAACATTTGCTTGAAGGGAGGAGAGCCGATGATTCCAGCGGCATTCGAATACTACAGACCCAAGGACATGGCCGGTGTGCTGTCGATCCTGGAAGAGCATGGCGATGATGCCCGCGTCATGGCCGGTGGGCACAGCCTGATTCCGATGATGAAGCTGCGGATGGCGGATGTGCCGCATCTGATCGATCTTCAGGATGTTGGCGGCATGTCTGATATCGAGATCGGAGGTGACAGTATTCGCATCGGTGCGATGGTCACCCAGCACGCGATTATTGATCACGACGCACTGGCTGACGCCGCTCCGATTCTGCGCGAAGCTGCCCTTCAGATCGCAGACCCGCAAGTCCGATACATGGGTACAGTTGGTGGCAACGTGGCCAATGGCGACCCCGGCAATGACATGCCCGGCCTGATGCAGTGCCTGGATGCGCGTTTCACTGTCGAGGGTCCTGACGGGGAACGCGAAATCGCTGCCCGCGAGTTTTACGAAGCCGCCTACATGACCGCTCGGGAAGACGAAGAAGTTTTGACTGCAGTCACCATCCCAACGCCGCATGGCGGTTACGCCTATGAAAAACAAAAGCGCAAGATTGGTGATTATGCTACCGCTGCTGCTGCAGTCCAGATCGTGAAAGAAGGTGGCACCTGTGCCTCCGCCTCGATTGCAATGACCAATCTGAGCGACACACCGGTCTTTTCCGAGGCGGCTGGGGCCGCTCTGGTTGGCACCGGCGTCGATGCAAATGCCATTAAGACCGCTGTGGCCGCCATGCTCGGTGATATTGACCCCACCGAGGACAACCGCGGCCCCGTCGCTTTCAAGAAACACGTGGCAGGTATCATTCTAACCCGCGCCATTGAGCGCGCCTGGTCGCGTGCGTGAGGAGATCGTCCGATGTCAAAGAAACAACACTACAAGATCACGGTGAACGGCAAGGAAGAGGAATTCCTTGCCGAGCCACGCGAACTTCTCATCTACACGCTGCGCGAGCGGCTCAACATCACCGGCCCGCATATTGGCTGCGAGACTTCCCATTGTGGCGCTTGCACCGTCACCATTGATGGCAAATCAGTCAAGTCCTGCACCATGTTCGTGGCTCAGGCCGATGGCAAGGATATCACAACCATCGAAGGCATCGGTGGGCCTGACGCGCTGCACCCGCTGCAAGAGGCGTTTAAGGAACATCACGGGCTGCAATGCGGTTACTGCACACCGGGCATGATCACACGTGCGGCAAAGTTGCTCGAAGAGAACCCGAACCCGTCCGAGGAAGAGATCCGTTTTGGCATGGCAGGTAATATCTGCCGCTGTACCGGGTATCAGAACATCGTGAAGTCCATCAAAGCCGCAGCGGCCGAGATGAATGCAGCCAAGGAGGCGGCCCAATGAATGACATGACACCAGATCGTGAGGAACGCACCGCGAACCTCAAGGGCATGGGCTGTTCGCGCAAAAGGGTGGAAGATGCCCGCTTTACTCAAGGCAAGGGCAACTACGTCGATGACGTGAAGCTTGACGGGATGCTCTTTGGAGATTTCGTCCGCTCTCCCTACGCTCACGCACGGATCACCAACATCGATACGGCGGCAGCACTTGAAGTGCCCGGCGTTCTCGCTGTGCTGACCGCCAAGGACCTTGAACCGCTCGGCCTCCATTGGATGCCGACGCTGGCCGGCGACAAGCAAATGGTTCTGGCCGATGGCAAGGTTCTGTTTCAAGGCCAGGAAGTGGCGTTTGTGGTGGCCGAAGACCGCTATGCGGCGGCAGATGGAATCGAGGCCGTCGAAGTCGAATACGAAGAGCTTGAGGTTCTGGTCGATCCGTTCAAGGCGATGGAATCAGAGATAGTTCTGCGTGAAGACACCGTGGGCGAGGATGGCAAACCAATCGATGGAGCACATGGTCCTCGAAAGCATCACAACCACATCTTCACGTGGGAAGCGGGCGACAAGGGTCCAACATTCGAGACAATCGACAATGCCGAGGTCGTTGCCGAAGAGACCATGTATTACCACCGTACGCACCCATGCCCACTGGAAACCTGCGGCTGTGTCGCCTCAATGGACAAGGTCAATGGCAAGCTGACTCTTTGGGGCACGTTCCAGGCGCCTCATGCTATCCGCACTGTGGTCAGCCTGATTTCCGGGATCGAGGAACACAATATCCGTGTGATCTCTCCCGATATTGGCGGCGGGTTTGGAAATAAGGTTGGGGCCTATCCGGGCTATGTGTGTTCGGTCGTCGCCTCCATCGTCACCGGCAAGCCGGTAAAGTGGATCGAAGACCGGATGGACAATCTGATGACCACCGCCTTTGCCCGCGACTATTGGATGAAGGGCCGCATTTCTGCCACCAAGGACGGCAAGATCACCGGGTTGCATTGCCATGTGACAGCGGACCATGGTGGATTTGACGCCTGCGCCGACCCAACCAAATTCCCGGCGGGTTTCATGAATATCTGCACCGGATCTTACGACATCCCGACTGCATTCCTTGAGGTTGATGGCGTCTACACCAACAAAGCGCCGGGCGGGGTCAGCTACCGTTGTTCCTTCCGCGTGACAGAGGCGGTTTATTTCATCGAACGGATGATCGAGGTGCTGGCGATCGAGTTGAACATGGACGCGGCAGATTTGCGCCGGATCAACTTCATCAAGAAAGAGCAATTCCCCTATCAGGCTGCGCTTGGCTGGGAATATGACTCTGGCGATTATCACACTGCCTGGGACAAAGCGCTCAGCACCGTCGACTACGAGGGATTGCGCAAGGAACAGGCCGAGCGTGTAGAGGCGTTCAAACGGGGCGAAACGCGCAAGCTCATGGGAATCGGTCTCAGTTTCTTCACTGAGATCGTGGGTGCCGGACCAGTGAAGAATTGCGATATCCTGGGTCTCGGCATGTTCGATAGCTGCGAAATTCGCATCCATCCCACGGGCTCTGCAATTGCACGGCTTGGAACGATTTCGCAGGGGCAAGGCCACGCGACGACATTCGCACAGATACTGGCCTCCGAGATCGGATTACCTGCCGATAACATCACCATCGAAGAGGGCGACACCGATACCGCGCCCTATGGTCTGGGCACCTACGGCTCGCGCTCGACCCCGGTTGCCGGGGCGGCTACGGCCATGGCTGGCCGCAAGATCCGCGCCAAGGCGCAAATGATCGCGGCCTATCTGTTGGAAGTGCATGACGATGACGTCGAGTTCGACGTCGACCGTTTCGTGGTCAAAGGAGCGCCCGAGCGGTTCAAGACCATGAAAGAAATCGCATTCGCCGCCTACAATCAGGCCATTCCAGGGATTGAGCCAGGGCTTGAAGCGGTCAGCTACTATGACCCGCCAAACATGACTTATCCGTTCGGTGCCTATGTTTGCGTGATGGATATTGATGTGGATACAGGCGTGCCAGACATCCGCCGCTTCTACGCTCTGGACGATTGCGGTACCCGGATCAACCCGATGATCATCGAAGGACAGGTTCATGGCGGCCTGACCGAAGCACTCGCCGTCGCTTTGGGCCAGGAAATCGCCTATGACGATCAGGGCAACGTGAAGACGGGCACGCTGATGGATTTCTTCCTGCCGACCGCATGGGAGGTTCCGAACTACGAGACCGACTACACCGTCACGCCGTCGCCACATCATCCCATCGGTGCGAAGGGCGTGGGCGAAAGTCCGCATGTGGGCGGGGTGCCATGCTTCTCCAACGCGGTGCAAGATGCGTTTCGGGCCTTTGGTCTGCGGCATACCAACATGCCACATGATCACTGGCGGATCTGGAAGACCGCCAATGAGCTTGGCCTGCACGGCTAAAGGCGAAAGGCAGGGCGGAGACGTTCCGCTCTGCCCGGAGACACACATGACCTGGACCGATTTACAATCCGCTCTTGAAGGGCAGGGCTATGTCGCATCCGACGACCTAGCAGTTGCTCTCCATCTGGCGCTGACGTTGGAGCGGCCTCTTCTTCTGGAGGGCGCCGCAGGCGTAGGTAAGACAGAGGTTGCGCGCACCCTGAGCGATGCGCGCGACACTAAGTTGCTCCGACTGCAATGCTATGAGGGGCTTGACGCCGCTCAGGCCATCTACGAATGGAACTACCAGCGGCAATTGCTGACGATCCGCGCCGCCGCCGAAGATGGTGAGACGGGCAAAAGCGTTGAAGAGCGTATTTTTTCCCGTGATTTCCTGTTGGAACGCCCTCTATTGGCCGCCATTACCCAGGACACGCCGCCTGTTTTGTTGATTGACGAAATTGACCGCGCTGATGTGGAATTCGAAGCCTACTTGCTGGAAGTTCTGGCCGACTATCAAGTGACTGTGCCAGAACTCGGCACCATCACGGCCTCTAGTAAGCCGATCGTGATCCTGACATCAAACGGCACACGCGATCTATCCGATGCACTGCGTCGTCGCTGCCTTTACACCTATGTCGATTATCCGGACCGACAGACAGAACTTGCAATCCTCAAAGCCCGCTGCCCTGCGATTGAGGCGCGTCTTGGCGCGCAAGTCGTAGGCTTTGTACAAAAGCTTCGCGAGGAGGAACTGGAAAAGACACCCGGCATCGCTGAGATGCTCGATTTTGCTGCCGCCTTGATGGGACTTGGGATTGCGGATCTGACCAACGATCCAACCGTGTTGCACTCCACCTTAACCACGCTGCTGAAAACTCAAAGCGATCAGGCACAGATCACCGCCGAAGTCGCGGCCCGTATCGCGGGGAAGGCCGCATGAGCCGGGTTTCCAAATTTGCGGCGCGTGATCCGGGGCCAGCGGCCCGTGTCGCCGGGTTCATTGCGCATTTGCGCCAGAACGGCCTGCGCCTAGGTGTGGCAGAGGCAGAGCTTGCCTTGCTTGCCCTCGGCGAGGTCAATGCCGCTGTCCCGAATGAAAGCCGTCGCGCGTTACGGGCCATCTGCACAGGATGCAAGGATGAGGCCGAACGGTTCGACAGCCTCTTCGATAGTTTTTGGATGGATTCCGGTCGGGTGAAGCAAAGGGCCGTGCCCAAAGCGCAGTCTGCGCTCAGCGATGACGTGCATTCCTCTCGTCAAGCCAAGGGTCAGGATATGGGCGCATCGGGCAGCGCCATCGCTCCTGATTCCGGTGACGGCGAGGCCGACAGCGACGGCACCGGTAAACTTATCGCAACTCAGCAACGCAATCTCAGCCGCCGCGATCTGCGTGATCTGGTCCGCGCGGATGATATCGCAGAGGCCGAAGCAGTTGCGCGTCGCATCGGTGCCGCTTTGCGCGACCGACGTTCGCGCCGTCGGATCGCCGCCCGCAAAGGCGACCGCCTGCATTTTCGCAAGACCATTCGCCTGAGCCTTGCGACAGGAGGGGAACCTCTGCAGCTCTTGCGCAAGTCTCGCCCAGATCGCAGCCGCAAAATCGTAGCGCTTTGCGATGTATCGGGATCGATGAGCGTCTATGCACAAGTTTTCCTTGCTTTTCTCGCTGGGCTGATGCGCGCTGACAAAGATGCCGACGCTTATCTTTTTCACACACGGCTGGTTCGCATCACTGAAGCATTGCGCGACAAAGACGCACTGCGAGCAATTGGTCGGATGTCGCTGATGGCAGATGGCTTCGGCGGTGGATCAAAGATCGGGCCATCGTTGCAACGCTTTGCCGATACCTATGCGCGGCGCTTTGTAGATGGCCGGTCTGTCGTAGTGATCCTGTCGGACGGCTATGATACCGAGCCACCCGCAATCCTGGCAGCAGCGCTTGAGAAGCTGAGAAAACGCGGCTGTAAGATCATCTGGCTCAATCCATTGAAGGGCTGGAGCGACTACGCGCCCGTAGCTGGCGGAATGGCTGCGGCCTTGCCTTATCTCGACCTTTTTCAACCGGCCAACACCCTTGCCGATTTTGCCGCCCTGGAACCAAAATTGGTGACGCTATGAGTCCGGCAGAGATCTTAGACACGGACCTTGCCGATGCGGCACAAGACCTGCGTGACCGGCAAGAACCATTCGCCTTCGCGACAATCGTGCGCACTGCGGGGGCGACGGCGGCCAAGCCGGGTGCTAAAGCGCTGCTCAGCGCGGACGGGACAATCCTGCATGGATGGCTTGGTGGCGGATGCACGCGTGGTGCGGTCAAACGCGCTGCGGTAGAGGCTTTGCGCGCCGGTCAGCCGCAACTGGTTTCTGTCGCGCCCGAGGAACTCCTGGAAGAAATGGGCGTGATAGCGGGGGATGAGATCGACGGGACGCGCTTTGCGCGCAATGGTTGCCCGTCAAAAGGCACCGTCGACATTTTTATCGAGCCCTGTTTGCCAATGCCTGAACTTGTCGTGCTTGGCGCATCCCCTGTGGCCCAAGCGCTTAGTTCCCTGGCACCGCAATTCCACTGGTCGGTTTCTGGCACCTCGTCGGCTGATACGACGTGCAATCGACGACGCTTCGTTGTCATTGCGACGCAAGGCCAAGGAGATCTGGACGCGCTCAAATCCGTACTGACAGATTTACCCGACTACGTTGCCTTCGTCGGAAGCGCTCGGAAATTCGCGACACTGGCTGAAAAACTAAAGACCGCCGGCATAACGCCCGAGGCCATCAACACCGTCCACGCCCCGGCGGGTCTGGACCTGGGGGCGGTCACGCCCGAGGAAATAGCGCTGTCGATCCTTGCGCAGTTAGTCCGTGTCAGACGGCAGACTGTGGGGCTTGCCGATGGCTGATGTTGCCGCGATCCTTCTGGCCGCCGGTCTTTCCCGTCGCATGGGGGCGCAAAACAAGCTGCTGTTACCAATAGACGGCGCACCCATGATCCGCCGTGTAGCCATGCCTTACTTAGGCGCCATTGATACTGACCTGACGGTGGTAACAGGACATGAGGCGAGCGCCGTGCGCCGGGCATTATCAGGGCTAGCTGTTTCGTTGGTTCACAATGCAAACTTCACCAGCGGCCAGCAGAGCTCGGTCGCCACGGGATTGCATTGTGCACCTGACGCCCATCTGCTTCTGATCGGCTTGGGTGATCAGCCGCTATTGACCACTCAGGATCTGCAAGATCTGATTGCCGCTCACGTTGCAGGTGATGCGACTAAAGTGACGATACCTGTCCATAACGGCGCACGAGGCAATCCAATTACTATCCCGCAGCTATTGCGCCGGCGATTGCTGGAAAACCCCGCACGCCCCGGCTGCTTGGGCTTCACGCGCGATCATCCCGAACATGTACAAGCCGCTACGCTGCCATCGCCAGGGTTCTACACCGATGTCGATACCCCGGATGACTATGCGACCCATTTGGAAACCGCGAAGGAGCCGATCTCATGAGCCGACTTCTGATCTGGATGCGCAGGCGTCTTAAATCGCCCGAAATGACCACTGAACAAGCAGACAACATAAGATTTCCCTGTTGCTAAGAAGGACTAGACTATGGAACTGAAGGACGAAATCATCATCAACGCCCCGAAAGATCGCGTCTATGCGGCACTGAATGATCCCGAGGTGTTGAAACAATGCATCCCGGGTTGTGAAGAACTAATCAAGCATTCTGATACTGAACTGGAGGCCAAGGTCTTGCTTAAAGTAGGGCCTGTCAAGGCGCGGTTCGGAGGCAATGTCACCCTGGACCAGACTGGCGCCCCTGATGCATTCTCGCTGTCTGGTCAGGGCAATGGTGGTACCGCTGGTCATGCAAAGGGTGGTGCAGATGTGACGCTGAGTGCAGACGGCGACAAAACGATCCTGCGCTATGAAGCCAAGGCCGAGATTGGCGGAAAACTGGCTCAGCTCGGCAGTCGTTTGATCCAGAGTACAGCCAAGAAGCTCGCTGGAAAATTCTTCAAGTCCTTCGCTGATGTAGTGAATGAAGACGCGATGATTTGATCTTAATGGGTGGAGATGAAGCGGTTCTTTGAGCTTGCTCCACCCGCTAACGATCCGAATGGAAATTTGCACCGTTCCAACAACAACAAATGTCCCGAATATGCGAGCGGAATCTGCAGGAGCAAGGATCAAGTATTAGGGTCAGGATTCATAACCAATAGATGACGACAGCCGCGAGAGCGATGGTCGATAGAAAGACCTTGGGGCATCGGTCATAGCGGGTCGC
>NZ_JBQGAV010000013.1:0-73087 GCF_056543005.1 Ruegeria sp. A5
CGTTCAGCCAGAAAAGGTCGCTCATATCACCGCTCCGTTTTCCAGCTCGTGAATCACGCAGCGCTGCCGAAATCAATGCATCCTGACCCTAAGAAATCGATGCCTGGCGTGTTGTTCCTCTCACGATGCAATCCAGCGCACAACAGATTCTGAAAGGTGCTGGTTCGTCTGAGGTGATGTATTCGGTGAACTTTTCGCCCGCGAGACTTCCGATGGTTTCGGCCGGGATACGAATTGTAGTGAGACCCGGCTCGACATCTGCAGACCCTTTGAAATCTCCGATTCCGATAATTGACAGGTTGTCAGGAACTTTCAAACCAAGGTTCTGGGCCGCAAACAATGCGCCTTGCGCGATAACGTCATTTCCGCAAAGCAGTGCTGAAGGGCGAGTTTGTTTCGTCAACAGAGTTATGGCTGCCTGCTTAGCCTGAGAGACACTGTAGGGGGCTTCCGATTCATGCTCGTCTGGCACGGAAACGCCCTTCATAGCCAGCGCTTCATGTACCGCAGAAAGCCGATGCTGCGCGCGGTCATTACCGTCAGTCTTGGGAAAGATCAGCCCAATGTTTTGATGCCCCAAGGCCAGAAGATGCTCTGCCGCAAGGCGCCCGGCCAACCGGTTGTCAGCACCAACACAAGGAAGAATGGAATCCTTTGCGTAGTTCCAAATCGCAAGTGCCGGTGTTTTTTGTTGTTCGATCAATCGTGCGGTGGCGTCGGAATGTTCCAATCCGACCAGCGCCACGCCATCCACCCGATGTTCCAGAAGCTTGCGAACCATCGCGTATTCCCGATCAAGGTCGTACCCATGCGATGCCAGCAACAGGCTGAAACCTGCTTTGTCGATCGAATCCGAGAAGGCCTGAATGACTTCGGCGAAAATGGCGTGGTTTATTGTAGGCACCACAAGACCGATTGTTCCCGACCGTTTGCCATGCATCGTCTGTGCGGCCCGGTTACGGATATACCCCAACCTCTGAATCGCCTTGTTTATCTTTTTCCGAGTCGCAGGGTTCACCAGATCTGGGTGATTGAAGGTGCGGGAAACTGTGGATGGTGAAACTTTTGCGGCCTTTGCGACTGCCACAATATCCACCTTACCTTTTTGAAAATTAGCCATAATATTCTCCCATCCGGTCGAATTTATGAAAACATTTGCAATACTATTTTCATCGCCTACCCTGATTTGTCAACAAAAGTAAAAGTGTGAACCAACGGGTTGGGAGGCCCTGGATGGAATTCATTTATTACTTCGGAGATGTGTTCACGCCGCTGTCGTTTATGCTGCTGTTAGGCGGCACGATTGGCGGGCTGATCCTGGGCGCGACACCGGGATTGTCGCCCACAATGGCAGTCGCACTCCTGATACCGTTTACGTTCCAATTGGAGGCAGCTCAGGGGCTGATCTTGTTGGGCGCAGCCTACACCTCGACCGTGGCCGGTGGTGCGGTTAGTGCGATTCTGCTTAAGATTCCCGGTGCGCCAGCGAATATCGCAACAACGTTGGACGGGCACACCATGGCCAAGCAGGGCCAAGGCGCGCGGGCTTTGCAATTGTCCTTCTTGGCCTCGGCTGTGGGCGGCATCTTTGGTGTGCTGTTGTTGATCTTTCTGACTCCGGTTCTGGCCAAATGGGCGCTGGCATTTGGCCCTTCGCATTTATTCTGGCTCGCCATCCTGGGGGTGACGGTGATCGGAACGCTGGATTCCGCATCGGTCGTCAAAGGCCTGCTGTCGGGGTGTATCGGGTTGTGGCTGGCCACCATCGGGTTTGACGACATCATGGGCGCACAGCGCTTCATCTTTCATCCCGCATTGGGTGGCGGCATCAACATCATCGCCGCGCTGATCGGTCTGTTCGCGATCCCGCAAGTGCTGACCATGTTTGCCAAGGGTCGCCAAACGGATGGTGCAGAAGTGATCGAAGTTCAGCGCCATTCGATCCTTGCCGCCTTTCGGGAACTGTTCAGCCGAACACGGGCATTGAGCATTGGAACTTTGACCGGTTCGATCATTGGCCTGATCCCGGGTGTGGGCGGGCAGATCGCCGGGTTGGTCGCCTATGACCAAACCAAGAAATTCTCATCGGAAAAAGAAAAGTTCGGTACGGGCCATTCCGAAGGCGTGATTGCTGCGGAATCCGCCAATAACGCTATGGTTGGCCCATCCTTGGTGCCGCTGCTGACACTTTCGATCCCGGGCAGCCCAACTGCCGCCGTTCTATTGGGTGGCTTGCTGATCCATGGAATCTTCCCGGGCTCGGACCTGTTCGACAACCATCCCGATGTCGCCTGGACTTTCATCAACTCCATGCTGATCGGACAAGTGCTGATGTGCATCTTTGGTCTTTATGTTGCGGGCCTCGCTGCCCGTGTCGCACAGGTGCCGCAATCGGTTATGGCCGCCATCGTTCTGGCCCTGTCGGTCTTCGGTGCCTATTCGGTGCAAGGTTCGATGGGTGATGTCTATGTTATGGCGTGTCTCGGCATTGGCATGTTTTTTCTGGAGCGTTTTGGCTTTTCTGCTGCACCGCTGGTTCTGGGCCTGATCCTTGGGCCGATTGCCGAGGCCAACTTCATCCAGGGTGGGATGATCGCCGATGCCACCGTCGGTAAGGCATCGTACTTCATGACCGGTGGATTGAACCTGTTACTGATCGCTGTGGTTCTGGCCTCGATCGCGTATTCGGTTTGGATGGAATTGCGCCACCATCGCTACACCACCAAAGAGGAGGCGCAGGCATGAACCGCTCGCAGCACATATTCGGATCGGGTCTTGTATTTGCAGTTGGTCTTTGGGTGACCTGGGTCAGCTATACCCAGCAACCGGCCGAGGCGTTCCTGTTCCCGCGTCTTATCGCATCCGTGTTTGTGGTTCTGGCCGGCTGGACATTTGGCAAAGCGGTGATGGGATTGTCGAAGGTCGGGAATGGCGTGACCCGTGCGATGTTCATTAACATGCTGCCCGGTCTGATCATCACTTTGATCTACGTTTTTTGGGCGGCCAAGTCGCTGGGTTTCTACACCGCAACAACCATCGCTTTTTTCATCTTGCTGTCGATATACGATCCCGCTCCGCACAGCGCGGCCAAAAGCTGGATCAAACGCGGGATCATCACGACGGTCTTTGTGGTGGTGATGTACGGGCTCTTTGCCATGTTGCTGAACGTCTACACACCAAGGGAAATTCTGTTCTGACCGCGCGAGCGACGTGGCGGAACCTAATCTGGGAGGAAACGCAAATGAAACGAATGATTGCTGGGGCGGCATTAGCCCTCATGAGCCTGACTGGCGCAGCTGTGGCTGAGGAGTATCCAGAACGGCCGCTTATGATGATGGTCAGCTATGGCGCGGGTGGCGCGACCGACTTTCAGGCGCGGATCGTCACCATGACTGCCGGAAACGAGGATGCGTTGGGGATGCCCATCGCCATCATCAACAAGCCCGGCGCGGGTGGGCGCGTTGGCTGGAACTGGTTCGCCACACAGGTTGATCCGGATGGCTATACACTGGCAGCCTATAACGTTCCACATTTCATCGCCCAGTCGATCAAGGGTGGTGTGGAATATTCAACCGACAGCTTTGAACCCATCGCGAACTGGGGCGCAGATCCGGCTGTGTTTGTGGTTGGTGCGGACAGTGAATTCAACTCGATGGAAGATGTCGTCGCCTTTGCCAAGGAAAACCCCGGAAAGCTGACCGTATCCGGCGCGGGACTATTTGTGGGCCACCATATCGCGGCCCTGCAGATCGACAAGGCTGCGGGAACCAAGATGGCTTACATCCCGACCAAAGGCGGCGGAGCAGCTGCCATGAAAGCCGTGATCGCCGGTGAAGTCATGGGTGGTATCAACAACCTGTCCGATGCGTTCCGCGCGCAAGAGGCGGGCAACGTCAAAATCCTTGGTGTTGCAGACCTGGAACGCAACGCGTTCCTGCCGGACGTGCCAACGATGATGGAACAGGGGCTGGACGTGGATAACTCGTCTGTCAATTTCCGGGGTGTGATGGTGCCCAAGGGAACACCGCCTGAGGTGATCGAGAAACTGGCCGCCAACGTGCCCGAGATGTTCGCAAATTCACGTGTTGCCAAGAAGATGGAAGCAGGTGGATCGCCCATGCACATCATGACACGCGACGAAGTGATCGAGATGTGGGCGCAGCGCCAGCAGACTCTGAACGAATTGCTTGCCGGTCTCTGATCCGGTCACTCTATTCGGGGCGGCATGAGGCCGCCCCAAACAAATAATCGAGGACCAAGATGAACGCTCTGGATGGGGTTTCCCCTGAAATCGCTGAATTAGATCGTATCGTAGCACGTTCGCGTAAGGCTCAGGAGACTTTCGAAGCTGGTGGCAGTCAGGCGCTTTATGACAAAGCGGCACTTGCAGCGGGATGGGCCATCATGGAACCGGCCCGCAATCGGGCACTGGCGGAAACGGCGGTTGAGACCACCGGACTGGGCAATGTGCCAGACAAGATTACCAAGAACCACCGCAAGACCCTGGGCTTGTTGCGCGATATCGCCGATGCAAAGACCCATGGCATAGTCAGCGATGACCCATCAACCGGCCTTACGGAAATCGCGCGCCCTATCGGTGTGATCGGCGCGGTTGTGCCGTCGACAAACCCGGCCGCAACGCCCGCGAACAACATCATCAATGCGCTAAAAGGAGGCAACGCGATCGTGGTGGCACCCTCACCCAAGGGTGTGGCATCCTGCGAGATGCTGATCGGGTACATTCACACAGAGTTCGACAAACTGGGATTGGATCGCGATCTGGTTCAGATGATCCCGGCCCCCGGCTCAAAGGCCAAGACACAACGGTTGATGGAAACGGTTGATCGGGTGATCTGTACCGGCAGTCAAAACAATGTCCACCGCGCGCAATCCTGTGGCACCCCTGCAGTCGCGGTTGGCGCTGGTAACGTCACGGTGATTGTGGATGAGACTGCTGATCTGCAGGCAGCAGCGGCCAAGATTGCTGCCTCGAAATGCTTCGACAACGCAACTTCGTGCTCTTCTGAGAATGCGTTGGTTGTGGTTGACGCGGTCTATGACGCCTTTGCCGCGGCGATGGCTGCCGAGGGCGGCGTGTTGGTGCCGTCTTCCGGTGCAAGCGATATCGTGGCGCGGCTCTGGCCTGATGGCCATCTCAACCGATCGGTCATTGCGCAGGATGCTGACAAAATGCTCGAAGCGTTGGGGATGGCAGGTAAAATGCCGGAGGGGACCAGATTTCTGGCCGTGGAAACCGACGGTATTGGCCCGGATCACCCCCTGTCCGGAGAAAAGCTCAGCCGGGTTTTAGCGCTCTATCGCGCGGCAGATTTCGAAGATGCCAAGGCCACCGCCGCTCGCATTCTGGCGCATCAGGGGGCAGGTCATTCAGTTGGCATACATACCGGTGACGACACGCGCGCGATAGGGTTGGGCCGCGACCTACCTACCTGTCGGGTGATCGTAAATCAGGCGCATACCTTTGCCACCGGTGGCAGCTTCACTAACGGCATGCCGTTTTCCCTCTCGATGGGCTGTGGCAGCTGGGGAGGGAATTCCATCGACACCAACCTGCATTGGCGGCATTTCATCCAAACCACTAAAATCGTGCGCGATACATCGCCGCGCGAACCTGAGCTGGACGAGATATTCAGTGTCTATTGGTCGGAGGCTGGACGATGATGGAACCGCCCAAGGGAACCGTCCGCGACTGGTTGAACCAGAGAGCAAGCCAAGGGGGAACCGGATTCGTTTTCCCGGACGGGGCGCCGGACCTGCGCTGGGGTGACTTGCACGAAACTGCCCGCCGCATCGCAGTCATGCTAACGGGTATGGGAGTGGAAAAGGGAGAAAGCGTCGCCATCCTCTACCCCAATTGCCGAGAAGCGATTGAGGTCCTTTTCGGCGTTCTCTACGGAGGATTTCGGGCGACAATGATTAACCTTGTCGCTGGCGACAGCGCCGTAGCTTACGCGCTGGAACACAGTGGTGCACGCTATAGCTTTGTACATCCCGGACAAACGGGATTATTCGAGCGAACAGCCGACCTTGGCAGGATAACACCGCTGCAAGCGGCAGATGCAACCAATACCGACGGTAATTTGCTTAGCATCTCTTCCGATAGTCATGCGCTGTTGATGTATACTTCCGGCACGACTGGACGACCCAAGGGCGTAGTTCACACGCATTCCAGCCTGTTGGCCGGAGGCTGGACGACTACAATTGCGCACGAGCTGTCCGAGGTTGACCGCGGGTTTTGCGTTTTGCCGATCTACCATATCAACGGACTATGCGTGACAGTCATGGGAACACTTGTGTCAGGCGGGTCATTGGCCATGTGTGACCGATTTTCAGCTAGCCGCTTCTGGAACAATCTGAGTAAAGTCGAGGCGACCTGGTTTTCAGTCGTGCCCACCATAATTTCCCACCTGCTGCACTCTGACACCAAGCCAGACGCCCAAACCCGCCAGCGCGTGCGGTTTGGGCGTTCTGCATCTTCTGCGCTGGCACCAGACGTGCAGCGCGCGTTTGAAGACCGGTTTCAAATCCCGATCGTTGAGACTATGGGACTTACGGAAACCGCTGCACAGATATTGTCCAACCCATTGCCACCGGGCATTCGCAAAATTGGCTCACCAGGTATTGCTTTCGGCAATGAGGCGGCAATTTTCGATGCACATTGCCAACCAGTGTCGCGTGAAACGGAAGGCGAGTTGGTTATACGCGGACCTAACACCATGCTGGAATACCTTAAGAACCCTGAAGCAACGGCGGATACATTTACCGCCGATGGCTGGTTGCGCACCGGTGATCTCGCCCGCATGGATGAGGACGGTTACGTATATGTCACTGGTCGACTGAAGGAGTTGATTATCAAAGGTGGTGAAAACATTGCCCCGCGCGAGATCGACGAGGCGCTTTATTCTCACCCCGACGTTGTAGAAGCAGCGGCTTTTGCCCGCCCCTGCCACAGCTACGGCGAAACCGTCGAGGCGGCAGTTAAAATTCGCGAAGGTTCGAAATTGACGCCCATGGATCTGTCCAAGATTTGCGAAGCCCAATTAGGTCGTTTCAAATCGCCCGATGAAGTTCATATCTTGCTTGATCTTCCTAAGGGGCCGTCAGGGAAAATCCAAAGAAACAGGATACTCGAGATCGTTAACGAGAAGGCTGGTAACTCAACTATCTGAACATCCACGACACTGTTTGCCAGAAAGTCCGATGTCCGCGTTAGCAAAGCTGCACTGCTGCACCGACGATGTGGTCAAATGGCAGCTTGGGGCTGTCCTGACCAACGCCAATGTCAGCAATCAACGCTTCGCAGCTACTGGTGCAAGGTGCAGCATTTGCCACTCTGGGCTCGAAACAGAAGTTCTCCGCGTACAGGATCAATGACTGCTATCCGGCGATTGACTGAAGGTGACGGTGCCGCCTTTGGTCGACACGATCTCCTGTGTCAGAAGACTGCCAATCTCGGACCCCAATTGAAGTTCCGAAACCTGACCAAGGTGATGCGCAACGATCTGCCCCGCCTGATCCAAAAGGGCAAGGCTTGGTGTGCCGCGCATGCCAAAGCGAGACATCGTGATTGGCAACGGTCCTGCGCCCTGTTTGTCCACGCCGACAGGGAACGTGATGCGATATTCATGCAGGAAAGCTTGCAAAGACACCGGTGTCATAGCGTTGTGATGCTCGAACACGGTGTGCAGGCCAATTACGGCTACCTACTCTTCAGGAAACGTCCTCTGAATCGACTGCGCTAAGGGAATACCGTGCAGGACACATCCTGGGCAAAGCATTTGAAAGGCCTCAATGACGACAACCCGTCCTTTTAGGTTATCTAGGGTTAGGGGAGTGTCTGTGTTGAACCATTCCGTGACGTCTAACTCTGGTGCTTGCATTTTCTTTGTCCTCAGTAGCAGGCAGCCGCCGTGGGTTCGGCGGCTGCGCAATCGAATGTTAGTGAATCTTGCCCGGCAGGCTCAGTTCGCCAGATGCGACGTCAAAAACATCTGTGACGCACAGCAAGGGAGCATGGATGTTTGCGTTCACACGCAAGGCCGAAGTGACGCCATCGTAAGCGACACCTTCCAGTTCGACGTCGCTGGCGAAGCCTGCGTTCACCGAGATTTCGGGCCCGGCGAACAGCGGTGTAAACCCTGGGCTGTCCAGAAAGATCGGGAATCCAGGCCATGTCGCAGGTAGCTTGGGTGTGGAACCTTCGGGGATGTCACGTACGGCAAGCGCGTCGGGTCCGCACGCTTCGGTCGGGGTCAACACAACCCAATGGCTGTGCCATTCGATGCCGTCGTTGGCCGGATCTCCGTCACCGTTCTCGTCAAAAAGCGGTGTGTCATCAAAATCTGGATGACTGGTTGCAGCCATTGCAAGGATGCCTGTGCCGCCTTCGAACCCAACGGACGAAGGGTCCAGAGACGTAGGCCAGACATATGACCAGACGTCTGAACCACCGACCTCTCCGGTTGCCTCCGGAACTGAGGCACCAGCCGATCCATTCGTGGTCATGTGAAAAGTGACCGTGTTTCCATTGCGGTGAGCGTGCGCGGCCAGAATGTCAAAATCCGCGACTTTACTGGCGTCAGCAGAAGATATGATCGCGCCATCCTGATGAATGGCATGGTTCCCATCAGCAAGAGCTGTGCTGCCGATGAGCAGAGCCAAAGTAGAAGTGAGCGTTGAAAGTTTCATGGGTGTCTCCTGTAAAAAGATGGCGAGTCGCTACTATAATGAGAAATGCATTGCAACTATAATTTCGAGTCGCTACTAAATGTGATATGAACTCAAATTATCGCATTCGCACACTGATCAACCGTCTGGCCCGGATTGATGCTTCCGAAGGATGGGCGGGAGATTTGAATCCGACTCAGAGAATGGCGCTCGAGTACCTAGCAGAAGCGAACATGTTCTCGCGCTCGCCGTCGCATGTCGCAGAGTACATCGGTACAACCCGTGGAACGATGTCACAGACGCTCAAGGCTTTGGCGCGCAAGGGCTATGTGGAAGAGCACCGAAAAGAACAGGATCAGCGGTCGATTTCTTACGAACTGACCAAGGAAGGGGACGAGATTGTACGTCAGTCAAACCCTGTTGCTCAGGCAATTGGAGATATGCCTGCAGAAAACCTAGCCTTGCTAGAGCAGGGGCTGATGCAAAGCCTCAGTCTGGCTTTGGCCGTAAATGGAGGTCGATCATTCGGCCAATGCAAATCCTGCGCCCATCATGATGGCACGACGGAAAACGGGTTCTGCAATTTGCTGGGCGTTTCGCTGGACCTCGGCGAAAAAGACAAAATCTGTATTGAGCACGAGGAAGCCAGATGAAACTTCTTGATGTGTCAGCACGCATCGACGGCATATTTTTTGGAGCGGCCAGAGAACGCTGGGAAGGTAAACCGCCTTCGGCCATTCAGAAAGATCGGGTGAACGGTCGGCAGGTTGTTACCTCGCTCGGTTTTGCAAGCGATGCGCAGGCGGATTTGACGGTACACGGTGGTAAAGACAAAGCCATCCATCATTATGCTTTTGATCACTATTCGGCTTGGCAAGTGGAGGGCCTAATGGCACCCGGCACAAAGCTAGCGGCGTTTGGCGAGAACATTTCAACAACGGGGCTGACCGAGGAAAACCTCTGCATCGGCGACATCCTGTCACTCGGGACGGCGGTAGTTCAAATTAGCCAGGGGCGGCAGCCGTGCTGGAAACTTGGGCTACATACGGGGCGCAGGGAAATGCCTTACCAGTTTCAGAAGACGGGCCGAACCGGATGGTACTATCGTGTACTCGAACCAGGCGAAGTTGGCGCCGGTGATCGGATCATCTTGGCTGAAAGGCCAAATCCTGATTGGTCTGTGCTGGCTGTGACACGCGCGCGGCTGACCCGTCGTATTTTGCCGGAAGACGCCGCGGTTTTGTCTCAGATGGAAGAACTTGCTGAAGGTTGGCGACAAGCTTTTAGCCGCATGGCTGAAGGAATTGCTACGGAGGATACATCGGCAAGGCTTGGAGGCTCAGGGTAAGACACCCAACTCGCGTTCAGTCGTGATGGAATTTCCTGAAACTCAGTAACCTTCTCAATTCCATGATGGTCAAATCCGCGTTTGTCAGTCGCTGGGTGGAACAGGCAAGAAATGAGACATCAACTTCAGCATCGATGAAATGCCATTAATCGCCTTGGGCCAGAAATGCTTGACGTTTGGGTCAGAATTGAATAATGCGATTTACGTTTTTCTTGAGGCTTTGGTGACCGATTGAGTCAAAGATCAGTGACGTTCCACAAACCCTGTTGAACGTCACACGAACCTGACCCAACCGTCACAGTTGGACCAGAAATGCAGTGAACGTTCGACATCAGAAGGCGCCCCCAACGTTGAACATCATTTGAATTTGACCTTTGCGTCATCAACTAACGCGCCGCCCCCATTTTTTTTGCTCCCGCAGGCAGTTTGGTTTGTTCTGACTTCCCTTTCGGAAAATCAGAGCTGATTTGTAGGTCAAACAGCGAAGCTGCCTGTTCCTGCTAATCTGCCACGTGGCGAACGCGGGAGGGGGCGAGGCAACGCTATTCGACAGGGGTGGTGCGGCCCGCAGGCAAAGCCGAGGACACGGCCCTGTCTAAAAGGGTTGCCCGAGGGGGAGGGCCGCGCCCTCACCCTGACGGCTAGTGGCGTTTGGCTTGCCCAAATCCGCTGGCCCACCAAAGGAAGGTGATGGGAAAGAGGGCTTGCCGCTATTGCGATTGAACCCTTCTGTCAAACTTCAAAAAGTAATAGGGCCACCTTGTGGACATTCGCTGCCCGTGCAGTACTAAGCCTAGCCAAGGGCAGCTTTGTGCAGAAAGCAGACTTTGCAAAGTCTCGCCACGGCATCAAGACGGACGCTTATCGCTGTCTCGCATGTTGCGGGATAGATTCCCAAAAGCGGTCATTGATCTTTTGTACCTCCCACCCAAGCCGCCTTCGCGTTTGGATCGCAGAGCAACAGCGTCATCTCAACTTGTCGGGCTCTAAGCCAGACAGGCTCGATTTCTCTGTTGCCCTCCACCGCATCAAGGCTTGTATCGTGTGTACTCGAAGTCCATATACACAAGGCTTACGTTTTTCTTTTTCGACCTGCTGTCTCCCCAATTCGGCGTTCAGTCTTTCGATTCAGACCGACCACGCCGAGTCGCCGCAATGATGCGGGCGGCAAGTATTAGGAGACCTCCACCATGGCAAATGGCACAGTAAAATGGTTCAACTCGACCAAAGGATTTGGCTTTATCGAGCCTGAAGATGGCAAGCGCGACGTATTCGTGCATATCTCAGCACTTGAACGTTCCGGCATCAGTGAATTGAAGGATGGCCAGAAGGTTACCTTCGACATTGAAGCGGGCCGTGACGGACGCGACAACGCTGCCAATCTGGCACTCGCCTGACCTTTTTCGGGCACCCTTTCTGGGTGCCCGTTTGCACACTGGGCTACTATAAGCTGTTGGAGAGCAAGTAAGTTGCAAACAAAAGTCTGGACGCGGGCGCTCGCGCAATACCGTGTGCCCGATGCGAAGCGCAGTATTTAAGAAATTGCGATCACTGTTGTCCCCTTATTCGCACTATGGGCCCTAGCGTGGACGGCTTCATCTTTTAGCGTCTGGATCGCAATATTACTGACCATCCTGAATGCCGCATTTCTGTTCCGTATCTTCATCATTATGCATGATTGCGGTCATGGATCATTCTTTAGAAACTGCACTGTTTGCAATTGGACAGGCCGGGTTCTAGGTGTTCTTGCCCTGACACCCTATGACGTTTGGCGGCAAAGCCATGCGATTCACCATGCCACAACCGGTAACCTTGATCGCGCGGTATGGGTGACATCCCTACATTGACCACTGAAGAATACTTGAAGCGGAAGTGGTTCGGGCGTGCCGCTTATCGTCTGACCCGGAATTCCATCTTCCTGTTCGGTGTTGCGCAGATCGATACATTCTACCTTCAAAATCGTTTACCTCTTGGTTTCATGCGGTCAGGCTGGCTGTACTGGGCCAGTGCAATGGGAATAAACGTCGCGATTGCAGGGTTATTGGCACTGGTTTTTTGGGCCGGAGGCTTTGAGGTATTGGCGTATGTTTTCCTGCCAACCATGATTGTCGCATCGTCACTTGGTATTTGGCATTTTTACATTCAACACCAGTTTGAACACACGACCTGGGATCGGGAAGAGAGCTGGAAACTTCAGAACGCCGCATTCTATGGAAGTTCTCACTATGCCCTGCCTGACATCCTGCGTTGGTTCTCTGCTATTATAGGCGTGCACCATGTTCACCACCTCGCCAGCCGAATACCTTTTTATCGGCTAAACGAGGTTTTGCGGGACCATTCTGAGTTAGAAAACTGCCAGCGTATTACTCTGTATGAGAGCTTTCATTGTGCTCGATTGCATCTTTGGGATGAAAAAAGTCAACGTCTTCTGACATTTTCCGAGGCTTTGTCTAACGTCAATTCCAATAGGCATTTAGTGCAACCTAGCGCGTACCAGATAGGCTTCGACCGTATCACCGCCCAAGGCGCGAATGGCCTCTAGTCGGTGAAGGCCTTCAATCAGCACGAACCGCTTGTTGTCCGCGCGTATCTGGATCGGGGTCTTCTGGCCGTTCTTCAGGATATCTTCGGCCAGCGTCAGGACTTTTTGTTGATCAAGCGTTTTCGCCCGTTTCACAGGGACATAGATCAGGTCGAGCGGATATGGTCTTTTCTCCAACATAAACTACGTGAGCAACCTTTCGTGCATTTGTTCCGGTTCAGAGTTCGTTGCAAAAGCGGGGGCTGGATGTACGTCATAGAACCGAACGAACAGCGTCGCGCAGTTCCTGATGCATAATCCAAGTCCCAGGCTCATCGTCACTTTCGATGTGAGAAAATGCCAGGACCTGAGCGGCGCCATCATTCTGCGCCGATCCGGCTTCGGGAAGTTCGAGTTCCAGATATTCTGCTATCAATAGTCCGATTTTCTTGAAAACCTTGATGGATGCCTCGCGCGACTTGTAACCGGCCGCCTGAGACAAGTGACCAATGGTCAGGCCATCCTTGCCTGCGATTGTAAGTGCTTTGAGCATTGTGACCTGCGCAGGGGTGAGCCTGATCTGGCGCAATGCCTCGGTATATTCTCTTTCACTGGGAACGAAGGTGCCAGAGTTTCCCTCCAAACGGCGTTGACCGCTACGTTTCCTGTCTCGTTCACCGAGAATTTCTTTTAATGCTTCGATGGCCAATGCTGGTGTTTCACCAACTGCATCGGCAATCATTGTCTGCGTTTTAGCCGGTGGCTTGGGGAAGGCGCGCGCAACGCTGTTACCGCTCAGAATGCCAGCCTTAATCAAGTACTTTCCAAATTCTTCCTCAATCACTCCAGATACGTCAGCGTTCCGCGCCTTTCGAACACTGCGGTCCTGAAATGCTCTTTGTTCCAGACCACGAGATGACATCTCTGAACCGGGAAGGGTTACTTGAGGGGCATTTTTACGCATCAGAGAAGCACCACTGCAATTATCGCCGCAAAAAACACCGCTGAAGCAATAGATATTTTAATCCCGCAGGACCGGCGACGAGCCTTTTCGGCTTTGAGGCTTTTACCCAGATTTTCGTCAATCGAGTTATGGTTCACGGCTTCGTCCTTCCGGATTTGTCAGGCGATGTGGATTTCCGCCAACCTATTTTCGCGGCATACTTTCGGTGCACTGATCGTTCTGTTTTGTGAACGGCCGATTACATTCCCAACCGTCACCCCTTCGATTCAAATGTGCGTTTGAAGGGACTAGGACCGCTGAGCATTGGCTTCTTTCTGCTCGATAACCACGTTCGCATTTCCATCCGGAATAAGTTTCAGGTGCAAGATATGCATGCTGTGGAACAGCCACAGGCTCACAGCCGTTCTCAGCGGCCCTGTAGCCTCCGAGGCATACCCAACCATCCGAGCTTCTTTTGTCGCTCAGACGACCGTTTTTTGGGACTTCTATTGCAACACAATCCTGGTTTTCCCTACGAAACCCCCAGTTGCAGTGTATTTCCTGCGCACCAAACCGGGTTTCGACGTATCCATTTTGAGGTGCAATCAGTTCTTCGCATTCTTCGCCGACACGCTGGAACAGCCGATTGCACGCCCATTGATCTCCGGTTGATGCAAGATAGGCGTTTTCTGGAACCCGTATTTGCTCACAGAGTTCTCCGACATTCTGAAAACCATGATTGCATTCCCAGCCGCTGCCATAGGAGCTACCCGTCAGATATGCGTTTTCTGGCAGGTCTGTTCTTTGGCAGGATCCGTTCTTGTATTCGAAGCCTTCGTCACAATCCGTTCCGTAGGCATTGCCTGCGACCTGGGCAGGAAGCTGCGTTCCTAAGAGCAAAACCAAGAGTGTCGGGAACAAACAAAGATTGCAGCGCGCAAACACGATGAATGACTGATAGAAACGGAGCCTGAGACCTGATCTATCGGGCATCAAGCAAGCAATTTATGAGCCATGAGCTGTTCATACGGCGCCTTCTTTCATGGGTCACGCGATGACTGGGGCTTGTCAGGTGACAGTTGCGACTGCTTGCGAGGAACGAGCTCATAGCGAAGACCCCAGCGAAACCCGTTCCTATGCTGGGGCACATGCTACAATTAGTCTGAAGGCCATTGGGTCATCGAAGCCGGCAGCATCGCGGCGACGAATAAATTTTCCAATACACTCTTGTGGTTCCTAGTCTGTGAAGAGTCAAGGACGTACCCTCGTCACGAAGCGTGTGCTACGGAGATGGTCAAATTTTGAGACCGGTGAATGACCAGGTGGCATGGAGAAAAACTGAGAGGAAAAATTCAGCGTGATGCCAAATTTGAAACGGAGCTATTAACGAACTGGTTGAAACTGAGTTCTGCGATGCTCAGTGCAGCTTCACGAACGCGTTGCTTTGAAAGTCTGCTTCAAGGGCCAATTTCGGGTACTAAGACACAATGGCGAGACAGGAATTCTGGGCACATTGATACCGCAGTGTGATCGGCCCATTGCCAAAGTGAATTTGAGTTCTGTTCCTGGCCTGACAACGAGACCAATCGTGTCCACGGCTGGCAAGCAAAACAAAGCGATCTGCACGGGTATCGTTCAAATCTGTTCCCGAAGACGCGTAACTGTTTCTTTTGGATGAGCATACAGTAGCGCAAGGAGTTTATACGCTGGTCCTCCGGGGCGGCGGGCGCCGCTCTCCCACAGCTTGTAACCAGATTCGCTCATCCCGATAAGTTCGGCCATTTCCGCCACGGTCAAACCTGTCTTTTCGCGGACCTCAAGCGGTGAAGCCACGGGCTCGGAATTGGTGTCCGAACGGGTGCCTAGCGTCGGATCAACGGGCACAAGGCTGGGGTCCGCTCCTGTCATCATCTGCTCCTTTTTTTGTCACTTGAGGCATGGCCATATGTCATGCCTGATGTTCGCGATTGCGTCGATGTCAAAGTCTGGCGCGCAGTCGTTTTTCAACAGTGCTCAGCTTGCGGGTGGTCTGAGCCATATCCGTTCGGAGGCTCCGGATTTCATCAAGGATGCCCTGAATATCCTCCGATCCGGAAGTTGTATCGGTTGGTTCAAGCACACCTTCTCCTTCACCACTCAGAAGCCAAACCAGAGAGACCCCAAGAATGCCGGACATCATCTGCGCCTTGTTTGCACGTGGCTCGGTACGATCTTCTTCCCATCCCTGCACGGTCTTCAGTTTGACGCCCAGGCGACTGGCAAGCTTCTTTTGCGAGTATCCAACGGCTTCGCGCGCGGCGACGATTCGGTCGCCCAGAGTTGCTGCTTCATCACCGTAATATGAAGTGTCCTTTGAAATAGTCGTGGCTACGTTCATTCTGCTCTCTCACTTTGATTGAAAATGTCGTGGCGCGGTCAGGCCGCGAGTTCGCTACGATCCGCAAGACGGATCGTCACAAGATTGCTGCTTTCATGACGGCGATATGGGGTCAGCGCCTGCGTGATGAAGGGCTGGATATCCATCCGGGACCGCTGCCACCGCGCAAAACGACGGAACAACGCCCAGGTGCACTCGTCGTTGGACGTAATCACAGTCTGGACACGGGTGACATCGGCGCTGACGTCCCGACGCATCACCTGCCCCAGCATCAGCGACGCAAGGCCCTTGTCAGCCTCACCCTCTGAAACGCCGACCAGCCAGATAAACAAGGTCTCCGGGTCATATGGCAGAACATAAGCCAGCATCGCGCCGACCAGGTCTCCATCCAGTTCCGCAATGATCGAGAATTCTTTGTAGTCATCAAACGCCGCCAGTTCGCCAAGCAAATCACCAATAGCTTCCTGATCCGCGGTTCTGGCCAGCGAAGACACCGCTGCACCATCTTCCGACAAAGGGGGACGCAATACCGGAATAGGTTGTTCGAACAACTCCAAAGAATGCTGCATGTACCACTCTGTCAATAAACTTAGATTAGCTAAGTAACACAGGAAAGCTAAAACTTCAAAGGGCGAAGCTAAAACTTACTAGACAGTCATGGATCTATCTTTTTTAACGAGATTTTAATTTGTAAAACTAATTATTTCACATTCCGCTAACACTTGAGCAATCAATACAAATTTGCCAATCTCACTCCAATCGAACGCGGAGTAGATACATGGATCGTATCGACAGTAGTCTTGTCGCCCTGCGCCGAATCCTGCGCGCCACCGAGATGTCCGGCCGGGAACTGGCGCAATCCGCCGGGCTAACCGCGGTCCAGCTTCGTGTGCTGCAAGTGATTGGCGAGACCGGGCAAACCACGGCCAAAGCAATTTCAATGCGCATGCATGTCAGCCAGGCCACTGTCACAGCGCTAGTGGACAAGCTAGTTTCGGGCGGCATGGTTGTGCGCGAGAAATCCCTGACTGACCGACGGCAGACCAATATACTGATCACGGATCGCGGGCGGCAAACGCTGGCGGACGCCCCAGATCCGCTGCAACAGCTCTATGTGCGGCGGTTCAAGCAAATGGAGGACTGGGAGCAAGCGATGCTTGTTGCCGCGCTCGAAAGGGTTGCAACGATGCTAGACGCCGAAGACCTTCAGGCCGGTGCGATCCTGACAACTGGCGATTTGAACAAGGCGGAATAATGGGCCGGAATGACCGACCCTCTTTACGTACCTTTTTGTCGAGGCTTTTATCAAGAAAGGATTTGGCAGCTTAAACGGAACCGTCGTCAACTTGGTCGATCTTTCATTGCCACGCATTCATTGCAGGCTAGCAGCCAATATCTCCTTTTGGAACGACACTTCCGCTCTGGACTGCGACCGGCCCATCATGCTTACCGCAGGGAACGGAAGCACTGAGCCCAATCCTGCCAGCATTCGACACATTTCGAATTGCTGGTTTGGGCTTTAGGCAATGCGAAACAGAACTGATGGAGTCGTTTGCGAATCAGAGCAAAGAGATCGCGTTGATCACAGTTTCACGGTTCTGAACAGCGCCGGTTTGCAAATACTCCATTGCTCTGAGCGCAGCTTCATGGGCTTTGAGGGATGACCCGCCGACGCAATCCTCCACAACGCGGCAGAAGTAGTCTGATTGGTGGCCATCAACGAACGTGTAGTGCACACAGACATCGGTCAGCCCTCCGCATAGTATCAGAGTATCTACCTTCAGGCCGCGCAGCAGAATTTGGAAATCGGTTCCAAAAAACGCAGAATAACGCCGCTTTGGAACCAAATAGTCGCCAGTGCGATATCCCATCTCTTCTTTGGCAACTTCTGTACGCAGATCACCCTCGAGACAGTGTATGCCCTCATCGCCATCCAGCTCCCGGCCGAAGTCGATCTGGTCGGCACGATGAACTTCCTGAATGAAAATGACGGGCACATTGTTTTGATGTGCGGCATCAACCAAATCGCGCGCAGCGAGCATTCGTTCCTTATAACCCGGCATGTTGTCGATTGAGCGGACTGCGCTGTTGTCAATGAACGTACTCTTCTGAATGTCGATCACAATCAGGGCGGGTCGACCCTCGATCAGCTTCTTTGAATTTTTGTGCTTGGTTGTCATCTTCGACCTCAGTTTTATCAGGTCGTCCTGACTAAGCGCCGTTCCTGGCCGGGTCGTCCCGGCGGGCAGATCAATTTTGCCTAAATGTGCCAGGGCCCTTGGTCAAGGGTATGGGCATATTTGCATTGGGATGAATAGCAGACATTCACACCCAAACCGGCATTGTCGGCTTTGTCCGCAGAGCGGTCTTCTTCGATCGGATATCGAATGGCAGGTTTCGCGACCACCGCATGAATTGCAGCGACGTAACAATATAAGAACGTCTCTGAACGGGTGTTATGTGAACCGCCTTCTGGTTGAGAGTGCTACCCATCGCTGCTTGTCGTGATCCGCCTCATAAGTCCTCTCCCCATTGCTTTTGAAGACGCAATCCAATATCCAGGCCGGCTGCGCTTCCGGTCGACTAAGCCGAGTGCGGCTTGAAGCGAACAAACCAAATGGAGGGTGCCATGTAGCAACGAAACTACATGAAAGGCCGCTACAATGGCCCATTACAAACGCAAACGGGCGCGCACTGTATCTCGGATCGGCTACTCAGCACGGGGGCTCGAGCATCGACTGTCGGAAGGCCCGGATACCATACACTGGCTGGAGAACTGGCCGCGGTGGCACGATAAGCTGTTTCATACGAGACCAGCGCGGCGAAAAACCAAGTCCTTGGAAAGGCACGTTGTCAAAGGTGCTGATCCCGACAACATCAATTGGCCAGATGGACGCAAACCACACAAGTATTACTGGTAAACAGATCGGGCGGCACAAATGCGCCGCCCAGCTTCAATCCGCCTCAATCGGGAGCGGACAGCCGGTCATACTCCTCTGTCCTCATGATCACATAGGCACGTCCATTCTCAGCTCGGATGTAAACAGGACCGCGAGCAACCGCATCCAAGACCGCATCAACGTTTTGACGCAGAAACTCGGTTGAAACTTCCGGTTTACTTGCTCGGTTCCTAGCTTCGAAATGTACTTCGATGATATGCGCGGCTTGCTCCTCGATACTCAAGCCAGCCTGATGTGCTAGCTCGCTGAGTTCAGCAAATTCGACCTTCGATAGCTCAATCGTCAGAGTTTCGGACATTCTCACCAAACCATCCGTTTATTCCATCTTTCGAATAGACCCTGACATGCCCAGCAATACAGTTGATAGGCTGCAAGTCCTCACGTTCAAACTTACGCGCAAGATGGATAGGTTTCACTTTTTGATCCTGCGCCAACTGACCGAGCGTTACGTACTGGCGTTCAAATTCCAGGATGCTCTGTTTGCTGACGTATTGCTTCAGGTGATTGGTGTCAGGATTTCTGCGTGAAATTACCTTCAGGTATCCTGCATCCCTCAAACGCCTGATAGATATCACACTGATCTGGAGATAGCTTGCTGTTTCCGTCAGTTCCAAATCGCGATCAAGCTGAATTGTTGTCTTTCCGCAGAGCGCATTCCAGTCCAACTCCAGCGCTTGCAACCCAGCACCGTCGCCTCGGCAAACCTTACCTTCCAATCCACCTCGGTCCCAAAGTTCTATCACGCGTGCCAGATGCACACCTTTGGCGCGGCAGAACTCCTTCAGAGGCAAGGTGGATTTTCCTGGCAAGCTATGGGGCAGAGTTTCAACTTTCTTCACGAGACCAACCACCTGCTCGCGTAGTAAGTACCGAAGAGACGAGGTGATCTTGATGGTATTAAGAACGCCGCGAATTTGCAGTCCTTTAACCTGCTGGGGCAGAATACCCAATCGCGATGCCGCATCTTTGAGGTTGAGCAAAGTATCTCGGTACGCCTTAGCTCTTTCGACCTCTATTACACTTAGCTCCGTTCGTTTAAGTGCCTCAGCCTTCGATATGCCGTCTAGGTGGCCAAGCAACAGCTTAAGGAAAACAACACCCAAGTTTGTACGCCTTCTCGCTTCTTCCATAGAGAGCCAAATCCGTTTTTTCGGTTGCTCTCCAAACACCCTCTTTCCCGTTGGGGTAGGATAGGTATCGAAAACATGCTCGCGTGCGACGTCAATCATCGCTTTCATTGCTGGTTCCTTCTGAGCTTCACGCAGCCAACTATAGTGGGGCCCGAAATCAGTCGTGTAGTATGGCTTTTCCGCCCCGCTCTGACGATGAAGTTCAATGAGCGCCTCTCTGTACGCATCGGGTCCATCTACCAACCTCTCAAATCCAATCTGGCTGAAACTGCGCAGCTCGGTAGATGGGAGGTTCTTGAGAAACTTTTCTTTGAACCCACTCATTGCAGCGCCAAGCGACAAGCTTCCGCGGTGGATTTGCGTAAGCTCAAGATCTTTCAGCCAATCATCCTCTGGCCCACGCCAGATCCTTCGCCGGACATAGGCTTCAAAGCTGATGTCAGGTAGGAGCACGCATGAATCGCTAGCCCTGGAAATTTTATCCCTGTGTTCCATCACGCGCGTAACGAAATCGTAAGTCGCATGAGAAAACTCCGCAGACGGGATCGTCATCAACTGGCAACCGTGATGCGCGCATCTTTCTATGCACAGAATTGACCATTCAAGCATTTGAAATAAGCCATGTGATCCGACGTCCGAAAGTGCACTCTCCACACATTGCGGGCAAAGCCGTACTGCTGTGCGCCTCAAAGTGCCCGTACTGGCAATCGCTCGACCCACTTCATAACGACCGATCCCGATTTTCCGGGTTCTCCACGTCTTTAACAGGGACGGCTGGACACCTAACAGCCACGCCAGTCGCTCGATTTGATGATCGCGGCCGCTGCACAGAAACGGCCAGCGCATCCCGAGATCGGAGCAGAAATCTCGCGGAGTGGTTTCATGGAGCTTCGCGTTTCTGCTGACGTAGCCTGAAAGCGTCTCCCCTTCGATGAAGGGGAGAACAGGTTTTAGAGGCGCTGTCATGCATCCTCTCCGTCGAATTCGAAGATTTGTCGCGGATCTATTCGCGCAAAGTCTTCCGCGATAAACGGATTAAGGGCATCGATAGCCGCGCTTCACTTGCGTACGAAAAGGCTTGCTGTATGCCTGGTGCTGCCGATTTCAACGCCGGGCCAGAAACTCGCAAGGTGCGATACTTCGCCATTTCCGCGACAGCAATTTCAAAGACACCCTGCCGTTTCGCTTCGACTACAAATGTCGGGTTTCCAAGCATGCTCATGAGGTAGTCCGAATACCCACTCTCATGCTTTCTCTCAGAACCGATATCGGTGGTATCCCATCCCAAGACATCAACAAGAATTTTTGTGATAATTTGTACTTTGGAATCTTCTTCGGACACGATCTGTTCGCGATGGTCATCAACGCTTTTCAAAAGCGCCTGAAGGCGATCGTGAGCTTGGTCTAACTCGGACAAGTGACACTCCAGCTTTTTTGTCTTTGACTGCTTTGCATTAGTTTCAGACCTTTACGGATGACATGCAATGGCTTGGTTTTCGTGAAGCGATCAGACTCTACATTTCTTTCTCGAACCAGCGGGATTTGGACAAGCCAAACGCCCCTGGCCGCCAGGGTGAGGGCGCTGCCCTCCCCCTCGGGCAACCCTATTAGACAGCGCCGTGTCCTCGGCTGCGCCTGCGGGCCGCACCACCCCTGTCGAATAGCATTGCCTCGCCCCCTCCCGCGTTCGCCACGTGGCAGATCAGCAGGAACAGGCGGCTTCGCCGTCTGATCTGCAAATCAGCCCTGATTTTCCAGAGGAGAAGTCAGATCATACGAAACAGTCTGCGGGAGTATGAAAAAAGGGGGTGTTGGGTCAGTTTATGACGCAAAGGTCAAATTCGTCTGACGTCCAACAATTACCAAGTGGCGGACCGAGGATCATTCGCCGATCTCTAAAAATATATTTATTTACAACATGTTAGAACGATTCACCGCAATAAATGTTGCGGGATTTGTTGCGGGAATTTCATTTACCTTCTGAGGGTAATATCTGATCTTCGTACCTTGCCCCACGCGTCATCCACACCGTTCTCCTCAAGCAACATTGCCAAAGACTCATAAATTGGCCAAGCCGTCTCAGTCGGGCCTACAATTATTTCCTCGAGGATCTCCTTGACCGCGTATCCAGTGTAGCCAGAAACGGCATCAGCCTTCAGTGGCAACTTGATAACTTTCTGAGGGACTCCACCTATTGTCTCGATTTCTTCTCTCAAAATTGGGGACTGTCCAATTAGCGATGGCGAGTAAATTACGCGCCATTCTCGTTCTTCTGAAAATCCAGGATGTTTGGTCGATAAGGACGCGAAGTGAAAAGCCCAATAAAGCCTTTCATAAACAGTATCAGCGCCTAGTCCCTTCAGGAAATCAAACTCTGCTTCCAATCCTTCGACCAACCTAACGAATTCATCCTTAAAACCATCGACTTCCTTATATAGAACCGGGCTCGAGAAAGCGTGAAGTTTGACCTCCTCAGACATAAACGGTGAGTTGTTGAAGATCAGGGCGACGTTGGTATCCCCTCCATACGCTCGCCACATGGATAGGCGACCATACTTTTCTTCGGCGCCTTGTTGATCTCCGTGCTCACTCACAGACATTAGAAAACTAGCCACAGTCCTTTCGCTCGCGTGAGAATCGAATGTATTTTTCAAGCGATCTGGCAAATCACCTTGAATCTCACTTAGTAGTTTTCGAAGCCTCCCGCCGACCTCATCGTCTTTCCAGCTCTCAGAGAGGCAAGCGTCGCCGTGTTGAACCTCGCTGAAGTCGTTCATGACCAGAGCATTGCGTAGCCAAACCTCTTCGTTTTTTATGATTTGGGTTGCTGCATATGCACTAGTGTAGTGAACAAACTTGGTATTCTCGGCTTTTACAGCCTCCATGCGGTCCATAGCATACGGCATAAACAGCCTTGCCAATTTCGCTTGAAACTCGTCCATAAACAGAATCCTCAAAAAACAAATCACGCCATACTAGAGCGAGCGCGTTTTGGGCCGCAAGCCGCACTGAAGACAAATGTTGCGGGAATTGTTGCGGGATTTATTGAGGGAATTGTTGCGGGATTTGTTGCGGGCAATGTTGCGGAAATAAGAATGTTGCGGGATTGCCTAGTTTTTAAGCGGAAAATCTAACGGTAACATATTGTTTTTGCTTGATTTTCCAAACGCTGCCACTTTTTAAGGCGAAAAAGTGGCGGACCGAGGAGGATTCGAACCCCCGACCCCTTGATTCGTAGTCAAGTACTCTATCCAGCTGAGCTATCGGTCCGCGTTGGTGAGGCGGTATTTAGACCTGAGGCCGAGGGCGCGCAAGTTGATTCTTCAAAAAAACTTCAAAAAGTCATATCGCCGCGTGGAAGCCTTATTTCAAAGGTGGTTCCATCAGGCCCTGTGTCTTTCAGAAACAGGTCTCCGCCGTGACCCCGCACCAATTCTTGCGAAATCGCAAGCCCAAGTCCCGAGCCGCCTTTGCGAACACCACCCTGAAATGGTGTAAACAGATTCTCTCGGGCCTTAGGAGGCAGGCCTGGACCCGTATCGCTGATTTCGATGCACCAATCGGCTTCAAGCTCAGATGCAGACACCGTTACGCGCCCCGCCTTACCCGAGACCAGAAGTGCTTGCCGGGCATTGCGCACAAGATTCATGACAACCCTGAAAATCTGTTCCGGGTCGGCACGGATAACAAGATCTTCGGGTACGTCGTTCACAATCTCAACGCAGGCATCGGCAATGGCGAGTTGCTCGCTGGCGACAACATCTGCGGTAACGTCCCGCAAGCGCACCATAGTCAGGGTTGGGGCTGGTTCTTCGGCGCGTCCGAACGCCAAGGTGCTTTCGCACAAGGAAACCGCCCGCGTGATCGAATTGACAAGTTTGGGTGCCATTCGCGCCACCAGGGGGTCATTGCTGGCCTCAATTCGATCGGTAAACAGCTGAGCAGACGTCAGAATGTTGCGCAGATCGTGGCTGACCTTGGCCACCGCCCCGCCCAACTGGGCCAGACGTTCACGTTGTTTCAGGGCCTGGGTCAGATCGGTTTGAAGCATCTGCAGGGCCTCTTCGGCCTCGCGCAGTTCGGTCACCTTTGAATTGGGGGAGATGATGCCGCGCGCATCCTCAGGTGCGCTGGCATAGCGCTGCATGTAGCCAACAACGCTTTTGATCGGACGCACCAGTACCACGCGCACAGCCAGAAACAGGAACGAGGCCGTTATGATTGAGATCACAAAGGACAGCCCAAGGATGCGGAGCCCATAATCCGTCATGGCCATGCGCAAGGGCTCACTGTCCATTGTCACCTCGATCAACAGTCCTGCGTCTTTGACCGGCGCGCCGATCACACGAATGACCTCGTTTTCGGGGATGAACAGCCGCGAGACCGCATCACGGATCAGCACCCAGGCGCTGGCATTACGCAAATCAAAGGTCTTGGTGATCTGGGTCGGGATCGGTGAAGACAGCATGAGCTGACGCACCTCGTCGCGGCGCAATACGACGTTATAGACCCCCGCATTTGACAGCAATTCCGCTTCAAGCTCATCAGCCAGCATATCGTCGGCCAACAAAGCAAGCGAGGCGATCTGGGCGCGTTCCAGCCGGTTCAGCAGAAAATCTTCACGGAAGCGCGCGATCGAGGGCACAAAGATCAGTACTTCGGCCAACATGACGAAGACCGTCGTCAGGATCAGAAATCGGCCCGACAGCGAGTTCACTTTGCGCTCCTCCTTGGGTCAGGGAATCCAGCGCTGGACGAACCTGACCACTCTTTTAACCATCTGATTCTCAAACAGCCTTGGAGAGAAATAGGCCCCTGCCACACGTTTGTTAAGCTCTCCGACCGTTGGGTAAGGCGAAACCATCGCTGCGATCTGACCCATCTTGAGATTATTGGCCAGCGCCAGCGACCACAAGTTGATCAATTCTCCGGCCTGATATCCGACGATTGTCGCGCCCACTGGTCGGCCCTTTACGACCATCACCTTGATGAACCCCTTGGTCTTGCGCTCGGAAACTGCGCGGTCATTGTGGTGATAGTCGAACCGGGCAACCTCCACCGCGTCGCCATGCTGTTCACGGACTTGTGCCTCGGTCAGGCCGACCTGCGCCAGTTCGGGATCTGTATAGGTGGCCCATGGGATATGAGCGGTCTTCGCTTTCGACGGAAGCCCAAATAAGGCAGAGCGGATGATGATCCCCGCATGATATCCGGCGACATGGGTGAATTGCAGCCCACCTGCAACATCACCAATGGCATAGACCTTGCGATTGCTCGTGCGCAAAGAGTCGTCCACCTTGATGCCTGCCCGCGTGCTGTCGATCCCGGCAGCGTCGAGGTTCAGACGGTCGATATTGGTCTTGCGTCCGACGGCCAGCAACAGATGAGAGCCCGCGTAGACCTCATCATTCTCAGTGACCACCTCAATGGTGCCTGCATTTTCTCGGATCTGGGACACCATGGCGTTTTCATGGATTTCGACACCTTCAGTCCGAAGACTATCCAGCACGACGGCTGCAGCTTCGGGGTCATCCTTGCCTAGCGCTTTCAGACCTTCGATCACGGTCACTTTGCAGCCCAGCCGGATATGCGCCTGCGCCATTTCCATGCCGATGGGACCTCCGCCGATGATCAAAAGGTGTTCGGGCTTGTCGCGCAGGTCGAATATGGTCTCGTTGGTGTAATATGGCACCTGATCCAACCCGGGCAGTGGCGGTACCAAAGGTAATGAACCGGTGGCCACCACGACGCGTCGGGCGGTGATCAGGTGATCTCCGGCCTGTACCTGCGTGGGTGAGATGAATCGGCCGTACTCCCGGATTACCTTGACGCCAAAGCCTTCAAAACGCTCCTGACTGTCCATGGGTTCGATCTGGGCGATAACACTCTGCACATGATCCTTGGCAGCTGCGTAATCCACTTGTGGCATCGCATCCGCGACGCCAAAAGCCGACGCGTGGGCCTGAGCATATGCAGCCTTGCCGCTGGCGATCAGAGCTTTGGATGGGACACAGCCGAAGTTCAGGCAATCCCCACCCATCTTGTGGCCTTCCAGCAGGATGACATCCGCACCCATCTGGCTGGCCCCTGCGGCTACAGACAACCCGCCTGACCCGGCCCCGATCACCAGGATATCGGTTTTCAACTCTTGCATGGATCAGGAACCCTTTCGACCACGGAGGGATTTGATGACAATCGGCAGCGCTGCCAGCGCGCACAAGCCAATAATTGGCCCGATCACGAAGGGTTCCCATAACAGCGAGACATCCGGGGTTTCGCCGCGATCAAAGACACCACCCAGCCCAACACCGATCCAGGTATAGACAATCCCACCAGGGATGATGCCCAGCGCCGTCGTAATCAGGAAGTTTCGGAACTTTACCCCAACCAATGCGGGCACCAGATTGGCAACGAAGAAGGGCACCACAGGTACAAGACGCAGCAGGAACAAAACCGAGATTTCATTCTCACGCAGCCCGTCCTTCAGTTTCTTGACCGTCCCTTCCGAGGCTTCAAGCTTGGCGGTCAGAGATTCACCCAAACCCCAGCGTGCGGCTAGAAAGATCGTCGAAGCGCCTATGGTTGCGGCAAAAACATTAAAAGCCGTTCCTGCAAGCAACCCGAACAGGAACCCACCGGTCATCGAAGCAACCGCAGCGCCAGGCAGCGAGAAGGCAACAATAATGATGTAAATCCCCACGAAAGCCGCAGCCATCGCCCAGTAGTTTGAATCGCGCCAGGCCAGCAAAGCCTCGCGATTGTCGCGCAGGGTTTCAAAGGTCAGATAGTCGCCCAGCGCAAAGAACCCCACGGCGGCAACGGCGAGAATCACCGCCAAAGGGATATGACGTGCCAGCCCGTTGCGCGGGATCTTGGTGGTTTCGTTCATCTGGGTAGCAGGTTCTTGTTCAATCATCTTGCCCACAACATGCGCCGCCCGCGCGCGCTGCAACAGAGGCCTCACGGGGCCTTGATGTTTATGGCACTTAATGTGAGGGATACGCGCTCTGAACCCGGTTTTTGAAATCTTTTGCCCGGGCAGATTACAGATTTGTTGCAAAACGCACCAAAACCCCCACCTAGGGGTTTGACTTACCCCCCGCTACCCAGTAGAGGACGGGCTTCGAACACTAGGGCTAGGCGAATCCGCGCCGCACCCACCGCTATAGATTGGAGACGGAGCGATGAAACGCACCTATCAGCCTTCGAACCTGGTTCGCAAACGCCGCCACGGTTTCCGCGCGCGCATGGCTACCAAAGCCGGCCGCAAAATCCTGAACGCACGTCGCGCACGCGGCCGCAAGTCGCTGAGCGCATAAGCCGCTCGACCTTTCAGGTTATGAACATGACGCCGCCGGAGGCCCCTGAGGATGGTAACAACCAGCCGAGGGTGATGCCCCCGGCGGCGTCCGTTTGCGCATCTGAATCATTGACCGTACTGCAGAATCGCTCGGACTTTCTGAAAGCCGCGCGGGCCAAACGGCAAGGCACTGCATCGATGATGGTGCAGGCGCGTAAACGTGGCGCTGATGAGGCTGCGGGCATTCGCATCGGGTTCACCTGCTCAAAGAAGGTCGGCAACGCCGTCGCCCGCAACCGCGCCAAACGCCGCCTGCGTGAAGCCGCGCGAGCCGTATTACCTATTCATGGGCATGCGGGCTGGGACTACGTGTTGATCGGCCGCGCCGAGTTTACCGCTGCACGGCCCTTTGATGCGCTTAAAGACGATTTGCGCTATGCGCTGCGCAAAATACACGGGGGTGGCAAATGACCCTCTTTGCCCATCTCCTCGCCCTGCCCGTCCGGGCCTACCGGTTGATCTTCAGCCCCTGGGTTGGATTTAACTGCCGCTATCAGCCGACTTGTTCCGCCTATGCACTGGAAGCGCTTGATAAACACGGCGCCATCAAGGGCGCATGGCTGGCGGCGCGCCGGATCGGGCGCTGCCATCCGTGGGGTGGCGATGGCTATGACCCTGTGCCCGACGACGAACGACCCTGACCCTTGCCCGGTTCACCCAACTGCGATAGGCCCAGCCCATGTTTGATGAAGCCGACGATATCCATCCGCTTTTTGCCGGTGCGCCTTCAACCACCGAGTTCAAGAAGCTGCGCAAGCGCATCGTGCGCCAGACGCGCGAGGCCATTGAGCAGTACGGCATGGTGGACCGCACCGCCGAAGGTAAAACACCCCGCTGGTTGGTTTGCCTGTCGGGCGGCAAGGACAGCTATACCCTTCTGGCGGTGCTCTACGAACTGAAATGGCGCGGTCTGCTGCCCGTGGATCTTCTGGCCTGCAATCTGGATCAGGGGCAACCGGGGTTCCCGGCAACAGTCCTGCCAGAATTCCTAGACCGTATGGGGGTGCCACATCGGATTGAGTATCAGGACACCTATTCCGTTGTGATGGACAAAGTTCCGCAGGGCCGCACCTATTGTGCGCTGTGTTCACGCCTGCGTCGGGGCAACCTCTATCGTATCGCGCGCGAGGAAGGTTGTTCCGCAGTTGTGCTTGGCCATCACCGCGATGACATCCTTGAAACCTTTTTCATGAACCTGTTCCATGGCGGTCGTCTTGCAACCATGCCACCAAAACTGGTGAATGAAGAAGGTGATCTGTTCGTCTATCGCCCGCTGGCCCATGTGGCCGAGGCGGATTGCGAGAAATTCGCCAAGGCGATGAACTATCCCATCATACCCTGCGATCTGTGCGGCAGTCAGGACGGGCTGCAGCGCCAACAGGTCAGGCAGATCCTCGATCAGTGGGAAAAGAACAGCCCCGGCCGGCGACAAGTGATGTTTCGGGCATTGACCAATGCGCGGCCTTCGCATCTTCTGGACCCAAAACTGTTTGATTTCGCAAATCTTTCGATCGATCCGATTCAAAAAGACGAAAATTCAGACGATATTCCCCAGTTACGTTAACGCCTGACTCAGATTGATTTCCTACGGTTGGCTTGCGCGATCCTAGCCCAAGCTGAAGGCCGTAAAACCTATGCGGAAATTCCTCTTTGTCGACCGTTGTTCCGAAACGCTGCGGATATTTCTCACCGGACCGCAGGTTCTGGCATTTATTCCCGCGGCGTGTTTAGCCGCCTTCTGGTTGGGCGGTGAACGTGCACTTGTTACCACGGCTTTGGGTTTGCCCCTTGCTTTTGCCGTCATCGGAAATTGGGGAAGCCGTTCTTATACAGCCCACAGTTCAGGTATGCGCCCCAGCGGCCTGGTTCCATATGACGTATTCCAATCAGAGTTGGAGGCGTTGAGTGAATCGGTCAGCAAATCAGGTGAGAATGCCGCCTGTATCGCAATTGCTTTGGACGGCTATGCCGAGCTTCAGGATCTGCACGGTCAGGCTGCCGCCACTCATGTAAAGCAGCAATTCAGTGATCGTATCCTGTCGATCATCCGAAATCAGGACATCTTTTCGCAGATCGATCAGAACCGGTTTCTCATTGGCCTGCATCCCTCCCCACATCTTGATCTGGAAGCCTGCATTCAAATGTCTGGCCGCGTCCAAAGCGCAGTCGAAGAGCCGCTTTTGTTGAATGGCACAGGAGTTTACCAATCCTGCTCAATCGGGTTCTGCCTGCATTCAGACCTGCGACAGGTCGAGGCTGATGAGTGGATTGGCGCCGCCACCGCTGCACTGTCCGAAGCGCAAAGAAGCGGTCCCTCGACCATACGCGCTTATTCAACCGGGACCCGTCGGCGATCCCTGGTCCGAGCCAATTTGAGAAAAGAGTTCGAGGCGGCATTGGACAATGGAGAGATTCGGCCCTGGTTTCAGCCTCAGGTTTCAACGGATAATGGGAACATCACAGGGTTCGAGGCTTTGGCAAGGTGGGAGCATCCATTAAAAGGTGTTCTCAGCCCGCAGGTATTCCTGCCCTTCGCCAAGCAAGCCGAACTGATGGAGCGGCTAGGCCAAATCATGCGTCACCATGCTTTTGAAGCGATGCAAGCTTGGGATCGTGCAGCATGCGTTGTGCCCCGGATCGGTATCAATTTCTCATCCGATGAGTTGCGCAATCCCGGCTTGATCGACCGCCTGAAATGGGAGTTGGATCAGTTTGATTTGACACCGGATCGGCTGGCGGTTGAGATTCTGGAAACCGTGTTCTCTCGCAGGCCGGATGACGTGATCACCCGGAATGTAACCGGCATGGCTGCGCTTGGATGCTGTATCGACCTGGATGACTTTGGAACCGGCCATGCCTCGATCGCCTCGATCAAGCGGTTTGACGTCTCGAGGATCAAGATTGATCGGACATTTGTCACCAAATCCGATCAGGATCCCAGCCAGCAGCAACTGGTCAGCGCCATTCTGACCATGGCTGAACGCCTGAACCTCGAGACGCTCGCCGAAGGCGTGGAAACGCCCGGCGAGCACGCGTTGATGGCGCAATTGGGCAGTAACCACGTTCAGGGGTTCGGAATTGCAATGCCAATGCCATTTGAGCAGACCCTGGATTGGATCGCGGCGCATCGTGCCAAGATCAGGGGTGCATCCAAGATCGGTCGCAAAATGGGATGAAATCTGCAATTACGGTGCGCCAAATCCAGCGCCGGAGCGATTTGATGGGCGATTCCGCTTGACCTTTGGGGCTGCACTCTGTTGAACCCACCGGGTGTGTTTCACTGCTCAAGGTGGCTGTCCCCGATGGACGATCAGAACAAAAATCTCATCCTTGCAACCGCGCTCAGCTTTCTGGTGATCCTTGTCTGGTTCGTGCTGTTCCCACCGCCGGAATCAACCACGACGCAGGACGCTGCAGAAATTGCAGCTCTGGAAGGCGACGAGGTGCAAACACCCAGCGCGACCAGCACCGTGGGTGAAGCCACAGCGACCGCCGAGGAAACACTGCCAGAGGAACAAGCCCCTCGCGTCAACATCGACACCCCCCGTCTGGAAGGCAGTCTGTCCCTGTCCGGCGGGCGGATCGATGAGCTGTTTCTGAAAGATTATAAAGTCTCGATCGAAGAAGGCGCGCCAATCGTTGAGCTGCTGTCTCCGGTTGGTTCGGAATCGGCTTATTATGCCCTTTACGGCTGGGCACCGGGTACAGGAGTTGCAGGTGCGGATGTCCCGGGCCCCAACACGCTCTGGACATTGGAAGAGGGTGAGACGCTTGGCGTAGACAACCCCATCACGCTGGCCTGGGACAATGGCAATGGCCTGACTTTCCGCCGCACCATCGCGGTCGACCAGGACTACATGTTCACAGTTACCCAATCGGTTGAAAACGCGACCCAATCCGAGGTGGGCATGGCCCCCTATGGCATTCTTGCACGCCACGGTATTGGTGAAGATGGCGACCTTCCGGGCCTGAAAAACTTTTTCATCCTGCATGAGGGTGTGATCGGCATGGCGGACGGCACGCTGTCAGAAGTTGACTATGGTGATGTCCGCGATTTTGACATCGACCCGAACGAACGGGCGCAGGCCGAGGTCTATCAGGTCAAGGAAGATGGCTGGATCGGCTTCACGGATCACTACTGGATGACCACGCTGATCCCAGAGCCGGGCTCGACCTTCAAAGCAGCCGCAAAATATGACTCGCGCCGCAAAATCTATCAAACCGAAACGGTGCTGCCGACGCTGACCGTAGCGCCGGGTGAGACTGCTGAAGTGACCACACGCCTGTTCGCTGGTGCCAAGGAATGGGAAGCCATTCGGGAATACCAGGCCGAAGGTGTGCAGAAGTTCATCGACAGCATCGACTGGGGCTGGTTCTTCTTCCTGACCAAGCCGATCTTCTGGCTGCTGCACAACATCAACCTGCTGATCGGCAACATGGGCTGGTCCATCATCGGCCTGACCCTGATCATCAAGGCGATCCTGTTCCCGCTGGCGTTCAAATCCTACGTTTCGATGGCCAAGATGAAGGAATTGCAGCCCCAGATGGAGGCCTTGAAAGAGGCCGCAGGGGATGACCGCCAGAAGATGCAGCAAGGCATGATGGAGCTGTACAAGAAGGAAAAGGTTAACCCGGCCGCAGGCTGTTTGCCGATCCTGATGCAGATCCCCATCTTCTTCTCGCTGTACAAGGTGATTTTTGTCACCATCGAACTGCGTCAAGCCCCATGGTTTGGCCCGTTCCAGGACCTCAGCGCTCCGGATCCGACCTCAATCTTCAACTTCTTTGGTTGGCTGCCTTGGGCGGCACCGCAGCCTGAAAGCTTCATGGCGCTGATCTTTATCGGTATCCTGCCACTGCTGCTGGGTATCTCGATGTGGCTGCAGCAGAAACTGAACCCGGCACCGACCGATGCAACACAGGCGATGATCTTTGCCTGGATGCCATGGGTTTTCATGTTCATGCTGGGCGGATTTGCCAGCGGTTTGGTGGTCTACTGGATCGCGAACAACACGATCACATTTACCCAGCAATACCTGATCATGCGGAGCCAGGGCTATACGCCCGATGTATTCGGCAACATCAAATCAGGCTTCAAACGAACGCCAAAGACGGACGACAAATGAGCGGTTCGGTCACCAGCATTTGGCGGCACCCGATCAAAAGTCACGGGCGTGAACGCCTTGATCACGTTACCATGATCCCCGGGCATACCATGCCCGGGGATCGTGTTTGGGCGGTTGCACATGAGGCGTCGAAAGCGGATGGATCGGAATGGGCACCCTGCGCCAATTTCAGCCGAGGCGCGAAGGCCCCTCAGTTGATGGCAATCTCGGCGCAGCTGCAAGGCGACTCGGTCACGCTGAGACATCCCAATCGCCCCGATCTAAGCTTTGAGCCCGACACGCATCAGGATACCTTTCTGGACTGGGTCAAACCGCTGATGCCTGCAGATCGCGCTGCGTCTGCCCGCATTATCCGCACCGCTAATCGCGGCATGACGGACAGCGATTTTCCTTCGATCAGTTTGTGCAATATGTCGTCGCATCGGGCGGTCGAGCAGAAGCTAGGCAGGGATCTTTCTATCGCTCGCTGGCGCGGAAATATCTGGTTCGATGGCCTGCCGCTGTGGAATGAGTTCGACTGGATTGGCCGCGACATCCGGATCGGCGAGGCCGTTTTTCATGTGCGCGAACGCATCACGCGGTGTTTGGCGACAACCGCCAACCCTGAAACGGGTGAGCGGGATGCCGACACACTGGGTGCGCTGAGCAGCTGGGATCATCAGGATTTTGGCGTTTATGCCGAAGTTCTGGAAGGCGCCACCATTCACACCGGTGACGAGGTTCAGGTTCTATGACCACACTTCCCTTTCCACTAGCTGAAACTCCAGATGAATTCGCAACGGAAACCGGTCGAAAGCTGTTTGCCGGGCCATCCGAATTCGTCAAAGGCGTCGTTGCCATGGATGGCCTGCCTGCCCCCGATCGGCTGGAGGTATGTTTCGCCGGGCGTTCGAATGTCGGTAAATCCAGCTTGATCAACGCGCTAACGGGCACCAAGGGGTTAGCACGTGCCTCGAACACGCCGGGGCGTACACAAGAGATCAACTTTTTCACGCAAGGGCCTGAACTCTATTTGGTCGACCTGCCAGGGTACGGCTATGCGAACGCGCCGGTGAAGGTCGTGGAAAAATGGCAACGTCTGCTGAAACAGTATCTGAGTGGACGTCAGACCCTGCGCCGTGCCTTCGTCCTGATCGACTCGCGCCACGGGGTGAAACCTGTGGACGCCGAGATCATGAAACTGCTGGATACCAGCGCAGTGACCTTTCAGTGCGTTCTGACAAAGGCAGACAAGGTCAAAGCAAAAGACCAGGAAAAGGTGCTGGACCAGGTGCGCGCCGCGCTTTCGAAACATCCTGCGGCCTTCCCCGAGATCGTGTTGACC
Organism: Ruegeria sp. A5; assembly: GCF_056543005.1. NCBI lineage: Bacteria > Pseudomonadati > Pseudomonadota > Alphaproteobacteria > Rhodobacterales > Roseobacteraceae > Ruegeria > Ruegeria sp. A5. The sequence goes on from NZ_JBQGAV010000013.1 coordinate 33,778, forward strand.
TCATCCGAGAAGGGCGACGGCATTCCGACCCTGCGTTCGATCATTGCGCATCTGGAGTGACGCGGTTCAGCAATATCCAAGTCATGAGCTAAGGAAGCCGGGCTGCGCCCATCGGGTACGGCCCGTTCAGATTGGCTGTTTCCGCGATCCGGTCTTGGCACCATCCTCCAAACGCCCTAACACAGGGTCCCAGAGGGACACTCAGCCATGAAGACACGAGATATGAACCGGGATTGGATCGCCACCGCCGCCACATTGAACAGCGCCCTGCCCTATCTGCAGCGATACGACGGTGCGATTGTCGTCATCAAGCTAGGTGGCCACGCCATGGGCAGCGACGAAGCCATGGAAAGCTTTGCGCGCGATGTGGTGCTTATGCGTCAGGTTGGCGTAAACCCGGTCGTCGTGCACGGCGGTGGCCCGATGATCAATGCGATGCTCGACAAACTGGATATCCAGTCCGAGTTTGTGGGTGGTAAACGCGTGACGGACAAAGCCACAGTCGAAGTGGTCGAAATGGTCCTGTCGGGCCTTGTGAACAAGCGGATCGTGCAGGCGATCAATGCGCAGGGTGGCATGGCTGTGGGTCTGTCGGGCAAGGATGCCCATTTGATGATGTGCGAACAGACCGACGCCTCGCTCGGGTTTGTCGGCACACCGTCCGAGATGAACCCCAAAATCCTGCATGACCTGTTTGCGCATGATGTTATCCCTGTGATCGCGCCGCTGGGCGCAGGTCGGAATGGCGAAACCTTCAATGTGAATGGCGACACTGCAGCCGGGGCGATCGCCTCAGCTCTTAAGGCAGACCGCCTGCTGCTGCTGACCGATGTAGCGGGCGTCAAGAACGCAGCGGGCGATGTCGTGACCGAGCTCAAGGCTGGCCAAATTCGTGAGATGACGCGTGAAGGCACTATTGCGGGTGGGATGATTCCAAAAACCGAAACTGCGCTGGACGCGCTGCATAATGGCGTTCGGGCGGTCGTTATTCTGGACGGGCGCGCGCCAAATGCGGTGTTGCTCGAACTGTTTACGGAACACGGTGCCGGATCCTTGATCCGTCCTGATTAACGCCATAGTGATCTTCAACATCTTGCACCGGGCATTAACATGCTCGATTGTGAATGTATGGAGAACGAGCCCCTATTTCGCCTAAGCGTGTTTTTGATCCTGTTTGTTGTGTTTGCGGCGGCAGAGACAATTGCGCCAAAACGCTTACGAACCTGTCCGCGAAAAAATCGGTGGCTAACCAATCTATCAATCACTGTTTTGAACACACTGATGCTCAGGACTATGGCGATTGGGTTGCCCTTATTGGCAGTTGGCGCTGCCATTGATGCCGGGAAAAATGGATTGGGCGTTTTTAATTGGCTCGCCTGGCCAGGGTGGGTTGAGCTTATTCTATGTGTGCTGATTCTGGACTTTGCAATCTGGCTACAGCATCTGATTACCCACAAGGTGCCAATCCTTTGGCGGCTACATCGTGTGCATCACGCCGACCGAGACATGGACGTCACTACTGCAGTCCGCTTTCACCCTGTTGAAATCGCGTTGTCCATGATCCTGAAAATCGGGCTTATCTATCTGCTCGGCGCCAGCGCCCTGGCTGTGATCCTGTTCGAGATCCTTCTTAATGGCACAGCGTTGTTCAATCATTCAAACTTGAAGCTCCCCCTTGCCGTTGACGCTGTGGTACGTAGGATTCTTGTGACACCCGATATGCATCGCGTACATCATTCGGTATTCCGAACAGAGCATGACAGCAATTATGGCTTTGCACTGTCTATCTGGGACCGAATGCTGGGGACTTACATCGCACAACCTCGGGACGGGCACGAACAAATGAGCCTGGGATTGGAATGGCAGGACGATCGACCAACAAAACTGGGCTGGAGCCTGGCTCTGCCCTTCCGCCGTTGATGACCTACGCCAATGTCGAACGAGCAGCCACTCAGGTTGGGCTGATAGTTATGGGTGCACTTCATCCAAGGCCCAGTGAAGCAAAGCAACTTGATGACGGAACCCTAATCCTTCTGGGGGCCGCGGGGGCATTCTGGCCTGCTCTGAAGGCCTCGGCTGAGTGGCAGGATGGCCAACCCGACCCGGTTGATCGCTGGTCCAGACGGGTGATCGGCCAGCTTGCGCGGGACTTGAGGGGCACCGCCTACTATCCGTTCGGCGGCCCACCATACGCACCCTTCATTGACTGGGCACTTAAGTCCGGTCGCACCTTCAGCAGTCCGGTCGGGGCCCTGGTGCACGATACGGTAGGGATGATGATATCATTCCGTGGTGCGTTGCATTTTGCGGATGAGTTTTCAATTCCATCCGTGTCTCAATCGTCACCTTGCATAGAATGCCCCGCGCCTTGTGCAACAACCTGTCCGGTTGGGGCATTGAACACCCACAGCTTCTATGACGTGGCAGCCTGTCATGATCATCTCGATACCAAGGCGGGACACAGCTGCATGAACAAAGGCTGCCTCGCCCGGCTCGCCTGCCCTCTCAGCGCCGGCGCAGAGCGCCAGCCAGAGCAATCTGCGCATCACATGAAAGCATTTCACCGATCATGACCCGCACACTGATCCTAATGCGCCATGCCAAGTCCAGTTGGGGCGATCCCTTTGCCGAAGATCACGACCGCCCGTTGAACAATCGAGGACGCAAATCGGCCCCCGCGATTGGGGCGTGGCTGCAATGCAATGGCTGGCTGCCGGATGACGTTATCTGCTCAAGCGCCAAACGCACCCGGGAAACGTGGGACAGGCTGGGGCTGAGCACCCCGGAAATCCGCTTTACCCCCGCCTTGTATCTGACAGGCCCCGATGAGATGTTCGCCGAATTGGCCACAGCCACCGGCAATACCGTACTAATGCTGGGGCATAATCCCGGCATCGCTGCATTTGCAAATCGGCTGGTACGCAACCAGCCCGATCATTCGAGATTCTACGACTATCCGACTTGTGCAACGACTGTAATCCGGTTCGATATCCCCGACTGGAATACACTCGAATGGCATCAGGGTGAGGTTCTGGGCTTCACGATCCCACGCGAGCTGCTGGAATAGAAAAAGGCGAGGTCGACACCCCGCCTTCTTGGTTTTCTGATCCGAATTTAGTGTCCCAGAATCTGGCTGAGGAACAACTTGGTCCGTTCGCTCTGCGGGTTGTTGAAGAACTCTTCCGGTTCGTTCTGCTCCACAATCTGACCGGCATCCATAAAGATCACGCGGTTGGCGACCTGGCGGGCAAAGCCCATCTCGTGGGTCACACACAGCATGGTCATGCCTTCCTCGGCCAGCTCGATCATGGTGTCGAGCACCTCTTTGATCATCTCAGGGTCCAGCGCCGAGGTTGGCTCATCGAACAACATGATCCGCGGCATCATGCACAGCGAGCGGGCAATCGCCACACGCTGCTGCTGACCACCCGATAGCTGACCGGGATACTTGTCGGCCTGCTCAGGAATCTTCACCTTTTCCAGGAAATGCATCGCGCGCTCTTCGGCCTCTTTCTTGGGCGTCTTGCGCACCCAGATCGGGGCCAGCGTGCAGTTTTCCAGAATGGTCAGGTGCGGGAACAGGTTGAAGTGCTGGAACACCATGCCAACCTCGGACCGGATCTTGTCGATGTTTTTCAGGTCATTCGACAGCTCGGTCCCATCCACAATGATCGTGCCCTGCTGGTGTTCCTCCAGCGCGTTCAGGCAGCGGATCAGGGTAGACTTGCCCGACCCCGACGGCCCCGCGATCACGATCCGCTCGCCTTGATTGACGGTCAGATTGATATCGCGCAGCACGTGGAAGGCCCCGTACCACTTGTTCATATTGGTGATTTCGATGGCGATTTCGTCGCTCACCTGCATTTTGGAGCGGTCGATTTCGCGTTCAATTGCAAGTTCAGACATGTGTTGAACTCCTTAACGGTGGCCAGTCTGAAGCTTGCGCTCCAGGTACATGGAATAACGGGACATGGAGAAGCAAACCACGAAGAACAGAACGCCGATAAAGGCAAACAGTTCCCAGTAGACGCCGTTCCAGGCGGTATCGGCGCGGATGCCGTTGGTCAGGCCAATCACGTCGAACAGACCGATGATCGAGACCAAAGTCGTATCCTTGAAGATACCGATGAACGTGCTCACGATGCCCGGGATCGAGATTTTCAGCGCCTGTGGCATGATGATCAGCCGCTGCGCCTGCCAGTAGTTCAGGCCCAGACTGTCTGCGCCTTCGTACTGACCACGCGGCAGGGCGGCCAGACCACCCCGGATCACCTCGGCCATATAGGCGGCCGAGAACAGGGTCATCATGATCATCACCCGCAGGATGATGTCAAAATTAGTGCCCGGCGGCAGGAACAGGTTCAGCAACAGCGATGCCACAAACAGCAGGGTAATCAGCGGCACGCCCCGAATGAACTCGATAAAGCCCACGCACAGGTATTTGACGATCATCAGATCGGACTGACGACCCAGCGCCAGCACGATACCGATAGGCAGCGAAACACCAATGGCCACAACACCCAACAGGATCGCTAGCATAAAGCCACCAAAGTCGCGGCTTTCCACCGGCGCGATACCGATCGGAATGATTGCATTGATTGCGTCAGCCACGGAACCGGCAGCAAACAGCCACCATAGTATGGGCAGCGCAATCGCAAGGATAATCGCGGCAAGAGACCCGGCAACCGGAAGCGCAAACTTGTACGCGAAATACCCGATGGCAAATCCGGCGGCGACCATGAGCGGCCCCCAGATCGACCCACCCCACATCAGCCAAGGCAGCAGGAACGGATAAGCCGCCGTTACAATCAACAGCTTACGCGGCACCTTAGTGAACAACACTGGCGCAATAGCAACCAACAACAGGATGAAGGTCAGGTTCGGACGGAAATAGGCCGGCCATGCCCCTGTTTCAGGCGGGTTCGACCATGTGGCATCCGGATGCGCCGGATACGGCGGATAGAACCCATATAGCAGCTGTAGCCAACGATCCTTGATCACACCCCAGCAGGCATGACCATGCGTATCGCCCCACGTAGCCATCATGATCTCACGACATTCCGACAGGGAATTGGCGTTCCAAACGGATTCGAACGTCCAGGACAGGATGTTGGAGAGCACATAGTAGATGAAGACCAACGAGACGATCGTCAGGATCGCGTTCAGCCAGCTTGAAAACAGGTTATGCTTGATCCAGCCCAGTACACCGACCTCGGAGGCGGGTGGTGCCTGTTCCGGCAACATTTCCGTGCGGACAAATGAAACATCACTCATATTACCGCTCCACCAGTTTGACACGGTTGTTGTACCAGTTCATCACCGCCGAAATGCTCAGCGAGATGGACAGGTAGACCAGCATCAGCAGCAGAACGCATTCAAGCTCGCGACCGGTCTGGTTCATTGTGATGCCACCCAGCGTACCCGTGATGTCCATATATCCGACCGCGATCGCCAGCGACGAGTTCTTGGTCAGGTTCAGATAGTTCGAGATCATTGGCGGGATGATCACCCGCAACGCCTGCGGCAAGATCACCAGACGCATGGTCCGGCCCGGGCGCAGGCCCAGTGCGGATGCAGCCTCGGTCTGACCCTTGGAAATAGCCAGAATACCAGCGCGCACGATCTCGGCGATGAATGCCGCAGTGTACAGCGACAGGGCCAGCCACAAGGCAATCAGCGAGTTACGAAGGTGGGTACCGCCGCTGAAGTTGAAGCCTTTCAGCTCAGGGTAGCCCAGGTGAAAACCCAGAACGCCCAGCAGGATAGCTGACGGCACGAACAAAAGGCCCAGTTGGATGTGCCAGATGGCCGGGCGATCGCCGGTCTTTTCTTGCGTTGAATTGGCCCAGGCCGAAACCTTGCGCATCGCAAAGATGCTGCCGCCAAACACGATCAGGAAGGCGATCAGGTCAAGCGAAACATCAAAGCGCAGGCTTGAGGTACCGAAAAGGTGGATATCGCCCAATCCGCGCGAGAACAGAAACTCGGGGATATAGACCCCGCGATTTGTGACCGCGACCGTGCCAAAAAGATCCATCGTGGCTTCTGGGTTTTCACCTCGGAAGGCGCGCGGTGCTGGCAGGCTTTCAATCAGGATCGCCATGGCGAACACGATCCAAAGCAGCACTGGAACGTTACGGAACATCTCGACATAGACTGTCATGATCCGCGCGATCAGCCAGTTATTCGACAGGCGCAAAACACCGACCATGACACCGATGATCGTTGCTGTGATACAGCCCAGAACTGCAACAACCAGAGTGTTTAGCAGGCCTATAAACGCTGCGCGCAGATGGGTATCGCGCGAGTCGTATTCCAGCAGGCGTTGGTTGATGTCATAGCTGGCCGGTTCGGCAAAAAAGTCGAACCCGACTGTTCTGCCCAGCGTTTCAAGGTTCTGAATGGTGTTGTTGATAATCCAGGCTGCCAGAAGCATGAAACCGATCATCGCTATGACCTGAATGGTCGCAGATCGGTACCGCGTATCATAAAGGAGCATGGACAGCCGGAAGTGCTCCTTCGGCGGGTCAGTGAGTGTCGTCATGACCTATGTATATCCCCGTGCATCCCGGATGTTGGCAGAGTTTGCCTCTGCTCAGATCGTTCCGGGCGTGTTTCTTATGGAAGGAAAAAGGGCGCGGGTTCCCCCGCGCCCTTTTCCGTGGATCTTAGCGGAAAGGCGGTGCGTACAGCAGGCCACCATCGGTCCACTGTGCGTTCAGGCCGCGTGCCAGACCGATCGGGGTTTCCTCACCGATGTTCTTGGCAAACACTTCGCCGTAGTTACCGCCGACTTTGATCGCACGCTGTGCCCAGTTCGCGTCCAGACCCAGCATCTCACCCAGCGTACCTTCGGTACCCAACAGGCGGTTTACCTCTGGGTTGTCGGTGGCACCGCTGGACATCTCGTCGATGTTCGCCGAAGTTACACCCAGCTCTTCCGCTGCGATCAGTGCGTTCAGGGTCCAGCGGACCACATCGCCCCACTCGTGATCGCCGTGACGGACCAGCGGGCCCAGCGGCTCTTTCGAGATGATTTCGGGCAGGATCACGTGGTCGCCTGCGTTTTCAAAGGTGGCGCGCGTAGCAGCCAGACCCGATGCGTCGGTGGTGTAAACGTCACAGGCACCAGCCAGATACTGCTGCTGCGCTTCGGCGTTGGTTTCGATCGGAACCGGCTCGTAGCTCATGTTGTTGATGCGGAAGAAATCCGCCAGGTTAAGCTCGGTGGTGGTGCCGGTCTGGATACAAACTGTTGCACCGTCCAGTTCCTTGGCCGAGCTGACGCCCAGTGCCTTGGGAACCATGAAACCCTGACCATCGTAGTAGTTGATGCCGACGAATTCGAACTTCAGGTCGACGTCGCGGCTGAAGGTCCACGTGGTGTTACGGGCCAGCATGTCAATCTCGCCCGAAGCCAGCGCGGTGAAACGTGTTTTACCGGTGGTCGGGATGAACTCAACGGCGCTTGGGTCGTCCAGAACGGCAGCGGCTACCGCGCGGCATACGGCCACGTCAAAACCCTGCCACTCACCATTGGCATCGGGGCTGGCAAAGCCGGGTACGCCGGTTGCAACGCCGCAGTTCAGCTTGCCGCGGGCTTTCACGTCGTCAACGGTACCCGCTGCAGCTGCGCCAGCAGCCAGGCCGGCAATGGTTGCCACGCCCAAAATTACGGATTTTTTCATTTTTACCTCTTCCTGATTTTCCATCCCTGAATGGAACGGTTCGATCCGGCGCATAGGCGCCAGAAAGGTTACCCAAAAGGTGTCTCCCCTTTAGTGGCCCGAGTTTGGGCGTATTCATCAACAAACGTCAAGGGCTGGATCAGGGAAAACGATAGGTCTTTTCGGGCAGAATCGGACACAAATTCACGATTTGACGAGAATCCGTCTCAGAACGAGAGGTCAAAGAACTGCTTTGCGTGCAGAAAGGCGGCCCGTTTCACTTCGGCGGCAGCATGTGCCTCATCGTCGTGGCCCCATTGTTCGATCTGCCAAAGCTCGTCCAGCCGAGAAATGCGCCATATCTCGTCCGGTTTGCGCCAATTCTGGGCTGCCGCGAAACCAAGAATCAATGATCCCGACAGGCTGACGAGGTCATGAAACGCTGCCAGTTGGAACGCATTCAGTCCATGCACCCGGTCACGCAGGCCTTGCAGCACCTCGGCAGCTTGCGGTTGATGCACCACCCCTGCACGCGGGATCAACCGTGCGCCCAGCGCGTCCGCAGCCCAATCCAATGCAGGATCCCAGGCCTCGGACTGCCGCTGCTGCAACGTTTCGGGATGGGTCGCCCGATAACACAGCAGATCCGAGTCGCCGTAATCGGCCAGCATATCGGCAACCTCACCATGCTGGTGCCGCACCTTGTCGATCGCCGCATTGGCCGAACGGGTGAATGGCATCGTGGTCGGATCGATTTTCTTTTCCTGCGCATCCCATTCCCGTGCAACGGCCTCGGCCATGGCACGCGTGGGCAGGTCCAGCGCAGCCTTGGCGGGCGTTTTGACCCGCCGACCATCCAGTTCAACCGTATAGCCCCCGTCGGTCTCAACGACCGTGCTTGTCGTCCAGAAGCGTTTGGGTTTCCAGTCGCTCATCTCTTTAGCCCCAGATCTTGGCCAGTGCGCCTGGCAATTCTTCGAATGTTTCGATCACATGTGTCGCAGCCGTCAGTACCCGACGATCGTGATAACCCCAGCTGACACCGATCCCGGCAACCTGCGCGGCTGCGGCCATATCCATGTCAAAGCTGGTGTCGCCCACCATGACGGCTTGCGCAGCCGGCACGCCCGTTTCAGCCAAAGCTGTTTCTATCATCGACGGGTGCGGCTTGGACGGATGGTGATCTGCTACCTGACGAGTAATAAAATGCTGCTGCAACCCATGCCCTTCAAGCAGCGCATCAAGCCCGCGCTGAGACTTGCCTGTGGCCACTCCCAAAAGTACCTCGGGCTGAGCGTGAAGTGCCTCAATCACTTGGCGCGCACCGGGATAAAGCGGCGAGCTTGCGGCGCCCTGCTCCAACCTTTGCGCGTGATAGGCCTGCTTATATCCGTCAACCAATGCGCTTTGTATCCGTTCGGACTGATCTGCTGCCAGACGCGCCATTGCATGGGGCAGAGATAAACCGACGATGGACAGGATGGCGTCACGATCCGGGACCGGCAGTGACTGCGCCTGAAAACAGGCGGTCATTGCCGAAACAATGGCACCCTGACTATCGACCAGAGTGCCATCCACATCAAACAGGACCAGCCGCAATGGGGCGTTCATCGCAACTCCTCAAACGGATCATCTGCAGCGAGGTCTTCGGTCCAGCCCAGCGTATCCCAGCTGTGTTTCATATGATCCGGTAAAGGCGCCGTAAGCGAGATGTGTTTGCGGGTCATCGGGTGTTCAAAGGACAGGCTGCGGGCGTGGAGATGCAGCTTTTTGCTGATGATACCTCCCAACTGCGCGCCCCAGCCATCGCCGAGGTTTTCCTGCCCCGAACCGCCATATTTCCCATCGCCTATTATCGGATGGCCGATCGCAGCCATATGCGCACGCAACTGATGAGTTCGCCCCGTCACCGGCTCCATCGCGACCCAGGCTGCCCGCCCTGCAACGCGATACAGCGTTGCATAGAGCGTATGCGCACGTTTCGCGCCGGGCGTATCGTTCACTTCGCTCGGATGAACAGCGATCATCTTCTCGCCTTCGCCATGCTTGCCATGCCCCGGTGCCTTGACCAGCCCGGTCTTGATTTCGCCCAGGTACGGAGTTGGAACACCAGCTACCAGCGCCCAATAGATCTTTTGGGTGTTTCGGTGCCGGAAGGCTGCTGTCAGCCCTTTGGCGGCCTCGCGCGTACGGGCCATCAGCAGAACGCCAGATGTGTCCTTATCCAAACGATGCACAAGGCGCGGGTTCTCGTCATACCCAAAACGCAACGCTTCGGACAGGCTGTCCACATGGCGGGTTTGACCGCTGCCACCCTGAACTGGCAAGCCATGCGGCTTGTTCAGCGCCAGCACGTGATCGTCTTTATAAATCACGCAAGACTGGATCATCTTTGCGTCAGCGTCCGAAACACGATGCTTTACGACAGCGGGCTTATGGTCGGCGTCTGGCAGCGGCGGCACGCGCACAGACTGCCCGGCCTCTAGCCGCGTCGAAGCTTTGACCCGACTGCCATCTACGCGCAGTTCACCCTTGCGGCACATCTTCTCGATCCGGCCCTGGCTGACATGAGGAAACAGGCGGCGCAGCCAACGATCCAGCCTCTGGTCGCCATCGCCCTCTGCTACGGTGATCACCTGTACGCCGCTCATGCCATTGCCCCTTGTTCCGCACGGCTGATCCGCCCGGATTGTGCTTGTTTCAGTGCCTTAGAAATCATGCGCGTCTGTCGCGCGCATCGGGTGCAGAGTCAAGTCTAGCCCTGATTGCGTTGCGTTCTCAGCTTGGCGAAGTATTCCAGCCGTTTTTTCAGCTCGCGCTCAAAACCACGCTCTACCGGCTGATAGAGAACCGGGCGCTTCATATCATCCGGGAAATAGTTCTGACCCGAGAACCCATCTTCGGCATCGTGGTCAAAGGCATACCCTGCACCATATCCCTGATCCTTCATCAGCGATGTCGGAGCGTTCAGGATATGTTTGGGTGGCGGTTCACTGCCCGATTGCTTGGCCAGCCGCATCGCCGCCTTATACCCCACATAGGCCCCGTTCGATTTCGGAGCGAGAGCCAGATACACCAACGCCTGCGCCAGTGCCAACTCGCCCTCGGGCGAGCCCAGCCGTTCATAGGTTTCCCAACTGTGCAGGCAGATCGATTGCGCCTGAGGATCGGCCAAACCGATATCTTCAACCGCCATCCGCGTGATCCTCCGCGCCAGATAGCGCGGGTCTTCGCCGCCGGTCAGCATCCGCGCAAACCAATACAGCGCCGCGTCAGGGTCCGATCCACGCACCGATTTGTGCAGGGCTGAGATCAGATTATAATGCTCATCCCCCGATTTGTCGTATTTTGCGGCCCGCCGCATCAGGCGCGTCGACAATGCATCCGGGTCCAGATCGGCGTCCACTTTCCAAGCAGCTACCTGTTCAATCAGGTTCAGTAGTGCGCGACCGTCGCCATCCGCCATCTCCTGCAGCGCCTCGCGGGCGGCAGACTTTAGTGGCAAGGCGCGGTCAAGCTCTTTCTCGGCGCGTTGTGTCAAACGCTCAAGATCAGCAAGGCTAAGGCGTTCCAGAACCAACACCTGAGACCGGCTGAGTACCGCCGCGTTTAGCTCGAAGGAAGGGTTTTCGGTCGTCGCGCCAACCAGGAGGATCGTGCCGTCCTCCATATGCGGCAGAAACCCGTCCTGTTGCGCTTTATTGAAACGGTGGATTTCGTCAACAAATAGTAAGGTGCCCTGCCCGTTCTGACGACGGATTTTAGCAGCCTCAAATACCTTCTTCAGATCCGGCACACCGGTAAAAATCGCGCTGATCTGTACGAAATGCAGATCGGTCTCCTGCGCCAGCAACCGGGCGATGGTTGTCTTTCCTACACCCGGCGGGCCCCAGAAGATCAGGCTGGACAGGCTACCTGACGCGAGCATCACCCCCAATGGCGCATCTGGTCCCAAAACCTGCTCTTGCCCGATCACCTCAGACAGGGATTGTGGGCGCAAGCGATCCGCAAGCGGCCTGTGCGGCGAAGCGGTTGGTTCCGCAGAACCGGTATCGAACAAGTCACTCACGGATCACAACCGAAACCGCAATGAGATTAACCGGCTTCCCCGCTCAATCTCCATCTGTACCCGGCGACCTGGATCGGTCAGGGCCTGAACGATATCCTCCGGTGTCTCGGTTCTGGTTCCGTTGATACCTTTTACGACATCGCCCACACGCAATCCTGCGCGGCCGCCATAGCGGCTCGGATCAACCACCACGACGCCGGTCTGAGACAGCGACAAGCCAAGCTTTACGATCACCGCCGGATTTACGCCCGAAACGATCAGACCTGGCATGACCGTATCCTCGTCCAGCGTAGTCTCATCCGCCGCAGGCGTTTCAGGCGGTTTGATCAGCGCCACTTCAATATCCGAGCGGTCTTCGCCCCGCAGCCGAGTCAGGACCGACTTTCCACCTACCCCGGCAACAGCCATGCGAAATTTCATCTCGGCCGGAGAATTCACCTCGTCTCCGTCGACATGAGTGACAACGTCACCGACCCGCAGACCCGCTTCTGCCAGCGGACTCAGTTCATGCAAGTCAGAAATCACCACACCTAGAGGGATGGCCATACCCAGAGACTCGGCTATGTCCGCGCTCATGTGTTGACCGGCCATTCCTGCCCAAGGACTTACGAAGCTTTCGTTTCCAGACTGCGCCTGCCGCAGGAATTCGGCTACCAAATTGGCCGGAATGGCAAAGCCGATACCGTTCGACCCGCCCGAGCGGGTCAGGATTGAAGTATTGATACCAATCAGATCACCATTCACATCGATCAGCGCGCCACCGGAATTGCCCGGGTTGATCGCCGCATCGGTTTGAATGAAGTACCCTCTTGCGTTTCCGGTTGCGGTTCCTGTGCGCGCCAGCCCTGAAATAATACCTGACGAAACAGTTTGGCCAACGCCGAAGGGGTTGCCAATCGCCAGCGTCAGCTCTCCTACTTCAACCTGATCGGAATCGCGCATCTGCAGGAACGGCAGACCGTTTGCCTCTTCCAACCGCAAGATTGCAATGTCGCTTTCTTTGTCACCCAGAACGACTTCGGCAGTGAATTCACGACGGTCGGTAGTCACGACCTGAATTTCCGATGCCATCCCCACAACGTGGTAGTTTGACACCACATACCCATCACCAGTGAGGATCACGCCAGAGCCGAGCGAATTCTGCACACGGGGGCGTGGCGTCCCAAATCCACGGCCAAAGAAGTCCTGAAAGAACGGGTCAGAAAACAGCGGATTTGCCCGCCCTTCGCGCACAATCTTGGCGTAGATGTTCACAACCGCCGGGGCAGCCTGCTTTACGACAGGGGCGAACCCGAGGCTGATTTCGGTCTGGCTTTTTGGTACCTGCGTCTCTGCGGCTGCCGGTATTGCGCCCATCAGCAATACTAGGGAACACAATAGTCTTAGCATCATCGGGCCTCCGGCAATATCGCCAACCGGATATGCGGGGCCGATGCAAAGATTGCAAGCGACATAACCCGCTGCCTTCGACAATGCTGAGGACCTACCGCTTTCTTTTGAGCTATTCGCACAAATATCCTGCTTGAGCATTATGGCTTCGCAAAACGTTGCAAAAGTTTCACAGGGAGTTGTGCTATGTGTTGGACTTGGCGCTGAATCCAATCAGAGGGAATGACCATGCACAAAGACCGGGAATTGACCTTTGCAACGGCCCTTGCCTCTCATCATCAAAATAAGAGCTTTGTGCGGGAAGAGCACGCCCACGAGTATTACCAGGCCTCACTACTGAGTGCCGTCATGCAGGGAGTCTATGACGGGACTGTTTCCATCGGTCAGCTGCTGGAACACGGAGATTTCGGTCTCGGTACCTTCAACGCCCTGGACGGAGAAATGGTGGTGCTGGATGGTGTCGCTTATCGCCTGGATGGGGAAGGCAAAGCGACAATTGCGGATAACGGCGCGCTGACACCATACGCAGCCGTCATTGACTTTGAACCAACGATTTCGCTCGCGTTGGATTCTCCGATTAACAAATCCGGTTTCGAGGAGGGTTTGGATGACATGGCCGATGCAAAGAACCTGTTTTATGCGGTTCGTTTCACCGGATTGATCAAACACATTAGGTATCGAAACGTGTTGAAACAGGAACGGCCATACAAACCTTTGCTGGAAGTGGTCAAAACGCAGGCCGAGTTTGAATTGGAAAACGTGGAGGGAACTATTCTCGGGTTCCGCTGCCCTGACTACGCAGTCGGGATCGGCGTACCGAGTTACCACTTGCATTTCATCTCTGACGACCGGACCACCGGTGGGCACGTACTTGATTACACATTGACCCGGGGAAAGATCGAAATCGATCACACGTCGTCTCTTCATCTGGAACTGCCAGAGACAGAGGATTTCTCTGACGCCAATTTGTCCGCGGGAGCGTCGGCGGATGGTATTCTGAAAGCCGAAAGCAATTAAATTTAGACCGCCTTGGATTGTCACACGGAGCAAAAGAAAACCCCCGCGTCTGCGACGCGGGGGCTGAAACTCAGATATAGCCAAGGCTTATTCTTCGTCTGCGGCCTCTTCAGCGGCAACACGAGCTTTGTCAGCTGCGCCTTTGGCGTCGATGTCGCGGTCAACGAATTCGATGATCGCCATCGGTGCCATGTCGCCATAGCGGAAGCCTGCTTTAAGGATACGGACATAACCGCCCTGACGCTCGGCGTAACGAGGGCCCAGAACTTCGAACAGCTTGGCGACGTCTTTGTCTTCTTTCAGCTGTGCTGCGGCCTGACGGCGGGCGTGCAGGTCGCCGCGCTTGCCCAGAGTGATCAGTTTTTCAACGATCGGGCGCAGTTCTTTTGCCTTGGGCAGAGTTGTTTTGATTTGCTCATGCTCGATGAGCGAGCCAGCCATGTTCGCAAACAGAGCTTTGCGGTGCTCATGAGTACGGTTCAGGCGGCGATAACCACGTGCGTGACGCATTTTCTAGTTCCTTCTTTCGCGTTTTGCTTTGTCTGGCCGGCGATGCGTGTCACCGGCTCTCCTTGGGGCGAAAGTGCCCATATGGTCCCCGGCAGCCCGGGCATTTGTGAAGACGCGCTTAGAACGCGTCTTCGAATTTCTTGGCCAGATCTTCGATGTTGTCAGGCGGCCAGTCCTCGACATCCATGCCGAGGTGCAGACCCATGCCGGACAGCACTTCCTTGATCTCGTTCAGCGACTTGCGGCCGAAGTTCGGAGTGCGCAGCATCTCGGCTTCGGTCTTCTGAATCAGATCGCCGATGTAAACGATGTTGTCGTTCTTCAGGCAGTTTGCCGAACGGACCGACAGTTCCAGCTCGTCCACTTTCTTCAGCAGCAGCGGGTTGAACTCCAGACCATCGTCTTCGTCCTGGCGGCCAGCCGATTCCGGCTCATCGAAGTTGACGAAGATCGACAGCTGATCCTGCAAGATGCGAGCAGCAAAGGCCAGCGCATCCTCGGGCGTGATCGAACCGTCGGTGTCGATTTTCAGGGTCAGCTTGTCATAGTCCAGAACCTGACCTTCACGGGTCGGCTGAACGTCATAGGCAACCTTTTTGACCGGCGAATAGATCGCGTCGATCGGGATCAGGCCAATGGGTGCGTCTTCGGGCTTGTTCTTCTCAGCCGAGACGTAACCTTTGCCGGTGTTGACGGTCAGTTCCATGAACAGGTCCGCGCCATCGTCCAGGTGGCAGATGACGTGATCGCGGTTCAGAACCTCGATGCCAGCGCTTTCGCTGATGTCGCCAGCGGTGACAACTGCGGGGCCTTTGGCATTGATCGACAGGCGCTTGGGGCCTTCGACTTCCATGCGCAGCGAAACGCCTTTGAGGTTCAGGATGATGTCGGTGACGTCTTCACGTACGCCCGCGACCGAGGAGAACTCGTGCAGTACGTTATCGATCTGAACGCTGGTGATGGCCGCGCCTTGCAGCGAGCTCATCAGAACGCGGCGCAGCGCGTTACCCAGGGTCAGACCAAAGCCACGCTCCAGCGGCTCGGCAACCAGGGTTGCCTGACGTGCAGGGTCGTTGCCCGGCTTGCCGTCAAGCTGGGTCGGCTTGATCAATTCTGCCCAATTCTTATGGATCATGTAATCCCTCCATTCCTGTCCGCGCCCCATGACCAACAAGGTGCAGACGCCCGAGGTTCAAAATGACGTGCTGGGGCCGTGCAAAAACACAGCCCCAGCTTAATTCAAAATCGCTTAGACGCGACGACGCTTCGGCGGACGGCAGCCGTTGTGAGCGATCGGGGTCACGTCGCGGATCGACGTGATGTTGAAGCCCACTGCAGCCAGCGCACGCAGAGCCGATTCACGACCCGAACCGGGGCCCTGAACTTCGACTTCCAGCGTCTTGACGCCATGTTCCTGCGCCTTTTTGCCTGCATCTTCTGCAGCCATCTGAGCGGCGTAGGGGGTCGATTTCCGCGATCCCTTGAAGCCCATGGTACCGGCAGACGACCACGAGATGGCGTTGCCCTGTACGTCCGAGATCAGGATCTTGGTGTTGTTGAAGGTCGAGTTCACATGGGCTACGCCCGATGCGATGTTCTTACGCTCTTTGCGCTTAACGCGAGTCTTGTCACGTGCCATCGGTCAGACCCTCCCTTATTTCTTCTTACCGGCAATGGCCTTTGCGGGGCCTTTGCGGGTACGAGCATTGGTGTGGGTACGCTGACCGCGAACCGGCAGGTTGCGGCGGTGACGCAGTCCGCGATAGCAGCCCAGGTCCATCAGGCGCTTGACGTTCATCTGAACTTCACGACGCAGGTCACCTTCAACGGTGAAGTTTGCATCGATGTGCTCGCGGATGGCCAGAACTTCGGCGTCGGACAGTTCGTTGACGCGACGGTGCGCTTCAATGCCTACGGCTTCGCAGATCGCTTTGGCCGAGGTGTTTCCGATACCGGTGATATATGTGAGGGCGATTGGTACCCGCTTTGCAGTCGGGATGTTTACGCCGGCAATACGTGCCACGTGTCACTTTCCTTTTTGTTGCGGTTCCGTAACTCCGGAACCTTTTTTCACAACACTTGACCGTGGCAGTGACGCCAGAGGGTCCAGTATTATTCGAGGTGGTCGGGGCAATTGGGACGAATCCCTCATGCGATCTTGATTCCCTTTAGGGATGGGGGTCGATATGGGCTTTTGGCGCTGGCGTCAAGCCCACTTAGCCTCACACTACAGCTCAGTTGTCTTAACTGCGTTAAGTAGTCGCTTTATGACCGAGGGCCAATAGATCAAATATGCCAACCCCAAGGTCACAATAGTCAACAACAGCCAGACCAATGCATGCCCAAGGACATCGGCGAAACTCACATCAACGGTCAGCTTTGCGATCTTGGCACCTTCGCTATCCAAAATGAATGTGCGATTGATCGGAGCTTTAACGAAATAGTATGGCAGTACGAACAAAGCCAGGCCAAGCGTTACGATAGATAGCAACGCCCAAATTATCAAAAGACCGATTGCCTCTGAAACCGTAAATTCACAGGAAAATCTCTTTGCAATCATTGCAATAACCTTAGTTGAAAACGACTCGCGCCAAGTAACCTAGAGGCGAGTCGCAGGTCAAGTATCGCAATGACAATTCTTAGCCGAGAACCGCCTCAATCGACGCCGTAACTTCCTTGATATCCGCAAGCCCATTCACCGGGCGCAGATCGCCTTTGGCGTAATAGTAACCAATCAGCGGTGAAGTCTTCTTGTAGTATTCCATCAACCGCGTGCGCAGGCTGTCTTCGTTGTCGTCGGCGCGACGAACAAAGTCATTTTCCTTGCCGCAATTGGTGCATTTGCCATCCGCAGGAATCGGTTTGGTGTTGTCGTTATAGACCTCACCACATCCGCCGCAGGTTGACCGCGCCGTGATCCGCTCCACCAGCGCCTCATCGTCCACACGCATCTCGATCACCGTATGCAGCGACTGGCCCAGCTTGGTCAGCAGAGCCGACAGCGCGTCGGCCTGTGCCAGCGTCCGAGGGAAGCCGTCAAAGATGAAACCGGCACCTTTTTCGGTGGTCAGCTTTTCTTCTATCAGGCCGATCACGATCTCATCGGTGACCAGCTTGCCCGCGTCCATGATCGCAGCAACCTTCTGGCCCATTTCCGTGCCCGAGGTTTTGGCCTCACGCAACATGTCTCCGGTGCTCAGCTGCACCATACCGCGGGTTTCAACCAGGTGACGCGCCTGCGTTCCTTTGCCTGCCCCCGGGGGGCCGAGAAGAATGATGTTCATCGACGAGCAGCTCCCTTTCTGCCGCGTTTCTTGCCTTTGCCGCGCAGCTGGGACTTTTCAATCAGCCCTTCGTATTGATGCGCCAGCAGGTGGCTCTGGACCTGTTGGATAGTGTCCATGGTCACAGAGACGATAATCAGAACCGAGGTGCCGCCGAAATAGAACGGGATAGCAAACTGGCCCCGCAGGATTTCAGGCAGCAGACAAACGGCCGCCAGATAGGCCGAACCCAGAACCAGCACGCGGTTGACCACGTATTCCAGATACTCGGCGGTTTTCTTGCCCGGACGGATACCCGGTACAAAACCGTTCTGCTTTTTCAGGTTGTCCGCCACATCGTCCGGCTTGAACGACACGTTGAACGTGTAGAAATAGGCGAAGAACACGATCATCGAAGCGAAGAACAGCAGATAAAGCGGCTGTCCGGGGCCGAAGTTGGCCAGCAGCCATGACATGACCGGGCCATTTGTGGCACCCGACGAGAAAGTCGAGATTGTCACCGGCAACAGCAGCAAGGAGCTTGCAAAGATCGCAGGGATCACACCCGCCGGGTTCACTTTGACCGGCAGGTGGCTGGAGCCGCCTTCGTAGACTTTCATACCAGCCTGACGGCGCGGGTATTGGATATGGATCTTGCGCAGGGCCCGCTCCATGAACACCACAAAGGTGATCACGGCGATGACCATGATGATCACACCAACGATCACGGCAGGGCTGATCGCACCGCTGCGTCCACTGGCAAAGAACTGCGCCAACGCGGCCGGAACCTCGGCAATGATGCCGACGAAGATGATCAGAGAGATACCGTTGCCGATGCCGCGTGCAGTGATCTGCTCGCCCAGCCACATCAGGAACATGGTACCACCGACCAGAGTGATCATGGTCGACATGCGGAAGAACAGGCCCGGATCAGTCGCAAGATCGCCCGATTCCAACGAAACCGCCAGACCATAAGCCTGAACGGTGGCCAGAGCCACGGTACCGAAACGGGTGTATTGGTTGATCTTCTTGCGCCCTTGCTCGCCCTCTTTCTTGAGCTGTTCGAGCGCGGGAACCATCGATGTCAGCAGCTGCACGATGATCGAGGCTGAGATATAGGGCATGATGCCGAGGGCAAAGATACCCATCCGCCCCAGCGCCCCGCCGGTGAACATCGAAACCATGCCGCCGATGCCCTGCCCCGCTTGCTCCATGAACTCACGCAGGGCTTGCCCGTCGATACCAGGGACCGGAATGAAGGTGCCCAGACGATAGACGATCAACAAACCCAGCGTGAACAGGATGCGGTTGCGCAGATCGGTGGCTTTGCCCAAAGCAGCCCAGCTTGTGTTGGCTGCCATTTGTTCTGCTGCTGATACCATAAATCGGTCTCTCTTATGAAAACACCGCCCGGAACCGTTTTCCGGCTCGGGCGGCGTCTTGGAAAACTCTGAGGTCTATGTAAGCGGGTCTGCGCCCGCTCACAAGCGCTTACTCTGCCGCAGCAGCTTTTGTGACCGTCAGTGAGCCGCCCGCTTTCTCAACCGCTTCAACAGCAGATTTCGAAGCACCGGTGACTTCCAGGTTCACTTTGGCGGTGATTTCACCTTTGGCCAGAACGCGGACACCGTCCAGCTTGCGGCGGACCAGACCCGACGCAACCAGAGCGTCCTCGGTGATCGCAGCCTTGGCGTCCAGCTTGCCGGCGTCGACGAATTTCTGGATCAGGCCCAGATTGATAACGGCGAATGCCTTGCGGTTCGGCTTATTGAAGCCACGCTTGGGCAGGCGCTGGTACAGCGGCATCTGGCCGCCTTCGTAGCCATTGATGGCCACACCCGAACGGGATTTCTGGCCTTTGATACCACGGCCACCCATTTTACCTTTGCCAGAACCGGGACCACGGCCAACGCGGGTGCGTTTAGGTGCGGCGCCAGGATTGTCGCGCAATTCATGCAGTTTCATATCGCTTCTCCTAAGCCGGATGTGACCCCGAAGCGTGATGGGTCAACCACGGCGTTTCTTGGTTTTGATTCTCGTGGATGGAAATCCACCGGAGCGCTCTACAGCGTTGCGGCCTCGGTTGCAAGGCTTGTTCAATCACATCCCCAATACCAAAAGAGGCGCCGTATAGGCGCCTCTTCAACGGTGAGTGGTTGGGGTGTTACCCACAGTAGGCGTGTTCGCGCGCGATATCCGCGATATCGCAGCGACGAATACCGATATCATCCAGTTCGCGGTTGGTCAGGCGCTGAAGCTCGGTATAGGTGCGGTTATATTCCGTCGCCCGGGCGCGGTTTTCTTTCACGCGCTCAATGAAGTTCGCAATACGGGCGCTCAGGTTGAAGCCCTCATGTGTCAGTGTAGCTGTATGTGCCATATCATTGTTCCTTTCGAATGTCGGGGCGTATTCCCCGATGTCACTTGATTTGTTCCTTCATTGGACAGGTGTGAGATAGGCGCGGACGATAACGCTAACAACGCGTGTTTTGGTCTAGCCGGTATGCGTTTTGTGAATGGCAATACAAGGTCCACCTGCTACTCTGAATGCACCGAGTGTCCGCTCAGCAGGCAAAGCGGCTGTTTGATTTCGCGGTATACGAGACTAAGCTGCGGCGACGGATTCGAGTAGTTACACACAAATTCGATCAAGCACAGATGCTCCTCGCGGAAACAAAAACGAGGTTGATAGCAAGCATATGAGAATGGTCGCATAAGCTATAGTCTGATTAGCAGGGAATATAGCCATGAAAATTCCTTTCAGTGCGACCTTATTTATTTGGCTTTGTATGTCATCTACCTCTGCGTGGGCACAAGAAACCGCCCAGGGTGGGCAAGTTGGTGAAATGACCATCTCGGAGGCCGACATACATGCCCCTGCATCAGATGCGTTTTCGCCTTATGCGGGACGTGACTTTCCAACTAGACCTCTTTGGGGCGACACCCACTTGCATACATCGCTCTCACTTGACGCGCGTGCGTTTGGTGTACTTCTTTCGCCTTCAGACGCGTTTCGGTTTGCACGAGGAGAAGAAGTAACTACTTCTCACGGCCTACGGGCGAAGTTGTCTCGCCCGCTCGATTGGCTCGTTGTTTCAGACCATTCAGACGCGATGGGGGCGATGAACGAGATCGTCGCGGGGAACGCAACTTTGATGGGCGACCCAACTTTACGCGATTGGAACGACAGGTTGAACCAAGGAGGCAATGTGGCTCTTGGAGCGACAATGGAGGTTATCGAAACTTTCGCCGGAATTACCGGTGAAGCTTTGCCGGAGGCTATTGCGGACCGTCGTTTTGTACAGTCGGTTTGGGATGACTTTACGGAAACTGCAGATGCCTATGATCAACCGGGATCGTTCACCGCGTTTATCGGCTACGAATGGACGTCGACAGAGGGTGGTAACAACTTGCACCGTAATGTCATCTATAGGGACGACAAAATTCGCGCGCGGCAAATGTTGCCGTTTACGACTGCCGAGACTTTCAATCCTGAAGATCTGTGGGATTGGATGGAAAGATACGAAGAAACGACAGGCGGGCGCGTCCTTGCATTGGCGCACAACGGAAATGTTTCCAATGGTTTGATGTTTCCTGTCGAGACAAACCCCGATACCGGCGAACCGCTCACAGGAGATTACGCGGAAAGACGCGCCAAATGGGAGCCACTGTATGAGATTACTCAGATCAAAGGCGACGGCGAGGCCCACCCGTTCCTGAGCCCAAATGACGAGTTTGCAGATTACGAAACATGGGACGTCGCAAACCTGGGCCCTGTCCCCAAAGAAGACTGGATGTTGCAGTACGAGTATGCTCGCGAGGCTTTAAAAAATGGATTGAAGCTTGAGACGCAGCTTGGGACCAACCCTTACAAGTTCGGTGTCGTGGGATCCACAGACAGTCACACGGCCTTGGCGACAGCTCAGGAAGATAACTTTTTTGGTAAGCACTCAGGCGTGGAACCTGAGCCTGGGCGCTGGCAGCATGTTGTCGGCGAGTTTGAAGCGACCAGAATTCTGGGCTGGCAGATGGCTGCCTCTGGTTATGCGGCGGTTTGGGCCAAGGAAAATACGCGAGCATCTATTTTCGACGCGATGGAACGCAAGGAAGTATATGGTACAACGGGTAGTCGGATCACGGTACGTTTCTTCGGGGGATGGGATTTCGAAGAACACGATGCTCAATCGCGGCTTCCTGCGGAGATTGGGTATGGCAAAGGCGTACCGATGGGGGCAGATCTACCGGAAGCGCCCGGTGATGCCTTTGCGCCGAATTTTCTCGTCGCTGCACTCAAGGATCCGTACTCGGGTAATCTGGATCGTATTCAGATAGTCAAGGGCTGGCTAACAGAAGCCGGTGAGACACAAGAAAAGGTTTTTGATGTCGTCTGGTCCGGCGATCGGGATATCGGTGCCGATGGCAAGCTACCGCCTGTCGGCAATACCGTGGACGTCGAAACCGGCACGTTCACGAATTCAATCGGATCGCCGGAATTGATAACCGTCTGGTCTGATCCCGAGTTTGATCCGGGACAAAAAGCCTTTTACTACGCGCGCGTGCTGGAAATCCCCACGCCGCGATGGACGGTTTACGAAGCTATTCGGTTCGGCGACGAACTACCTGAAGAAGTACCTACATCCACACAAGAACGGGCTTATACTTCGCCCATTTGGTACACTCCGGAGGGGTAACACTTCACCGCAAACGCGCTCATGTTTTATAGCTGCGTTGGGCTCGCAGCAGACAAACATAATCGCAAACACGAAAAAAGGCCCCCGAGTTTTCGAGGGCCTTTCAATTCTCAAAAAAAGACTGCGCTTAGCCGCGCTCTTCGATGATCTCAACCAGATGCGGGATCTTGTTGACCATGCCGCGGACCGAAGGAGTGTCCTCCAACTCGCGGGTGCGGTTCATCTTGTTCAGGCCCAGGCCGATCAGGGTTGCGCGCTGTTCGGCGGGGCGGCGGATCGGGGAGCCGATCTGCTTGACGACGATGGTTTTTGCCATTGTTCGCTCTCCTTACGCTTCTGCTTCGGCAGCAGCCGGTGCTTCGTCCCGCTTGGGCAGGATGTCCGCAACCTTTTTGCCACGACGTGCGGCAACCGAACGCGGGCTCTGCTCTTTCTGCAGGCCGTTGATGGTGGCGCGGATCATGTTGTACGGGTTCTGCGAGCCCAGCGACTTGGACACAACGTCCTTAACGCCCAGCATTTCGAACACAGCACGCATCGGACCACCGGCGATGATACCGGTACCTTCAGGTGCGGTGCGCATAACCACTTTACCAGCGCCGTGACGCCCCTCGATATCGTGGTGCAGAGTACGACCTTCGCGCAGTTGCACGCGGATCATCTGACGCTTGGCTTGTTCAGTCGCCTTACGGATGGCTTCAGGTACTTCTTTCGCTTTACCTTTGCCAAAGCCGACGCGGCCTTTCTGATCGCCGACAACCACCAGAGCGGCGAAGCCAAAGCGCTTACCACCTTTTACGGTTTTCGACACACGGTTGATTGCGACCAGACGATCTGCAAATTCCGGTGCTTCTTCACGGTCGCGGCCACGGCCCCGACGGTTTTCACGTTCTGCCATTTGGCATCCCTTTTCTCATGTGGCGCATGCGGCGCCGTTTAGTTCAATCCAAGTGAGCCCCGACTGTCGCCGAGGCCCCCGGATCATCGGGGCAGCCGCAAAGCTGCCCGCAAGTCTTAGATCTTCAGACCACCTTCACGCGCGGCGTCGGCCAGAGCCTTCACCTTGCCGTGGAACAGGAAGCCGCCACGATCGAAATAGGCCTCTTCGACGCCCGCCTTTTTGGCACGCTCGGCGATGGCCGCGCCCACTTTGGTGGCCGCTTCGACGTTGTTCTTGCCCAAAACGCCCAGATCCTTTTCCAGGGTCGAGGCTGCGGCCAGGGTCACGCCACGTACGTCGTCGATCAGCTGAACAGAGATGTTCTTGTTCGAACGGTGTACTGACAGACGCGGACGACCCGCGTTGACCTTGCGAAGTTTGTTCCGAACGCGCAGGCGGCGCTTCAGAAACAGGGTTCTTTTGCTGTTTGCCATTGTCTGCGTCCTTACTTCTTCTTGCCTTCCTTGCGGAAGATGAACTCGCCCTTATAGCGGATGCCCTTGCCTTTGTACGGCTCGGGACGGCGCCATTCGCGGATTTTGGCCGCGACTTCGCCCACCTGCTGCTGGTCGATACCTTCCACAACAATCTCGGTCTGCTTCGGTGCGGTGATGGTGACACCTTCCGGAGCAGTGAAATCAACATCGTGGCTGTAGCCTAGGTTCAGCTTCAGGGTATTGCCCTGCATCTGAGCCCGGTAACCAACACCCTGGATCTCCAGCTCTTTTTTGAAGCCGTTTGTTACGCCTTCAACAAGATTGGCGACCATGGTGCGGCTCATGCCCCACTGCTGACGCGCACGCTTGGACATGCCACGGGGATCGATCTTGACCACGTTGTCTTCAACCGACAACGTAACGTCGTCGGTGGCGGTGAAGCTACGGGTGCCTTTCGGACCTTTCACTTCGATGGTCTGACCCGACACAGAGGCGGTAACGCCGCTGGGCAGCTCGACCGGTTTTTTACCAATACGAGACATTGCAGACCTCCTTAGAAGACGGTGCAGAGCACTTCGCCGCCAACATTGTTGGAGCGAGCGTTTGCATCCGACATCACACCTTTCGGAGTGCTGACAATCGACACACCCAGACCCTGACGGACCTGCGGGATGTCATTGACGCCCATGTAGACGCGACGGCCAGGCTTGGAAACCCGCTTGAGTTCGCGAATAACAGGGGTGCCTTCGTAGTATTTCAGGCTGATTTCGATGGCCGGATGACCGTTTTCACCGGTCGTCGCTTCGTAGCCACGGATGTAACCTTCGTCCGCCAGCACGTCCAGAACCCAGCCGCGCAGCTTGGAAGCCGGGGTGGAAACGGTGGACTTGCCGCGCATTTGCGCGTTGCGGATACGGGTGAGCATATCGCCGATAGGATCATTCATATCTATGTCTCCCTTACCAGCTCGATTTCACCATGCCGGGGATCTGACCAGCAGAACCCAGCTCGCGCAGCGCGATACGGCTGACCTTCAGCTTACGGTAGTAAGCGTGGGGACGACCGGTCAGCTGACAACGGTTGTGCAGACGGGTAGCCGAGCTGTTGCGCGGCAGTTTCGCCAGTTTCAGACGCGCTTTGAAACGCTCTTCCATCGGCTTGCTCTCGTCATTCGCGATTTCTTTCAGCTCGGCACGCTTTGCGGCATATTTGGCCACCAGGCGTTCGCGCTTCTTCTCGCGTTCGATCATTGCTTTTTTAGCCATGTCTCAATCCTCCCGGCGCTTACGCGTTGAACGGCATGTTGAATGCTTTCAACAATGCCTTTGCTTCAGCGTCGGTTTTCGCTGTGGTGGCAATTACGATATCCAGGCCCCAGACCTCGTCGACCTTGTCGAAGTCGATTTCCGGGAACACGATGTGCTCTTTCATGCCCATGGCAAAGTTGCCACGACCATCGAAAGACGGCTTCACACCGCGGAAGTCACGAACGCGAGGCATCGCGATGGTGATCAGACGATCCAGGAATTCGTACATCCGGTCGCCGCGCAGGGTCACTTTCGCACCCAGCGGCATGTCTTCACGGACGCGGAAACCCGCGATCGACTTCTTCGCCTTGGTTGCAACGGCCTTCTGGCCAGCAATCGCAGTCAGATCTTCGACAGCAGCTTTCGCTTTTTTCGAGTCTTTGACGGCCTCAGCACCACAACCGATGTTCAGAACGATTTTTTCCAGCTTGGGCAGCTGCATGTCGTTCTTGTAGCCGAACTCTTCTTTCAGAGCGGCACGGATGGTTTCGGCGTACTGAGCTTTCAGACGCGGGGTGTAGGTTGCGTTATCAAGCATCGATCACGTCCCCTGTGGTCTTGGCGAAGCGCACCTTCTTGTCGCCTTCCATGCGGAAGCCAACGCGGGTTGCTTTGCCGTTTTTGTCCAGCAGTGCCAGGTTCGACAGCTCGATCGGGTTTGCCTGAGGCAGGCGACCACCTTGCGAGGTTTGCGACTGACGGGTGTGGCGGATGGCGATGTTGATGCCATCGACAACAGCTTTACCGGCTTTAGGGTCAACCGAGGTGATAGTTCCCTCTTTGCCCTTGTCCTTGCCGGCCAGCACGACGACCTTGTCGCCTTTGCGGAGTTTAGCAGCCATGATTACAGCACCTCCGGAGCCAGCGAGATGATTTTCATGAAGTTCTTGCCGCGCAGTTCACGAACAACGGGGCCAAAGATACGGGTACCTACGGGCTCGTTGTTGTTGTTCAGGATGACGGCGGCGTTGCGATCGAAACGGATCGCGGTGCCGTCTTCACGACGGACTTCCTTGGCGGTGCGTACGACGACGGCCTTGCGGACGTCCCCTTTCTTCACGCGGCCGCGCGGGATGGCTTCCTTCACCGAGACGACAATGATGTCGCCTACGGAGGCGTATTTACGCTTGGAACCACCCAGGACCTTGATGCACTGAACTCGGCGTGCGCCGGAGTTGTCAGCGACATCCAGATTGGTCTGCATCTGGATCATGTGGTTTCTCCCGACCTGTGGGGGCTGGTCTCGTTAAATCCCCCAGGGTTTCGACAAATGAAAAGTCCTGGGGGCTTACGCCTCCAGAACCTCCCAACGTTTCGTCTTCGATTTCGGCGCGCATTCGATGATGCGTACAGTGTCACCGACCTTGAAGGCGTTCTTTTCATCGTGAGCCCGGTATTTCTTGGACTTACGGATGGTTTTCTTCAGAACCGGATGCGTAAAGCGGCGCTCGACGGATACGGTTACGGTCTGTTCGTTGGCGTCGCTGGTCACGGTGCCTTGCAGGATACGCTTGGGCATCTGATTACTCCTCGGATGCCGCAGCAGCGGCCTTTTCGTTCAGAATGGTTTTGACACGGGCAGCATTGCGGCGGGCCGCTTTGATGCCGGCTGTGTTTTCCAGCTGACCGGTTGCCTGTTGAAAGCGCAGGTTAAAGCTTTCTTTCTTCAGGTTGGCCAGTTCCTCGCGGAGCTGGTCCGGGGTCTTGTCACGCAGTTCTTGGGCGTTCATCGCCTTTTTCCTTTGCTCAAAACACCAGAAGGCCCCCTTACAGGGTCACCTTTGACCTGGTGGATGAATGATAGACATACGAATCGCCCGGCAACGCCGGGAGATCGCAGGATGCCGCCGTATAAGGGTTTAGAGGGTGGGTGGCAAGGAAAAGTTTCAAACTGTTTTCGGGCAGATGAAACTACCTGTTTCCAAATTACCGCCGCCCTCTGAAACCGGGCAGCAGATCACTGCCGCGACCTTTCTGGATCCCGACAAACGCGGCCAAGTGCTCAGGCACCCTTCTCCTGCATTTTCCGAACCATTTTCAGGCGCGCGCGTCGCGGCAGCAACGGCATGACCCAATCCAGCACAAACGCGAGCGACTTATCGTTGATCACCGTGAGCTTTCCATCGATCATGGCGTCATAGCCGACTTTGGCCACGGCCTCAGCGGTCGCCCCTTTTTGGGCAACAAGCTTCGTGCCCTCAAGATTTGCAGCAGCAGCAAATTCGGTCACGACATAGCCCGGCTCCAGCGCCGTCACAGTGACGCCTTTGTCTTTCAGCTCCTCCGCGAGCGCCTGACTGAAACTCGAGACATAGGCCTTGGTGGCAAAATAGGTCGCCTGCAATGGACCCGGCATATGCGCCGCAGTCGAACTGACATTCAGTATCTTTCCGCCACCGCCACTGATCATATCCGTGCCGAACAGATGGCACAAAGATACAAGGGCTTCGACGTTCAGCCGGATCATATCCAGATCGTCCGAAAGGCGGCGATCCAAAAAAGCCCCATGCCCTCCGAATCCAGCATTGTTGATCAGGTAGTCGACCGTCAGGTCTTTGCACTTGACGGCCTCATAAAGTTTTTCCGCGCCTCCAACAGCACCCAGATCAAGCGGAATCGCAGTGACAGTAACATCGTGGGCTGCCTCAAGCTCTGATCTGAGGGCATCTAACGCATCTCCGCGTCGCGCACTGATGATCAGATTACCGCCTCGCGACGCATGATAACGTGCCAATTCCCGGCCAATTCCGGATGATGCGCCTGTGACGAGAGCTGTTTTGGTCATAGTATCCTCCGACGAAGTAACTGGAGCGCTTTCACCTTGACGCTTTAAGACGCTTCACTCCCATTTATAGTTGAAGCTAACAGAAATCCGCTCGTCCTCGGCCATATTCATCGGCACCTCGTGGCGCAGCCAGCTTTCCCACAGCAGGACGTCGCCCACCTGCGGCTTCACGTAGATGAAAGGCTGTAATTCCCGACGCCCGCCTTTCAGCCTCGTCGGGGCGGCCATCATACGGCCCGAACGTGGGTCTTCCAGTTTCAGTGCACTGGCCCCTTCCGGCATGGACACATAGGTCGTGCCCGAAATGACACTGTGAGGGTGCAGGTGACTGGCATGCATCCCGCCCTCTGGCAGAATGTTGATCCACAGATCCTCAAGCTTCAACGCACGGTCGTCCAGATCAAACTCCAAATCCTTGGCAAAAGCAGCGACGTGCTGATCCAGCACTTTGACAAGATCGGCAAATATCGGAAATCGCCAAGGCAAATCGGTCAGCGAAGCATAACTGGTGTAGCCGGGATATGCGTTCGCTTCACACCAGTCCTGCCCGGCCTCATCATCTTCAGCAATGACGAAGCATGAACTTTCCAATTCCTCCGAGTCGATCCTGGGATCGAACTCGGACAGGGCTGCGCGATAGAGTCGTGTGACGAAGAGTGATTCAATTTGTGCCATGGGCCGGGCATACCCCAGCCCTCTCAGCAAGACCAGCCGCTTAGGTCTCGATGGGCCCTTTGCCACAGCGCGGTATCGGGCGACCTCCGTCGGCATAGGCGAGGCACAGCACGATCTCATCCGGTTTCGGCGCATCTGGGATGTTCAGCGTCATCGTGTCGAAATGATCGAACGACCACGGATTGTCCTTGTGCCCCAGCGGAAGATCAATCGCGCAACCCGGCGCGCCCAGCTTGGCGTTGGACGGTATCACCGCCTCACCTCCGCCCACCGCAGCGCGCATGGGCGCACCGAGTTTGGGGTGGATCACCGCC
Source organism: Ruegeria sp. A5 (assembly GCF_056543005.1). Lineage (NCBI taxonomy): Bacteria > Pseudomonadati > Pseudomonadota > Alphaproteobacteria > Rhodobacterales > Roseobacteraceae > Ruegeria > Ruegeria sp. A5. The sequence continues at coordinate 62,842 of NZ_JBQGAV010000013.1, forward strand.
CCGCCCTGCTCAAGATCGCCGTTCATGCCGACAATCGCGGCTTTGCCGTACGAAACCGGCGGCCCATCAAGCTGAGAAACTGCCTCAGCGGCGAGTTCCGAACCCAGAATGGCGCCGGTCTCGAACAACTCTGAAAGATCGTCCGAGAAGTGCCCGGCCAGAGGGTTCTGCATCACCGCCAGCGCTGCAACCCGACTGATCGGATCACAAGGCTGGCCCAACTGGTCGGTGGTTATGACTTCCTTAATGAGCATCTTTTTGCGCAGCTGAACCATAGGGCCCTCCCATTCCTGCAAGTTAGCCTAGAGGCGGGGTGGCTGGAGGTCGACGTTTTTCAGGACCCACGAAATCACGGGCTGCCGAGCCAAAAGAAAACCCCCGCCGGTTTCCCGACGAGGGTAAATCTTGTGACGAGCGAGGCCATAGCCCCAATCGCTTACCAGTCTTCGCGGACCACAACGCGGGTCTTGATCGGCAGCTTCATCGCAGCCAGGCGCAGGGCCTCGCGCGCGATGTCGTCATTGACGCCGTCGATCTCGAACATCACACGACCGGGCTTTACTTTAGCTGCCCAGAAGTCAACGGAGCCTTTACCTTTACCCATACGGACTTCGGTCGGCTTCGAGGTCACGGGAGTATCCGGGAAGATCCGGATCCAAACGCGGCCCTGACGTTTCATGTGACGGGTCATGGCACGACGTGCAGCTTCGATCTGGCGTGCGGTGACGCGCTCGGGCTGCAGTGCTTTCAGACCGTAGGTGCCAAAGTTCAGATCGGAACCGCCTTTGGCGAGCCCCTTGATCCGGCCTTTGTGCATCTTGCGGAATTTAGTACGCTTTGGTTGAAGCATCTCAAATCCTCCTTAGCGACGGCCGCCTGCACCGCGAGGTGCCGGACCATCCTGGAGTTCCTGTGCTTTACGGTCACGTGCCTGCGGATCGTGCTCCATGATCTCACCTTTGAAGATCCAGACCTTGATCCCGATGATCCCGTAAGGAGTCATCGCTTCGGCATGTGCGTAATCGATGTCGGCACGCAGGGTGTGCAGAGGCACGCGGCCTTCGCGGTACCACTCGGTCCGTGCGATTTCGGCACCGCCCAGACGACCAGCGACGTTCACCCGGATACCCAGGGCGCCCATGCGCATGGCGTTCTGAACAGACCGCTTCATCGCGCGGCGGAACGAGACGCGGCGCTCCAGCTGCTGAGCGATGGACTCGGCAACCAGCTGCGCGTCAAGCTCGGGCTTGCGCACTTCGACGATGTTCAGGTGCAGTTCGCTGTCGGTCATGCGAGCAAGCTTTTTGCGCAGAACTTCGATGTCTGCACCTTTCTTGCCGATGATGACACCGGGACGTGCAGTGTGGATCGTGACGCGGCACTTCTTGTGCGGACGTTCGATGATCACACGGGCAACACCGGCCTGCTTGCACTCTTTGTTGATGAACTCACGGATCTTGAGGTCTTCCAGCAGAAGATCACCGTAGTCCTTGGTGTCGGCGTACCAGCGGCTGTCCCAGGTGCGGTTGACCTGAAGGCGCATGCCGATCGGATTGACTTTATGTCCCATTAGGCTTGCTCCTCAACTTGACGCACCTTGATGGTGATCTCCGAGAACGGCTTCATGATCTTGCCGAAACGGCCACGGGCACGCGGACGACCGCGCTTCATGACCAGGTTCTTGCCAACCCAGGCTTCGGCGACGATCAGTTCGTCGACATCCAGGTTGTGGTTGTTCTCGGCGTTGGCGATTGCAGACTGCAGGCACTTCTTGACGTCCTGCGCGACACGCTTGTTCGAGAAAGTCAGGTCAGTCAGAGCCTTCTCAACTTTCTTGCCGCGGATCATCTGCGCAACCAGGTTCAGTTTCTGCGGGCTAGTACGGAGCATGCGCGTTTTCGCCATTGCTTCGTTTTCAGCCACGCGGCGGGGGTTCTTTTCCTTGCCCATGACTTACTTCCGCTTCGCTTTTTTGTCAGCGGCGTGACCGTAATAGGTACGAGTCGGCGAGTATTCACCGAACTTCTGACCGATCATGTCTTCCGAGACGTTGACGGGGATATGCTTATGGCCGTTGTACACACCAAAGGTCAGACCCACGAACTGGGGCAGAATGGTGGAACGACGCGACCAAATCTTGATGACTTCGTTGCGGCCCGACTCGCGCGCTGCTTCGGCTTTTTTCAGCACGTAAGCATCGACGAAAGGACCCTTCCAAACAGAGCGAGACATAGATTAACGTCCCTTCTTCTTGGCGTGCCGTGAGCGGATGATCAGCTTCTGGGACGCTTTGTTCTTGTTGCGGGTACGCTTACCCTTGGTGTCCTTACCCCACGGAGTAACCGGCGTACGGCCACCCGAGGTACGACCTTCACCACCACCGTGCGGGTGGTCGATCGGGTTCATTGCAACACCACGAACCGACGGACGAACGCCCTTGTGGCGCATACGACCGGCTTTACCGAGGTTTTGGTTGCTGTTGTCGGGGTTGGACACGGCACCAACGGTGGCCATGCATTCCTGACGGACCATGCGCAGCTCGCCCGAGCTCAGACGGATCTGAGCGTAGCCGCCATCGCGACCAACGAACTGAGCGTAAGTACCGGCCGCACGTGCGATCTGACCGCCTTTGCCAGGCTTCATCTCGATGTTGTGGACGATGGTACCAATGGGCATGCCCGAGAACGGCATTGCGTTGCCCGGCTTGATGTCGGCCTTGGCGGATGCCACGACTTTGTCACCAACAGCCAGACGCTGCGGAGCCAGGATATATGCCTGCTCGCCGTCTTCGTATTTTACCAGTGCGATGAATGCGGTCCGGTTCGGGTCATATTCGATCCGCTCGACGGTTGCCGCGACATCAAATTTGTTCCGTTTGAAGTCAACGATCCGGTAGAGACGCTTTGCGCCACCGCCGCGGCGGCGTGAAGTGATCCGTCCGGTGTTGTTCCGGCCGCCCGATTTGGTCAAACCCTCAGTGAGAGACTTGACCGGACGTCCTTTCCAAAGCTCCGAACGGTCGATCAGCACCAGCCCGCGCTGGCCCGGCGTCGTCGGCTTGTACGACTTGAGTGCCATGCTTTCTGTCTTCCGTTTAGCAAGTGCAGGGATTTCCCCGCTATGTGATAGGCCCCCGTAGGTGCCAAGGGTATAGGGCCCCGAAGGTCCCCGGTTACAAATATCAGAGGCCCCGGAACGAATCCGAGGCCGCAAGATTGGGAGCGTGTAGCAGTGTTGGGGATGGGTGTCTATAGGGTGCGGCCCAAGATTCTTATGGAAACCAAAGAAAAAGTCACCGCAACATTTGCCCCAGGTTTCAATTTCGCAAGTCGCGCGATCAGTGGGTATTACTTATTCGGCCGGAAGAGCTCAGGTAACTTGCCACTCACTGATACAATGCGCGAACCTCGGCGAAGGACAACAGGCGGCGGTGTTTTTCGTCCCACAGGTGCAACCGCGCGTTGGCAATGCTCTCACGAATGGTCATCCTGTTGCTGTTTGCCAACTCGTCGTGATCGCGCAGCACTTCGGTCAGGCGGTAGAACGGAATGCGGCTGTACAGATGGTGCACGTGGTGGATGCCGATATTGGCACTGAACCACTGTAGCACCGGCGGCAGAACATAATGCGAGCTTCCGTGCAGGGCCGCCTCGTGCAACTGCCAATCCTTGTCCGATTCCCAATGCGTTTCTTCGAATTGGTGCTGAACATAAAACAGCCATACTCCTGCAGTTGCCGCAATCAGGGTTGAGGGCAGAAAAATCAGTAGGACCGGCATCAAGCCGCCATAGTAGTAGACAGCAAAAAGTGCGGTCAGAATAGCTATATTGGTGCCCATCGCGCTGACCCAGAACCGAGCGCTACCAGTTAAACCCAAGGGCAGACGGTTTTGGAGCAGGAACAAATAGCCGGGACCAAGTACGAACAGTGTGACCGGATTGCGGTAAACGCGATACCAGAACCGGTTCATGGGAGACTTGGATTGGTACTCAGCCACTGTCAGCGTGTGGATATCCCCCATTCCCCGCTTGTCCAAGTTACCCGAACTGTTGTGATGGTAAGAATGAGTGCGGCGCCAGACATCATAAGGTGTAAGGGTCAGCACCCCGATCACCCGTCCAACCCAGTCGCTGACTGTCCGGTTCTTGAAGAACGCCCCGTGCCCGCAATCGTGTTGGATCGCAAACAGGCGCAGCAGGAAGGCCGCATTCAGGACCGCAATGGCAAATGCCAGCCAGTAGCTGATGGATAATGCCATCCAGGACAGCGCCCAAAGCACAACGAATGGGATAATGCTGACACCCAGCTCAAAGGAACTGCGCCATTGATTAGGTTCGCGGTATTTGGCAAGCGTCGAAACCCAATCCCGCGCGGCAGTTCTATCCGGGTTTTCCCGGGTCGAGAGAGAGGTTTCGGTCATGCGCCTGCCATGTCTTTTGCTTGTTGGAAGCCGGATAGACTACCCGCGCGACATAGCAAGCGAATTGTGCAAAATATGAGAGTTTAGTGCTCAAATTTTTGTGTCGCCGCGTAAGAACAACCCCCATGAGCACGCCACTTACCTCTCCCCAAAGACGCGTCCAATCACGGACCGCCGGATATATCGATGTGTGGTCTCTCTTCCAGGGTTGCACGTGCTTCTGACGCGTTTCTGATGAGTCAACGCAACTCTTACCCCAACGACCGCCTTCTGCAGAGCGGCTCAGACTCTACCGCGATACGTTGCTTGAGTTTGATATGACCCAAAACCTCGCGAAATGCGCGGTGCTTGGGTTTCCCTTCCAGATAATCCGCCAGTTTGAGCAGGTTGATAGGGTGCTTCGTAATTAACGCCTCGATCCGCTGCACCGCTTCGTCCAGCACGTAGTGATCCACGTACTGGCAGGCCACCTGTGTGGGCGTAAGGAGACAGTAATCCTGCGGGCGTTTCTCAGTATAGCGCGTGATGTCGAAGGGCGACGCACCGAGGGCGTGGAACTTGGGGATGTGCACACGCATCTCGGCCTCGACGTGTTCCAACACCGTACCCGAGGTCTGGCGAAACCCCAGCGGACCAAGCTTATCGACCACATGATTGCGCATCGCCGGAGAGATCATGTCCACATCCGCCCGGTCGTATTTCAGATCGTCGAAAACCGACAAAAGCCCCAGCTTTTCATCGGCGATCTGAAAATAGGGCTCGGCGCTGAAAGCCCGCATCTTCTCCAACACCTGCGCACGCGCAGTTTCAGGGTCTGAAACGAAATCGGCCCCGGCGGGTTGAACCGCCGGGGCCGTGAATAGTCGCAGTAAGCGTCGGATCAAAGACCGGTGCTCACGTCGATGGTGTTCCCCTCTTCCAGGGTCACATATGCTTTTTTGACGTCTTTGCGACGGCCCAGCTGGCCGCGGAACCGCTTGACCTTGCCTTTGGTCACGGTGGTGTTCACCGCTTTGACCTTCACACCAAACAGAGCCTCAACGGCCTCTTTGATCTGCGGCTTGTTGCTATCGATCGCCACTTCAAAGACAACCGCGCCGTTTTCGGACGCCATGGTCGACTTTTCAGTGATGATCGGCTTGCGGATCACGTCGTAGTGTTCTGCCTTCGCGCTCATTTCAGACGAGCCTCCAGTGCTTCGACAGCCGCTTTGGTGAGCACCAGAGTGTCACGCTTGAGGATGTCATAGACGTTTGCGCCCATCGACGGCAGGATATCCAGACCTTCGATGTTCTTGGACGCTTTCAGGAACCCTTCGTTCACGGTCGCGCCGTCGATGACCAGAGCACGTTTCCAGCCCAGGTTTGCAACCTGTTTGGCCAGAGCGGCGGTCTTGCCTTCGGCTTCGGCACTCTCGATCACAACCAGCTCACCTGCCTTGGCTTTTGCCGACAGAGCGTGGCGCAGGCCAAGCTTGCGGAACTTCTTAGGCAGGTCGTGGCCGTGCGAACGCACGACGGGGCCTTTGTAGATGCCACCACCACGGAAGATCGGCGCGTTACGGTCACCATGGCGTGCGCCACCGGTGCCCTTCTGGCGATAGATCTTCTTGGTCGAGTAGCTGGTTTCCGAGCGGGTCTTGACCTTGTGGGTGCCAGCTTGCGCGTTGTTGCGCTGCCAACGGACCACACGGTGCAGGATGTCCGCGCGCGGCTCGAGACCGAACAGGTCTGCATCCAGCTCGATGTTGCCGGCCTTGCCGCCGTCCAGTTTGATTACATCAAGTTTCATGCTTCACCACCTTCCGCGGGAGCTTCTTCCGCAGGTGCTTCGGTTGCAGCCGATTTCACAGCAGCCGGGAAAGGCAGGCCTTCCGGTGCTTTCTTCTTGACGGCGTCCTTGACAGTGACCCAGCCCGATTTCGGTCCGGGAACGGCGCCTTTGATGAAGACCAGACCACGGTCGGCGTCGGTTTTGACAACCTCCAGGTTCTGAGTGGTAACACGGGCAGCACCCATGTGACCGGCCATCTTCTTGCCTTTGAACACCTTGCCCGGATCCTGACACTGACCGGTCGAACCGTGCGAACGGTGGCTGATCGAAACACCGTGCGAGGCGCGCAGACCACCGAAGTTCCAACGCTTCATCGCACCGGCAAAGCCTTTACCGATCGAAGTACCCGAAACGTCAACTTTCTGACCTTCCAGGAAGTGTTCTGCCGAAATCTCGGCGCCCACATCAATCAGGCCATCTTCGGAGACGCGGAACTCGGCCAGCTTACGCTTGGGCTCGACCTTTGCAGCGGCGTAGTGACCGCGCATGGCCTTCGAGGTGCGTTTTGCCTTGGCGGCACCGGCACCCAGCTGAACGGCGGTGTAGCCGTCTTTGTCAGCGGTCCGCTGTGCAACGACCTGCAGGTTGTCCAGGTGAAGAACGGTCACAGGGATCTGCTTGCCGTCTTCCATGAACAGGCGGGTCATGCCAACTTTTTTTGCGATAATACCAGAGCGCATAATCTATACCCTCCGATCTTACGACTGCAGCTTGATCTCGACGTCCACACCAGCAGCGAGGTCGAGCTTCATCAGCGCGTCAACGGTCTGGGGGGTCGGATCAACGATGTCCAAGAGACGCTTGTGCGTACGGATCTCGAACTGGTCGCGGGATTTCTTGTCAACGTGAGGGCCACGGAGAACCGTGAACTTCTCAATCTTGTTCGGCAGCGGGATCGGGCCGCGCACGTTCGCGCCGGTCCGCTTGGCAGTGTTGACGATCTCTTGCGTGCTGGCATCCAAAACGCGATAGTCAAATGCCTTCAGCCGAATACGGATGTTTTGGCTTTGCATATTAACAGCCTTTTTTAGGCGTTGAGGTTGAGAGGAGGACAGACGCGCATCGCCAACCCTCTTCGAACCCAAAAGGCGGGAATCATCCCGCCTTGATGTTCTTGATGAGAACTCGCGCGTATTAGTGGGGTTGGTGGGATTTGGCAAGGCCTATTTGATTGGACTTTCACCTGAAGTGTGCTTCTTAATCTGCTCTTCAGTGATGAGTTCTTCCGCAAGCGCACTCGCGAGACTATCAGCCACCCTCCAGCACTGAAAAAGCTCTTCATGCAACTCTTCTAAGTCAGCGACCATATCATCCCGCCCCACTTCGGACTGAATCTTATAGTTATGACGCTCAAAAAACCCGTGAAAAAGTTTGTTTCTTGCGACCAAGCCTCGTTTGAACTGTTTGATGATTAGATCGTCTTCAAACCGCAATTCTTGTTTTAGCATTTCCAGGACTCTGCCCAACGTGCTGCATTCAATAACTTCTAGAGCCCTTGCGGCCGCATTTGGGTCCTGTTCGCTGTACCAATTGTTGTTATGTCCCTTGCTCGCCAACACAACAGTTCCGAGCGCAGTCTCGAATAGCTGTGCCGTTTCCGCAGTAATTCCGAACTTTGCATAAAGCTGATCTCTACTCGCCATACAAAAGTCTATTTCAACTTCAGAAGCTGATTACAAGAAAAAGGCCGCCCCGAGGGACGGCCTTCTTGATTTCCTCACTGAGTTGCTCTCGGCAGATTTTTCCATGGAAAATCGCCTGCCGCAACCAGGTGCGACAAGCGCGCCTTTCTCGATGATTTTCGATACCACACCGGCGCCGACGGTGCCGCCGCCTTCGCGGATCGCGAAGCGCAGACCGTTTTCCATCGCGATCGGTGCCATTAGCTCAACGCCGAACCATACGCATGTCCACCTCGGCTCCATTTTCGGTCTGTTTCAATCAAAACTTAACCTAATTCCTCGCTAACCAAGGATCTTCTACCTTCATGCCTTGATAAACCGCGTGCAGGAAAAGATGAGCAGTCACAGGGTCATTTGAAAATGGCGAGAATTGCAAATTGCCCTCTCTGACGCCCTCCTCAGCTTCATAGACAACCTCATCCCCTTTGACAGTCACCAGCACCTCAAGTTCAGCCAGAGTCTCCGGATCGACTGCCGTGGGATCATCCGACAGGATCACAAAATCCGCCACTTTGCCGACCTCAATCGAGCCCTTCTCATCTTCCTCAAAATGCTGCCATGCAGGCCAGATCGTCATTGCCTTCAATGCCGTCATGACATCGACCCTCTGATGCGGCCCCAGAATGTCACCTGACCGCGTGCGACGCGTGACCGTAGCCGCAAGTACACGCATGCTATCTGGAAAGGCGACCGGCGCATCGTGATGCGTGCCGAACATCATGCCACGCTCGTGCAGCCATCCTGTCGGCGAAATATTTTCCGCATTTATCGGCCCGACAGTATGATCCCGGTGCCAATCGCCCCAATAGAACGTATGCATCGGAAAGAGCGACGGAAACACACCAAGGCGCTTAAGGCTTGCGACTTGATCCTCGCGAAGAAACTGACCGTGAATCAGAACGGGGCGGTTGCCGGGATCGCCATACTTGATCTGTGCCTCTTCGAGTGCAGCAATCAGCATGTCAGATGCCCCTTCACCGTTGGAATGCACGAGGATTTGGAAATCGTTGTCGTAACACCAATTCACCGCGTCCTGGAGTTGCTCCATCGTGATGGCTGCGTATCCTGCGTAGCCGGCGGCATAGTTCCCAACCGGATCGTAATAGGGTCTATCCCTTAAAGCGGTGAAACCTTGCGGCGAGCCATCAATTGTAAGTTTACAGCCCCCGACCCGAACCCTGTTTTCGTAGCTTTTCGAAGTGTTATCACCAATAAACTCTTTCGACTCAAGAACATCCGGGAAGGCTACTACATCGATTGGAAGAGCTTCTTCCGCAGCAACTTTCCTGAGAACCTCGACAATCTGACCTGATGATCGGCCTTCCTGCCCGGTCGTATATCCAAACTTTGCCCAAAGGTCGGTTCCAGCTCGGGCAAATGCTGCCAGACCCTCTTCACCCAGATTTCCCAGCAAGGGAACGAGAACAGAAAAGAACGCGTACTCCTCCAGAACACCGTTTGGCTCTCCGGCCTCATCGCGTTGGATCACCCCGCCCGGAGGTGCTTCGGAAGCCGCCGTTATACCAGCCAATTCCAAAGCTTTCGAGTTTGCGACACCTATATGCCCAGACTGATGAATAATGACGACCGGCAAGTCCTCAGACACAATGTCCAGCTCTTGTCGTGTTGGGTGACGGAGTTCCCTTAATTGAGCATTGTCGTAACCAAAGCCGATGATCATTTTGACCTGCTCAACGGCTTGCGCATTCTCCTCGGCCCAGTCAGTCAGCGTGGATTGCAGACTGGCGATATCAATGACATCCCCGTCCGGTGGCGCAAGAAGGTTAGCGGACAGTGCCTGCAAGCCGCCCATGACGACATGTCCGTGGCTATCAACGAAACCCGGAAGCATCGCGCGCCCTTCCAGATCATAAGTTTCGGTTTCCTCACCCTGATGCGCCGACAAGTCAGATAGCGACCCAACCGCAAGAATGCGCCCGTCTTTGACTGCGACAGCTTCGGCGGACGGAGCCGTATCGTTCATCGTTACAATTGGCCCGCCCAAATAGATCCGATCCGCAATCTGTTGTGAGGACGCAGAGGTAGATGAGAAAGCAACCGCTGCGACAAGACAAACTGAACGCGCCCAAAAGTGCATCTTATGACCTCTTTCTAATTGCAATGTCTCAATACGAAAGAAGTTAGCGTTACTGTTGGCTTAGGCAAAAACGAAAAAGGGCGCCCCGAGGGACGCCCTTTCTTTGTATATTCGCTTACGCGGATTACTCGATGATTTTCGAGACGACGCCGGCGCCGACGGTGCGGCCGCCTTCGCGGATGGCGAAACGCAGGCCGTCTTCCATCGCGATCG
>NZ_JBQGAV010000014.1:0-42820 GCF_056543005.1 Ruegeria sp. A5
CACAAGTTGAATGTATTTGCATCGCATTTTTGCGATCAAATTTGAGTCTTAAAGCCTCTAGCAGCTAGAGCTTCAAGAGGTTTCAGGTAACGCTTGGTTTACCCTGTCGATCAAGTGACCGGTTGCGTGAATCCTGCTTCGGTCGAGTTTACATTGGAATAGGTCGCAAAGACAATTGACACAGGCGAAGCCGCCATTGTAGCGGTGATTTGTTTTCGGTTCCTGATGGCGGAAGCCAAAAGGATTAAAAGGGAATACGGTTCGGTGCTTTCAATGGCGCCAATTCCGTAACTGCCCCCGCAACTGTGAGCGGAGAGCGATGCCAAGACACCACTGGTTCGTAATGGAACCGGGAAGGTTGGCGGAGCGAGCACCCGCGAGTCAGGAGACCTGCCGTAAAGCGCCGGGCTATGCCCAGACTGAACCTGTCGGCCTTGTGGTCGATTCAACCTGACAAGCCGCCGGGTGAGGCGGTAGGGAGAAAGAACATGCATATCGAACCGGGCATCGTGAATGGTGCCAAAATCGCGCTTTCCTATGTTACCGCCGCAGGTGCGGCTACTTACGCAGCGAAAGAAACGTTTTCCACATTGCGTGCGAATGGACCTGCATCTTTTGTTATGCGCTCGGTGCTCGCCACCGTTGGGGTTTTCCTTTTCTTCGAAGTCCTGCCGCATTTCCCGGTTGGTGTCTCTGAAGTCCACTTCATCCTGGGGTCGACGCTGTTTCTGCTTCTCGGTGCTGCACCCGCGGCTTTTGGATTGGCAGCTGGTCTCCTGATTCAGGGTGTGTTTTTTGCCCCGTTCGATCTTCCGCAGTACTTCATCAACCTGACCACTCTGCTGGTGCCGCTATTTGCGCTACAGGCACTGGCCAGCCGCATCATCGCACCCGGCACAGCATATGTTGACCTCAAATATGGCCAAGCTCTTGCCCTAAGTGCGACGTATCAGGGAGGAGTAGTCGCATGGGTTGGGTTCTGGGCCTTCTACGGCCAGGGTTTCGGCGCAGAAACCATGGCGTCGGTTCTGTCCTTTGGCGGCGCTTATATGCTGGTAATTGTCATTGAGCCGATTGCTGATCTGGCAGTGCTTGCGGCAGCCAAGGCAATGCGCGGTTTGAACAGTACAGGTCTGGTGACTCCGCGTTTGTACAACGCTGCGAAAACTTGACCAAAGTTTGAAGCGGTGTCCTAAACTTGGGTTGCCGCGAAACAACCAATAGTCGCAGGACCAAAATTTTATTGTGGCGCGTCTCGAGGGCGCGCCACATTGTTTTTAGCCGCTAGAAACCTGTACCCAACGATCAGGGTGATTTGGGTCCTGTATTCGTAGGAAAAGATACCTCGTTTCCTTCCACGATTTGATCCTGTTGGTGACACTGTCCAGAATCAAATCGCCATCACTCGAGCGACAAACTAGAACAGCATGGCCACTGCGATTGGTGTCCAAGTCGGTAGCAATCAGTAGCTTCGCAGGATCCAAGCCGTCCTGCATTAGCTCAAACTTCTTTTGCAAGGCGATGTCTCTAAAGCGACGCTCAGGTTACAGACCGTCGGCCTGACCAGCGGTTTCGCAACCGAGCGAAGGCATGCGCGAGGGTGTGATCGGGCCGACGAAATTGAAATTCGCGAACCATATTGTTCTTGTGGCTGAGCTCTCTTGGCTCGATGGTCTCAATTTCCACCCACAATGCCCCAAGTTTTTTTGTGAGTAGTTTTGCAAAAGGGCGCATATATCTTGCCAGAATGACATTTTCGCAGGAATGGTTCCCGATGACCAAGATCACTCCAGAATTGCTTGAACAAATCCGTGCCCGATTTGCGCAGGTTGACCACTGCCCGCAGCAGGGACCGCGTATTTTCTTTGAAAACGCGGGTGGGGCGCTGACGCTGAATTCGGTTGTGGGCACCTCGCAGGCTTATGCTGCGATCCCTGACAATCAGGGCCGCGACAACCCGGGAAGTCACGAACTGGTGCGGGTAATCAACAAGGCCAAAGAAGATATGGCCGTGTTCATGAACGCCCCCGGTGGCCAGTTCTTTGTCGGTGAAAGCGGGACCGAGCTGCTGTTTCGTTTGATCATGAACGCCTGTCTGGGCACCGCCACTGGTCGGGTACTTGGCACAACGCTGGAACATCCCGCGACCCGAAGCGCTTGCACGCGTTGGGCCGGGGTGGCCGGGCAAGATCATGTTCTGGTGGTCCATGACGACGCCACAGGCACCGTCACCGCAGATGCTTATGCGGCGCAGGTAACGCCGGACACAAAGGTTGCGACTATCGTGCACACCTCGCCGGTGACCGGTATGGGCGTGGATGTAGCGGCTGTGGCTGCCGAGATCCGCGCCGTTGCGCCCAATTGCTTCATCATAATCGACGGTATCCAGCACGCCGCGCATGGCCGGATCGACCTGACCGCCTATGATGTCGATGGCTATGTGATCTCGCCCTACAAGGTGTTCTCGCGCCATGGTTACGGGGTGGCCTGGATTTCTGACCGGCTGACCAAGCTGCCACATAACAGCTTGATCGACGGCCCCGCCGACAATTGGGAAATGGGGACGCGCGATACCGGCTCTTACGCTACAATGTCTGACGTAATCAGCTATTTCGAATGGTTGGGCGCACAGGTCAGCGACGCCACCGACCGGCGCGCAAAATTCGTTGCTGCCGGAGAGGCGATCCATGAGCAGGAAAAAGCGCTGACTGATGCGATGATCCACGGAACCGGCAACCTGCCCGGGCTGGCCGAGATGGAGAAGGTGACCATTCTGGGCGGTGTCGATAACCCAGCACGCGAGGGGCTGGTGTCACTGCAGGTCGAGGGCGTGCCGTCGGTCGATGTGGTCAAGCAACTGAACGAACAAGGCATCCGTACGCATTTGCGCAAGGCCGATCACTATTCGGGCAACATCCTCACACCGCTTGGCATGGACAGCTGCGTGCGTGTTTCGATGTGCCACTACAACAGCGTCGCCGAAGTGGCCCAGTTTCTGGGTGCAATGAAAACCATCGCCGCCTGAGGCATTTGAGAGGGTAAGCACATGAAAACGCATGCGCAAGCGGTTGTAATCGGCGGCGGCCTAGCCGGCTGTTCAATTCTGTATCATCTCGCCAAGTTGGGTTGGACCGATGTGGTCCTGCTAGAGCGGGACGAACTGACCAGCGGCTCGACCTGGCACGCGGCGGCCAACATTCATGGGCTGCATGACAACAACAATATTACCCGCATCCAGCACTATACGATGAATCTGTATAAAGAGCTGGAACAGGAAACCGGTCAAAGCTGCGGTGTGTTCCAGCCAGGTTCGCTCTATTTAGCGCAAACCGAAGAACGTGAGCATCAGCTGCGCCTGCAGGAAGCCAAGGCTAAATTTTATGGTTTGAACTTCCACGAGGTCAGTCGCGAGCAGGCCAAGGAACTGCACCCGCTGGCGCAGTTCGACGATATCCGCTGCATCATGTATGAACCCGATGGCGGCAATGTGGATCCCTCGGGCGTGCCCCACGCCTATGCTGCCGGTGCCCGCGCCATGGGAGCAACCATAGAACGGTTCTGTCCGGTGCTAGGTACGGATCAGCAACCCGACGGGTCTTGGATCGTGCGTACCGCAAAGGGCGATATTCACACGCAATGGGTGGTGAATGCCGCTGGTCTTTGGGGCCGCGAAGTTGCGGCGCTGGCGGGGCTGACTCTGCCGTTGCAACCGACCGAGCACCAGTACTTCGTGACTGAATCCATCGAAGAAGTTGCCAATCTGGGCCGTCGCCTTCCGTCAATTGCAGACCGGGATGGCGAGTACTATTTCCGTCAGGAAGGCAACGGATTGCTGATCGGGGCCTATGAGAAGGACATGAAGTTCTGGGCCGAGGACGGCACGCCGCTGGACTTTGCCCATGACCTGTTCCCCGACGATTTGGATCGGATCATGGAAAACGTGATCCGCGCTACCGAACGTGTGCCAGTTGCCGCCACCGCAGGGGTCAAACGGGTGATCAACGGGCCGATGATCTGGTCTCCGGACTCCAGCGCCTTGTGGGGTCCGGTGCCCGAACTGAAGAACTATTTCCTCTGCGGCGGACTGATCCCGGGTTTCTCGCAATCGGGTGGTCTGGGCCTGCTGGCGGCGCAGTGGATGATCGAGGGCGAGCCGCAATACGACATGTTTGCATGGGATCTGGCCCGCTTCGGCGACTGGGCCGACAAAAAATTCACCAAGGCACGGGTTGAGGACCAGTATACCCACCGTTTTGCCATCCACTTCCCGAACGAGGAGCGTAGTGCAGGTCGCCCCGCCCGAGTCCGCCCTGCCTATGAAATGCAGAAAGACATGGGCTGTGTCTTTGGTCTGAACTGCGGCTGGGAGCATCCCCTATGGTTCGCCGATCAGCCCGGCGTGCAGGAAACCAACGGCTTCACACGCCAGAACTGGTGGGAGCCGGTGGGACGTGAGGTACAGATGCTGCGGGAGAATGTGGGCGTCATCGACATATCGAATTTTGCGAACTACATCATCAAAGGACCCGGTGCGCAAGATTGGCTGGATCGCTTGGTCGCCAACCGCGTACCGACCGTGATTGGGCGGTCTTGCCTGACGCCGCTGATCTCTGTCCGTGGCGGCGTGGCTGGAGATTTCACCATAACCAAGGTGGCCGATGACGAATACATGATGATCGGATCGGGCATGGCCGAGCGCTATCATCAACGCTTTTTCAACATGATCGACCTGCCAAAGGACACAACCTTCGAAGTCGCCACCGACCGCATAGCAGGGTTCAACGTCGCCGGTCCGAAAGCGCGTGACCTGCTGCAGCGGCTGACCAATGCAGACCTGTCGAACGAGGCGTTCCGCTTTATGCGCTCGGCCACAATCGAGGTTGCAGGTGTCACCTGTCTGGCCATCCGCGTCAGCTTTACCGGCGATCTAGGGTGGGAGTTGCACTGCGCCGAAGAAGATCAGACCCGCCTGTACGCTGCGCTGCTGGATGCGGCCAAGCTGCTGGATGGCGGCCCCGTTGGCGGCCGCGCGCTGGGGTCGTTGCGGATCGAAAAAGGTTATGGCTCATGGGGCCGTGAGTATTCGCAGGAATACTGGCCGCAAGAGGTCGGGCTGGCGGGCCTGATCAAGCTAGACAAGGATTTCCTGCACAAGGATGCGTATCTGTCGGTCAAGGACAACGCCGCGCGCGAAGTGCTGTCAATCTTCGAGGTCGAAGTCTCCGAGGATGCCGACGCTACCGGCGGTGAGCCGATTTTTACCCCGGATGGTACCCCGGTTGGCCGCGTGACATCCGGTGCATACGGCTATTCGGTCGGCAAATCGCTAGCGCTTGGCTATATAAGTCCTGAGGTCGCGCAATCTGGTGATACGGTCGAAGTGTTCATCCTTGGCAAGCCCCATAAAGCGAAAATCCTGTCCGAGCCTCCTTTTGACCCGGATGGAAACCGCCTGCGTGATGTTAAACCGGCACTGGAAGGGGCTGCCTGAGCAGCCCCGTTGCAGGTCAGCGGTTCATGCTGGCGGCGGCGTTTAGCAGCCAGTCCTGAAACAGCCTGACCGACGGTGAAACGGGTTTTTCCTTGAGACGCACGAAATAGGCCCAGGGGCTGTCCAAATCGAATTCGAACGGTTCGATCAGCAGCCCCCGGTCCACATAAGACCCGGCCAAAGAGCGGGGTAGAGCGACGCAGCCCAACGACTGCGCCGCCATCTCCATTGCCAGATTTGAAGCGTTGGTCCGCAGCCCTTCCTTCTGGTTCAGGTCTGCCAGATCAAAATGACGTGCGACCCGTTCCCAATAAGCTGGACGACCCAAAATATGGATCAGAGGTGCCTCTTGCAGTTGCGCCGGATCGGTCAGCTGCGCGCCATTGACTGTGAATTCGGGCGCACACACGACCGCAAGCTTTTCGGCCCACAGCTGCCGTGCGCCCACCGTCACATCGTCAATATGATTGACCGTTATCGAAATGTCCGAGACGTTCGGCTCGACATCAATCCAGACGGTGCCGTGTACCGTCAGGTCGATATCCGGGTGCTGGTAGCTAAAGCCCCGGATTACGTCCGGTAGCCAATTCTCGGCCAGGCTGACCGGGCAAGACACGACGACTTTGCGGGTGTGTGACCGCTGGATGACCGATTGTGTGGCCACGTCAATCTCATGCAGAGCATGCCGCACTGAAGGCAGATACGCCTCGCCCACGTCGGTCAGCGACAATGACCGGGCATGGCGCACGAACAGAGGCCGCTGCAAAAACTCTTCGAGCGAACGCACATGGTTGCTGACGGCCGATTGGGTGCAGTTCAGCTCATCTGCCGCGCTGGTAAAGCTGAGGTACCGGGCGGCGGCCTCGAAGGATCGCAGGAAGATCAGGTGGGGCAGGTTCATCATGGCGACATATTCCTGGGCGGGCGGATGGGTGGTGCGCCGGGAATCCTGTTTCGCGGCGGGAATTGATCTGGTTCATATGCTACAATGGAGCGGAGCCAAAGCTACAAATTTTCCGGGGCCATTGCCCTCGTATTGTTTTCGTGCTGCGATGGGCAAACACACTTAGGTTTTGGCCGAACCCGAAACCTCATCTGTAGGGCATCGTGACCAACACATTTCAAACTATCGCAAAGTTTGCGCTAAATCGAAGGGTGCAGGATTTCCCCGACAGCGCGCTCGAAGCGGCAGCACTGATGCTGCTGGACACGCTGGGGATCACCATCGGGTCCGGACCGATGCAGGCCGGTCAGATCGCGCGTGACAGCGCAGTGGCGCTTTACGGTGCGGGCGATCCGGGCCTTAGCGCACGGATGCTGTTCGATGGCCGCAAGGTTAGCGTTGCCGGCGCGGCTTATGCCGCTGCGACTCAGACCGATAATCTGGATGGCCATGACGGCTATAACCCCACCAAGGGCCATATCGGTGTTGCCGTTGTGCCGGCTCTGGCGGCTTTGGCGGAAACGGTCGCGGATTTTTCCGGCCCCGAGGCGTTGGCGACCGTAACTATTGGATACGAAATCGCCGGGCGCGCCGGGATTTCGTTGCATGACACAGTCAGCGACTACCACACTTCCGGCGCATGGAACGCGTTGGGAGTTGTGGCCGTTGCCGCCCGTCTGCGCGGGCTGAGCGCAGAACGGATGCGGCAGGCCATGGGCATCGCCGAATATCACGGGCCGCGCAGTCAAATGATGCGCGAGATTGCCAACCCCACCATGCTGCATGACGGCTCGGGCTGGGGCGCGCTGGTGGGTGTATCCTCGGCAGTGCTGGCCGAGAAGGGATTTACCGGCGCGCCGGCGATCACCATAGAGGCGGATGAGGTCGCGCATCACTGGCGGGATCTGGGCAGCTTCTGGCAGATGGAAAATCAATATGTGAAGCCCTATCCGATCTGTCGTTGGGCCCATGCAGCGATCGACGCCACCAGGGCGCTGATGCGTGAATATGGCCTGTCTCATCAGGACATTGCCGCGATTCAGGTGAACACTTTCCACGAAAGTGCCTGCCTGTTTCAGGGTATGCCGGATGACACTTCGAAGGCGCAGTATTCGCTGCCCTTCGCTGTGGCGACGATGGTCGCGCACGGCCGTATCGGGGTCGAGCATATCACCGGCGCGGGCCTCTCCGATCCGCTGGTCGCGGCGATTGTCGACCGTATCTCGGTGGCCGAGACCGCGCGCCATTCCGACCGCTTTCCTCAAAGCCGCGTTGCTGATGTCGTCATGACCTTGACGGATGGGCGGGAACTGGCGTCGGGCGACGTCCACGCGCGCGGCGGGCCCGAGGCACCCATGGACCGTGACGACGTGATTGCCAAGTTCATGGAGTTCGCCACTCCACCGCTGGGGGTCAGCCGTGCCGCCGCCATACGCGACGCGGTTCTGGGGTTGCAGTCGCCGGACGCCAAATTCTCGGATCTCGGCGCGCTGATTTATGACGCCGCTGACAACCGCTGAAATCAGGACAACAAAAATGCCGCTAAGGCTGCTGAAATACGGGCTATCCGCCGATTACCCTGTCACCGGAGACATTCCGGCCACGCCAGAGCTTAAATCCAGTTACGATGTGGTCATCGTAGGTGGTGGCGGCCACGGACTGGCCTGTGCCCACTACCTATCAAAGTATCACGGCATCACCAATGTGGCTGTGCTGGAAAAGGGTTATCTGGCGGGCGGCAACACCGCGCGGAACACCACTACCATCCGCTCGAACTACATCACCAAAGAGGGCATCGCGTTCTACAAGGAAGGTGTGCAGCTTTACGGGGAGATGAGCGAAGAGCTGGATTTCAACGTCATGTTCAGCCAGCGCGGTCAACTGACGCTGGCCCATACCGAGGCGACGCTACGCTCGTTCCATCTGCGGGCCGAGATGGGTAAACACGCGGGCACCCGGATCGAGGTCGTTGATGCACAGACGGTCAAGGACCTGTCCCCGCATCTGAATATGGATGAGGGCGGGCCGCTGGAAATCATCGGCGGTTTGTGGCACGCCGATGGAGGCACTGCGCGGCATGATGCGGTGGCCTGGGGCTATGCAGCGCAAGCCAGTAGGCGCGGGGTGGAAATTCATCAACGTACCGAGGTTGAAGGGTTCGACGCTGCCGGCGGCAAGATCACAAAAGTGCGCACCAATCGCGGTGATATCAGTGCCGGGCAGGTGATGATTGCTGTCGGGGGCATGAACTACGATATGGCGATGAAAGCCGGGGTAGAATTGCCGATCCGTTGCTATCCGTTGCAGGCGATGGTCACGCAGCCGCTGAAACCGTGGCTGCACACGCTGGTCAGTTCGGTCAGCCTGCAAACCTATCTGGTGCAGTCATCGCGAGGCGAGATCGTGATCGGCGGTGGCTCGGACCCTTATCAGCTGTATTCCACCCGCTCGACACTGGACATGAAAGAACATCTGGCCGAAGGCGCGGTACATTTGTTCCCGTTCCTGCACGGGGTGCGTCTGCTGCGACAATGGGCCGGGATTACCGACATGACGCCCGATTACTCACCCATCATGGGTGCCAGCCCATTGTCCAACCTATGGCTAGATTGCGGTTGGGGCACCTGGGGGTTCAAAGCCACTCCGGTGGCGGGCAAGTACATGGCGCAGTCCATCGCCAACCAGAAGGTCGCGCCGATACTCGAACCCTTCACAATGGAGCGTTTCGCCACCTTTGATCTGCTCAATGAAATGGGCGCAACTGCCGCGAGCCACTGACATGAAGATCCTGATCTGCCCGATGAACGGGCCCCGCAATATTAATGAATTCCAGAGCTTCGGCCCCCTGCGCGCCAACCCCGACCCGGATGCAACCAGCGATCAGGACTGGGCACGTCACCTGTTCCGTGCCAACAATTCACGTGGAACGCTGGTGGAATGGTGGCGGCACGTGCCCTCGAACTATTTCTTTCTGGCCGAGCGCAACGCCACCACGAACGAGGTGATCCGCACTTTTGACCCCTCAGAGCTGGAGCAAAGGTGATGGCCCGACTTCCCGCACCCTGGGGCAACAGGATCAATCGAGATGCGCCGGTATCGTTCGGCTTTGAAGGGCAGGCGTTTCAGGGATACGAAGGTGATGTGATCGCCTCGGCTTTGGCCGGGCAGGGGAAGTGGATGCTGTCGCGCTCGTTCAAATACCACCGACCGCGCGGTGCGATGTCGATGGCGGGCACCGAGGCCGATACGCTGGTGCAACTGCCCTCGGACCCGAACGTGCAGGCCGACCGGCATCCGATTTCGGCAGGGCTGCAAGTTAAGGCGCAGAACGTCAACGGATCACTGGCGCGAGACCGCGACGCATTCATGGACAAGCTGGGGCGATTCATGCCGGTGGGGTTCTATTATCGCACCTTCATGGGCCCGACGCGCAATAGCTGGCTGAAACTGTGGGAGCCGCTGATCCGCAAGAAGGCGGGGCTGGGCGTTCTGGATATCAACGCACCGCATGAAGACTACGAAAAGGCCAACCTGTTTTGCGATCTGCTGGTCGTCGGCGCGGGCTGGCCGGGTTGACCGCCGCCATCGAAGCCGCCGAAGCCGGGGCTGACGTCATCCTGGCCGAGCAGGAGCCGGTCTTGGGCGGTGCGCTGACCTATGGCCGCGATGCCGACAGGCTGTCCGACCTGCTGGCGAGAGTGCAAAGCCTGCCGAACCTCCGCATCATGACCGGTACAGTGGTGAACGGCTGGTTCGAGGACAACTGGCTGCCGCTGATCCGGGGCAACAAGCTGTTCAAGACGCGCGCGCGCGAGGCTCTGCTGGCCACCGGCTGCATCGAACAGCCCGCGATCTTCCGAAACAATGACCTGCCGGGCAACTTGCTGGGCACTGGTGCGCAACGGCTTATGCGGCACTATGGTGTGAATCCGGGCAAGCGCGCGGTGGTTCTGGCCGCCAATCTCGACGGTTATCGGGTGGCGCAGGATCTGTTGGACGCAGGCGTAGAACTGGCGGCGGTGGTTGATCCGCGCCCCGGCGGCAGCGGCGGCGAGCTTGGCCAGCTACTGTCAACAAGGGGGACGCGTGTCATTCACGGCACCGTGGGCGAGGCGCGTGGCAAGACCCATGTTACCGGCGTAAAGGTCGGCGGCGACTGGATGGATTGCGATCTGTTGGTGATTTCGGTCGGCTATGCGCCAATGTGGCAACTGCCCTGTCATGCTGGCGCGAAACTTGGGTACAATGAAACGGCGGCGCGGTTTTCCCTGTCTCTGCCAGACGCTCCGCTGGGCATTGCCGGGGGTGTTGCCGGAGTCTTTGCGCCTGATGCGGTGGTAGCCGATGCGCAACGCGCGGCACAGACGGCGTTGACTCGTCTGGGGCTGCCAACCCGCGACATCGCGCAGGTCGAAGATGTCGAGGCTGCGTTGACGAATTTCGAACCTGCAATCGCCGGGCATCCCAAGGGCAAGGATTTTGTCGACCGGGACGAGGATATTCAAATCAAGGACCTGCAAAACGCGGTTAAGGAAGGCTATCGCGAGTTGGAGCTGATCAAGCGCTTTACCACCGTCGGTATGGGGCCGTCACAAGGGCGGCACTCGGCGCTGGCCACCGCCCGGGTGGTGGCCAAGGCGACCGACCGCACCATCGGGCAGATCGGCGTGACTACGGCCCGTCCGCCCTTTGGCCCCGAAACGCTGGGCGTGCTGTCCGGTCATCATCACCCGGCAGACAGGCGCACAGCGCTGCATCACGAACATATCCGGTTGGGGGCGGACATGCGCCCGGTCGGAGCGTGGTGGCGGCCTTATTTCTACGGCCCCAAACAAGACGCCAAGCGCCTCATCGAAGAAGAGGTGCATGCGGTGCGCAATGGGGTCGGCGTGCTGGATGTTTCAACTCTGGGCGGGCTCGAGGTGCGTGGCCCGGATGCGGGCGAATTCCTCAACCGCATTTACACCATGGCCTACAAAAAGCAGCCTGTGGGCCGTTGCCGGTACTGCCTGATGACAAACGAAATGGGCACGGTGATCGACGATGGCGTGGCGTATCGACTGGCCGAGGATCTGTTCTATGTCACCGCCACCACCGGGGCCGTGGCGCGGGTTTATTCGGATATGTTGTTCTGGAATGCGCAGTGGCGGTTGGATGTGGATGTGCTGAACGTCACCTCGGCCTTCTCGGGCTTCAACATTACCGGTCCCAAGGCGCGCTCCGTAGTCGAAGCGCTGGACAGCGACATCGATTTCTCGCGCGATGGCTTTGCCTATCTCGACGGACGTAGCGGCATGGTGGCCGGGGTGCCGGTGCGCGCCATGCGGATTGGGTTCACCGGCGAGTTGAGCTACGAGCTGCACTGCCCCACCAGCTATGCCCACACCCTGTGGGATGCGGTGATGACGGTGGGTCACGCGCACGAGTTGCGCCCTTACGGGCTGGAAGCCAGCCGGATTCTGCGGTTGGAGAAAGGCCATATCCTGATTGGTCAGGACACTGACGCGCTGACCTCGCCCGATGAGCTGGGATTCGAATGGGCGATCTCGAAGACCAAGCCGTTTTTCGTGGGCAAGCGCTCAACCGAGATGCGCCGAAACAAAGGCCTGCCGCGCAAGCTGGTCGGGCTGACATTCGACGGGCCAGATGTACCGGGGGAAAGCTGTCTGGTACTGAGGGACGATGTACCGGTGGGGCATGTGACCTCGGTCCTGTGGTCGCCGACGCTGAACACTCATATCGCGCTGGCATATGTGCATGGTGATGACGCTACGCAAGGATCGCAGGTCAAAGTGAAGTGCCGCAATGGCAAGCGCGTCGTAACAACTGTGCGCGGCCACACCTTTTTTGATCCTGAAAACAAACGGCAGGAGGTGTGATGATGCGAACCTATCCGCTTGATCCAAAGGGCGCTGCTGAAGGCACACCACTGGTTTCCGGGCAGATTATCGTGCAGGACCTGACCCATACGCCGCGTTTTGGCCTCAAGGGCCGAGGCACCGTGGCGTTTTTGCAATCGCAGGGCCTGAAGGTGCCAGACGTCAACGAAACCGCCGATGGCCTTCTGCGTCTGGGTCAGGAAGAGGTGGTGGTACTGGATGCGCCTGCCGACCTGTATGCCCGGTGGCAGGTCGCCGCCACGCCAAAGGGCTATTATTCCTGGCGCGAGGAAACCTGGGCCATGATGCACCTGACCGGCCCGCGCCTGTTCAATCTGCTGGCCAAGATTTGCCCGGTCGACCTGTCGCCCGGTGCCTTTCCAGTGGGAAAGATCGCCCAGACCCGCGTGGGCTATGTCGAGGCAATCACATGGCGCAACGACCGCAAAGGTGTGGGGTTCGATGTCCTTTTCGACATCGCCGCCACTGCTTTTTTCGCCAACGCGGTAGCCATTGCCAGCGCTGAGTTCCAACCGGAGGTACCCGCATGAAATCCCCCACCGTGATCTTGCACACCGATAACCCCGACGCTGCCCGTGCGGTTCTTGCTGAAGGTCATCCCGATCTGCCGATCCACACCTGCGACAGCTATGAGGCGCTCACGGGTTTGATCGAGGATACAGGAGCTGAGGTTGTATATTCCGTTCGCTTTGCGGGCACCCCCGGCTTTCCACGCGCAGCACTGGTCGAGAACCCGCAAATCAAATGGGCTTCGGTCGGCGGCTCGGGCACCGATCACCTGAACCCTTGGAACCCTGATGAGGTAACGGTGACAAATGCCGCCGGGGTCGCCGCCGATATGATGGCACAATATGCGCTGGGGGCGATGCTGCATTTCACGCTGGATTTCCCGGGCTTTCGTGCCGCGCAGGCGCGGCGGGACTGGATCGGCGGCAAAGTCGAGCCCATCGACAGCAAGACGGTGCTGATCATCGGCCTTGGCAAAACCGGAGAGGCTGTTGCGGCACGGTCCAAAGCCATGGGGCTGAACACAATCGGTGTACGGGCCCGCCCGAAACTGACCCCCAACGTGGACGAGGTACACGGGATGGAGGTTTTGCCCGATCTCTGGCCACGCGCTGACTTTATCGTCGTTTGCGTACCACTGCTGGACAGCACGCGCGGTCTGGTCAGGGCGGAGGCCTTCGCCGCCATGAAACCGACGACGGTGATAATCGACGTCTCGCGAGGTGGGGTAATTGACGAAGCACCTCTACTGGCCGCGCTGGAACAGAACCGGATCAGAGGCGCGGCGCTGGACGTGTTCGTTACCGAACCGCTGCCTCAGGGGCACAGGTTCTGGGAACTGGACAACGTGATCGTCACACCGCACTGCAGCTCGGTCTATGACGGCTGGGATCTGAAATCGGTCCGCATGTTTTCCGAGAACCTGATGCGCTATCGCAAGGGCGAGGTGCTGAACAACATCGTAAATCCACAACGGGGATACTAGGTCAATGGCACGAGACAGACGCAGCGGCGGGCGACGCGGCAAATCCGGGCGCGCGGCGGCGGGAATCGAACAGCTGCCCTGGCAACAGGTGCGCAACAGCTATCCGCCGTTCGAGCTGTTGAACCCTGAACAGATGGATCAGCTGCATACAACCTCGATGCGCATTCTGTCCGAGGCCGGTATCCGGGTGATGGGCGACAATGTTATGGACATTTTCGAACGCGCGGGGGCCATCGTAGACCGCGACACCAAGACCATCCGTATGGACGAAACCATTGTCGCCGAAGCGTTGAAAACGGTGCCCTCGGAATTCACGCTGACCTCTCGCAACCGCGCGAAACAGATTACGCTGGGCGGCGATCATGTGAATTTTGGTTTGGTTGCCGGGCCGCCGAACGTACATGACTGTATCAATGGCCGCCGTCAGGGTAATTATGATGACTATTGCAACTTCATCCGGTTGGCGCATCACTTCAACGCTATCCATCTGATCGGCAATCAGGTGATGGCCCCGATCGAAATGCCCGCCAACAACCGCCATCTGGACACCTACAACGCCAACCTGAGCTATAGCGACCTGAGCTTTCACTGCACCGCTATCGGGCGCGGGCGGGCGATGGATGGCATCAACATGATGGCGATTTCGCGCGGTCAGAAACCCGAGGACATGCGCGGCGATCCGGGGGTGATCACAATCATTTCGGTGAACTCTCCGCGCCTGTTCGACGATGCCATGGGTGACGGCCTGATCGCGATGGCCGAGTATGGTCAACCGGTGACGGTCACGCCGTTCACTCTGATGGGGGCCATGACACCGGTCACGCTGCCTGCCGCGCTGGCGCAACAGAACGCCGAGGCGCTGTTCGGTGTGGTGCTGACGCAGTTGGTCAGCCCGGGAGCGCCTGTCATGTATGGCTCGTTCACCTCGAATGTGGACATGAAATCTGGGGCTCCGGCCTTTGGTACACCGGAGAATGCCAAGGCGAATATTGTCGGCGGGCAGTTGGCGCGGCGCTATGGCATTCCGTACCGGACATCGAATGCAAATGCGTCCAACGTGGTGGATTTGCAGGCGGCATACGAAACGATGATGGCCACCTGGGGCGCGGTTCTGGGAGGGGCTAATATCGTCTATCATGCCGCCGGCTGGCTTGAAGGCGGGCTGACCGCATCTTACGAGAAATTCGTTATGGATATCGAGATCATCCAGAACATGATGGAATTCCTCAAACCGATGAAATTTAACACGGATGAACTGGGCCTGGACACCATCAAATCGGTGCCCACTGGCGGCCATTTCTTTGG
The DNA here is from genome assembly GCF_056543005.1 of Ruegeria sp. A5. Taxonomy (NCBI): domain Bacteria; kingdom Pseudomonadati; phylum Pseudomonadota; class Alphaproteobacteria; order Rhodobacterales; family Roseobacteraceae; genus Ruegeria; species Ruegeria sp. A5. Next base: position 15,132 of record NZ_JBQGAV010000014.1, read on the forward strand.
CGTCGATCACACGATGGAACGCTATGAAACCGCGTTCTACAAACCGATGCTGTCCGACTGGCAGAACTATGAAAACTGGGAGGCGGCCGGAGCCAAGGACGCCCTGCAACGCGCCACCGAGGTTTGGCAGCAGGCGCTACGCGAGTATCAGATGCCCGAGATGGATCCCTCCGTGCGTGAGGAGCTGGATGCCTATATCGTAAAACGCAAGGAAGAGATCGGCAGCGGCGAACCCTGATGGAATATCGGGGCAGGGGGGTCGACCGCTGCCCCGGTTCGGTTACAGCAGATCGAACAACCGGCCCGGCAGCGCCTCGTGGCGTGGCAGACCCAGCGCCCGCATCATGCAGAACATCATCGCCTGATTTGAGGTCACTACCGGCTTGTCCAGCGTGTCCTCGATCTGCGCGATGGCCTCGACTGCGCGCATGTCGGTGCAGCTGAGCACGACGGCTTGCGCGTCCGGGTGGTCTGCCTCACAGGAGAGGTCGTAAACCTCGTCCGGGGTCAGCTCTCCCTGCCCGTAATTGCCCAGCTCGCGGCCAACATCGGCGCAGCGCACGGTTTCGATGCCGTTTGCGGCCATGAAATCCATCGCCTGCGTGTTGATTTCGCCCAGATAGGGCGAGGAAAAGCCCACTTTCGTCACCCCAAGCGCCTGAATGGCGGCGATCAGCGATCCGGCGGCTGTCAGCGATTGCGCTCCCGATCCGGCCTTGATCTGCTGCGCCAGATCGGCGTCGAATGACGGCCCATGGGTCAGCGTGGCCGAGGTGCAGCCGTACAGCACCACATCTGGCCGCACGCCCGAAATCATCCGCAAATCGTGGCTGATGTCCGAGGCCCCAAGCCCCGCCATCTGGTCAGAACCGGGGATTTCATCGACATCATAACCACCCATGCGCTGGAAATGCACGGTGGTGTCCTGGCAGCGCATCAAGGCCATATCGGCCTCGAGGTTGGTGTTGGTGAAGGGCACCAGAACGCCGATCTTGGCCCGGGTACGCGTTTCGTGGCTCATGACGTTACCTTTCTCAGAACGGCCAGACAGCGATCCATCACCGGTGTGTTGCAGATCGTGGCGCGCAGGCAGTCGGACAGACCATAGCCGCCCATACCGCGCATCAGCAGTTTCTCGGCCCGTAGCGCGGCGTCGGCCTGTTGCGCCTGCTCGGTCGAGGCAAAGTGGATCAGCACGAAATTGGTGTGGCTGTCCGGCACGATCAGCCCCAGATCGCGGCAGTCCTGCGCGAACCGATCGCGAATGGTTGCCGTTTTCGCGACCACGTCCCGCATATGCGCCTGATCGCGCATCGCCGCCGCTGCCGCAGCCTGCGAGGCAATCGAGATGTTGTTGGGGTTCAACAGCTTGCGCAGCTCTCTGGCGATGTCGGTGGGGAAATAGCCCCACCCGGCGCGTGCCCCGGCCAGCCCGTAAGCCTTGGAGAAGGTGCGCGTGATAACGGTATCTCCCCGGTCCGCCAGCCCGAAAACCTCAGTCGGATCGTTGGCGGCATCGGCGAACTCGGCATAGGCCTGATCGACCACCAGCAGCACGTCGCCGGGTAGCGCGTTGCGCAGGCGGGTGATTTCGGTGTTCGGGATCAGGGTGCCGGTGGGATTGCCCGGGTTACAGACAAACACGATACGGGTCGCCGGGGTGACGGCGGCCAGAGCCGCGTCGACGGATACGGTCAGATCGACCTCGGGCGCGGCGACGTATTTGGCCTGCGCCTGCGCCGTGGCCGAGGCCACGAAGGCATAACCATATTGCGTGCCCAGCACGTGATCGCCGGGCCCGGCAAAGGCGCGGATCAGGCAGCCGATCAGCTCCATCGAGCCCGCGCCACACAGCACCCGCGCCGGGTCGACCCCGTGTACCCCGGCAATGGCCGCGCGCATGTCGGGCCATTCGGGATCGGGGTAGAGCGTCAGATCAGCCAGCGCTGCCTGCCCGGCCGCCACGGCGGACGGACTGGCCGGAAAGGCGCTTTCGTTCTGCGCCAGCGAGATGGTGCCTTCACCACCCAGATCGGCCAGCGCATAGGCACCCATGGCGCCGACATGAGAAACCGGACGGATCATGCGTCACCTCCGTAGGCTTTGGCGCCCTCGGCGCTGACCAGACCGCGTTTGAGGTCCAGTGCCAGCGCGTCGGGGTCGCGGTCTGCCGGGTCGCCGAAACCGCCGCCGCCCGGGGTGTCGAAGATCAGGTAATCGCCACCTTCGACCCGCAGCTCTCCCTTGCCGGGAATGTCGCTGTCGCCATCACGGAACCGGATGCGCCCCGGCGCGCCGGGCTGACCGCCCATGCGGCCCAGGGCGGGGAATTTCAGCCGCTCGACCGACAGGAACACGATGAAGGGCGCGCCGTTGGCCGATGTCATCTCGATCCGCTGCCCAAGCCCGCCGCGATACTTGCCCGCGCCACCGGAATCCGCGCGCAGCTCGCGTCGCCAGATGGTCACCGGCGCGACGCTTTCGGTGATCTCCACCTGCGAACCGAACACGCCCGAGGGGTAGGCGGTGGCTGACAGACCATCCGCATGCGGCCGTGCACCGGTGCCGCCATTATGTACCGGTTCCACTGCGAATTCGCGCCCACCGTCGCGGGCCACCTCGGGGGCGTGGCGCATGGGCAGGTCGAACATGCAGCTTGCGCCCTCGGCGGGCACTGCATCAGGCAGTGCCTGATGCAGACAGCCCAGCACCAGATCGGGTGTCACCTGACCCAGCGTGTGCCGCATCGCGACCGGCACTGGGCGCTGTGCGTTAAGGATGCAGCCCTTGGGGCCGTCGACGGTGAACGGCTCCAGCGATCCGGCATTGTTGGGGATGTCCGAGCCGACGATGCAGCGCAGCGCGAACACCGTATAGGCGGTGGCATAGTTCAGCGGCACGTTGATGCCCTTGCGCGAACAGCCCGAGGTGCCGGTGAAATCCACATGCATCCCCGATTTACTGACGGTCAGCGCGGCGTGCAGTTCCAGCTCATTCTCATAGCCGTCCATTTTCAGGACGTTTTTGTAGATACCTTCGGGCACCTCGGCGATGGCCTCAAGCGTGCCACGGCGCGAAGTGTCGATGATATAGGACCCCAGCGCATCCAGATCGGTCAGGCCGAACTCTTCCATCATCGCAACCAGCCGGTTCACCCCGGCCTCGCAACAGGCGATCAGGGCATAGATGTCACCCTCGTTGGCGATGGGCTCGCGGCTGTTGGCGCGGATGATGTCCAGCAGCAGCGCGCTTGGGGTGCCTTCCTCGACCAGTTTGCAGGGCGGAATCAGCAGCCCCTCGTCATAGATGTCGGAGCCTTCGGGGCCCATGCCCAGACCACCCAGATCAACTAGATGCGAGGTGCACGAGGTAAAGCCCACCACCTTGCCATCCTTGAACGCGGGCATCATCAACAGGAAGTCGTTCAGATGCCCCGAGGCCAGCCACGGATCGTTGGTCATGTAGATATCGCCCGGTTTCATGGTCTGAACCGGGAAGGCGGCGCGCAGATGCTGCACCGCTTCGGCCATGGTGTTGATATGGCCCGGCGTGCCGGTTACCGCCTGTGCCAGCATCCGGCCGTTGACGTCGAAGATCCCGGCGGAGATATCGCCGCATTCGCGCACGATGGGCGAAAAGGCGGCGCGGATCAGGGTTTGGCCTTGTTCTTCGACCACTGCCAGCAAACGGTTCCACATCACTTGTAGGCGGGCGGGGGAAAGATCGGTCGCCATCATGCGCCTCCTTTCTGGTCCTGAACCAGGACGAGGTTTCCTATGGCGTCCACATGGGCCGAGAAATCAGTCGAGACCAGCGTGGTGGTCTGCGGCTCGTGGATCAGCGCCGGGCCGCGCACATGGTCGCCGGACTTCAGATCGGCCCGCGCCACGAAGGCGGCCTGTTTCAGCGCGCCGTCCACATCGCAGGTAATCGGGCGAGTGTCGGGTGCGGTGAAGGTCGTCAATGCAGGTGTAGCGGGCACTGGTGGCACGGCGCTGTCAAGGGTCGCGACGCGCACCGCCCAGTTGAGAATCTCAATCTGCATCCCCGGCACCGGGCGTGAGAACTGCTTGCGATATTCTTCCTCAAAGGCGGTGGTCAGCGGTGCAATATCGTCTGCCGTCAGATGCCGGTCGGGCAGAGTGATCTCGATCTCGTGACCCTGACCGTTGTAGCGCATGAAGGCGGTGCGCTGTGTTTCGGTCGGGGCATCGCCCGCGCCCTGGGCAACCACGCCTTTGGCTTCGGAAATCATTGCGTCGAACATCGCGTTGATCTCATCCATGTCCATGCTGTCCAACAGCGAATAGCGCGAGCGGACGATTTCGAACGAAACGGGTGCGAACAGGAAGCCCACGGCAGACCCCACGCCCGGATTGGGCGGGATTACAATGCGGCTAACCCCGGCGGATCGTGCCACCCGGCTGGCATGCAACGGCCCGTTGCCGCCAAAGGCAATCATCGTGCGCGGTCCAAGATCCTTGCCCGATTCCACCGCGTGCATCCGGCCCGCGCTGGCCATGCTTTCGTCGACGATGCGGCTGACGCCGTCGGCTGAGCCAACGGCATCGAGATTTAGTTTCGACCCGATCACCCGGCTCAGCGACTGTTTGGAGCCTTCGGGGTCCAGCTTGATATGCCCCTCGGCAAATGTGTCGGGCACGATGTAGCCCAGCGTAATGTCACTGTCTGTCACCGTGGGCTCGGTGCCGCCGCGCATGAAGGCCACGGGTCCGGGTTCAGACCCCGCCGATTTCGGACCCACGATCAGGCGTCCCAACCGATCCACCCCGGCGATGGAGCCACCGCCCGCGCCGATCTCGATCATCTCGATCACCGGGATGCGCACTGGCATGCCCGAGCCCTTTATGAATCGCGCGGCGCGGGCGATCTCGAACTGGCGCGAGGTCTGCGGGCGGGCCTTGTCGATCAGGCACAGCTTAGCGGTGGTGCCGCCAACGTCAAAGGACAGCACCTGATCCAGCCCGGTGCGGGCGGCGATGCGGGCGGCCAGAATGGCCCCTCCGGCGGGGCCGGATTCCACCAGCCGGATCGGAAAACGCGCGGCGGTGCGCACGGTGCACATGCCGCCGCCCGCCGTCATCATCAGGATCGGACAGGTCACGCCCTCGGCCTCGAACCGGTCGACGAAACGGGTCAGATAGGTCTGCATCAGCGGCTGGATATATGCGTTGGCGACGGTGGTGCACAGCCGGTCGAACTCGCGCGCCTCGGGGCTGACCTCGGACGAGATCGAGACGGTCAGACCGGGCCGCTTCTCAGCCAGCACATCGCGCAGGCGGCGTTCGTGGGCGGGGTTGGCGTAGGCGTGCATCAGGCAGATCGCTATGGCCTCTGCGCCGCTCGCGTCGATATCGGCCAGCAGTGCGTCGATGGCCGAGTCTTCGAGCTCGATCAATACCTGACCACCCGCCGACATGCGTTCGCGCACGGTCAGCGCACGCTCGCTCGGCACCAGCAGGTCAGGCTTCTCGAGGTTGATATCGTATTGCGAATAACGCCGCTCATACGCGATTTCCAGGATGTCGCGAAAGCCTTCGGTGGTCACCGTCGCCACCACCGCGCCGCGACGTTCGATCAGCGCATTGGTCGCCAGGGTGGTGCCGTGGATAAAGCCGGTCACCTGATCCAGCGTCCGGCCCGATTGCTGCATTACTCGCGCGGCCCCTTCCATGGCGCCGTCGGCAGGGTTCTGATGGGTGGTCAGGGTCTTGGTGGAGGCCAGGATTGTCTCTTCGCCAGAGACAAGGACCGTATCGGTGAAGGTGCCGCCAATATCGATGGCCAGGCGCAGCGTTTGAGTTGTCATGAGGTCTTCCGAAATTTCTGTAATCGCAGCGTAAAGCAAAAGGCCCGAGGCCCTGCTTTATGCAAGGATCACAAGATCACAGCCGGTTGCGCGGCGGTCCGTAGGATTCGGAATGTCAGTCTGTGTCATGGGCGAAATGTGCAGTTTCAAGATAGCGGCAGCAAGCTGGATTACGACAGAAAGGCCTGCAAGCGACATCTATCGTCTCTGCAGGCCAGAAATCTGCCGACACGGGCCACCAGACGGAGAGCGCGCGATCAGGCAAGCCACCAGCGTTCAGGGGCTTTGGCACCATCCATTTCCCAATTCGCGGCGATCTCGCCCTGGGCGACGGTTTTGGCAACACCCATGATATGATTGGCGAACATCGGAACGATCGCACCGCCATCATCATGAACCAAAGTCTGCGCTTCGGCATACAGAGTGCGGCGTTTGGCGTCGTCCAGCTCTGCACGGGCCTCGACCACGATGGCGTTGAAGCGATCGGCGGCTTCGCCTGTGCGCCAGGCGGTCTCGTTCCATTCGGTGTCGTTGGTATAGGCCGATGCAAACATCCAGTCCTCGGTCGGGCGGCCCGACCAGTATGAGAATGACCAGGGTTTCTTGTTCCAGACATTCGACCAGTAGCCATCCGAGGGTTCGCGAACCACTTCGATTTCAATACCTGCTTCGGCCGCGGATGCGGCGATCAATTGAGCCGCATCTACTGCGCCAGCAAATGCCGCGTCTGAAGATGACAGCTGCAGCGCGCCGCTATGGCCTGATTTCTTATAGTGATATGTGGCCTTTTCAGCATCAAATTCGCGTTGCGGTAGATCGCCGTCGAAATAGCGGTTGGCGGTCGAGATCGGATGATCGTTGCCCAATGAGCCATGACCCAACAGGATCTTGTCGACCAGTTCCTGGCGTTTGACTGCCAGCTTCAGCGCCATGCGCAGATCGTAATTGTCGAAGGGCGCGGCATCGACCCGCATTGGTATCGTGTAATGCAGGGTCGAGGTTTTCTCGAGGATGTTGATATGTGGTGCCCGCGATAACAGGGCGACCGTCTTGGGATCGACCCGGTCGATTGCCTGGACTGATCCGTTCATCAGCGCAGTCTGGCGCGCAGTCGGGTCGATGATAGTAAGGAACTCGACCTCATCGAAATGGGCCCGATCCTGTTTGAAGTAATTCGGGTTGCGGCGCGCCTTTACCCGCACGCCCGGCTCGTACACCTCAATGATATAGCCACCGGTGCCGATACCGGATTGCGGGTCGGTCAATTTGCCATCGGTCGAAGGCATTATGACCAAGTGATAGTCCGACAGGATGTATGGGAAGTCGGCATTGGCTGATTCCAGCTCGAACACCACGTTGTTGCCATCGGCGCGCATTGATTTGATTTGGGCGACCAAGCCGTTTACCGCAGATTTCGATCCCTCGCCACGGTGGTGGTCGATAGTGGCGATGACATCGGCAGGGCTAAGGATTTGGCCATTGTGGAACTCGACCCCTTCACGCAGGGTGAATACCCAAGTGATCGCGTCGTCCGAGGAATACTCGGTCGCGAGTTCGGGCACCAAATTGCCGCTTGCATCTACTTCGACCAAGTTGTTGCCGAACAGATAGGCGACAGCGGTGTTGATCGTACCTTCATAGGTTGCTGGATCTAACGAGTCGGTGGTCGAACCGCTGCCAAAGCCAAATTTGATCGCTCCGCCTTTTTTGGGGACCTGCGCAAGTGCTTGTCCGGATAGGCTCAATGCTGCTGGAACGGCAAGGCCTGCAGCCAGTGCGCTTGACATGAAGCTGCGACGTGAAACCCGACCGCTCTGCAGTTTCTGCATCTGAGAGGACAGGAAATGTGATCCGGGCTTTTTCATTTGGGGCCTCCTGGTTGAACCTGTTGTTCACAATGTTCTTTGAACCGCAGCACGCAGGCCCGTTCCGAACGTCCAAGCGAAGATCACTCGGCTGTACGGCTTCAACAAACGAAGAAAACGGGGACATAGGTCATGTTTTCTTTGTCAGTGTTGCGGAGATGATCTGTCTAGACTGCGCGCACCCGCCGAATGAAGCCCCGCAGACGCAAGGAGTTCAGATGCATCCGGTTCTGGTGACTATACTGAAACGCCTGGGACTTGGCGTAGTGACCCTAGTTGTCGTTTCCATCATTATCTTCTGTTCAATCCAAATGCTGCCCGGCGATTTCGGTGAGGCTGTACTGGGCCAGGCCGCGACTGAGGAAACGGTGGCGGCGTTCCGGGCCGAGCTTGGCCTCGATAAACCTGCCTATATCCGATATTTCGACTGGATCGGTGCGTTGGCGACCGGGGATCTGGGAACGTCGTTCTCAGGTCGGGCGAGTTCGGGTGTGGATCGATCACGTCCGGTAGTGGAACTGGTCGCACCGCGCTTATGGAACACATTGTTTCTTGCGGGTATGGTGGCGCTGATCTCGGTTCCGCTAGCGCTGTTTCTGGGCATCACCACCGCGCTGTGGCGCAATTCGCGCTATGATAAGCTGGCCAGCGCCAGCACCTTGACGGCGATCTCTTTCCCCGAGTTCTTCGTGGCCTATATCCTGATTTTGCTGTTCGGAACGCTATGGCCGGTGTTGCCGTCGTTGGCCAATGTGGAGCTAGGGATGCCGCTGGTCGAGCGGATCGTCAAATGCATATTACCTGCGCTTACACTGACACTTGTAATCGTCGCGCACATGATGCGTATGACGCGGGCTTCGCTGATCAGTCTTCTAGCTTCACCCTATGTCGAGATGGCGCGGTTGCAAGGAGAGAACGCCCGCCGCGTGGTTCTGCATCACGCGCTGCCCAATGCGTGGGCGCCAATTTTAACGGTGGTCGCGTTCAACCTGGCCTATCTGGTAGTTGGAGTGGTCGTGGTCGAGGTGGTGTTCGTCTATCCCGGCGTCGGCCAACTGATGGTCGATGCGGTCAGCTCGCGCGATATCCCGGTGGTTCAGGCGTGCGCCCTGATATTCGCCGCCACATATGTCCTTCTGAACCTGATTGCCGACATCATTGGAATCGTCACCAACCCGAGGCTTCTGCACCCAAAATGAGCCAGACAAGCAAGACATATTCAGCCGCCGCCGAGGTGGGTCGCGTGCGGACCCGTCGCAGCAAGCGCGAGCGTATTTGGATCGAGCTGAAGAAAGCGCCGCCGACAGCAATTTTCGGCATGTTTGTGATCCTGTTCTATCTAGTCATGGCAATCGGAGCGCCGGTCATCGCGCCTTATGGTGAGGCCGAGGTATTCCCGACGCCTTACGCACCCTGGTCGTCCGAGCATTGGCTGGGTGCCGACCAGATCGGGCGTGATATCCTGTCGCGGCTGATCTATGGTGCGCGCAACACCATTGGTATCGCTTTTGTCACTACGCTGCTGGCGTTCTTCATTGGAGGTGGTCTGGGGCTGATCGCTGCGATTAACCGCAGTTGGCTGGATCAATTGATCAGCCGTGGCGTAGATGTATTTATGGCCATTCCCAGCCTGATTTTCGCGCTGATGCTGCTGTCGATTTTCGGCTCGTCGGCGCTGTCGTTGATTTTGATTATTGCGATTCTGGATTCAACCCGCGTGTTCCGCCTGACTCGCGCTGTGGCGGTGAACGTGGCAGTGATGGATTATGTCGAGGCAGCCCGGCTGCGCGGCGAAAAACTGCCTTGGGTGATGCGTCGCGAGATTTTGCCCAACATCATGCCTCCGCTGGTGGCCGAGTTCGGGCTGCGATTCTGTTTCGTTTTCCTAACCATCGCTGCGCTCAGCTTTCTGGGCGTCGGTATTCAGCCCCCCACCGCCGATTGGGGCACAATGGTGCGCGAGACCGCCAACCTGATCCAGTTCGCCAAATATGATTTCAAGGCCGGGATCACGCCGCTGCTGCCCGCTGCCTCGATCGCGTTGATCACTGTGGCGGTCAACTTTGTCGTCGACTGGTTCTTGCACAAAACAAGTGGATTACGCGATGAACACTGAGACTGACCTTCTACTGGATATGCGCGACATCCGTATCGAGGGGTTCTCGGACGAAAAGTGGAATCCGATCATCAAAGGTGTCAACCTGACCCTGAAGCGCGGTGAGGTGCTGGGCCTGATAGGCGAAAGTGGCGCGGGCAAGTCGACGCTGGGCAAAGCGGCTATGGGATACACGCAGCCCGGCTGTCGTATCACGGGCGGTTCGATCCGGTTCAAGGGGCAGGAGTTGCGGGATCTGGACGACCACGCGCTGCAGCATCTGTGGGGATCGCGGATAGCCTATGTGGCCCAATCGGCGGCTGCGTCGTTCAACCCGGCGCATAAGTTGTTGGATCAGACCGTTGCTGCAACGGTGCGCGAAGGACTGCAACCCGAGAATGTCGCGCGTGAGGATGCCCGCGCGCTTTATGCCTCGTTGTCGTTACCGCATCCCGAAACGATTGGTGACCGCTATCCGCATCAGGTCTCCGGTGGCCAGTTACAGCGGATCATGACAGCCATGGCGATGTCACCCCGTCCCGATCTGATCATTTTCGACGAACCGACAACTGCGCTGGATGTGACGACCCAGGTCGAAGTTCTGACTGCTATGCGCCGGATCGTCGAAGAATTTCATACCGCCGCAATCTACATAACCCATGACCTGGCGGTGGTCGCGCAGATGGCGGACCGGATCAAGGTGCTGCGCTATGGAGAAGAGGTAGAAGAGGCGGAAACGCGCAAAATGCTGTCTGCGCCCGAGCAAGAGTATACCAAATCCCTCTGGTCCGTGCGTCTGTTGCAAAAACAAGCCGAGACTTCGGATGATATCATCCTTAAAATTGACGGTGTGGATGCGGCCTATGGCAAGAGCGCCAAGGTGTTGCACAATGTGTCAATCAGCCTGCCGCGGGGGCGCACGGTGTCGATTGTCGGCGAATCCGGATCTGGTAAATCGACCACGGCGCGGGTGATCACCGGCTTGCTGCCCGCCACAAGCGGGCAGGTCACGTTCAATGGCGAGGTCCTGCCAAACGAACTGAAAAACCGCAGCCGTGATCAGCTGCGCAGAATTCAGATGATCTATCAGATGGCCGATACCGCGATGAACCCGCGTCAAACCGTAGGCGAAATCATTGGACGTCCGCTGGAATTTTATCATGGTCTGCGGGGCCGGGCGCAGGAGGACCGGGTCATCGAACTGCTTGAAGCCATCGAGTTGTCGGAAGACTTCTATGATCGTCTTCCCAGCGAATTGTCCGGCGGACAAAAACAGAGAATTTGCATTGCTCGCGCTCTGGCCGCCGACCCTGAGGTGATTATTTGTGACGAAGTGACGTCCGCACTGGACCAGATTGTGCAGGAAGGCATACTGCAATTGCTGATGCGCCTACAAAAGGAGCGCGGAATTTCCTATCTGTTCATCACGCATGACATTGCCACGGTCGAGGCTATTTCGGACGAGATTGTTGTGATGCTGAATGGTCAAGTCGTCGAGCAGGGATTGAAGAATACCGTTCTATCCGAACCCTTCCCGGACTATACAAAGCTGCTGCTAAGTTCGGTTCCCGAGATGGACCCGGATTGGTTGACGAACCTGCTGAAAGAGCGAAAAGAAAATCACTTAAATACAAAACATGACACTGCGTAGGCGCGGGCAATAACAACACTTGCGAAGCTCAGTCGCAGTGGACTTCTCATTTTGCTTGTATTCCGAAACTCTTTTTTACCGGCATAACAATAGATCGATACGCAGATAACCTGAAACTCAGGAGCAACTCGCGAATTAAGGTGGCTTTTGACTGGATCGCATTGATGTTCTTGTTCACAATCAGTTCGATCCTCTTTTGGGCTGCCATAGGGTTAATACTTGAGGTCACCGCAGGCCGTGTAATTGCCCCGTTCTTCGACACCCCATTGGTGACATGGGCTGCAGTCATCACAACCTTCCTCGCCGGGTTTTCCTCAGACAGTGCGCGCGAAGCCTTGTCGCAAAATACGAGTGCAAGGCTGCGATCAATAATGTGCGAGCGGCGCTTGTCGTGATGACTGTCCCAATGGCATCATCTCCGACGGTCATGGGACTGCTCTCCGTAATGGGTGCTCAAGTAGTGGCTGGAATGCTGCAGAGCGCACCTTACATGCGTCGCAAAGATCTTATCGACTAAACCTCCTAGCACGACATCGTCCAATTTGGTGATGCCTTATGAACAATAGATCTGGGACCGAGTGAACGTCGATCTCAATCTGGCATCCCCTGTCTTGTTCGTTGGAGGTGGTAGTAGCACTTTGCCCACCAACCTGCTCGCACCGCGACCACTGATGCAGGTCGCCCGGTTTTTTTCTGATCGACCCTGGCGAGCGGGCGCAGAGCTTTTACATCTCGTTTTCGCCCAACCTGACTCATGGGGGCAACGCAATCCTTCGAACGCAGCATTGGGTGCAAATGCGTTATGCGGGCCCGATCCCGGTTTCCGAATTGGCCCGCACCGCTCGACTTGAGCTGCGCACTTTTGGATTCCGATTCCTGACGGCCACGGGTTTCACGCCATCGGAATACCTGCGACAGCTTCGCATCACCAATGCCTGTCAGAGGCTGGAACTATCCCAGTCCAGTATCGAAACCATCGCGCGGGATATGAGGTATATGGATGTTTCAGCATTCCGCCGAATGTTTCACGAAGTAGTCGACCTCTCGCCGGGAGATTACCGCAAGCGCTTTTCTTTTCTCAAAGACGCTTCGCATTTAAGAAAATGACGTCTGAACAGCCTTTCTTGGGTCTGTTTTTGCTTTGGCCAAGCGTAATTGCGAAGGTCTGATACCTCTGCTTTCTTTTGTAATCACGACCTTGACGATATGGCGGCCTCGATGCTTCGATTGATTGCCTCGATCGGTCCCATTGCGTTAACACTCGCCAAAACGCCCATATGGCTATAGTAGTCGATCAAGGGTGAAGTCTGTTCACGATATTCGATCAGACGTGCAGCGACTGTTTCGGCCTTGTCGTCAGCACGGCGCTTAAACTCAGAGCCTCCGCAATTGTCGCAGCGTTCCGCTGCCTCAAGCGGTTTGAATGTATCATGGTAACCTTCGCCACATCCTGCACAGGTAAAGCGACCGGAAATGCGGTCGACCATTTTTTTGTCATCCACCGCAAGACTGACGACAGCACTGATCTGCTGCCCCGTTTCCGCCAATAGTTGATCCAATGCGCGCGCCTGACTAAGCGTGCGTGGAAATCCGTCTAATATCACCCCTCCGGCACAGTCCGAATCGCTCATACGGTCACGCAAGATCGAAATGACGATGTCATCTCCGACGAGCCTGCCTTCAGCCATGATAGATTCCACCGCCTTGCCTGTTTCGCTGCCGCTTTCAATCGATCTGCGGAGCAAATCGCCTGTCGACAACTGAACCAAGTCAAATTTTTGCTCAAGCAGTCGGGATTGCGTTCCCTTACCGGCACCAGGAGGGCCCAGAAGGATTAACACTTTAGACGTATTCGGGCTGGTCACTCTTTTTCCTCTTAGAGAATATCGTAAACACGACTTGGAATAGACCGCTCAGTGCCATTTCAGATGTATTAGCGGTGTATGACTGTCGTGTGTGGGCGTTGCGTCTGGTCCGTAGACCAGACTATCGCACCACATGTACAGAACAGTTTGCATGCCTGACTACGCGTGCCGCTGTGGACCCCAGAAGATAATCCTGCAATCCAGGCTGGTGGCTTGCGATAACGATGCAGTCTGCATTGTTATTCGTTGCATAATCGAGAATTCCACGGCCCGACTGTCCTTCGACAATTTCAATTTTGGAGTCCGCTACCCCGTCGACTAGTGGGCCCAGTTTGTCAGTAACACTGGTCTTTGCGATATCCAGATGGTTTTCAGGAAGCAGGTCGCTTGTGTATTGCGGAAGGTGCTCAATGACATGCAATAGAGTGATATGACCACCATCCGAGCGGAGAGTTTGTGCGACATCCAGCGCTCTTTGCGCGTCGCGGTCGGTATCAAAGGAAACAGGGACTAGAATATTTCCATACATTTCTGATTCTCCAGCAGGTAGAAAAATTCAACAACCAGAGCAGGGAACAGGTCCGCCTGCCCTGGTTGTTGAAGTTAGGCCCGTAGCATTATCGAGAAGAGGGGCTACTGGGCCGGGGAGGGTCATCTTACGCTGCCACGAACATGTCTTTGTATTGGTCGCGCAGGATGTTCTTTTGAACTTTGCCCATGGTGTTGCGGGGCAGTTCGTCCAGCAGGATCAGTTTGCGTGGATGCTTGAACCGCGCCAAGCTACCGCGCACGGCCTCCATCATTGCATCCAGATCGGGGGTTTGGCCCGGCTCTGCAACGATCACGCCCAGAACAGTTTCGCCGAAATCGGGATGTGGAACGCCCACCACGGCGCTTTCCAGCACGCCGGACTGGTCATCCAGAACCAGCTCGATTTCTTTGGGATAGATGTTGTAACCGCCTGAAATAATAAGGTCTTTGTTGCGGCCAACAATATGAACATAGCCGTCTTCGTCGATCCGGCCCAAATCGCCAGTGATGAAGAACCCGTTCTCGCGCAGTTCGGCGGCAGTCTTCTCCGGCATCTGCCAGTAACCTTTGAACACGTTGGGCCCGCGTACCTCGATCTCGCCGATCTCGCCCTGAGCCAGCGCATTGCCGTCTGAATCACAGATCTGCAGCTCGACCCCAGGCAATGGAAAGCCCACCGTGCCTGCGCGGCGGTCACCGTCATAGGGGTTCGAGGTGTTCATGTTGGTTTCGGTCATGCCATAGCGTTCAAGGATGCGATGGCCAGTGCGTTCTGCGAACTGTACATGGGTTTCGGCCAGCAAGGGTGCCGAGCCTGAAACAAACAGGCGCATATGTGCGGCCAGATTCTTGGTGAAGCGGTCATCGTCCAGAAGGCGGGTGTAGAAGGTTGGCACACCCATCATGGTCGTGGCATTGGGCATCCGCCCGATGATCTCATCCAGATCGAACTTGGGCATAAAAACGATGCTGCTGCCTGCAGCCAGCGTGACATTGGTGGCCACGAATAGTCCGTGAGTGTGAAAGATCGGCAGCGCATGCAGCAGCACGTCGTCGGATGTGAAGCGCCATTCTTTGACCAGCGTCTGTGCATTCGACAACAGGTTGTTCTGGGTCAGCATCGCACCCTTCGATCGGCCTGTGGTCCCCGATGTATAGAGGAATGCGGCCAGATCGTCGTCATCACGGTCAACGGTGTCAAAGCTGGCAGGCATTGCTGCAGCCTGCTCCATCAGGCTGCCGCTGCCATCAGCGTTCAGGGTTTCCACCTTCGCGCCTAGCTGCGCACCAACCGGGGCGAGTTTCTCTTCGCTGCGGCTGTCACAAACGATCAGCGAGGCGCCACTGTTTTCGATGAAATAGGTCAATTCATCCACAGTGTAAGCGGTATTGAGCGGCAGGAATACAAGACCTGCCTGCGCACAGGCAGCATATAGCGCCAGCGCTTCGGGCGATTTCTCGATCTGCGCCGCAACCCGGTCGCCGGGATTCAGGCCCAGCTGCGTCGCCACATGGGCGATTTGTGCGGCGGTGCTCAGGAAGTCCTGATGGGTGATGGTCGTTCCGTCGAGCAACTGCAAAAAGGCTGTGTCTTTACCGGCATGTGCGCCGAACAAACCGTCATAGAGAGGATTGGCCATAAGGGTTACCTTTCCTGTGTCGTGGTGAGAGAGGCTGACGCGGCAAGCGATTTGGCCTCGGACGAGGCGATTACCTCGCGGGTGTTGGCGAACTGTTCGTGGTTCTGCGCTACGCGGCCAAGGTCATAAAGATAGTTGACCATGGTGCCACCGGACTGTGCCCGGCCCTTGTCCGAAACATCTGCGTCGGCATGAACCGCATGGACCAGCGCACCGTTGCCAAGATGGAACCGTGCCACCGGATCGAACGGCAGATCGCCCCGACCTTTGGCGTTCAACAGGTAATGTGCGGCCAGTGCTTTCATCTGATCAGGCTCTTCGATGTTCCAATCGATGCCTTCCTGCGACAACCATTTGGTCAGCCCCGGAATCGGCGAGAGCGTGACGAAGGTTTTCAGCCCCGCCAACTCAGCCGACAGGTCCGAGGCCACCTGTTTGATCAGCGAATTGCCGAAAGAGATGCTGGCCAACCCGGCCTGACAGTTGGAGATCGAGTAGAACACAGCCGTATCGGCCTGATCTTCGGGCAACGGATCGCGGTCTTCGGCTAGCAAGGCCTGTACGGAACCCGGAATACCGCTGTTCAGCGCCACTTCGACAAAGATCAGCGGCTCATCAGGCATCGAGGGATGAAAAAAGGCAAAGCAGCGCCGGTCAGTGGGTTCCAGCCTGCGGCGCAGGTCGTCCCAGCTGTCGATGGCATGGACCGCCTCATACGCAATGATCTTTTCCAGAATATGCGCCGGGCTTTCCCAGTTGATCGGGCGCAGCACCAGAAAGCCACGGTTGAACCAGCTGGCAAACAGGTGCCGGAAGTCCAGGTCAAGCGCCTGCAGTTCCGGTTCCTTGCCGCCCAGCCGCAGCAGATCAGCGCGCATCTGTACCAGTGCGCCGGTGGCACCGGGCACGCGGTTCAACCGGCGGATCATTTCCTGCCGGGCCGGTTCCACCGCAGCCGCAAAGGTGCGATAGGTCGCTTTCGAAGGGTTGCGCTCGTATTCGTCCAGTGACGAACGTACCGCCTCGGGATCGATATTCATGGCGGTGGCGAGATAGCGGAAGAACTCCAGCTTGTCGTCATCACTCAGCGTATCGAACCGGGTCAGGATTTCCTCGGCCAGCGCCAGCCCCGAAGTTTCCCCCGCTGACCCAACCAGCGCGTCGGCCAGTTCGGTCAGCGGTCGGCCATCCGGAGCCACCGCGCTGTCGCGGCGGTAACGACGCTCGAACACGGTGGATAGAAGATCCGCCAGCAGGGTCATACCGCTGCTCCCATCACCAGGTCAGGCAGCCATGTGGCCAGACCGGGGAACAGGCACAGCAGGACAATCGCGATCACCATGCAGGCCACGAAGGGGAGAGAGCCTGTCAGGATGGTCTTGAGCGAGATGTCGGGCGCAATGCCGTTGATCACATAGAGGTTCAGGCCGACAGGGGGCGAGATCAGGCCAATCTCCATGTTGATGGTCAGTACAACCGCAAACCAGATCGGATCGAAGCCAGCGGTGGTGATGATCGGCAGCAGGATCGGTGCCGCCATCAGGATCACAGCGACGGGCGGCAGGAAGAACCCGGCGATCAGCAGGAACACGTTGACCGCACCCATCAGAACCCAGCGGTTCACGTCCAGCGTACCGATCCATTCGGCAATCGCCTGTGTGATGAACAGCGAGCTGAGCATGTACGAGAACACACCGGCAGCGGCGATGATGAACAGGATCATCACGCTTTCCTTGGTGCTGTCGCGCAGCACGACCCAGATGTCCTTGGGGTTCCACAGCTTGTAGATGATCATCGCGATCAACAGGCAGAGCAGGGCACCGACAGCAGCCGTTTCCGACGGGGTGGCGATACCGCCATACATGGCGTAAAGCACACCCAGAATGATGCCGAGGAAGGGCAGCACGCGCGGCAGAATCTCGAACCGTTCGGCCCAGGTGTAGCTGCCCGAACCCAGACGGGTCGCGTCACCGGATTTCCAGGTCGAATACAGCGACCAGGCCATGAACAGACCCACCAGCATAAGGCCCGGGATCACACCGGCCAGAAACAGACGGCCAATCGAGGTTTCGGTGGCAATACCGTAAACGATCATGGTGACCGATGGCGGGATCAGGATTCCCAGAGTACCGCCTGCAGCGATCGAACCGGCGGCGACGCCGTCAGGATAGCCACGTTTGCGCATCTCAGGGATGCCCATCTTGCCGATGGCGGCACAGGTCGCGGGTGACGAACCGGACATAGCCGCAAATAGGGCACAGGCACCGAGGTTTGATACGACGAGACCGCCGGGAACACGGGTCAGCCAGCGTTCCAGCGCTTCGTACAAATCTGCTCCGGCTCTGGTAGAGGCGATTGAGGCCCCCATGATGATGAACATCGGTATAGATAGAAGGGCGAAGTTATCGAGTTTGCCGAACAGGATTTCCGGCATCAGTTCCAGCGAGCGCGGGCCGTCGAAGACGATCAGGAACCCAGCCGAGACGATCAGCAGGCCGATGGCCACGGACACGCCCGAGAAAAGAACAAGGATGGTGGCGATGGCGACAATAGCGCCGAGCAGAAGGGGATCCATCGGCTTTACTCCAGACCAAATGGTTTATCGATGCCAAGCAGGACGGCGACGAGATCGGCGATCAGTTGCAACAACAGCAGACCAAAGCCAACTGGGATGGCGAGGTAGGGGATCCACAGACGAACGCCCCAAACGGTGTCGGATTTCCATCCGCGCTCCCATGCGAAGTGCCAATATTCGTAGCCGTAGAACAGCATGACTGAGACGATGGCGATGGACAGAACCGAAGTCAGGATCGCCATGTAAAAGCGGGCTCGAGGTGCGAGCGAAATCGGGATCAGGTCAACATTCACGTGACCGCGCAGGCGCTGCACATAAGGCAGACCGACCAGGGTTGCGGCGATGACCAGATAAATGACCGCTTCGGTTTGCCAAATGGTCGATTGATTCAGCACGAAGCGCACGATGATCATCTGGCAGGTGATGGCGACAGCAGCGACGATCATGCCTGCGGAACACCATCCAGCCAGAGTTGAAAGTGCAGCGACAAAGCGAAGGAAGGGATTGTTCCCTGTGTGGGAAGCAACGGCAGAGCTATGACCGGCCATTTGCGCCTCCTGTGATTGAGATGCAATTAAGTCTGAAGATCAGAGAAGATCAGAACCAAGATCGGATGCCGAGCGGCGGTAGGCCGCCCGGCAAGATGGGGTCATTCGACTGCCAGAGCCTTGTCCAGCAGGTCCTGCCCATCAGGAACCTCTTCTACGAAGGCCTTGTAAGATGTTTCCATTGCCAGCGTACGCCATGCTTCGAAGTCTTCGGCGCTCATCTCCGCAATCTCAACACCGGCGTCGGCAAAAACTTTCGCCGAGTTGGCGTCCTGTTTCTTGGCCTCTTCCAAATAGAAGGCCTGTGCCTTTTTCGATGCAGCCAGCAATGCGGCTTGCTGATCTTCGTTCAGTCCGTCGAAGGTGGATTTGTTCATCAGCAGCGGCTGATACATGAACCACAGCGCCACATCGCCGGCTGGGGTATAGCAGGCAACCTGCTCGTAGATGCGGTAGCTGACAAAGGACGAGGACGACGTGTTGGCCGCCTGCAAAACGCCGGTTTGCATGGCGTTATATATTTCTGACGACGCCATTGATGCGATCGAGGCATCAGCGCCGGCCAGCATCTGCTCAAAAGATTTACCTGCCGCGCGGGTCTGCAGGCCTGCGACATCCTCAGGGTTCGTGATGCACTTGTCTTTACCGGCGAAGCCACCGGCCAGATAGCCATGCACCAGCACCATCACGTCGTCCTGAGCCATTTTCTCTTCCAACGCCTCCATGAAGGGCGAGTCGGCCAGACGGGCAGCGTGATCGTGGTTTTTCACCAAACCCGGCATCAGCGTCAGATTATAGGCAGGCTGCTGACCGCCGGCGTAGGACAGCGGCAGTATGGTCATGTCCAATTGACCGCGGCTGAGCGGCTTGTACTGCTCGCGCGGCTTGAACAGCGATTTCGAGCCGAAAATCTTGATTTCCAGATCAACGTCCGCCGCCGCAACCTCGTCTGCAACAATCTGTGCTACTTGATGGCGAATGTCCTTGTTCGACCACTGATGTGACAGGCGCAGTTCCTCCGCTGACCCTAATGTACCAGCGGATGCAAGCGCCAACGCAGCGACGGCCGTTTTGAACACTGATTTCATTTTTTCCTCCCGTTTTCAGTCCCGGATGCGCCGGGGATGAATAGAAGCATAGGGCAGCAATGTTTTTTTAGTCAAGGTTTTTGTATACAAGATTTGATTTCTTGAGTTCTCGCCTAATCACAAGTAAAACAGAAACCTATGGACCAACGACTTGCAGATACCATCGCTCAGGATTTGGAAGAGCTGATTTTTGACGGGACATTTTCGGACGGTGACCGTCTAGATGAGGTCAAACTGGCTGAGCAGTTCGGGGTCTCACGAACGCCACTTAGGGAAGCATTCCAGAGACTTGCCTTGTCGGGGTTGGTCGATCTGATAGCGCGGCGGGGCGCTTTTGTCCGACAGCCCGGCCCGGTGGAACTGATGGAGATGTTCGAGGTCATGGCCGAGCTTGAAGCCGTTTGCGGTCGACTTGCGGCGTTACGTATTTCCGATGAAGCTTTGCTTGAACTGACCGAAGCTAACAGCAAATGCCAACTGGCCGTGGATGCGGGCAATCCCGATGCGTACTACCTGGAAAACGAGCGGTTCCATCGAATCATCTATCAACAGTCCGGCAATGCATTCTTAGAGCAAGAAACTTCCAAGCTGCACAGAAGGCTCAAACCATTCCGTCGACAGCAGCTTCGGTTCCGTGGTCGTATGGCCCAGTCCATGGCCGAACACGAAGAAATTGTCACAGCCCTGAAAAAAGGCGTACCGGAAGAAACAGCGAATGCGCTGCGTGACCATGTCGCCGTACAGGGTGAGAAGTTTCGCAACCTTATGGCTTCACTAAAGAGCGCAGCTGAGTAGCAGTTGCCGTTAATACACGCGGAATTTCATTGTGAGCGCGACTGGGCTGGTCAGCTAACGTGGATGCCAGTGCGCCTTTGAAACAGATCTCAAGTATAATCGAGCCAAATTTCGAACCCCATGTAGGTGAAGATGATGACCGTAAGATAGACCATCCCGGCTACAAACGAAGGAATGATGGTCGGTAGGATGATTTCATTGGTGAAGCCACATTGAATGCTCCCAAGGATACCGCAGACCAGCAGCAGGATCATTATGGCGGATTTCATCACCCAGCCAACATTTAGAATCCAAAGTATCTTTTAGATAATCTGTATAGTGATCAGTATCATGAACCAACCCAACACGATGGCAATGATCGTAACGCCTCCAGGGCAGAGCTTGAAACCCTGAATTCGCACCATAACGAGGCCAAACAGATAGAAAACCGCTGAAACCTGAAGCGCACGAGTGGCTCGATAAAGCCAAGAGTACCGCGCGCTTATCCCATCGCCGAATGCCCGCTGCACCTAGTCGATCAGCCCGCCTTCATCCGGATAAGTGGTGCCCAATTCGGTTTTGATCACCCGTGCGGAACAAACAAATATTGGTGAAGATGATGAGCCGCCAGACCAGCAATGAGGGTCATATGACTACTGACGCGGCAACGATAACGAGCACCAGAATCGAACTGACGGCGATGAATACAGCTCTGAATATGTTTACTTTGGGCGGGCCGGACACGGGAATGTTCTGAAAGAAAATTGATGTAAGCAAGTTGCAAGTGTTTGTTAATTTTTGAAAACGGCGCAGGGGGGCGTCTGATTGGTCGAGCCAAGCGCGGCACGAACACCAAGTCACACGCCATCTGCGATAGCCAGAGGCGTTCGCTTAACCTGATTGTCACCGCCGGACAGGTCAGCGTCGGCATTGGCGCATGCGCGATGCTTGGCGACCTTCTAAATGTCGAATGATTGCCCAGGGAACGCGGCCACGATGCCGACCGGTTCCGGGAAGCATTGCAAGACAAGGGGATACGTGCCTGCAATGCAGGCTGAACGCAAAGCAAGACCCCGGTCAAATATGACAAGCGTCGGTACAGACGGCAAAACCGCGTCGAGATCATGTCCGGCAGGCTCAAGGGTCTAATGCGCGTTGCGACGCGCTTTGACCGCTGTCTGTCTCTCAGCCATCGCTCTCGCGGGAACCGCCATCCATCGGTTGGAAGGCCTGACGATGCGGGCAGTTCACTGCAATCGCCTTTGGTGCGTAAAGTGGCTTGGACTGTGCAATTCAATACAATAGGCTTTTAGGATCCTACCCCCAAGTTCGACATGTTTGATGCAAAGATCTTCACTGTCATACCCTTGTTGTGAAAAGCATCCAGAACACGCGTCGATCCACAAACCTGAGAGGTGCCTTATGTCCTATTCCAATCGTAGTTTGATTTCGCGCCGTCAGTTTCTTGCCACTACGACCGCCAGCGCTGCTGCCATCACCTTGCATCCCTTTTCGGCGGCGGCGGCCAACAATCAGGCGCATCTGAGGATCATGGAAACCACTGACATCCATGTTCACGTGTTCCCATACGATTACTATGCGGACAAACCGCGCGATACTGTCGGGCTGTCGCGGACCGCTTCGATCATCAATGAGATTCGTTCCGAGGCGACAAATTCGCTGCTCGTCGATAATGGAGATTTTCTGCAAGGCAATCCGATGGGCGATTACATCGCCTATGAGCGTGGCATGAAAGAAGGCGACAGCCATCCGATCATCACTGCCTTCAATACTGTTGGTTATGACGCTGCCACTTTGGGCAATCACGAGTTCAACTATGGCCTAGATTTCCTTGAAAAAGCGCTTGCTGGTGCAGAATTCCCCGTGGTTCTGGCCAATGTTGCAAAAGAGACTGGGGCGTCCCCCCGCGATGATACGACTCTGGTGAAGCCCTATGCCATCCTTGAGCGTGAGATTGAAATGGGGGATGGCAGCAAGCATCCGATCAAGGTTGGTGTCATCGGATTTACTCCGCCTCAGATCATGAACTGGGATCGCAAGCATCTGGAAGGCAACGTGCAGGCGCGTGACATTGTCGAAACTGCGCAGGCTTACGTCCCCGAGATGCAAGAGCAGGGTTGCGACCTGGTCATCGCCCTGTCGCATTCCGGCATTGGGGATGCGGATCACGCTGATGGAATGGAAAATGCTTCAGTCGTTTTGGCAGGGGTCGATGGCATCGACGCGCTGGTGACCGGGCACAATCACCTCGTATTCCCGTCCGCTACCTTTGCTGATCGTCCCGGCATTGATGTCGACAAGGGGACCTTGATGGGCAAACCGGCGGTGATGGGCGGCTTCTGGGGGTCGCATCTTGGCCTGCTGGACCTGCTGCTTGAGCGCGACGGAAACGAATGGCGCGTGGTGACGACCACGTCTGAAGCGCGCCCGATTTCAAAGCGCAACGAAGATCGTTCGATCACGGCACTTGTTGGCGACGATCAGAAGGTGCTGGACTCGGTCGCGAAAGATCACGACGAAACACTGGCCTATGTACGCCGCGCGGTCGGCAAGACTTCGGCTCCGCTGCACAGCTACTTCGCGTTAGTTGCGGATGACCCATCGGTGCAAATTGTCTCGATCGCGCAGAAATGGTACGTCGAAGAGATGATGAAGGGCACCGAACATGAGGGTCTGCCCATTCTATCGGCTGCAGCGCCGTTCAAGGCCGGGGGTCGCGGCGGCCCGGACTATTACACAGATGTTCCGGTGGGCGATGTTGCGATCAAAAACGTGGCTGATCTTTACCTGTATCCCAATACCGTGCGCGCGGTGCGGGTGAACGGTGCACAGGTTCGGGGTTGGTTGGAACGCTCGGCGGGTATGTTCAACCAGATCGAGGCGGGATCCGAGGATGCGATTTTGCTAAACCCGGACTTCCCGTCTTACAATTTCGACGTGATGGACGGTGTGACCTACCAGATCGACTTATCGCAACCGTCGCGCTTTGGACCCAAGGGGGAAGAGATCAACCCGGATGCAGCCCGTATCGTAGATTTGGCCTTCAACGGTGAGGCGGTCACGGATGACATGGAGTTCATCATTGCCACCAACAACTATCGTGCTTCGGGCGGCGGCTCTTTCCCGGGCGCAATGGGTGATACCGTCGTGTTCGAAGCCCCTGACACCAACCGCGACGTGATCGTGCGGTATATCGTCGAGCAAGGAACAATCGATCCCAAGGCCGATGCAAACTGGTCGTTTGCGCCGCTTTCTGACACCACCGTGTTGTTTGAAACTGGTCCAAAGGCGCGCGACTACATGGGCGAAGTCAAAGGCGTCACCATCGAGGACGCCGGTGAAGGCGCTGATGGGTTTGCGGCATTCCGCATCAGGCTCTAGCAAGGGTAAGGTCCAAATTATAGTGTGAGCGGCCGTCTTAGATCATTCATCTGACGGCCGTTCGAAGGTGCTATGTCGCTGGGCCCCGTTCAGTCTTCATCTTGAAGCGGAAGCCTATCGCGCACGAGATTTGCCCAGTATTCCGCGCCGATCGGCAGTAACGCATCGTTGAAGTCGTAGTCGTTCGAATGCAGCGGTTGACCGTTGGAGCCGGATTCACCGTTGCCCAATAGGATAAAGCAGCCGGGTACGGCTTTGCAAAAATGCGCGAAATCCTCTGAAAAGCTCATCGGTTGACGATTGGGAAGTGTGTCCAGCCCGGATAGCTGCGCGACGCGGATGGCAGCCTCGGTCGGGATCGGTGCGTTGACTGTTTCGATGAATTCGGTTTTGAAATCCACTTGGACTTCGACGCCATGCGCGGATGCGATGCCATGCGCAATCTTGCGCATGTGTTCTTCAATCATATTTCGATCTTCAGGGCTGCGAGCCCGCGCATCACCCTTTAGCGTTGCAGTTCCAGGTAGAACGTTGCGCTGCCCGTCGGTCAGAAACTCGGTCACTGACACAACCGCCCCGGCGCCCGGGGCCAGCTTGCGCGCGACAATTGTCTGAAGCGCCAGAACGATTTCTGACCCAACGGTTAGCGCATCACGTCCAGACTGCGGCATGGATGCATGGCCGCCTTGTCCATTGATCGTAATTTCGAAAAGGCTTTCTGATGTGCATATTAAACCGGTTCGGGTCGACATCTGCCCGACGGGTGCCCCAGGCAGGTTATGTATGGCGTAGACTTCTTCGATTGGAAATCGCGTCAAGACATTCTCGTCCAGCATTGCTTTAGCCCCAAGGCCAAGCTCTTCATTCGGTTGAAACAGGAACACCACCGTGCCGCTGAAACCGGGATCCGAGGACAAAGTCTTTGCTGCGCCCAACAGCATCGTCATGTGACCATCATGGCCACAGGCGTGCATAATGCCGGGATTTTGCGACACGTAATCATGATCGCTGGCTTCCTGAATGGGTAGCGCGTCCATATCTGCGCGTAATCCGATCGCGCGGTTGCCTTGACCGGCCCTGAGGATACCCACTACGCCCACGCCTTCATGAACTTCAAGCCCGTATTGACGCAGCAGCGCCGCAACTTTGGCTTTGGTTTTCGTTTCATTGAAGCCCAATTCGGGGTGTCTGTGGAATGACCGCCTAAGTTGGCGCAGTTCGGTTTGGTTCAATTCCATGGCGGTTAATGTTCCCAGATTACAGGTGCTATCCGAGCGGGGCGAACTCAGACTCTAGCCCTGATTGGTAGAGTACGATGGCAGACGGGTCCACCGGCACGGCATCTCTCAATCGTTCTGTCCCGACCAGCCCCGCCTGAATGAAGTCGGCGCTGCGCCGTATCGTTTCTTGAACCGAACTGTCAGTTGGGTCGCGCTGCCAAAACCCGTGGCGGCCGCAATTTCAGCAACGGTCATTTCTGTTTCGCTTAGCAACGCGTAGGCGCGCGCCACACGCAACTCGATGTAGAATTGTACCGGGGAAACCTCGACATACTTTTGAAACAGCCGCTCCAACTGTCGGCGAGAAATCTGAACGATCTTGGCGATCTCAGAGATATCCAGAGGCTCTTCCAGATTCTCATGCATGATCTGGATGGCGTTGATCAGGTATTGGTTCCGACTGCCCAACGCGACAGAAAACGCGGATTTCTGGAGCGTTTTCTGATTGTTGGATCGTGAGTGGATGCACATGTCCGAGACGATGATGGCCAGATCCTTTCCGAAGTCGGTTTCAATCATGTCCAGTACCATGTCGGTTGCCGCGTTACCTCCACCGCAGGTCATCAGATCATTGTCAATCTCATACAGGTTAGCCGATGGTGTCAGGTGTTCGAAGTGTTCAACAAAGGCGGGTTGGTTTTCCCAATGCAGTGTGAACCTCTTGCCGGTCAGCATGCCTGCCTTGGCCAGCGTAAATGCGCCGGTACAAATTCCACCAAGCTTGCAGCCAAACGCTTTCTGACGGCTGATCCACGAAAGGATCGTTGAATTAATGCTTTCCGATGGTTCGATCCCTGAACACACAAACAATCTGGATGATCGCGGTAAATTATGCAGAGCCAAGTCAGCTGCTATTTCGACTCCATTGGAGCATCGAACAGGGTTCCCATCCTCAGAGATCAGAAACCACTTGTAGAGCTCTTTGTTGGTGACCTGATTGGCGATCCTCAGCGGTTCAACCGCTGCGCTAAAGGCAAGCATGGTGAGTTTCGGCAGCAACAGAAAATAGATCTCGTTGGATGATCCGTCATAATCGATGTCGAACGTCGCGGCCCCTTTCGGAACGAAATTCCTAGGTTTCATGCTCTCTTTTCCCAGTGCGGACCTGGATGGATAACCGGCCCGTACAATATCGTATCGATCGAAACACCAGCGTATCAACTTCGCAGATCTCAAGCGAGAGGTTCTACGACAACAATTGGCCAGCGCGTAGCTGCGAGCTTGTCTGAAAGACGGCAACTGAGGATTTAGCCGGGCCAATATTTGGGCCGGTGGCAAAGCATTGTTAACTGGACTAACAATCGTATCTGTCGTCAACCTCATGAATGGTGAATGCCAAAAGTTCAGGCCCAGTGTGATATCAACCGCATTCGACTGCGCTGTCGATTCACACGAACAAGCTAAACAGCATGAGTTTTGCCTGCAAATCGCCGATTTCGTACACTTTCGGGCGATGCATCATAGTGATCCCGGAACGCACGCACCAATGCACTTGTGGAAGAAAAGCCCGTAGCGGTCGCCACTTCAAGATAGGTCATCTCGGTAAATTGAAGCAGACCATAGGCCCGTTCTAGGCGAAGTTCCCGATACGTCGTCAGCAGTTTTACACCCGTTCTGTCCAGAAACCGCCGCTGTAACTGGCGCGTTGATGCACCAAGCGCCATCGCAAGTTCCGGTATCCTAAGCGGATCCTCCAGATTGTTCTGCATCTTTTCAACAACCTGTCGCACCATTGGGTCGGCTTTTGAACGTCTGATCAATCGAGCTGCCAGTTGGCTTGCGCATGTAGTTTGCCTGTCGGCCAACCCGATATAGCTGCGTACTGACTCGGCCAGATGCTCGCCGTGATCAAAGGCAACAAAATCGGACAACAAACGCAACGTGCCCAATCTGGTTGATGCGCTATGGGTGCGGCTATCTGAGGACCAATATGTACCCGAACCGACGTCGATCAGGCCAACCTCTTGCGCTGCGGCAGAAAAATTGGGGTGAACCGATGCAATCCGCTTGGTAGCGCGACTAGTCTGGGCGAGAAGAAACGCTGCACCGCCAACGAGAATTGATCGGTAGGACAGGTTCAATACTTGGGCGATCCAGGTTTTGTCCGACGGTGTCAGAGGCCAGCTTTTGTAGATGTCCCCCCAGAAAATCGCGGTTCGCCCGGCCCAGTGCAAGGGTCCGCCCGCCGCGCCGTCGGCAATGGTGCGGATATTTGTAATGTATGTATGGCCTTCGTTCAGTTCATTCAGGGCACGATAGAAATCAACCAGCATATCTGCCGATGCTTCCGCTTCGGCCTCGCAAAGAATGATCTCGATATAATGATCTCGTTTAGGTCTTGCCAACGTGGTTTCGGTCAAATGCGCATGGTCATTTGCAGGGACATAATGCTTCATTTCTCCTCCACCTTCTTTAGCGCTTCGGCCGCGAGCAATCGTTCCCGAACTCGGATTGAAACCCCCGCCAGTTGGCGGGGGTTTATTGATTGAGGTTTACTCTGCTGCGTCCATGTATTCGGTCATTGGAGGGCATGTGCAGATGAGGT
>NZ_JBQGAV010000015.1:0-32038 GCF_056543005.1 Ruegeria sp. A5
CGTCTCATACCGTCACGCCAGAACCGATGCTTTCGGCCTCTGGGACGGTTACGCTCTCGAAATGACCACCTGACAGACGCAGACAAGACCGCCGTCAGCCGCGTGCAAACAAGTTGGCAATGCCCGCCAAAGCGTTCAGCTAAAGTAGGAATCGTAACTGCGTTTGTAGATGAACTCGTTGTCCGCGTATTTCCGGGCCCTTGACTGCGATACCAAAGTGAAGACACAGCCAGCGATATTGGCCCCCATCGACCGCAATTCTCTCAGCCCCTCGCGTACCGCGTTCCTGCTGGTGTGGTTCCAGCGCACGAGGTAGACGACGGTGTCCGAAAGCCTGGCCAACAGTCGGGCGTCCGTCACCGCCAGTGCGGGTGGTGTATCAAGGATCACCAGATCATATTCGTCACGAAGCTGGTCGATAACTTCGGCGAAGCGCGTCGAAGACAAGATATCGGCCGGGCTTTCCGTCAGTTTTTCGGAAAGGCTCAACGACAAAATATCCAGTCCCGTTGCTGTCTCTCTGGCAAGCGCCTCTTCAAGCGTACATTTCTTCTGTAGATACGTGGCCAATCCATACCGCCCGCCCGATGCCGACTGAGCCCTGTGCAGGAAGGATATGCGTTTTTGCGGCTTGTCCGCGTTGGCAATGCTTGGAAATTTCGAATAGATCACGGCATTGCTGTCGTCCCGGAAATCGCAACAAACAAGAATAGTCCGGCGGCCGGTGCTCTGACTGGCAAGACCGGTCAGAAACGAGAGCGAACTTTTCCCTTCCCCGGGAACGGAAGATGTGAACATCACGACCTTGGGTACGTGGCTGGCGTCGCTGTAAAGGATGCTCGTTCGCAAGTTGCGAACACTTTCCGACAGAAGACTTTTGGGGTTCGACACGAAACTGCCGCCCAGCTTTTGCAGGCTGCGGCGCATTCCGGTCATCGGGATCGAGTTGAGCACAGGAAGCTGCGAGATCCTCGCCAGAGCTTTCGGGTCCCGTACGGCCTGACTTGTCTGTTCGCGGAACAGCAGCCATAGGAAGCCCAAAAACAGCCCACCGCCAACGGTTGAGATCATCACGCGAGCGCTGGTCTCGAAATCGGGGCTTGTCGGCGTGTCAGCGGCTGACAGCACGCGCGCACCAGCCGATTGCAGGTTGGCCTGTTCGGTGATTTCCTTCTGGCGTGTCACAAAGGTTTGCAACAACGTCTGGTTCGATTGCACCTCGCGTTCGAGCCGGTCAATGGACAGTTCATCGGCGGTTTGTTCGATTGCTATGACTTCAAGATCGCGAACCAGTTTCTGAAGTTGAATTTCACGCTGCTCCAACGATTCCACCTCAAACTCCAGAGCAGCCACGACATAACCGGCCTCTTCGCGGATATTCTCGTAAAGCTGGTCCAGCAGCGCGTTGTTTCGCGTACTGTTGGGTCTTGAACTGCCGCCGGCGATGGCACTGTCACCTGCCATGGCCTCGCGAATATCGATTTCGCGCCGACGGAACTCTGCGATCAACGGAGACTCGCGGAATTCAGTAACTGTCCAAAGGTTTTCTTCAGAGTCCAGGGCGGTTTTTGCCCGATCGCGGCGGGCACGGGACTCGGCGAGGCGCAGTTGGATCGAAGCCAGTTCCTGGTTTAGCGCTGTCAGCTGGACACTTGTCATCTGCGAGCTCTGAGCCTGCCTGTTGGCCAGGTCCAAACGCGCGGTTTCAAGGTTTTCCTCAAGGGTCTCGACGCTGTTTTTCAACTCCAGAATGCGTTCGTCGACCAGTTCGATCACAGTAACGATATTGCGGTTCTTAGAGGCCTTCTGAAAGGCAATGTACTCATCGCTGATGGTATTGACGATCAGCGCGGACTGCGCGGCATTGGGCGATGAATAGACAATCTCGATCACCCTGGATCCGTTAACTTGAAAGACCCCCATATTGGCGCGAATCATGTTGATCGCGTTGCGCATGCCTTTTTCGTACATCTCCTCTTCGGTCAACGGAGCACTTTCGGTGTCGGGTTGCTGCACCGACATCCCAAGCGCGGCCATGGCGCGGTTGAGAATCGCCCTTGCCTGCCCTGGAGGCGGCGCGGGTGTTTCCTGGCCTTGGGCCTGCGCAACGCCTTCGTCAACTGCGGCCTCGCTATCCACTTGCACGAGATTCAGGCGTTCCACCACCTTCTGAAGCAATGTCGTCGAGTTGAGGATTTCGATCTGGTTGCCGATCTCGGTCCCGGCTTCGGGTTCGGTCAGGACGTTTGAGATATCGACGATCTGGACGCGCTCGGGTTCGAACAAAATACTTGCCGCAGCCGTATAGACGGGCTCCTGCCGAAGCACGATGACGGCACCAACCAACATCCCGACGACGCCACAGCACAGAAAAAACAGCTTTCCCCGCCAAATCAGTGAAAGAAGTTCTCGTAAGTTCAATTCGTTGTCGTTTTGATTCTCGTACATAAGTTCAAAAGAATCAAATTCCGAGGCCTTGGACGGACCCGTGCCCTGACTATTCACTTTAACTAACCCTTCAAACTGCAACACGTGCTTTCATATATGCACAATCAGTCAACAAACCAAAGCGCCATCTGGATTTCTTCTCCTTCAGATTGTGTTTAAACACGAAAAATCAACCAACTTTGGGCGCCACCCGGACCAGGCGGTGCGCGGGTGAAATGACTAAACCGTTGGTTTTCGCAGATAGAACAGGGGCTCCAGTTGCGAATTGGTGCACAACAGACGGGTCTGAGCCTTTGTTGCGCCCGGTGATATAGAACAATTTTTCGGTTCCAAAAATAAAAACAATGCAATCGTTTGGCGATGAATAGGTGCCATAGATTGTATAATCGCCGAAAGTTGACGTTAGGGCAAGTTTTGAACCCAAAAAGATAGGCGGTATATGGCTTATAGGCAGATCTTGCAGACTCTATTCTAGAGTGTCCAAATGATTTGGACTATCAATATATTAAGCAGTGTACCGGCGCATGCTAGACGAAAGCATTATGCCGGGTTAACGTTTCGTTTACTGAAGGTGCAGATGTTAAAAAGCGTGTTGGGATGAGTGCTGGCTTTCTTGACCGAGTAAATATAATAGAGGCAGAACGGACCGCAGAGAAACGATGGGGATTTGGGCATTTTCTATTTCCAGTTGCTTCATGTGGCTGGTGACAATTCTAATCTGGATCAAATTTGATCTTGGTGTTGTGCTCGGATTGGCATGCGGTCTCGGAGCGGGCGTGGTAGTTTTTATCGGGCTGATATTCCTTCTCGAAGCTCTGTCCTGGCAGCAGTCCCGGAGCAGCAAGCCGCAAACCCCCCTTAGCACGTCGCGACCGAAGTAAATCCCACCGTCGGCGCGTGCCTGGATCAGACAGGCTGCATTGCACAGAAACAGGAAACAGATTGTGCATATTTTGGCTGTCTGTTTCGATTTTCCGATCCGCTCTGTGCTATTGGCGGCTTTGTGATGTTTTGAGGAACAGGGCGCTGGACAGCGGTCTCGCCGGACGCCTGACGACACCAAAACCCATCGTGACAGGTCTGGATACAGGCGGCGCTGCCGCATATGCGCTGCACCTTTCGGTGGCGATCAGCGTTTGCTGGATTTGAAGTTGAATGCTTGCGGGTACGAAACTCCGGAGAAATTTCTGGTCGATTCCGAAGTTCGTGATAAGGATAATTTGCTGTTCGGGTCAGGCTCAGCGTGGTGGAACCTCGTTCGTATGATGCGGGTCACGCCACGGTCATTTTAGGTCGATACACTATTTTCAGAAAGATCCATGTCCAAGATGTACAATTCAAAGCTTGAAACGAACACGCAAAAATCCAAACCCACATTTATCGGAATTGGCCCGCCAAAATGCGCAACGACATGGCTCGATTCCATTCTGCGCCGGCACCCCGACGTCTTCTTACCCGTCCAGCAGAAAGAAGTGTTTTATTTCGATCGCTTCTACGACCGTGGAGATGATTGGTATTGCGGGCTCTTTGACGGGGCTGCCGACCGTCCGGCAATAGGAGAGATTAGTACGTCCTATATTCTGGATGTTCAGACGGTGCAGCGAATAAGAGATTTCAATCCCGAGGTGAAGCTGATCTGTATCCTGCGGAACCCGGTGGACAGGATGGTCTCTCACTACAGGATGTTTGTCGAAAATGGTCGAACGGACCTTGATTTCGAAAACGCCGTCGCGCGCCATCCGGAACTGAGAATGAACAGTTCATACGCCGGGCTTCTCGGGAATGTGCTGTCCATCTTTCCCCGAGATCAGATTCATTTGGGTATTTTTGAAGAGCTGTTTGCCAGCCCGCAGGCGACGTCTTCGTACCTTGAATCCCTGTTCGACTACATTGGTGTCGATCAGGACAGGCTTGCGCCGGTGGCAGTGAAACAGAAGGTGCGGGAAACTTATGGGAAACCAAAATCCCGTTGGCTGGTAAAGAAGGCAAAGGCTATCAGAAGCGCGATGCGCAAGAGGGACATGGAACATATAGTCCAGTTTCTCATGCGCGCAGGAATCAACAGGCGCCTTTTTCTGCAGCCTTCGGAAATGCCGGATATACCCGATCACCTGCGCAGGGAATTAATTGAGAGCTTTCAAAACGATGTCAGTTTCGTGGAACGTCTTCATGGCGGGAAGATCGAAGTCTGGCATGAATAATTTTATTGCGAGTCTTTGCGGGCTTGAAAACCCTGGTGATTTGGTTCCGCGACAGCCTGCCAGCCATACGCTTGACATAAAATTCCTATTTGTTAACCAGCGGTGGCTCCCATGAAACAACGAATAACGCTTGTCACCGTTGTGTACATAAGGGAAATCGAAAACCTGAAGCTGCAGGCGCGATCGGTGGCCATGTTTTTTGAACCGGATGACATTTCGTCAATATTGATCGTCGTTAATGACAGGAACCAGAAAGAATGCGCGCGACTTGCCCGCGAACTGGTTCACTTTTACGAATCGCTGGCGGATCGGGTGCGGATTGTCGAACCCGAGGAAATCCTGCCGGGCGGGGCAGGTGGATTTTCCGGGCTGCTGCGTCGTATGGTCGTGCAACACCGGAATTGGATACCGTTCAGAACTCAGGCCGGATGGCGCGGCAACAACGGATGGCTGATGCAACAGGCCTTCAAACTCTGTGTGGCCAGGCTGATACCGGATGGGTACGTTCTGATACTGGATGCCAAGAATTTTTTCGTCAGCAATGTGAACCGGTCTGATTTCATATCTGAGGCGGGCAGGGCGCTCAGCTTTCTTGAGCCGCCCAGCAATGCGCAGCGGAATTGGATGGAGAACTCGTTCCGTATCTTCGGGTTGCCAATTCCCCCTGATGACACGCTTACTCCACCTAGCACGACACCCTATTGCTTGAGCGCCGAAGTATTGGCCGGTTGCCTGGCAGAGATCGAAGACAAATTGGGGCCGGCGCATGTGTATTTTGGCTTCAAGCCTCTTGTCAGGCGGGTAGGGCGCAAGGCGTCCGAATTCATGTTGATTTACGCTTTTGTCACCCGGCACTATGGGGGCTGGTCAAACCAGTTCGACGAGGGGTTGCAACCTGCCGCTGGTCTCAACAGAAACATGGATGATGAAACGGTTGAGCGCATGCTCGAATTGGTCGAACAGGGGCGCCGAAAGGTTTTTTCGGTGCATAGCGACCGCCTGGAGAGGCTCAAACCGGAGCACAGGGCTAGGATAAACAGCATTCTTTCAGATCGCGGCCTTGCAGCTGCCGGCGCGTTTCTTGCGCGCTAAACACATAGAAATGGTTTCGGGTGCCGGGTCAGGAGGCCGGAAAAACTGGACGTCGATAGCGAGGCTGGTCCCCTGACACGCAGTTGATGCATCAGTCGGACCGAAAGCGGAGCTTGTCAAAGTATCTCGCTTTCGAAGTCTGAGCCGCAACAGCATTCCAATTGGACAATAGTTGGCCCGACAGAAATTTGTTGAGATATAGGAAACTAAGAACCTGCTCAAATCACACTAGGTTGACCCAAATCGGATCCTACGTATTGAAGCCTTGCCCAGAGAAGGGCGAGGTGTTAGTCGAAAGTCATAGTAGTATGGCATTATTGTGGTTGAGTTTCAGTGTGGAGTGGTCGTTTCGGACCGTCGGGTTTTGGCGGTTTTTGCCCACTTTAGGAGGTAAGTGTGTTATCGGTGATTATTAGTTCTCCGTTGTCTGGACGTTTTGTCCAAAATTTGCTGTTCGTCCGACAATGCAAGCTAACACGCGACGCAACCGTTGGAGTTCAGGCATGAAGGGCTTGGGAACTGTCATCTCGCTTTTGACACCCAGCGAACGTTCGTCTGCCCTTAAACTACTGCCACTGATTTGCCTGCGCGGTTTTGCCGAGATGCTGAGTGTCGGCCTGATCTTCCCGTTTCTCAGGATTATCGGCGATCCGGATCTGATTGACAAAAACAAACACTTGTCCTGGGCCTATTCGGCGGGCAACTTCGAGAGTGTGAACAGTTTCGCCATCGCCATCGCCGTCGTTTTCCTTGTGGTTCTCGTCGTGAGTGCAGTGTTGAAGGTGCTGACACTGTATCTGGTCAACCGCTGGCTGGAGATGCGTAAGCACAGCCTGTCCGCGCGGTTGTTGGAAACCTATCTGCGGCAACCCTACGAATTCATGCTCCAGCGTCACAGCAGCGAGCTCGTTTCGAACATGCTTGCCGAGTCCGGCCGCGTCGTCGGTGAGGTATTCCGCTCGCTTTTCAATGTCGCTCAGTCGCTGGTGTCGATTGTCTTTATGATGTCGCTTCTGTTCTATGTCGACCCCGCGATCACGTTGTTGTCGCTCTGCATTTTCGGGGTACTGTATACGATCCTGTTTGTGACGGTCCGCAAACTGACAAACCGCCTTGGGCAGGTCATGTTTGATGAAAACAGGGCACGCTATCGCGTCGCATACGAAGCGCTGCGGGGCAGCAAGCTGGCAAAACTGCTCAATCGTGAACGATCGCTCATCGACAGCTACCGTCCGCATTCCATGAAGTTCTCAAAGTACAGCGCTGCATCAGCCACTGTCCGTCAGGTGCCGCAGTACATCATTGAGCTGTTTGCTATTGGCGGCGTCGTAGTGCTGACCCTGATCCTGATGAAGCAGAACGGCGGGGTCGGCAGCACGGGCATGGCCGCAGTGCTTCCTGTCATCGGTGTCTTTGCCCTGGCCGTTTATCGCATGATGCCGGCTTTCCAGAAGGGATACACCGCTATCGTTGCCATTCGCCTGAGCACCGTCGCCGCCGTGGCAATTCGTGACGATCTGGCAGACATCTCGGATCATCCGGAATTGCCCACGGATCTGATTGAGCCGATGCGGTTGGAAAAGTCGATCGAACTGCGGGATGTGTCCTACACTTATCCCGGATCTGAAACCCCGAGCCTGAAGAACATCAACCTGACCATCCCGGCTGGAACCTCGTTTGGAATCGTTGGCCAGACAGGCGCTGGAAAGACCACGTTGATGGATCTCATCCTTGGCCTGATCGAACCGACGGAAGGCGCGATGCTGATTGATGGCCAGAAGCTGAGCCACGATCAGGTGCGCATGTGGCGCGCCAATGTGGGGTATGTCCCACAGGAGACATTCCTTTATGACGCGGGCATCGCAGAGAACATCGCCTTTGGCGTTCCAACAGAAGAGGTCGATCTGGATCAGGTTCGCGACGCAGCGAAGATGGCGCAGATAGACACATTCATCCGGGAAGAACTGCCCGAAGGCTATGACACCTTTGTTGGCGAAAGCGGTGTGCGGCTGTCCGGCGGGCAGCGGCAACGCATCTCGATCGCGAGGGCCCTTTATACCCAGCCCGAGGTTGTTGCCTTTGACGAGGCGACCAGCGCTTTGGACAACAGCACCGAAACGCAGGTGATGGATCGGATTACCGAACTCGCCGGGCGGCGTACACTGATTATGGTGACGCACCGTCTGGCAACGGTGAAAAGTTGCGACACGGTGATCACGCTCGAGGCTGGGCGCATCAGTTCGATCGGGTCTTACGAAAATCTGGTTCCGCAGGAAGAAGAAGTTGAATCGGACGGTACCCGCCAAGGCAAGTCCGATCCGGAAGAGGGTTCAAAGCAATCCGTCGCATATGAGATTTAGGTTCGGCCAATGCAGCATCCCTTGACCCTGACTCGTATCAAGAATTCGATAGAATATCGGGTGACGTCGCGCTCATTTCAGATGTTTGAGGGCGGGAAAAGGGTGTATCACCAACTGTTCAGGGCGCACCCCAAGACCACTCTTTTCATCTTCGGATGCCAGCGAAGCGGCACAACCCACCTTGAGCGTTTGTTTCGTGCCGATCCCCGCTCGGTGGTGTTTGGCGAATTCAGCGAATTGTCGATTGATCCGGCGAAAACGGTCTGGCCCGAACTTCCCGAGCTTGGCAGGCGAATAAATGCGGCGCATGGTGATTTTGTCGCGGCACGTTCATTGCTGGCCTCTCACAAAGCTGCGGAAATCCTTGACGCGATTGAGGGCGCGCGGGCCGTCATGATGTTCCGCCAAGCGGACGAAGTTGTCGCGTCAATGATGCGAAAATGGCCGGGGGATTTTGAAGAGATTTCCCGGCGTGTCGAAACGGACGCGTCCGGTCATTGGGACCTGGAGAAGCTGTGGCTGGACATACACGCCTGTATTGATGATCTGAGCGATGCAGAACCCGGGAGCGATGCCCGCCGGCGGGATATCTATGCGCTGTACTGGGTGCGGCGAAACGAAATCTATTTCGACCTGGGCTTCGACCGGGATGATCGGATAAGGCTGCTGGATTACCGGACTTTGCTGAATGAGCCGGACGTGTGCATGGCGGCTTTGACCACGTCCATCGGTTTTGCACCGCCCCGTCTGGCGTTCCCCCTCACCACCCGCCGGATCAACCCTCCGGTCCGCAAGCCGGGGTATCTGTCCGACCGGGTCCGGTTGATGTGTGATGCGCTTTACGATCGCCTCAGCGCCGCCGAGAAAGGGGCCGGCAAATGACCCTGGCCGTTGCGACACACAATCCCAATGCGGTGGCCGAGACATATGTTCGACAGCACATGCGTCTGGTGCGTCCGGGGGAGACGGTTGGAATAGGCATGGCCTGTGTTACCGCCCCGGATCTCGGTCTGCCGTTTCATTGCGTGCGCGGGAACGAGCATTCGAGGCGCAATCCTTTCGGGTCGATGGCAAAATTTCTGAGAACAGGGTATCGCGCCGCCCTGTCCCGGCAGGAGGAGGCCGATCTTGGGAAATTCCTGAATGGCCACGGCGTCACTGCCATTCTTGCTGAATTCGGCACGACGGGCTGTGCCCTTCGTGAATTCTGCCTACGGTCGGGCCTTCCGTTGTTCGTCAATTTTCACGGCTACGATGCGACGGTCCTTGGTCAGCGCCTGGACATGCGATACGCTTATCGTTTGCTGGCGCGGGACGCCCGGGGATTTCTGTGCGGATCACAGCATTTCGCAAGAATCCTTAAAGGCATGGGAATACCTGCGGACAAGATAGAAATCGTTCCTTGCGGTATCGAGATTGATGAGTTCGCCGCGGATGATCGCAAAGACCCTAATCTGGTGATCGCCGTCGGGCGGCTGACACGCAAAAAGCGACCCGATCTGGCGATCCGCGCGTTTGAACTGGCCCGGCGGGATCATCCGTCGCTGCGGTTCGAGATTATTGGCGATGGCCCTGAGAGAGCGGCATGTCTTCCCCTGATCCGGGAATTGGGCATCGAGGATGCTGTGACCCTGAAAGGGGCGTGCGCGCATACTGAGGTCCGAGAGCGGATGGCTGTCGCTTCGATCTTCATTCAGCACTCGGTTACAGCCGAGAACGGAGATCAGGAAAGTCAGGGCATTTCGCTGCTCGAGGCCATGGCGTCCGGGACGGCTGTAGCTGTTACTGATCACAACGGATTTTCTGAAACTGTAAACCAGGGGGAAACGGGCTACCTGTCGCCAGAGCAGGACGTCGAAGCGATGGCCGCCAACATATCGCGTCTGGCCCAGGACGCGGGCATGGCGCGGCAAATGGGCCGGGCAGGACGTGTCCGTGTTGAGGAGCATTTCGATGCACGCAAGCTGGCGCGCAAGCTCAACCGCGTGATCTTTGGCGGCGAAAGCCAGATCACGCAACCAGCTGCCCGGCAGATGGAGGTCGACCTATGATTCGGGTTGCCTTTGGTTCCGTGCCAAAAGACGGCGGGACGTTTACGTTTTATCGCAATATGCGACCTGAGTTTTTGCGCCATGGTGTGGACATGCGCTGTGTTTCAGTGGGTCTTGATCAGGCTGAGATCACCGAGGCCGCATTTGTCGATCAGGGATGCGTAGAGTTGGCCGCGGACACGCGCGATCTGCGGACGCAAGCGCGCGTTTTTGCTGAATGGTGCGAAGATCAGGAGATCGATATCGTGATCGGAGTGAATTCCCCGGCCATTCTCAGTTCGCTGCCGCACCTGCCTGAAAAGGTCAGGGTAGTTGCACGTTGTGCAAATGGTTTTGAGGAAGGGTACA
The DNA here is from genome assembly GCF_056543005.1 of Ruegeria sp. A5. Taxonomy (NCBI): domain Bacteria; kingdom Pseudomonadati; phylum Pseudomonadota; class Alphaproteobacteria; order Rhodobacterales; family Roseobacteraceae; genus Ruegeria; species Ruegeria sp. A5. The sequence continues at coordinate 10,501 of NZ_JBQGAV010000015.1, forward strand.
GACTGTCGCTGATCGGGCGGGACAGGGTCGCTCGGTTTGTCGCCCTGGTGCCTCGTTTGCAGGGCGATCTCATCAATGACTACGGCGTCGATTCCGACAAAATTGTCCTGATCCCCAATGGGGCGGTGACCGATCGTTTCGCGGATGCAGCGGGGCGTATCAACGGCGCTGTCGAGCCTTTGTCCCTTGGCTTTCTAGGGCGGTTGGAACACGGGCAAAAGGGCGTGATGTACATACCGTCGGTTTTGGATCGCCTCGATGCGGCGGGTGTTTCCTACCATCTCAGAATTGCGGGCAAAGGAAAACACGAGGAGGACCTGAGGGCAGCCCTTGCCACAAGGGTTGAGGACGGGCGTGTCCGATTTGTCGGCACGCTGTCCCCGGAAGAGATTCCTGAATTTCTGGCCCATACCCACCTGTTCCTGTTCACGTCACATTTTGAAGGCTGCCCGAACGCGCTGCTGGAAGCCATGGCGGCAGGCGCCGTCCCGGTCAGTTGGCGGCTGCACGGGATCACCGACTTCCTGCTCGAAGATGGGCGTACCGGCCTGCTCTGCGACACTGGTGATACCGGGGCGTTTGCGACGGCAATTGCGTCACTCGCCGGTGATCGTGCCCGTTTGAAAGATATGAGCCTGGCTGTGGCCGAAGCCGCGCGGCAGAAATACTCGACCAAAGCATGTGCAGCTTCCTACAAGAAGCTGTTCGATGATGTCATTGCCGAGCCGCCCCCAACCTGGTCTCCGGTGCCCTGGTCAAAATTCGAACCGGACCCGGTGTTTCGACAGCGCCTGATGTCCCGGCTGCTGCCAAAACGTCACCGCAAGATCATCCGGGATATTGCCACACGGCTGGAGGGAAAAAAGGCGGCACCCACGGCACCGGTAATTGCCAACGTCAACCCGCCGACTACCAAGCAGGAAGGCCTGCGGGTGCATCAGATCATCAACAGTGTGGACCTCAGCCGGGGCGGAGCCGAACGTGTCGCTCGTCAGATTCACGCTGGACTTCGGAAATCGGATTTCGATGCTAAACTGGTCGCGCTTGAAGACTGCGATATGGGTGATCTGGAAGGCGCGTGTTCGCTGGGACTGTCGAGCCCTTATGATCCCCGTGCCTTGTTACGCTTGAAAGCCTATGCGCGCGGCATCGCAGCCAACGATATTGTGCATGTGCACCTGTTTCCATCCAGCGCCCATGTTGCTGCGCTTGCGCGCACGGGCCATTTACCGGGTCGGCTGGTGTTCACCGAGCACAGCACGTCAAATCGCCGACGGGGCCATGCCCTTGGCGGCCTGATCGACGAAAAGGTCTATCGCTCTTACGAGAAGATCATTGCGATCAGTGACGGTGTCAAAACAGAATTGCTTCGAACGCATCCATGGCTGGCGAACAGAACCACCGTGATTGAAAACGGGTGCCCTTTATTCTTTGACCATTTGCCGGATAGAACCGGGTTAGACGGGCCGTTTCACATCGTATCCGTGGGACGGCTGACGCCCGCTAAGAATTATGATACGGCTGTGCATGCCCTGGCGCAGCTGCCAGCGGGCGTTGTGCGATACTCCATAGCGGGCGAGGGTGCCGAACGTGCCACTCTGGAACGCCTGACAAGCGAACTTGGGCTTAAGGACCGCGTGAACCTGCTCGGCTATGTGGAAAACGTGTCCGAATTGTTGAAAACCGCGGATGCCTTCCTGATTCCATCGAACTGGGAGGGTTTCGGCCTTGCTGCGGTAGAGGCGATGAACGCCGGCCTGCCGGTTATCGCTGCGGATGTGCCAGGATTGCGCGAGGTTGTGGGGCGCGACGGTCACGCCGCACGGCTTGTAGACCCCTCAGATGTGGCAGGGATTGCATCGGCAGTGAGGTTTCTGGCTGAAAACCCCGATGAGCGCCGCAGAATGGGCGCGGCGGGTTTCGAAATGGCAAAAAAGTACGATATGGTCCGTTTCCTTGAAGCGCACAAATCGTTCTATGAAAAACTGGGGGTGAGACCTTCCGATGTGGCTTAAGGGACATACACCGGGTATCAAGCTTTTTGCCACGTTTGTGTTCGTGCTTGTTGCGGTGCCGAAGGCAAACCTGAAGATTGGCCCCTTGCCCATCTATCTGGTCGATGTCCTTGTATTGTGCCTGCTGTTTTCGGCACAGAAGCTGCCCCCGGTTCCGAAACGCTGTCGGATGTTTGCGGGTACCGTTGTCGCCATTCTGGTTTTTGCACTTGTCAGTGAAATTTCCGGAATGATCCGCTTTGGCACATTACAGGATTCCGTCTATGTGATGTTCCGCTCGGTTTTGGCGTGTAGCGTGTTCTTTCTGGCCCCAAAATACATCCGAACCCGCCAGGATTTCGAGTTTGTACTGAAGGCGCTGGTCGTCGGGCTGATCGTGACGGCTTCGTTGATGATCCTCACGTCGCTTCCGGGAACCCGGGGTACGGTCAGTCAGTTGATTTTCTCGCGCAAGTTTCTGGAGCCTGCCGCCGGGCAGCTCAATTCGATGCTACTGGATACGCCCGAGCGTGGAATCCGGGGTCGAACGCTGGTCGGGGTATCCATACTGGGTGCGACATTCATAAATATTTGCTGGCCTTTCGCAGCCTTGCTGATGCGTTGGCCGTGGGTGGCGGGCGGTTGGCGAAAACTCGCCTTGCTGGCCTGCATGCTGGCCCCGATGGGTGTCCTTATGAGCTATTCCCGCGGTCCGATTCTGGGCACCATCCTGATTGCCGTCCTTGCCCTTGTTCTGGGTTTGCGGCAGGTGAAGCGCGGGATGATCTTACCCATGATCGTAGGGGCAGGGATCATATTCTTCATAGGCATCGGATCACAGTTGTTCTACTTCGAACGTCTGGAACGAAGTTTCGCCGCCTCGCTCGAGTCTCCCTACGAGAACAAGCGCGAAAGTGAACGATCGCTGGCCTATTCCGAACCCTTTGGCCACGTCGCAGAAAAACCGAGCTTTCTTTTTGTCGGTGAAGGCACGACTGTCCGTTACACATCTGCCGGGGCCAGATCCGAACAGGCCAGCCAGGCCACGCATGCCGTCTTTGCGATCGCTTATTACTCCTACGGTATGATCGCCGCGTTTCTTTATGTTTTCCTTATTGCCCGGGCGCTTTTCTTTACCGCCAACCTTGCGCTGCAACGGCGCACGACAATGGAACAGCTGATTGCGCAACCTTTGTTCCTGGCCATGGTTGCAATCATTCCCTGGGCCATGCTCGGGCATGCCGCCGTTTCCACTCCGCGAGGCTCAATGCTTTTGTTTTTGGTAATTGGCCTTGTCTCAGCAATCCCACATTTCACCGTTCCGGCTCGCCGGCACCCCAGCACAAGACAAGCCTATGCGTACAGTCGTAATCTTGCTTTCGGATAAGCGCTCTGGATCCACCATGTTCCAGGACGAGATTTGCCGCCATCCGGCTGTAGATACCGTCGCGTATTCGCCTCACAGGTATCTTGAAACGCACTGGTGGTTGATGGCGGCAGTTTTGCTGGATGAGCCGGGGCCGTTGTTCGCAACTCAAAAGCGGTACAATGGCTATGGAAGCAAAGGTAACGCCCGCGACCTGATGATAGATTTGCTCGCAAAATGCGTTCCGGACTTTGATCCTCCGACAGATGACCGTGCGCTTGTTTTCGATGGGTGGGAAGCCCTTGTCAGGGTCAATCCGGAACCTGTTTTCTTTGAAAAGTCACCTCAAATTCTTGCGCAATGGGCGGCGCTGAGCCTAATGTTGGAATGGATCGGGCGGACCGATCTGACCGTGAAGGTTATCGGGCTTGTAAGAAACCCGCATGGGGTGATGTATTCGGCGGCCAAGTTGTTCGGAACGGATCCGCAGACACGGCAACTGGCCTGGCTCAATGGTTGCCGCAACCTTTTGGCGATTGAACGAATGTTGCCAAAAGACAGCTATATGCGGGTTCGCTACGAGGATCTGGTGGCGTCCCCGGTCGATGGGTTCGCCGAGATCGCACGATTTATCGAGGTAGCGCCGGACGAAACCATGGGCGAAGGAACCCGCTCGGGTTCTGGTGAGAAATGGAAGAATGACCCGGGTTACGTGCTGAACCTGCATCCGGCGGTCCGCCAGATGGCGCAGTCGATGGACTATGCGGATGCCGATCTTGACAACGCACACGGCAAGGATAATCCATCCGGGTCGGCATTCTCGGACACGTCGCGGCGGCAGAGGTTTCGCATTTGGCTGAACCGGCGCAGGGACCGCTTGTTTCGGTCAATCTATTTTCGCCTCCGCGCAATTTTACAGAAGGAACCGTAACCATGGCCACACCGCCAACGGAAAATCGGCCAACGCTTTCAGCTGTTGTTATTAGCCGGAATGAACAGCAGAACCTGCCTCACCTTCTGGACAATCTCGCTGATTGGGTCGATGAAATCGTAATCGTCGACGACAAATCCACCGATGATACACCCGGAATTGCGATGGAAGCAGGAGACGGGGTCAGGTTTGTCTCTCATGCCATGGTTGAGGCGGAGGGATATGCAGGACAACGCAATGTGGGCATCGATAACGCCAGCGGTGACTGGTTGATTCACCTTGACTGCGACGAACGCATCCCGCGTGATCTGGCACAGGAAATCCTCGATCATATCCGCAGTACCAACTACGACGCTTACAGATACCGCCGTCAGAACTACTTTCTCCATCGGCCTGTTAATCATGGTGGCTGGGATTCGTGGAACCGGCCTCAACTCGCCCGGCGCGGGTGCCATCGTTTTGTCGGGGCGCTGCACGAAAGTTGTGAAATCGATGGTGGCGAAGCCCGAATTGGGCAGCTCGAAAAAAAGATTGCGCATCTCAATGAGGGCTCATTCGCCGAGCGCCTGCAAAAAAGCGCGCGTTATGTCGCGATGAATGCGCAGGATCTTGAGAGATCGGGCAAGCCTGTCTCGGGGTTCAGTATAGTGGCAGGCTCGCTTGTCGAGTTTATTAAGCGTTACATCCTGCAGCGCGGTTTTCTGGACGGGGTTCCTGGCATGGTTGCCGCTATACACTCGGCAACTTCGGTATTCAGGACACGTGCGCTGGTTTGGGATAGACAGAACGCGATTGATCGCGACAGCCTCGAAAAGCAGGTATCCTGGAAAGGTTAGGCAATTGCAAACCTCCGAAAAGACCAAGGTCCCGACCGTCTCGGTTGTAATTCCTACCTACAACAGGGCGAAGCTGACCTGCGAAGCGCTGACCAGCGTTATGCAGCAGGATTTTGCGCCTGAAGAAGTGATCATAGTCGATGATGGGTCGGATGATGACACCGCCGAGCGGGTCCAACAGTGGCAGACGGACAACAATCCGGCATTCAGGGTTCAGTTCGAGCGGCAGGATCGCAGGGGTGGAAATGCAGCCAGAAACCGTGGCATCTGTCTGGCGCGGTGTCGCTACGTGGCCTTTCTCGACAGTGACGACCTCTGGCATCCGGAAAAACTGGGCAAGCAATTGAAGCTTCTCGAGTCCCGCCCGGATTATGGGGCCGCTTATACCGGTCTGCGCGAGGTCGTGGCAGAGACAGGCGAGGTCATTGCGGAACCCCGGCGAACCTACCCCGAAGGCAACCTTTTTAAAGCGCTGCTGGTCAGCGACGTGACCGCGCCGACATCAACCTATATTGTCCGCCGTGATCTGTTCGAAGAAGCGGGTTGTTTCGATGAGGACCTCAAGGCGCGACAGGATTGGGATATGTGGATTCGCATCGCGACCTGTACGAAAATCGCAAGCGTGCCCGAGGCATTGGTTGATCTTCGCCAGCACTCCGGCCCGCGAACCGCGTCCGATCCCACTCGGGAACTTGTCGCATACCGCCGGATTCTTGAAAAATATGCGTCACTCAGAAGAGAGCAGGGTCTGGCCGTGCGGTTGGCGGCCCTTTCCAGCTATCACCGGCGGGCAGGGCGGGTTCATCTGCACTATCTCAACCAGCGCGGCAAAGCCATGGGCCACTATTTGATGGCGCTGGTCATCTGGCCCTGGTCTGCGGATTCCTGGGCAGCCCTTCTGGGATCGGTGCTGCCGTCTGCCTTGCGCCAAGTACTGCGCTCCAAATGGAACGCAATTTTCGGGAGAACCTTTCTTGCAATTCGAAGCCACTAACACCTTGAGCAAAATGTCAGCTTCGGCAATCGCTCCCAATGTCGCCTACTTTGCCAATCAGTTCGCAGACCAAAAAGGTCACGGTCTGGCGCGCTATGCGCGCGAACTATTTGATTCATTGCGCGAACTGAACGGCCCGAATGTCATTCCCGTTGCCGGTTGGAGCTCGCTCGCCCCGGACGCGCTGGAACGGCGCATGGCAGAAACAGGGTTGCGTCTGACCGGGCTGGGGCGTCGCGGTACATCGTTGATGTGGACCTTTCTGGATTGGCCAACGATCGAGGCACGCCTCAACGCACCGGTCGATGTCGTTCACGCGGTATCGCTGGGTTATCCCGTTGCCACGCGAAAACCCTATGTCGTCACAATTCACGACCTGGGTCCGCTGACCCATCCCGAATTTTTTCGCAATACGAGGCCCTGGGTCATGCAGCGGAGCCTGGACCAGGCCGTTCACAAGGCAGATGTCATCGTATGCGTGTCCGAGACGACGGCCAATGAGGTTCGCGAATATGTTGGGCCCGCGATCGAAGGCCGGCTGCGCGTGGTGCTTGAAGGTGTGTCCGAGCGGTTTTTTGAACCCGCCGACATGACCGTCGTGCAACAGCTTTCAGCCTTGCCCGACAATACGCCTTTTATCTTGTCTGCGGGCCAAATCAGCCCGCGCAAGAACATTCAGGGGCTTTTCAAGGCGTTTGCGCGGTCTATGAATGACATTCCCCATCACCTTGTTCTGGTCGGGGGTCTCGGCTGGGATAGCAAGGATCTGCAACAGGAACTGTCGGTGCCGGGGTTGAAAGAGCGTGTTCACCTAGCGGGTTTTGTTTCCGATGACGAGCTTCGGGCGCTTTATCAGTCGGCGGATTTGTACGTGCATCCTTCACTCTACGAGGGGTTTGGCCTTCCGGTATTGGAGGCGATGGCAAGCGGAACACCCGTTCTTGCATCGAACCTGAGCTCCCTGCCCGAGGTGGCGGGAAACGCGGGATGCCTGACGGACACGGCCAACCCCGAGGCTTTTGCCGCTGATCTGGTGAAAATTTGCTCGTCCGAGGCCGTTCGGGATCGCATGAAAGCGGATGGGCTTGCCCATTCAAGGCGCTACCGCTGGGCGGATTGCGCAGGGGCCATGAAGCAAATCTATTCGGATTTGGCTTCCTGATCCGCTCTGGTGCCACAGGGATTCCTGATATGACCGTCGATGTTCAGTTCCTGTCCTTTCGCCCGATGCTCGGGTATGGCACGACCGAGATGCGCTGTGTACAACCGGCGCGCTTTCTGAATGCCGCAGGTCTGACGGCGCAGGCCGACTACCTTTTGGCTGCACCGACAACGCAATGTCGCGTGCTGATCCTTCATCGGGTCCGATACGATTCGCTGACTGAAAAGATAATGTCCCTGGCACGCAGCCGTGGAGCGGTGGTTGTCTTTGATATTGACGATTTTGTAACCGAAAATCCGGGTGATGAAGTATTTTCCCGTTCAATCGAGCGAACCATGCGCCTTGCGGATGTGGTCACGGTATCCACCAGCTTTTTGCGTGATCGGGTGGCGAGTTTTCATCAGGACTGCAGAATTTTACGCAACAAGCTTTCTCAGGATCTGCTCAGACTCGGGGCTGACGCCGCGTCCAATGTGACCCAAGCGGATCGCTACACCACGATTGGTTATTTCAGCGGCTCGGCGCATCACGACGCGGATTTCGCGATGATTGCTCCTCAGCTTCTCAGGCTGATGCACGCCAACCCGGACGTGCGGCTTGTCGTCGGCGGCAAATTGCAAGTTGACCCGGGCTTTCATACGCTGGGTGATCGGTTTCGTATTGAGCCGTTTCGTCCTTATGAGGAATTTATCGGCCTTTTGGGCGGGATCGACATCAATCTTGCACCGCTTGATACAACTTCGGATTTCGCCAATGCCCGCAGTGAATTGAAATTCATCGAAGCGTCGGCCTTTGGTGTCCCGACAGTTGCCTCGCCATCGCCAGCATTCTCAGAGGCAATAACGGACACCAAAACGGGATTTCTCTGCAACCGGGATGATTGGTTCGACCTGTTGTCCCGGCTGGTCAGCGACACGGCGTTGAGATACTCGGTGGGCGAAGCCAGCCGGATGGAAGTAACCGAAAAATACGGTCCCGAAGCTGGCAAGCATGAATGGATGGATCTGTTTGCCTCTCTGACGTCTGATCGTCGTCCCGAAAATCAGGCCTGGCATTCAAACTTCTATCTGTGGGCCGACGTTGCCGGGCGCGCAAAACTTCGGACTATTCGGCAACGTCTAAAGTCGATTTATGGAAATTAAGTGATAATTCAGGGCACGTTGGAATGAGAATCTTAATCTCGGCGAATACATCGTTCAATCTGGTCAATTTTCGGATGGGCCTGATCCGGAAGCTGATCGAAGACGGGCATGAGGTCATCCTGTTGGCCCCTTTCGATGAATATTCTTCGGAATTGAAGGCAACCGGGTGTCAATTGCTTGATTTCAGGATGGACCGGCGCGGAACCTCGCCTCCGCGGGAACTGGCCACCCTTGTTTCTGCCTATTGCCATCTAAAGCGGGCCCGCCCGGACGTCGTTCTCAGCTATACGATCAAGAACAATGTCTACCTTGGGCTTGCTGCCCGCGCGCTTGGACTCCCGCTTATCCCGAATATAACCGGACTCGGTTCTGTGTTTTCCAATAATTCCGTTCTGAGCAGGATAATCCGGAAACTCTATAAGGTTGCCTTTCGAACGTCGCCGGTGGTTTTCTTTCAGAACATGGAAGACCGTGAACAGTTTCTTGCAGCCAAAGTGGTATCCGGCGAACGCACTGCGGTGTTGCCGGGGTCCGGTGTTGATCTTACGCGCTTTGAATACCAGCCTGTTTCGGGGTTGGCGGATGCGCCGGTCTTCCTGATGGTGGCCCGCTTGCTTTGGGACAAGGGGATCGGAGAGTATGTCCAAGCCGCCCGTATCGTGCGAAAGGTAACTCCGAACGCTGTGTTCCGCATTATCGGAGGAGCCGAGGCCCCGAATGCAGCCGTGGTTCCTGAGGAAAAGGTTCAGCAATGGGTCGAGGAAGGGGTAATCGACTATGTGGGCCCGGTTCGGGACGTAATCCCCTATTTTCATGCGGCCGATTGCATTGTTCTTCCCAGCTACTATCGCGAGGGAACTCCACGGGCATTGTTGGAAGGCGCAGCATGCGGGCGTCCGCTCATTACAACAGACACACCCGGATGCAGGAACGTTGTGGTGGATGGGGACAGCGGCTTTCTGGTTCATCCCAGGGACACCGAGGATCTGTCTAAAGCCATGCTGGCTATTGCGCGAACGACACCGGAAGGTCGCAGAAAAATGGGTGCAGCCGGGCGTGCCCTGGTCGAGGCGAAATACGATGAGAGATTTGTGATACAAGCCTATCAGGATACGTTAAAAATTCTGACTTTGCGCGGGAAAGGCCGGTAACGGGGCAGGTCTTCGGTTACGTCTGCCGCCTGAAGAAGCAGGTAGTGTGCTGGCGGCCCGAAGCCGCCAGCACTTTTTTCTTAGAACAAGAAAACGTCGTCAATTTGTTGTGGTGTCAGGTCCGAATCAAAGACGTAAACATCCGAGATCGTTCCGTCGAACACATCCCTGAACCCTGCTTGTCCGGCCTCGCTGGCCCAGCCGTTGGCACCAATCTGAAGGAACTCGTCGCTGCTGCTCCAGTCCATGTCCAGATTGCCTTCGGCGACAAGTTTGTCGTTGAGCCAAACACTGACTTTTCCATCGCCAAAGCTTGCCGTGACCTCATAGTCCTTGTTGGCCTGGATGTTATTGATCACAAAGTTCTGCTCATCACCATCCTGCTGGAAACGGATTTTGAGCTTTCCGTTTTCGATGTAGCTGGTGAAGTGTCCGTTTTCCGCATCCATTCCTGACGCGTCCCTTGAGACAAGACCCTTGCGGCCACTTACCGTATCGGCGTTGAACGTGAACGAAATCGTTGCGCTGTCCGTTTGCAGGTTGTCAGAGGGCTGCACTTCGACAACGGAAGTATTCCTGCCGTTGAATTCGGTGTCGCCAGACAGTCCAAACAGTATGCTCCCCAGCTCACCGAGATCGACCTCCGGCTCGGGTGTCGGCGCAGGTTCGGGTTTAGGAGTTGCGTCGGGTGCGGGTACTGGTTCCGGTTCGGGAAGGGATCCAGAGGAATCGCCAGGTGCGCCGGGAACGGTTCCAAAGCCCTCGGTCACGGTCACATCCGAGATCGTGCCGTCGAAGACATTGCTGAACCCGGCTTTTCCGGAACCGCTGGCCCAGCCGTTGGCCCCAACTTGCAGGTACTCGTTGTTCCCTGCCCAGCTCATATCCGACGCGGCCTCTCCCACAAGATTGCCGTTAACCCAAAGCGCGACTTTTCCGTCGCCGAAAGAGGCTTTGACGTCATAGTCTTTATTTGCGGATATATTGTTGACGACAAAAGTCTTGTCACCTGAATCCGACTGGAACCGGACCTTCAGTCTGGCACCATCCAGATAGGCGGTGAAGTGACCGTCGCCGTCGTCATAGCCAGAGGCATCCTTGGATACGAGGCCCTGGTTACCCTTCACCTCGTCTGCATTGAAGGTGAACGCGATGGTTGCGCTGTCTACTTTGGTGTTCGCCGCAGGGGCAACCTGAATGACGGAGCCCTTGGACCCATCAAATTCCCGGTCCCCGTTGATTTCGAACAGAAGGCTGCCTGGTTCTGCAGGTGTCGGAGCGGGCTCAGGACTGGGCTCGGGAGCCGGCTCGGGAGCGGGCTCGGGAGCCGGTTCGGGTGCTGGGGTCGGATCAGGCGCTGATCCACCGCCAAGATCAAGCTGGTTGGTGGCACCTGCTTCAAAGCCCCACAGTTCGTCGGCAGATTTGTTCTGCCTCGGTGCTGTGGTGTAGTCACCTCCGATATCCTGATTGTCACCGGACAGACGATGCCAGCCACTTGGCGCATTGATGTTCATGATGCGCGCGTCGGTGCCAACATTCTGGAAAGTCAAATTCGACCAGTTGATGTCATATCCGTCCTTAACAAGGAATGCGTAACCGATGTCCTCGAATGTCATGCCGGTCACGGTAATTCCATTCGGGATATACTTGTCGGCATTCCCGGCGTTTACTTGGCCGGTATAGTCCTTGTGGGACGTCACGAATGCGCTGGTTGTTCCGCCGACATAGCCACCTTCGATCCGGATGTTGCTGTTGATATTCGTGCGGCTTAGATCGCTGGTCTCGTAGATGAACGTCTTGATGTCCATCGCATGGGTATTGCCGTAGAAAACCGAGTCCTTAACCAGGCCATCCTTGAAGCCGCCAGTGGTATCGATACCGTCGCGCGTGTTCTCTTCGAACAGGCTTTCTATTACCTTCGGACGGAGAATGTTGCCCGAGATTGTCTTGATGCCGTCGCCAACCGAGTTTTCGAAATGGCTGCGGTAGAACAGGGCGTCGGCCACATCGCCACCAAGAGAAACCTGCGAGCGTGCGCCGTCAAAGTGCGTTTCCTGTACAACCAGATTGTCGCTGTCGTGGACATTCAGAAACTGGCCGATATTGCCAGAGAACGAACTGTTTTTGATCGTTACGTCATCGACACCCAGAATGCCGATTGCCCGCGCAGGATCAAAGTGTTCGCCGCGCACGGGATTGAGGCCCTCGAAAGCTTTGGTCGGAGCACCGCTTGCGGTGATCGTGATGTTGTTCAGAGTGCCACCGTCGCCCATCAGGATCATCGGGCGATCTGTGGACGATGTGTTTTGCATATCAAAGCCGCCGCCATTCCGGGCGGCAAGCGTGAAGAAATCCGGCAGTTGTATCTGCGCTCCGGCGTTCAGGTCGTACTTGTGGTCAAGTACCAATGTATCGCCGGTCTTGAACGTGCTATCGACCAGCGAAGCAAGCTGGCTCGTGACATTCTGACCAGCTTTCCAGCCAAAGTCGGAGGAATAGTAGACAGTCATAAGTGTTCCTTTCGCTGGCGACTCCCCAAAGTCGCGTTGCGAGCGTTGAGTGGTAGTTAGGGAAACTGGTGCTCGACCTCATCCCTTGTTCTTCAGTGAGCTGCGAATTTCACAAGTGCAGCTAGGTACCGCTTACTTTCCAAAATCAGGTTAGCCATCGAATAGGGCAACTCAAAGGCAAGATCTGCGCCCTTAGAAGGCAGGATTATGACTGTTCGAAGGTGTGTCGTGGCACAACAGGAATTAGGGTTATGACAGCTATCGAGCAGAAAGTTGCCACTTGGACATATATAACAGGTGAAATTTCGCGGATGACGCCGAGGACGTGTTCCCGGGGTTAAGATATTTGTGGCATTTCGAAGACAGAAATGGCCGTGAAGGGCGGTATTGGCGTGGACAGGCATCCGAGAATCGAAAGAAACAGTTGTACATGCAACTTTGTCTTTTCCGACTCGGGGTGACCTATACCGGATCGCCCGAATCAGCTTGGGGGTCGCCTAGGCACGACGCTCATTCTTAGTCTTGGGTTTTCGACGGCAGGGGACGTGGAATCGCCCTTGCTCCAAAAGTTCGAGCCCCCGGTTGCAGCGAAGTCCTGATGCAAGAATAAGAGTGTTTCAAACTCAACCCCGCGGCCAATGTGATGAACCCCATGGCCGAGGCACTGCTTGCCGCTGTTCCTGTCGGGCTCTGATAGGAGAAGTGCTGCGGACCCATGCCCGCAAACAGGGTTGATTGTGCCGAAGCAGCAGCCTCGCCACCTATTGTCTCGGAAGATAAAGAGTGCAACTATACGCGCAGGATTCTAGTTCAAGGGTTTTAGGTTTGGACGTACTCGTTACTGGTCACGACGGCTATATTGGAGCCGTGCTTGTTGGGTTTTTGAAGGAAAGAGGGCACAAAGTTACAGGTCTAGACACGTTCTTCTTTGAGGATTGCGAGCTCTCGGACGCGCCCCCACCAGACAGGATAATTCGGAAAGACATCAGAAACGTCACGGCGGCGGATTTCAGTGGAATTGACGCCGTCGTTCATCTGGCGGGCTTGTCCAATGATCCGATGGGTGACATTAACCCGGCCTGCACTTACGATATCAATGCCGATGCAACATCGATCCTTGGGCTTGCCGCCAAGGAAGCAGGGGTGTCCAGATTTGTGTTTGCATCTTCTTGCTCGATTTACGGGGCGGCGAGCCCAGAAGACGTTCTTGATGAAAGCGCTGAATTCAACCCTGTGACGCCATATGGTGAATCCAAGGTCCGAAGCGAGGCGATCCTCTCCCAGCTTGCGAGCCGTGATTTTTCTCCGGTCTATCTGCGCAATGCGACGGCTTACGGTGCATCGCCGAAACTCAGGGCGGACTTAATGGTCAATAGTTTGGTCGGCTATGCCCATCTGAATGGCGAAGTTCTGATCAAAAGCGATGGAACGCCATGGCGTCCGCTGGTCCACGTCGAGGACATCTGCCGGGCCGTCGTCGCGGCCCTCGAAGCACCGACCGAGACAGTTCATGACACACCCTTCAATATTGGCCGGTCGTCAGAAAACTATCAGGTCAAGGATGTCGCCGAGTTCGTGGCACAGATCGTGCCGGACAGTCGCATCGTCTACGAACCCGGTGGTGGGCCGGACACGCGGTGTTACCGCGTCGACTTCTCCAAGGCGGAAAACGATCTGCCTGGCTTCGAGCCCGTTTGGACGGTGCCGGCGGGGATCGAGGAGCTCTTGCGCTCGTACCGTGAAAGCGACCTGAAACTAAACGACTTCGAGGGGGACAAGTTCATCCGCCTCAAGTCTCTGAAAGGTCATCTTGCGGAGGGTGCGTTGGATGGAGAGCTTTTCTGGAGCAAGCCCCGTTCACAGGCAATTTGACAGATGAACACGGTTGCCGGGAGCGGAGGGGTTGCAGGGAAATCCTCCGTTTGCCCGTCGTGCGGCGAAGCCGAGAGAATCGACGCCCTGTTCCGTTTCGAAAACATTCCTGTCCAAAGTACGGTTTTGGTGCGGGATGCGGAAACAGCGGGTTCTTTCCCGTCCGGAAATATGGTGCTGCATTGGTGCCCGGCTTGTGGCCTTGCCTTCAACGCAGAGTTTGATCCGGACCTTGTCTCATACGGCGAGGGATATGAGGATTCGCAAGGTCATTCGCAGACCTTTGCCGCCTTTGTAGAGGGCGTAGCCCAGGATTGGGTGGACCGGTATGATCTTGCCGGTCGCCATATTCTTGAGATTGGCTGCGGTGGGGGCGATTTCCTGCAACTCATCTGTTCGAAATCCGGTGGTCGAGGGACGGGTTACGATCCGGCCTTCCGACCGAGCCGGGCGGACGGGCTTGCCGACAAGATCGATATCCGTCCGGAGTATTTCGCGCCGGAGCACGGTGCGGTTGATGCTGACTTTATCGTGTGCAGGCATACGCTCGAACATATCGGCGAAATCTCAAGGTTTCTCCGGATGGTGAGAAATGCCTGTTCCGGCGGGTCGGTTCGGCTTGGGTTCGAAGTACCCGATCTGCAGCGCATCCTGGAAGAAGGGGCTTTCTGGGACATTTACTATGAACACGCGTCGTATTTCACCGTAGCGTCCTTGTCCGCCGCGTTCTCTTTGGCTGGTTTCAGTGTTCTGAAAGTCGAGCAGGTTTATCAGAACCAATACCTGCTGCTTGACGCCGCCCCGGCCGAGGGTACCCCGGGTCCGCCGACGCGCGACGCAGAAAGCGACGCCAAGACGGCCAAGCTGATCGCGCAATTCACCACAGAGGTCACCGGCAGGATAGCCTCGTGGAAAGATCTCTTTGAAACCTGGCAAAAAACCGGAAAGCGCATCGCCCTTTGGGGGTCCGGTTCCAAAGCCGTTGGATTTTTGACAGCCCTTGGAGTGCCACAGAACGTTGTCTGTGTCGTCGACATAAACCCAAGTCGGCGCGGGGCCTACATGCCGGGATGTACTATGCCGATTGTTAGCCCGGCCGACTTATCCGAGTTCTCACCTGATATAGTGATTGTAATGAACCCGATTTATCGAAACGAAATTGCCGCCGACCTGCTTCGCCTTGGTCTTGAACCAGAGATATGTACTGTCAACGACAGGTCTTTCGAAAAGGTTCTGACATGATCTCTGTTCCACCTTGTCCTGTGTGCACCGGTACATCCGGCGAAGTTTTCTTTGAACTTGAGAGCCAGCCTGTCCTGATCGGTGTCCTTTGGGAGGACGCCGCGTCTGCAAGGGGATGCAGGAAGGGAGATATCTCTCTTGCCTTTTGTCCTGATTGTGGATTTGTCTGGAACATCCGCTTTGATCCAAAATTGCTGGACTACGATCAGAAGTATGACAATTCCCTGCACTTCTCGCCAACCTTTCAGACCTATTCCCAAACGCTTGTCGAGCGGCTGATAGAGACCTATTCGCTGAACCGGAAAACCGTCGTCGATATCGGCTGCGGCAAGGGTGATTTTCTGAGTATGCTATGTGCGGAGGGAGAGAACCGCGGATACGGTTTTGATCCGTCATTCGACGGTGACAGACCCAACTCCCCGGGATACGACCGGATCACCTGGAGCAACGATTACTATTCCGAGAAACACGCTGAGCTTCAGGCCGACCTGCTGGCGTCGCGTTTTGTTTTCGAACATATTCCCGAGCCGAAGGCTTTCCTGGACATGATCCACCGGTCGATCTCGGACCCTTCGCGCACCACGATCTATTTTGAGGTTCCCAATCTTGATCTGATTGTTCGTCAGGGATCGACCTGGGATATCATCTACGAGCATTGTTCATATTTTTCTCCGGCCTCGCTTGCCCGTGTTTTCACCGAATGCGGGTTTGACGTTTTGCGGGTCGAGCAACCTTATGAACGCCAGTTCCTGTCCATAGAGGCCCGCGCCAGACCCACCGGTATCAGCAGCGCCCGGACTGATCTGGACCTCGTGGCGCTGCGGTCTCAGGTGCGCGATTTCGCGCTTGGCCAAAAGGATCGGCGCGACAAATGGTCTGAGCAATTGGAGTTGTGGAAAAAAGAGGGCAAGTCAGTTGCGATCTGGGGCGGCGGCGCAAAGGCTGTGGGTTTCCTGAATATGATGCAGGATCACGATTTGATTCGACAGGTCGTCGACATCAACCCGTTCAAGCAGGGCAAGTATCTGTCGGGCACAGGGCAACAAATTGTGTCTGCCGAAGACATTGTTGACGACCCGCCAGATACGATCATACTGATGAATCGCATCTACCGTAGCGAAGTTGAAATGTCGCTTGCGCGATTGGGCATCGCTCCTGTACTAATTGAGGCGTGATTATTTGTTTCAGATATAGTGGTTTTCATGAGTGATCCTATTGGTTCGTTTCCTTGCCGTTTTTGCGGAACTCAGCTTGAACATACCCTTGTCGATTTGGGTATGTCGCCGCTTTGTGAGAGCTTTGTAGAGGCCGGCGATTATTCCAAGATGGAGCCGGTCTATCCGCTTCATGCATTCGTGTGCCACGAGTGTTTTCTTGCGCAGGTGGACGAGTTTGTTCCAGCCGAACATATTTTTACCGAGTACGCGTATTTCTCTTCATTCGCAGACAGTTGGGTGGAACATGCCCGGACTTACTGCCTGGATATGCAAAATCGCTTTGGGTTGAACGCAAAAAGCCAGGTTGTGGAAGTGGCCAGCAATGACGGCTATCTCCTACAGCATTTCGTGAAGATGGGCGTTCCATGCTACGGCATCGAGCCCGCCTCGAATGTTGCAAAGGTCGCCATAGAAAGGGGCGTACCGACGGAGGTCGAATTTTTCGGCACCGAAACGGCAAGGCGATTTGCTGAACAGGGGCGCGATGCCGATCTCATTCTTGGCAAGAACGTTTTGGCACAGGTGCCCGACCTGAACGATTTTGTCGCAGGATTGAAGATCATGATGCGTCCGGGTGCGGTCATGACCATTGAGTTCCCTCATCTATTGGCGACAATGGAGGGAAATCAATTCGATCAGGTCTATCATGAACACTACTGTTATTTTTCCTTGTTGGCTGCAAAGCGCATTTTCGCCCATCACGGAATAACGCTTTTCGACGTCGAAGAGGTACCCACCCACGGCGGGTCGCTGCGCATCTTCGGATGCCACGTTGAAGACGATAGCAAGCCCGTAACAAATCGCCTGCGCGATTTCGAACGGCGTGAATTGGCGGCGGGTATGGACCGGATTGAAACGTATGCCGCTTTCTCTGAACAGGTGCGCGAAACAAAGCGCGCTGCGCTTGAGTTTCTCATTGATGCCAACCGCGCGGGAAAGCAGGTGGTGGCCTATGGTGCTCCGGGAAAGGGGAACACGTTCCTGAACTATTGCGGGATCAAACCGGACATGATCGCGTATACCGTCGATCGCAATCCCTACAAACACGGAAGGTTTCTACCAGGTTCGCGCATCCCGATTTTCCCGACGGAAAAGATATCAGAGACGAAGCCTGACGTTATCGTCATTTTGCCGTGGAACTTTTCCGAGGAAATTTCGCAGCAACTTTCTTACACTGCGGATTGGGGCGCCAAAATCGTTCGTTTCGTGCCCAAGGTCGAAACGCTGAGCCTGGAAACACCCGAGTGCGTCTAGCCCTGAGCAGTTGATATGAACGGAGACGGCAAATGAAGGTGGTTTTATTCTGCGGTGGCCAGGGCACCCGGCTGAGAGATTATTCAGACCAGATTCCGAAGCCACTTGTCCCGGTCGGTGGTCGCCCAATTTTGTGGCACATCATGCGCTATTACGCCGCCTTTGGGCACACGGATTTTATCCTGTGCCTTGGCTACAAGGGCGAGACCATCAAGAAATTCTTCCTCGACTATGATGAATGTCTTACGAACGATTTCGTTCTGGAGCAGAGCGGCAAGAAGGTCGAGATGCTCGGGAACGATATCAGCGACTGGCGCATCACCTTCGTGGACACGGGTCAGAACACGAATATCGGTGGACGGCTTCTTAGGGTGCGTGAGCATCTGGAGGGCGAGGAAATGTTCCTTGCCAATTACGCGGATACGCTGACGAACATGGATTTGAACACCATGATCGAGGGTTTTTCGAAAACCGATGCCGTTGCCGGGTTCAGCTGCGTGAAGCCACCTTATTCGTTCCATCTTGTATCGTTCGGTGAAGAAGGTCTGATCTCGAGAATTTCTGATGTCAAAGACTCGGGAATGTGGATGAATGGCGGCTACTTCGTATTGCGCCCAGAGATTTTCGACAAACTCCATGAAGGCGAAGAACTTGTCATCGAAGGGTTCGAGCGTCTGGTCAAGGAGCAAAGGCTTTTTGCCCATCAACATCAGGGGTTCTGGACCTGTATGGACACATTCAAGGAAAAGCAGGCGCTTGACGACAAGGTGGCCGCCGGTGACACGCCCTGGCAGGTTTGGAGCGCCGACTAGACATGCAGGGTGTCCGGTTTAGTAATCTCAAAACCATTCTCTGCATTGGTGCGCATAGTGACGATATTGAAATCGGAGCGGGCGCAACGGTGCTGAAGCTCATTCGTGAGAATCCGGATGCCCAAGTGGTCTG
Organism: Ruegeria sp. A5; assembly: GCF_056543005.1. Lineage (NCBI taxonomy): Bacteria > Pseudomonadati > Pseudomonadota > Alphaproteobacteria > Rhodobacterales > Roseobacteraceae > Ruegeria > Ruegeria sp. A5. The sequence goes on from NZ_JBQGAV010000015.1 coordinate 29,120, forward strand.
GGTTGTATGTTCGGCAAGCGGAGCTCGAAGAGAGGAAGCGACCAAAAGCGCAGGCAGGTTTCTGGAAGGCGCGGGCAAACCTGACATTCGGGTCGAACAGTTTCAGGACGGCCATTTTCCGGGCCAGATCAGTGAGCTCAAGACTTTACTCGAAGATCTGAAGCCGCTGAACCCCGATCTGATACTCACGCATTATGGTCAAGATTTGCATCAGGATCATCGCGCGGTTTCTCAGGCGACGTGGAATACGTTTCGTAACAACGCTATTCTGGAATATGAAATTCCGAAATGGGATGGAGATCTCGGCGCTCCGAATTTTTTTGTACCTGCGACCGTTTCCGACACGGATCGGAAGATCGAAAATCTCATGTCATGTTTCAGGTCGCAGGTCGGCAAACATTGGTTTGACGATTTGACATTCAGGGGTTTGATGCGCCTGCGCGGGCTTGAGTGCAATGCCCCGGAACATTTGGCTGAGGGATTCTACGCCAGAAAACTGAGTATGGCATTCTAGGTTTGGAATCCCGATTTCTTGAGATTGGCGACCATCCGCTTGTCGTTCGAATCTCTTGATCCGGGCACCGAACCTGGCTCAACGCGGCCTGGTTTAATACGCAATTTGAAGGTGCCATTGAAAGGGAGTAAGTGCAGTGCAGACGAAGAGCCTTCGAAAGCGCATATCTGACTACATGAACCGCGGGGCGTTAGAAATTGCGGGATGGAACGTTTCGGAATCCGGAGCTTTGCGAAAAGGGTGCTGGGATGGGGTAGATACGCTCCAGGAAGCTCTTGAGCAGACCAATGTTCAGATTGGCCGCATCGCGGATGTGAAACCGACCGATCGCCTTCTTGACGCAGGATGTGGGCTTGGTTCCACCTGCATTTATTTCTCCAGGGAATTCGGCTGCAAAGCAGTAGGAGTTACCATTGAGGAGCGCGAGTGCTCGACAGCGCGGGTCGCTGCCAAAGAAGCCGCGCTTCAAGATCAGGTGCAATTTGAAGTAATGGACTTTACGGATATGGATTTCGAAGACGAATCCTTCGATGTCATTCTCGCGATCGAAAGCGTTACCTGGCTTGATGATAAGCGCGATTTTTTGCGCGAAGCCTACCGCCTTCTCAAGCCCGGCGGGCGTCTGATAGTGGCAGATCACTTTCACATGAAAGATAATCCAGGCAGGCTGGAAAAGCGCATCCTGGATCAGTGGGGCCGGGGTTACAGCGGCTTCAAACTGACGACGATTGAACGCTTCAAGGCGGCAATGGCGGATGTTGGTTTTGGCTCGATCGGGATCGAGGACTGGACGCAGAAGATTCTGCCGTCGTCACGCATCCTTGCTCGTCACGGCTTTATCTGGGGCGTTCCCGATTTCCTTCTCGGCAAGATATTCCGCTTCAAGGGATCGCGCAGGCGTAGGTTTACCTTTGCTTCGGCAAGAGCGGAGTTTCTGGCGCTCCGCTTCGGCGCAGGTGGCTACTATGTTGTGGCAGCCCGCCGGGCTTCATAGGGCAGGCCTCAAAGGTGCCATAATTTTGCCACATTTTGGGTCCCGCCCGCCGGGTCAATGCAGCGCGGACCTATGCCGCTTAAGAAGCGAATTCGAATGCGTTTGTCGCATCCTCGCGAAGGGTGTGAAAACACATGGCCTCGGAAAGCGTCCCGAGGGGGATGGTCTTCATCGGTGTGGTTCTCCTTTGTCACCTAAAACAGCTTCTAAGAGTATCCTAAGTGCCTTTGCCATCGCCTAATTTTGAAGAAAAGCACTTAAAAACAACCATCTGAGGTGGCGCACGAATCGCCTTGGAAGCGCATCAAGCCAAGGGGATTAGAAGGCCCGCCGCCCGCCCTTTCCGCTGCAAACCCTTAATCCTGAAGTATAGCGAGCCTGTTACTTTCCAGTTCCGCAAAAGCCGAAAGACTATCGTTGCTCAATTGTGATCAATTGACAGATTATCGTAGCATCGTTGGAGCAATTGATGAAATTCTCGCGAGGAGAAAGCCACACCTTGGCAAGGTGCGTAAGACCTTGTAGGGTTAACGGCGATTTTGTGGCGAATTTTTGCTGCGGTTTGTTAACTAGGAAACTGTTTTACAGTTCGTGGGGGGCTATGTGACCTTTCAGTCGGACGATTTTGCGTCGGGTATGCTTGACCCCAATGTGTGGACATTTACGGCACCTTCCGGTGCGACGGTAGCGTCGGGTGTGTCCGGGTCCGAGGCCTTTGTTCGGCTGGAAACGCCTGCGGGCGATTTCAACCCTTATGATACCAACAACGGCGCGCGGCTGATGCAATCGGCTGCGGATGAGGATTTTCAGCTGGCGGCGCGCTGGCTGACCTCGCCGACCGAACAGTATCAGGGGCAGGGCTTTCTGGTTGAGCAGGATGCCGGCAACTGGATCCGGTTCGACATCTACTCCAACGGCTCGGCGCTGTACGCCTATGGTGGTGTTACCACCAATGGCGATACGCGCACGAAGTTCAACGTTTCTCTGGGCACGACGCCGATGCCGTATATGCGGCTGACGCGGGAGGATGACAGGTGGACGTTCGAGCTGTCTGAGGACGGCACGAACTGGACGGTGTCGCGCAGCTTCACCGCCGCGATCACGGTGAGCGCCGTGGGCCTGATGTCGAACAGCAGCGGCGGCGCGCCGGGATATGTGGCCGAGGCGGACTATTTCGAGAGCACCGCGGATCCGATTGTGGCCGAGGATGGGAACATCAGCGGCAACACGGCGCCGGTTGCCGTGGACGACAGTGCTGAGACCGATGCGGATACCGCGGTTGTGCTGAATGTTCTGGCCAATGACAGCGATGCCAATGGCGACACGCTGACGGTCACGGCGACAAGCACGCCGTCCAACGGCACGGTGGTGATCAACGGCGACAACACGGTCACCTATACGCCGAACGCGG
>NZ_JBQGAV010000016.1:0-27654 GCF_056543005.1 Ruegeria sp. A5
AAAAACGGGATGAAGGAATGACGGCAGCCTATTGAGGCTGTATCCTGCAAGCGCCCAAACGGCGACTTCTTCAACACTATCCGGACAAAGCGGCCTCTGACTGCCACTGCGCCAAAAGCCGCTTCGATAATACGTTAGCTGTTTTCCTGCTATTAGAACGCGCGACCTAGTTTCTCCAGCATGTCGCCAGTTATTTGATCAAACGGACTTTCTTGCTAGGGCGCGGGGGCACTGGAAAGATGCCGTCAAAATGAACTGGAAATTGTCCTTCCAAGTTCAGATATTAAAATGTCCTTTTGAGTTATTTGCCCACGTTCCTTGCAAGAAGAACATGATTGGGTGCTCAGACCTAATTGCCTGCGCCATGCACTATTTGTGACGTCTGACCGCGCGTTCAACAGCGCGGATCGATTGACGAATATCCTCCGATGTTGTGCGGTGATTGACCAAGGCTGCGCGTAGACACGCCTTGCCTTTGATGACGGTTGTCGAGAATACGGCATCACCAGAAAGCTGAAGCTCGGCTGCGATTTTGTTCACGTCTCCATAGGCAATGTAGAAACAGCAAATATTAGAAGTGACGGGAAACGAAAGGTCCAAAACATCAGATGCCTCGACCAGCTCAGCCATCAATGCAGTCTGCTTGCAGTTGTTCGTAATGGACGCAGAGAAGGCCTGTGTTCCGATCGATTTAATCGCGGCCCAGACCTTAAGGGCGCGAAATCCGCGCGAAAGCTCCAGCCCATAGTCGCAGAACCACAGATCGCCTCCTCCAAGCCCTTCATTTTGTTGTTCAAGGTAGCTAGGGCGTGACGTAAACGTGTCGAAATGCAGGGAGCGATCGTAGATCATGCAGGCTCCGCAGTCATAAGGAACGGACATCCATTTGTGAAAATCACATGAGATCGAATTTGCCCGTTCCATCCCGTCAACAAGCTGTGCCCAAGGATGATCCGCGAGTCGTGTCCAAAATCCAAAGGCGGCATCCACATGAAGCCAGATATTTTGGTCTACACAAAAATCCGCAATCTCGTTTAAACTATCAAACGAACCTGTGTTGACCGAACCCGCTGTGCCAATCACGGCCAAAGGAACGCGATCAACGGACTTGTCTTTTGCAACAGCGCGTTTCAATGATGCAATATCCATCTTCATGTCATCGTCTGTGTCGACAACATGAATTGCATCTGTCCCGTAGCCCATCGATTCAAGCGCCTTACCGATACACGAGTGCGTACCGCGGCGCACATAGACGGCTACGCTTGGCAGCGTTCGAATACCGGTCTTTCTAACGTCATGACCAAATTGCTTGTTTCGCGCCGCAGTCAGCGCCAAGATCGTTGCTTGCGACGTACCAGTCGTTAGAATGGCAGATGCACTCTCAGGCATTCCAGACACGCCAAGCAGCCAATCCAGCGTGACCCGCTCGACTTCTATGGCGCCGTGATCGCGGCCGCCGCAGTTGCTGTTCATCGTCGCTGCAACCAGTTCAGCCCCAACGGAAACCGGCAGTCCGGCCCCATGCACCCAACCGAAGAACCGTGGATGCGTGTTGCCGGTTGCGTAGGGCATGATGTCATCAGCCAACTGAGCGAACGTTCGTCTAGTACCAACGCCAACGGCCTCTTGCGTCAGGGACAAGCGACCGGCAAACCCGTCCGGTTTAGGTTGCCAAGGCAAGTCCCTCGCGCTTTTCATTCGCGCTATGCATTGATCCATTAACTTGTGCATATGACGGCTAAAATCATCCCAGTCTTTCGGATCCAAATGGTCGCCTTCAGAAGTCATAGCAAAACCTTTTTTATGGGCGATTTTCCATAGCATTAGAACATCGCAGGTCCGTGATACAAGCCGCTTTAGGGTTGCGGTCTTCAAATGAGTTAGGTCAATTTAGATCTTCCGCTGAACTTACTGAGATTATCCGCTTTGCTTTGAAACGCAGAGTTAATGAAAGCCGACTTTGGTTCTGTCCGTAGGATCGGTAACTCTGGGCTCGGAGCAGCCATCCAAACACTTCGCTTGAACGACTGCTTTGCCTTGCTTGCGAGGCAGTGCCTGGTCAGTCGAGCAATTTCTGCAGTTCCCTGTCAGTGCGGATAAGTTCATTGATCGTCTTGCGCATTTCCTCGGTTTCTCTCGACCGTTCCCCATGCTTCCACGAAGGATGGCTTGGCCCAGCAGCATGCCCACCTCTAGCCCCATGCATGCGACAAACACTCCAGCCCTGAACGGCGGGTGCGCGACATCGCTGGCCCGTGGACTTTGCCGTGGCGGTAAATCTGGGCGCATTCCTGAGCCGTTTGGTGGGGTCCATGAGGTTGTCGTCACTTTTTGTCATCCGACCGCCCGCCGTTTTGAACATTACCAACGATTGCCTGCCCACCTTCTTTGACCTCGACGCGTTCGACACGCACAGTTTGATCTGCCTTGGATCGATACCTCTTCAGGGTTTCAACCTGACTGGTGAAGGTCCGCGCAAGTTTATTTAGTGCCCGCTCCGCTGAATCTTGTTGCGGGAGAGTTTTTACGTGATTGAGCCTGCGCGCCATCATAATCGTTGCCTGATGGATCGCGCCCATTTGTATGGCCAGCATGGCTTCGATCTCGTCTTGCGGCCCAACCCCGGCAACAACGGACATCACGAAGTTCGATGCGGTCTCAGAAACCGAGCTGTCCTGTTGTCCGAGTGTCGCGACTTGGTCCATGACACCTTCGAAGAACCGGTAATCAACGGTGCCGAGCTCATGCATCGCCAAGGCACAGGCTGCGTTTGGGTCTTTCCCTTTGTGCCCGACCGTGAGCCTGCGTGTGTCTTCATCGAAGTCCAACTTGATGTCCGGGGCCCGGACAACTGGCCTCTTCCGTTCCTTCAGATCGGCAATCGCATTGGTCTCCGCGTCGGTAAGCTCGGAGTTCTTTGTCTGCAGATCGTTGCCATTGTCTTTCCGTGTTTTGCTCATGTCCGTCTCGCGTAACAGGGAGTGGTTAGTATTAGTGTTCCGTTTCAGAACCGAAGGACCGGCGAGAAACCGGTCTGACGGGTTCTGAATTGGAACCATGGGAGGTCTTTGGGTTCTCAAACGAAACCACAGAGGATGCTGACGGGTCCGACTCAGAACCGCGTTTTGTTTTTTCAGGCTGCCATAAGCGCCAGTCGTTGGTGGCGGCTTTCTTGACGGACCGGGTCTGCGTCGGCTTGGTCGTCAATCGCCACTCATGGGCTTGGCGGTGATACCAGTTGCCTTCTTGCTCCAGCACAAGGAAGCCTTTGTCCTGCAGATCCTCGAAAGCGCGTTGAACGGTGGCCTTGCCCAACCCCAAGATTTCTGCCGCTTCGTTCATCGACAGAACAAGCTTACCGTTGTTGCTGCCATTGAAGCGGGTGTGAAGCTCTAGCCAAAGCTTCACGGCAGGTCCGGACAACGACCGCCATGCCTGAGATTTAATCATGGCATAAGGCAGAGGAACATATTGGCCCTCATCCGACCGTTTGCCTTTGGGAGACCGGCGCCTACTCATCGCAACACTTCCGCTGGAAGTGCTTGGGCAGAGTATCCAGTTCGGGAATGTGACAGCCGATATGCGCCCGGACGAGCCGGGTTAGGCCGGATTTGGACACACATTACCCGAGCGTGTCCCAGGCCGCTCCCCCGGCCTGAAATTGGGGCCTCTGACGCTGAAACAACCATTGGATACTGTCCCGGAACTCGGCGACGCGGTAGATATCATGGCGAAAGAGCTCGCCCTGGTAGTTCTCAGCGGTTTCCCAATGATCGGTTCGGGAAAGAGGGCCAGTGTCTGGCCCCCTGTCGTGACCCGTAATGTTCGGCTTGGAGAAGGACATATCAGCCATGCTCGATCCTTCCTTTCCGAATGATCATTCGTTCGACTGAGTGGCTCTGGGGCGACCAGTAGTACCGGCGCTCGTTTTGTCTTGTCGGCGCGGGGCATCCTGTGGCATCAACTGGACTTGCTAGGGTGGCAGGTGATGTCACTGGAAAAGCCCCATCTCCACCTTTGGAGTTGGGGTTTTTCATTATGCAGCCTCGTTGTTGGGGTCGGTGCGCCGAGCCGCAAGCCAAGTGTTCAGATCGGAACCATGATAGGCGATCCGCCGACCGATGCGGATATAGGCCGGACCACACATGCGGTGGCGCCATTGAGCCAGCTTTTCGCGGTTTCCCAGCAATTGCATTTCAGGGTCTTCTGGGAAATAGACCCGGTCGTCGTTGAAGACGTTTGCCATCGTTGAAATCCTCTTGGATCAGTTGCGATGGCACTAAACTGGAACCATTTTCCACTAACGAACTAGTCGGGGAAAAATGAATAGTTTGGCCCCAGTCTTTCCTCTATTTTTCCCGGGGGAATTCAACGCCGCGTCGCGCCAGTCTCGAAGTGTTTTAGGTGAAGGCCGTTGCCGGTCTGGTTCTCTAGTCGGTTTTGGACTTGCGTCCAAGACAACGATCCTTTGTCGTTCCCCATCGCAGCGAAGGCGGCTTTTGCTTTTTCCAATGATGGTCTGCCTCGTTTAGAGGTTGGTCTTTTCTCCCGATTGAATGCCACCAAGGACAAACAATCCTGTGCCGTTTTCGGTACATCATCCTCAACAACGCACAGGCTCCAACCTTCAAACGATCTGACCCTCTCAGCAATTGGCAGAACATAGTCGGGATCAATCAGGTCGTTCTCAACCAAAAATTCTTTGGAAAATCTGTCCCAGCTTTTCGCAGAAATTAGATACGTTGGGTACTCCAAGAAAATCCACTGAGAGCCGTGGTTGTTTCTAATAAATTCTGGGAACTCCTCTGCTTCATAATTCAAGTCGAGGAGCTCAAGGAACAGATTAGAGCCCACCATTTTTTCACCACTTGGCGAACAAAGATAAAATCGGTCCGTTCCAAACAAAAACAACTTGAATACGTCTTCTATCACGTTGTTGAAGGCTGATGCACCAAAGTGCGTCGGCGCCGGAGACACGGAACCATCAGGTTCTCTCCTGTCGCGAAGATAGGGTACCCCGTCTACATCTTCGTATTCGTAGCCTAGTTCCCTACAAATCTCATGAAAGACGTTTCTGTTTTCCCAATAGGTGAGTATTTCACCAAGAGTCTCTCTTAATTCTAATAAGCTAACTGTGCCGATCGGGCTGAACATCAGTTCGAAGCCCTTTCTGTGTGCTTACATACGTAATTGCACCAAGTATTCATCATTTCCCGTCGCCTTTCTAACAAATCCGTTCGCGCGTAGGCCCGCTCCACGTCTGACCCAATCTGATGGGCCAAAGCCGCCTCTGCCAGTTCGCGTGGTGCGCCTGCAGCTTCCGCCGCCCAATCTCGAAACGAACTCCGGAAACCATGCACGGTAACGCCATCCTGTCGCATCCGGCGCAGCAGCATCAGCATGGACATGTTTGACAGGGGCTGATGCCGCTTTTGCCCCTCGTACACATAGTCGGAGGCCAGCGCACGCAGCGGTTCCAGAATGGCCAGCATTTCGTCGGTGAGAGGAACACGATGGACCTGCCCGCCCTTCATGCGCTCTGCTGGTATGGTCCACAGGCGCGCATCGACATCGACCTCGGGCCATTTCATCTCCAGCACCTCTGAGGTTCGGCAGGCGGACAGAATGGTGAATTGCAACGCCTTGGCGGCCATGGCTGAGCGGGTCTGCAACTCGGCATAAAACGCAGGCACCTCCTGCCACCGCATCGCGTCATGGTGCTGAACCTTAGCTTTGACGGTGGGCAGCACCTTACGTTCACGGATCGCGGTCACCGGGTTCTCGCCAGAGCGGAAACCCTTGGATTTTGCTACATCGAGTACCGTCTTGATCCGCTGAGACAGTCGCTTTGCGGTTTCGTGTTTCTCTGTCCAGATGGGGGACAGGCACATCAGCACTTCGGGCTGATCAATGCTGTCGACAGGCATACGGCCGATCTTGGGGAATGCATAGTCGCGCAAGGTGTTGAGCCATTGCTGGCCGTGCTTGGCATTTTTCCATGTCGGCAAGCGGTCGATATGAACCTGACGACTGAGTTCTTCGAAGGTCGGGATTTCGCGCTGGGCATTGAAGCGCGGGTTCAACCCGGACTTTGCCATGCGTCGATATTCGAGTGCTCTTTCGCGGGCTTGGTTCAGAGTGACGACATCAACGCCACCCAACCCAAAATCCGTGCGCAGCGGAGCACCCTTGCGGTTCTTCTGACCTTTGACCGTTACGCGCACAATCCAGCGCCGTGCGCCCGAGGGATCGACAACGAGATAAAGGCCAGAACCGTCGCCATGCCGACCCGGGCCGAGATTCTCTACCAGCTTCTTTGTCAGCTTCCCGCTGAGCGCAGCCATGAAAATACCACAAAATATACCACTCAATGAAAGTATAGTGGTGTAATCGGATAAAATCCAATGAAACACGCTGGTGAGGCTACAGCCATAAAACACAAAGGTTTTAGCAACCTAGTGTGGTTCATCATAATCAGGGGAAATTATGTAGGGCGACACATAGATTTGCCATTCGGCGACCAGTAAGCCATTGATTTTGAGTGATTCGACTTTTGATAGGCACACTGGATTTGCCTTTTGCGACTCAAAGGTTTTCCATCACATCAAAGTAGCCCAATACTCCAGGCCGCACGGGCTTTAGGCAGTCAGCCAACTATACCAAGACCGATTAGACCGATTAGACCGATTTCAAAACGGTTCTGGTATTCGATGTCGGCCACCGGGGCGTTTCCAAGACGCTGAGCCTGAAGCACACACGGTCAATGCACGCACAACGATCAGCCGGCCTTAGAAGTTGCCGTTTGAAGCCACCAACAGGATTAAGTTGTACAACGTTAAATCCGACTCGGCTCGTTTAAGCAGTTCGTTCTTCTTCTATAGCCAATCTAGGTCCACTAATTTATCCACACCCATCGCGACGAATTGCTTCCGTCAGCGATATTGGGTTTGTTTAGAAACGCCGAATTACCTGATTACATCAAAGCGGGGCATCCCCGCCCTGTCGACACCTCGAACGGTCGCTGTTTCGAGACAGTCTCTCCCGGCTTTGGTTGTTCGACTACCTTCTTCGGTCCCAAGTTTCGTAAACACCAAGATAGGTTCGCTCACCTATTAAGTGCCCTTACGCAACTTCGAATTGAATTGAAACAGTCAACCCAGGTGAATTGTTTATGGCAGTTAAGAGCGACGAATGGTGGTCTGCAATAGCTTTCACTAGCGCCAACCCCAAACCATTCCCAACACTGTTACGTTCACTTTCCAGTTTATAGAAAGGAACAAAAAGCTTACCTAGTGTGTTTTCTGGAACGCCAGGGCCATTGTCGACTACCGAAAGCGTAACGATGCTTTCTTCTTGTTCAACGATCAGCAGAACCTTGGAATGCTCTGGACAATGATCAATTGAGTTCTGCAAAAGGTTTGCACAGAGCTGTTTTAGCATACCCTCATCGCCTTCGATTAGTGTGCGCCCTGATTGGTTCTCCACAAAACTAAGGCTTTGTGCCTTCAATTCCGCTAGCGGGATCATGTTCTCAACAGCTTCTCGACCCAGTCTATTCAAATCCAGATAGCTGAACGCTTTTGAACTGTTGCCTTCTTCGATGCGATTGATCCGCAAAACTGTTTCAAAGGTCCATTTGAGCCGATCAAGTTCAGATTGAATTTGGTCAATAGCTTCGACAGATTTACCCTCCGATTGCAGTGAATCCCTCGCTTGCTGAAGCGTGATGTAAGCATGGGTGAGCGGGTTCTTCAGATCATGCGCAATGGCCGCAGCGGCTGATCGTGTTGTTGACATCAAAGCAGTCAGGTTGTCGAGATGGCTGTTCATTAGCCTTGAAACCCGGTCTATCTGATCATTGTTCTTGCCGACCGGAAGCCTCGCTTTGACTTCCCCTCTTGAGACTTTGTTGAGCGTCTTCGCCATTTGATCAAGTTTGCGATATGTTCTTATGCTGGTGATGTAGCCAACCAATAGCGTGCAAAGCGTTGCTCCTAATCCGATTGCAACCAAAGACCAAGCCAACGATCGAAGTGTGCTTGTTACAAATGCAAGATCGCGACCAACCACGATTACGAAGCCACGGTAGGTTTGCACATTTACACGATGGATACGCTTTTCACCGCCTAGGTTAATGCCATCATCTTCGATTTCCCCCCAGCCTCGAAAGGATGGGTACTCGTCGATGTTTCCAGCCAGACGCTTCCCTTGACTATCGAACAGACCAATCAAACTCGTGTCGAACGGCAACCAGAGTGTCGCGTCATCAATCGCTTGCACCACGTCGGAATCGTTGTCGTTATCGTCCAGAATTTCTTGTATGAAACGCATTTCATCGATTAGCAACGAGTCCATTTCACGCTGCAAGTCGCCACGAATTCTTTCAAATGTCAAAAATGCCAATGCTGCAACCGAAAGAAGTATGACAACCGCAGCATACAACGCGGTAGTAAAGGCTGCTCCAGATACAATGTTTGAGCGTTTCATTCTTCTTTAGTCCGGTTTTTGTGTCGTCACCATGTTGTTCGGCTAACGACGAACCTGTTCTGGCGGATCGAGTATGTGATCTGAGGGTTTTAGCTGCATTTTCATTCGAAAAATGGGGAATTTGGCCGAATGTGTTGCAACACTGGCGATGCGAACCCAGCGAAGCTCAGTAGAGTCAACGCTTTGACGTCCATGCAAGCTGCACTTGATTGAGCACATCGAGCCATTTTTGACAGCCAACGCACAAGGAGTTCACGGCCGGTATTAGGAAGCAACAGAAAGCAGGTTTAGTTGAACCTACAACGCGCCCTTCCGAGGGGGAGGAAGGGCGCGCTGCTTTGACTGAGGGAAGCTTGCTTACGAGTGAGTGGTCCGTGTCTTCACGGCACCGGTAATACCCTCAAGAAGGGGTACGAGTGCTTCCTCAGTCGAGTATTCGGCTTCAGTTCCGAACCTGACAGCACCTTCTGCAACGTGATCTTGCCAGCGGGTTTTCACCATCCTTACGTTTTTGAAAGGTTATTGCGATCTACCCGATGAACACCGAGTGATTTGTGTTGATCATCCACTCTTTGTGCAATGTCCGTGATCTTCGATTGGTGTGGCACCATGAGTGGACAACTCATAGGTCATGGTTGGAAAATGGAGCACCAACGTCCAGACTTCGTCGGGCTTGATGTGGATGAATGTTATGCCGTCCAGACCGTGTGCGACAGAGGCCATGCCTTCTGTATCCTGCACTATTAGTCGCGCTTCTGAGAGGTCGGCATCCTGAAAAACCTGGATTACTTCTCCGTTTGTTTCTGACCTGCATTGGAATACTGTCTCGCCCGCAGTCGCCGCACTCGCAGGCAGGAGTGCCACTAGGAATATTGCATTTTTCATCATTGTGTTTCCGATCAAAGAGGTTGAACTTTCAGGTTTGAGTGGTCTAGGTGATGGTTAGAATTCTGAGCTGCACAAATCATCAGCTTGTGTTCGGGCCGCAATCGGCGGCTTTCCAAAGCTCACACATACCCGCAGGCCCGGTTTGTTGTTTTCTGCGGTGATAAGTGCGCCGTGCCGCATTGCGATGGCCTTAACAAGCGATAGGCCGAGCCCATTTCCAGTGTCGTTTTTTGTGTGGTCAACTCGAAAAAACGCGTCAAAAATCTTGCTGATTTGTGGATCCGGAACCCCCGGTCCATTGTCTTCAACAATCAGCTGTATCGCTTCAGTCGTGGCCGTTAGGGAAATCCTGATCCAACATCCAGAAGGGCAAAACCGGAGTGAATTGTTCACAAGATTGACGAGCAGCCGTTTCAGCATGTCTTCGTCGCCTCGTATCAAAATCGTGTCGGCGTTGTAGTCAGCGGTGATGTGTTTACCTGCTTCCGCCGCAACCGGATGAAACGCCTCTGCCACACTCTCAACGAGTGCACTCAAATTGACGGTTTGGAAGCTTACTTCATGCCGGCCAGCCTCGATTTGAGATACTGTGAGTACTGTGTCGAAGACAGTTCTGATGCGCCTAAGATTTTTCTCTAAATCGTCGAGGCCTTGTCGTGGGTCACCACCATGCTCAACTTCGCAATATACCTTTTGTAAAGCCATGAACCCGTTCAACAAAGGGCTCCTCAAATCGCTGGCAATTGTGACCGCAGTCGATTGAGCACAGTTGAGTGAGCTCGAAATCCAGTCGAGACGTCGGTTGATCATGTGGCAAATTCGATCGCTTAGGTCGCTTGTATCTGACACGGGAAGACGAAGGCTGATATCTTCTTGAAAGGCCTGGTCGAGGGTTCGCTCAATCCTTTGAAGTTTTCGATGGTCTTGAGCGCTGAAGTAATAGCCAAGACCCAGGACAGCGGCAGTTGTCGAAAGCGTCAGCAGCAACAACCCTTCCCAAAGGGTTTTCAAAGCCTGATTAGGTGGTGTCAGGCTGCGAGCGACCACTGTGCGATACCCAAGATACTCTGATACATGGAGAAGATAGACGGGGGCGGTCCCACCGATTTGCAAAAAATCCGGATCGACTTCGTGCCAACCTATCGTATCGGGCGTTTTCGCAACTGATCCAGCAAGTGCTGAACCGTTCTGGTCGAACAGCGCGACTACGTGAAGCCCAGTTCGAATGGGACTATTCAAATGTTCAATTGCTCGCTGAACTGCTTCTGAGCCGCCGTCCAGTAAAATCTCATGAAGCAGGAGCTCTTCATCGAGGATTTGTTGCTGGAGATCACTGCGAAGCCTGTCTGCAAGCGCTAAGTAGACAGCAGAGCCAAACACTGCAGTTATGATCCAGACTATCAATGCCGCGAAACAAGCCGATCGGAACGGAGCACCTGAGAGAATGCTAGAGCGGCCCATGAAGGCTGTATCCAACGTTTCGAGACGTGTGCAAAAGTGGCGTCTCGAAGGGTTTGTCGATCTTCGACCTCAGGCGACTTATATACGTTTCAATCACGGTCGAATTTGGATCAAAGTTGTAGTCCCAGACTTGCTCCAAAAGCATGTTGCGTGTCACGATCCGACCGGCATTCCGCATCAAAACTTCCAACAGCGCAAATTCACGGGGCAATAAGTCTATTGTAACGTCTTGCCTTTTCACCACCCTGCTGAGCAGATCCATCGAAAGATCGTGGACTTGAAGCCCAGTTGAGGCAATGCCAGTCGGCTGTCGTCTGATAATGCTGTTTAGGCGCGCCAGAAGTTCTGAAAAATGAAAAGGCTTAACCAGGTAGTCATCCGCACCTTCGGTCAAACCCTCAACTCTGTCCTGAACGTCGCCTATTGATGTGAGGAACAAAACTGGGGTCTGTTTCTTCGCGGCCCTCAAGGCCTTGAGAACAGAGAGACCATCCATTCCGGGCAACATACGGTCTAAGACTATGGCGTCACATTCGTTGTACAAACAATATGAGAGAGCATCTCGACCATCATCATACCACTCCACACTGAAACCGTTCGATCTCAGCCCGGAATTGACAAATTCGGCGGTCTTTTTGTCGTCTTCTGCGACGAGTATTTTCATTTTAAGACCTCCGACATTACCGTTGGATCCGTTTATCGCAGTTACTAATGCGGGGTTAAGTGAACTCAGCCATAACGGGATGGCTAAGTCCATTTGGCATTTCGTTGCAGGCTAGAGGCTGAGCGTTTCTTCAACAGCTTTTACTTGCAATCGGGCGAGCCCCAGATTGGCGGTCTTCTTATCCAACGCGACATACACAAAAATGTTTGGGTTTTTGTCTAGTGGACGAACCAGATGAAACTGTTTGCCAAGCGTGATCAGAATGTCTTCGATGGTATCGTTAAGTTTCAAAGCTTCAATTGCCTGAAGTTTGGCACGGACGACTTCAACATTCGCTGCCCCGGCGGTATCAAGATCAAACTTGGAACCGCCTTCTGTGCCTAAAGTAAGGCCTGTATCGCTGTCGACGAGGCACGCCCCCAGAAGACCTTTGATTTCACTTAGTTTAGAAATGTCCAACGACATGTTTGGCTCCTTTTTGGCCTTAGAATTGTTGATCTGACCCGCACCGCGCATTTGATTGATTGGACGAGTCCTATTGTTTGCAGGTGGGATGGTAATGACGAGTTTTTGAACCAAGCCAAACCTTTCGCCAAATCTGGCCAGCACAGAGGTGGCATCACCTTTGTGTCTCGACATTTGCTATCCAATTCTCGCTGTGATCGTGGAAGTAGAATGTCGAACTGGGTGCCTGTTGCTTCGAACTGCTTGGGCGTGAAGAAACAGCTGATCAACCAATCTGTCATCCAAACAAGGAAGATCGCTTGTCCCTTGACGGGGAAGACACTTGGGTTCCGATGTCACTTTCAAAACTGCTGCGCTAGGGTCTCGGGAGTTATTGTGCCCTCTGTGCAAAAAACTCAGTGCGACAACGCAGGCAAGGGCCAAATATTGGGCAGTGTTGGTTGTAAAAGCCAGTACACTTTCCGAACCAAGAAGGAATGCGGGCCACAAATGACCGAGCTCAAAAAGAACGCCAGCCAAAACGGATAAAACAGAACTCAGCATCAGACCTTCGCCTCGTTACCAAACGACTAAGTGGTCCGTAGAGTATTCAGAGTTTTAACCGACCTTTCATAAAGCTTAAACATTTGTAAGAATATATTTTTTACGTTGACGAAAAATGGAAGCTTCGGAGCAAATGGTTGATCAACTGACCGTGCGAGCATTCAGACGTCGGCTGTGGCTTAACGTTGAATCTCTTGGTATGCCTTCTAACGGTGAGGCCAAGCAAGTTGTTGGTATATTTAAGAAAGTCGCCAGACTCACTGACGAGTTATGCGATGGTACAACCAACTAAGAAGCTGTCACGAACTGGTCAAGCTCCATAAAAACAATTGACAAGCCTCTAGGTTTTTTCGGGTAGAAGCACTTAATACGAAAGTATTAAATACTCTCAGTCGGGAAGTGAACTGACTGAAGGTCTGTTGCAAGCTGACATTAAGTAAACATATCGGACCCAATAACTCACGCGGCTGCAAAGTATAGTTAATTTATCATCTGATAAATTTAGCCAGCGAAAACCCTAGTTAAAATTCCACGCCAAACAATCTGCAAAGCACTCCATAGCGTCACCAAAATTCATCTGACGTTCATCAGCAGAATATCAGCGCTTCATCCGAGCGCGCTATCTTGTCCTACTGAGATAGAAATACTTGAATCTCAAGGAACAAACGTCGGTTAAAGGGATATCTTTGTTGTTAGATCGACGCGAGGCGACAAAGTGCAGAATAAGGACATCCGGCCATACGTTCTATTCGTTCATTTTCGCTCTTATCTTGATGATCGGGATTGGTCTATCGGGCAAAGCCACTGCACAGACAGCGAGCTTTCGCTCTGTCGATACAAACTCTGACGGCGTTCTTAGTTTCAATGAACTTGTGGCTGCATTCGGAGAAGCAGGTGCGCGCAGATTGATTGAGGATATCGACCGAAATGGTGACAGCCGCATTACGATCAGGGAATTACGGCAAAGCTCGGACAGGAAGAATGATGATCCAGACGAGCGTGAAGATCGGGGAAATCGGAACGGAGGAGAGCGAGATGACGGCAATGACGGCTCTGGCAGAAAGGGTGGCGGTGACGACCGTGATGATGACGGTGGAGATGATAGCGGGGACGACAATGGGGATGATGACGGCGATGACGACTGATCGCCGACCACCCGACGTTGGGTGTTTAGCTCAATCCGTCTTTCTCTGCCAACCCGGGATTTTGGGGCCGCTACGAATCTAAGCTCGCGCCCAATTCCCCCGCTCAAACATCGCGTTCATCTGCTGTTCATTCAATCGCACCACGTCCCTTCATGCACCTTTGCAACCTTTCTCACACGGTGCTGACAAGATGAAACCATGGACACGTCAGCCACGGAGCAAAACATGAAACAGTTTCCCCCAATCCCCCTCAGCGCTTGTGAAATCGCAAAATGGGCATTCACAACCCGCCGCGTTGATCGGTCGGATGTTCACGGGCTCAGCACTGGGATGAGCAACGCAAAAGCAGGCGATCTGATCCTCTGCGAGATCGTCGAGATCGGGCACCACAAGAAAATACAGCTAGCCGAACGGCGTGTTTCGACCAGCTATCCAGGCGATTTTGTTGTTTTGTGCCTGGGTGATCGCTATGCGCCAGACCAGTTTCTTGCCAGTGCCGTTGTCGACGATGATCTCATCGATCTGGTTGCGGGCGGCGGCGTAGCGGGCCGGGTGGATGCCGCGCATATCCGTATGGAGGACCCCACACGGTTGAAACCCCTAGGCCTTCTCACCGACGCCAAAGATCGGGTGATCAATATCGCGGACTATGCTCTGCCCCAATTGCCGGCCAATAACCAAGTGACTGTTATCGGCGTTTTTGGGGCATCGATGAATTCCGGCAAGACAACCGCTGCGTCAAGCCTGGGGCATGGCTTGACGCGTGCGGGGTATTCTGCGTCGGGTGTCAAAGCCACAGGCACCGGGGCCTTTGGCGATTTCAACAGTTTTGAGGATGCAGGCGCGCCCGCGCTTGATTTTACGGATGTCGGGATGGCATCAACCTATCGGATGCCGCTGGAGAAGATCGAAACCGGCTTTGACACTCTGGTCGCGACAGCCGCATCGCGAGGGGCCGAGGTGGTGGTTGTAGAAATCGCAGATGGCGTATTCCAACAGGAAACCCGCGCAATACTCCGATCCTCACGCATTCGGGATCGTCTGGATGGCATCCTGTTTGCAGCACCAGATGCGCTGAGCGCATTAGGCGGCGTCACCGTGCTTAAACGGGTTGGGCTAAGCCCATTTGCGATTTCCGGGAAGGTAAGTTGCTCACCCCTCGCTTCGGCCGAAGCGCTCGAAGCCACCGGGTGCCCGATCCTATCGCGTGAAGACCTTTGGTCGCCTGCAATGATCGCCCAACATGTTGCCCCCCTGATGCGGCATGAACCAGAGAACGTGGCCGCATGACCCCCCTCCCCAGGTTGGCCACACGGGATCGCATCATCGATGCGGTCCTCGTGGTATCAAGCAGTGTCATTCAAGCGGTTGCACTAGCCTTTGCTGCTTTCGCGACACGGGACGCGTTTGGGGCGATACACGCGGGACATGCGCTTGCCATAGAGACCGTATTGCAATTGGCCGGTTCCGGTGTAGGCACTGCCGCATGTCTGTTCCTGTGCCGATATCGTGCGGAAGCGCTCGGCCAAAGCTATGCGATCTCATTGCGGCGTGCGCTCTATCAGCAGATCGCAAAACTTCCCAAATCGCGCCATGAGAGACGCCGAGTCGGCGCGCTGTCCTTAAGGTTTGTTGGTGATTTGTCAGCAGCCCGCATTTGGTTTGGACGCGGTTTACCAAGCGTCTGTTCTGCGGCGGTTATAATCCCAGGCGCCGCAGCCATTCTATTTTATCTAAATCCCGTACTTGCGGTCAGTGGAATTGCAGCACTTGGTTTGACTCTGCTGCTAGCAGCGGCAATGGCCTGGCATCTTGAGTATAGGCACCGAAGACTGCGCCGGCGCCGGGCCAGCATTGCGATCTCCATGATCGAGCGGATTGCGATTGCCCCTGAACTCGACCTAATGGGCAGGACAGACCGCGAATTACAGAAGCTAGACACGCAAGGTGCAACGCTACGCCATGATGCGCTGGCACGCCGTGGCCGCGTGGTTGGCCTTCAGGCGATCCTGCGATTGGGCGTAGCATTCGTGAGTCTCTTGATGCTTTGGCAAGCTGGCCAAACAGGCATCGCCCCTGCGACCGTTGCGGCCTGCCTTGCTGTGATGGCATTGATCGCGCTTCCGTTACAAAATCTCGCGAGTGCTTGGGATCATCACTGTGCCTGGCGCGTTGCGCGCGAGAAAGCTCAACGGCTTCTTTCGGAGCCAACGGTCAATCGAAACGTCGCACAACAAACCGATGCCGTAGTCATTAACGTCACCGGAAAACTTGACGAAGCACCTTTCACATTTGTTGCCAAACCGAACAAGACCTCAGAGTTGACGGGACCGTACGCCAGTAAGCTCGCGCGATGTATCGCGGGCTTTGACACTTATGAGGGCATTGAAGTGCGCTATGGTGAGCATCAAATTCCACCAAAACTCGCGCTCATCGGAGACGCCCATATCGGGCTTCAGGGCAGTTTGCGCCGATCCGCAACCTTGATGTGCCGGAAACGGCCCAGCGACCGCAGGATCGCGAAAGTGCTGAGGCAGTTAGGTCTATCCGACTTGCTCATGGCCCCCGAAGGTCTTGACCAACGTATCGCTGAAAACGGCCACGGGCTGTCATCTGATCAAACTTTGCGGCTAGATCTTGCGCGCGCTGTACTGTGCGAGGCCGAAGTTGTTGTAATCTCCTCAATCAGGTGGGCTGCCTGCCGACATCAACAAGCTGAACTGCTCGCGGCGTTTCAAGAGCTTTCGTCGGCAACGATAATATTGGCCGATGATCACGTCACCTCTAATCTGAATGAGAATTCAAAGGTCATTTGATATGCGCTCATCCACCCTGTTTGGAGTATACGCCGCTGTTCTCGTCGGGTTTCTGTGCGGGCTTGCGGGACTGACCCTCTACAGTCTGGAAAAAACCCGTTGGTGGGACGCCCGGATATTGCTGGCTCAAGAATCTTATGGGCTCCATCTCCGGCTTGAGGCAGACCTTTACCGCCTGTTCAAACAACATGGCGACGCGCTTCTGATCGGGGATCGGGATGACGGTGCCCGGGAAGCAGAGCTGCAAGTTAAAATCGCGAAAACTCTTGAAGACATTCGAAATGTCATCGCGCGCGAAATCCAAATGGTCGGCGACGAGGAAATCGAAGAACTGGAATTGCTCGATCAGATTGAGGACGACATTGAATCCGTGAACGCAGCCATTGCCAGCCTCACAGCAGAAGGCAGCCCGGTTGAAACCTTTGTTCGCATCGAACGTCTGGCAGCCCTTCTGGACGGAGACATCGATGACGAACTTGACCGAAAAATTAAATCCGCGCTTGATGAAGAGATCGAGGAAGTCGAAGACGTTCTGACAGAGGCCACGGTTTTCAGGGAATGGAACAAACGATTGGTCTACATGATTGTGGCAGCTGCCATTGGAGTGCTTCTGGTGGCCCTCGTGTCATTCAATCGTCAGATCAGGAAGCCTTTGATCCGACTTGCCGAAGGTATCGGCCATCTGCGCAGGGCCGACTACTCTGAGCCTGTGAGGCTTGGTGGCAGTCGCGAGTTCAGGGAACTCGGTACCGTTCTGAATAGCATGGCCGAAGGTTTGGCCGCACGTGAAGCCGGCCGCGCGGAACAAAAAAGACAACTTGAACAAACCGTCGCGGCAAGAACGTCCGAGCTCCAGCAACTCATCGACAAACTTGAGACCGGGGAAGAAAACCGCAAACAGCTGATGGCCGACATAAGCCACGAATTGCGCACGCCACTGGCGATCATACTTGGCGAGGCCGATGTCACATTAAGGACATCTGACAAGCTGTCCGAAGAAGTCTCAGATTCCCTGGCCCGTATCCGGGATTCTGCCAAGCACACCAATCAGATCGTCGACGATATGTTGACGGTGGCAAGGTTCGAGGCGGGTCAGCTTCGGCTTGATCGCAGGAAGACCGACTTGCGAAAGATATTGCACGATGCCATCGCCATGTTCCCTGAGCCGGTTCAGGTTGAAACGCCCAGGGACAAAGTTGTCGCTTCGGTCGACGAAGTTCGCCTGCGCCAGTCCCTTTTGGCATTGCTGCAAAACGCCCGGCGCTATGGCGGTCCTACGATCGAGGCCAAGCTGGAAGAGGGCCTCGCCTCTTGCTCAATTACAATCGAAGACAACGGGCCCGGTTTAAGCGCTGCAGAAAAGTCCCAGGCGTTCAACCGCTTCTATAGGGGTTCGAACGCCTCGGGTCAGGGAATCGAGGGCAGCGGTCTTGGCCTTCCAGTCGTCAAATCAATTGTCGAGGCCCATGGTGGAACCGTTGACCTTCAGGACCGTCGAAAGGGTGGTTTGAAAATTGTCTTAACACTGCCCAAAGGGCCACGGATGAAAGTTGTGCAATCAGATACGTGGCGAGAGATGGGCTGATGTTTTTTTGTATATCTGAATTTCTGTTTCCAGAACCGAAGCGGCCATACTCCTTTTGGCATTGTGATGGATTGAAGCACCGAGCGAATTGAGGCTGACATGAATATTCTACTTGTGGAAGACGAGGTACGCGTTGCCGATTTCATCCGTCGTGGTTTGTCCGCAGAAGGCTGGACCGTCGATCATGCCTCAAGCGGGGAAGAAGCTCTAGAGCACGTGACCACAGGCGAATACGATGTCATCCTTTTGGATCTGATGCTGCCGGGAATTCAAGGGCAGGATGTCTGCCGCAAGTTGCGCGCCCGTAAATCCAAAATCCCCATCCTGATGCTAACCGCATTGGACAGCCCCGAAGAACGGGTCGAAGGATTGAAAATTGGCGCTGACGACTATCTTCCGAAACCGTTTGACTTCGACGAACTCATCGCGCGCATTGAAGCCCTGCACCGGCGCGCCAACAATTATGCCAGCGATCTCGGAGACACCGTCATCAAATGCGGAACCCTGAGCTTTGACAGACGCTCCCTTCACGTGACCGTGGCTGGCAAGGAGGTTCAGTTATCTAAAAAAGAACGCGATCTTCTTCTACTATTTCTAACAAATGTGGGTCGGGTTCTGTCCCGAGAGCGCATCCTAAACTCCGTATGGGGCATGAACGAAGATCCATTAACCAACGTCGTCGATGTTTACGTTGGTCGCCTACGGCGCAAAATTGGAAGCGAGGGTCAGCGGATCGTTACGCTTAGAAATGTTGGGTATAGGATGAGTTGACCAGCACACTGAGAACTTAGTCTGTAGGTTAGTTGGCCGCGACAAGTTCAGTATTCTAGAAGATGGTCACTTTTGTTCATAGCCGACATTCCCGGCATTCAGACAGGTTAAGACATTGCCCTCCCACGATTGGACCCACCGCCGCCTCGCCAGAAGAAAGCGCGACATGTGGCGAGTCAGACTACTTTCGTTGGCGCTGCTTAATACTTTCTTGCCCTCCCCAAAGGCTGCCGTGACAGCTCTGTTCAGCATCAGTACCTGATGCAGCGTTTATTGACCGATCTCACCATCTTCCGCCAGCAGACCGTTCATTTGGATGACATACGTGATGGCATAGAGAATTTTGTGAAGCGATCTTTGGTTGAGTGGTCAGCTAATCATCGCGCCCAACGTCCATTGCTTCAATTCACCTGCAAGCGGCCATTGATCCTTCATGCAAAGAAGGTTGGAAAAGGGCTAGAACGGCCCATCATGCTCTGGACAAGAATGCCGTTCGAATAGCAGCTTTCATTGCGTCCTGCGGCCCATGCCCTTTCGGTCTGCCTGAAGTCATCACAAGTTTGGAGGCAGGTGTGCTACCAAATCCCAATGTCTCGTTGACCACGGATAGCCCGATGTGAAGCGACGACCGGCCCAACAATCCAACCGCGATCCCTGCCTCTACCGCTGCAATCACGCCAGAAACGCTTTGGCTCGAATAGACGATACGGTATGGCTTTCTGCGGGCTTGTAACGAACTGATTGCAGCGTCGCGCCACCAACACGCTTCATCGAAAAGGGCCACTGGTAGGACTTCATCGGCTGAAAAATCCCGATGTGCCGAAGACACCCAACAAGTCGGGTCTTCATAAAGGAGTTCCTCAAAACCAGATGGAGTTTCGACCTCGTAAACCGCAAGGTCCAACAGCTCTTTGTCGAGCGCATCAGGAAAATGTGCGCTCAAGGCGCAGGTGACCTCCAGTTCGACTTTAGGATGATGACTGGTAAACGCCGCAATAATCGTCGCGAGTTTGGCGCGCCCGTGATCGTCGGGTATGCCCAAGCGTAGTTTTCCGCTCACAGAATTAGTTGAAATCTCCTGCTGTACCGCGTCGAGGCGGGCCGTCACGTCTTTCGCAACAAACAGCAACGTCTGCCCCGCATCGCTCAACACAACCCCGCGACCATGCCGATCAAAAACAGGGCGGCCCAGAATGGATTCCAGGCGTTTGATCTGAAGGCTCGTTGCAGATTGGGACCGGTGGATACGAGCTGCACCATCCGTGACACTGCCAGCCTCAGCCACGGCGACGAAGGTTCGCAAAAGATCGCTATCCAGTTTCTCCATCTGTTTTTCCAATATCTGAAATTGAAACTATTCGTTTCAAAGATGGCTCGTGCCACTCTAATTTTCAAGTTCAAAGGAGTAGGTAATGTCCGATCAAACCGCTGCCCATCGACCATCTACCCGGAAAAATCTGATGTGGGGCGTTTCTCTGGTGCTGTTGTCGGGTGTCTGTCTTGTTTGGCCGGAACACGCGGCAAACGCTGTAAAGTTTGTCGTCTTGGGCTTGATTGTCGTCGCCCCAATCGTCATTCCGGGTATCATCCTTGCGGCCTGGATCATTGCCAGCAGCGCGGACACTCATATTGCTGCTGCCTTTGAGGGCAGGACATTTCGATCGGTGTTGGCCGCGTCGCTGATCGGAGCTGTTACGCCCGTCTGCGGTGTTACAGTGTTGCCGTTAATGGCTGGGTTGCTGGCTGCAGGTGTACCGCTTGCACCGATCATGGCATTCTGGCTGTCCTCTCCGATAACGGACCCGGCGATGCTCGCGACCACCGCCGCAACATTGGGTCTGAGCTTTGCGATTGGCAAAACTCTTGCAGCTTTCGGATTGGGTGTATTCGGGGGGGCGATTACCGGGCTATTTTCCAGGGCGCCTTGGGCAATGAATGCGCTTCGCGATAATGATCTCGCTCGCCAAGTAAGTGCTGCGCGATGCGGCGAAGGTCAGCCCTATGATCCTTGGGTATGGAGGTCCGAGGCGAGACGACGTTCCTTTGGCAAACAGTTCTCGGCAACCAGTCGGCTTATCCTAATTTGCCTGATACCGGCGTTTGCAGCCGAGTACGCCCTGAACACGGCACTGACGCCCGGATCGCTAGCAGTATATGTCGGGGAAGACAAATGGTGGGCCATACCCGCCGCTGTCTTCATTGGTGCCCCAGCCTATATCGACGGGTACGCGGCACTCCCAATGACGCGAGGGCTGATCGACAACGGCATGTCCGAAGGCGCAGCGATGGCTTTCCTTGTATCGGGTGGCGTAGTCAGCATCTGGGGTGCAATGGCCATCGCACCGGTGCTCAAACTGAAGCCATTCATGTTATATCTGTTGCTTGCTGTCTTCGGGTCGATTGGAGCCGGGTATGCCTTTGAGTGGATCGTCTAAGAGCCAACGCCAATTAAATGCACGCGGTCAAAGAATGGCTATTCTGCCCGCCAACACGGAAATCTCAAAACTCGAGTTGAACGTCCGGGGTAGGTCGTCTTTAACATAATCAAACGCCTCTATCAGAAGGTAAATGCCTGCCCCCAATGGTCGCGAGAGTCGCAAAACCGCCCAATCCAGCATTTTGAAAAAACGCCCACAACCTCAAACCCTACCGCCAAAATGGTATTAGGGTCATCACGTACAACGCACCGTGGCTCCGGGTTACTGGCCTCAGAAATCCTTCCGACGGAAACCACCCATGATAGCACCACCCATCAGGCATGTTAGGTTTCGCCAGGATGGCTCAACCGCATAATTGGCCATTTCCGTAGCCAGCGTGTCAAAGGCGCCCTTGTTGGTTTTTATCATGTGACCAGGCGACATGAAGCCAGCAGTCAAGATCGATTTCTCGACATTCTCGAAGCACATGGCGTTGCCGAAATTGCCGACTCCCGAGACGAACTCCTTGCCTTCTTCGTTGCCGCCCCATGTCAACCAGGGTGAAAGGAAGATGAATGGTGGCATGGCGTTTACGGCAATTGCGCCGTACTCCATATCAGTTATCGCTCGGTCCAGAGCAGCCTGATGCGTTTTCTTGGTGTCCTCGTCGATCAGGATTGCGCTGCCCAACGTGCCAAGCAGCTTTTCATTGCAGAAGGCAACTGCAGCGGGCAGGAATTCGGTAGCGTTGGCAGGCACGTCCAACGGCACCTCACCTGTGATCTGGCAGAAAGCCTCGTTGCGTGTGCCATAACTGTCCACTTCGATCCCGGTGATCAGCAGGTTTTCAGCCGCCTTGAACAGACCGCCCTCCGGTGACAGCCGCTCAGCTTGCGGATAGGCGTTGAGGAACCCGTCTTTCACCTCGCCAGCCCCCGGATAATAGGTGCCCTCGGCGGGCGTGTCTTCGACGATCGCCTTGCGAATGGCATCCAGGAACTGATCCCGCTGGGCCCAGTGTTTCGAGGTAACCAATGTTTGAACCCGACCGCAGACAGCTCCACCGTTGAGCTTGTTAATCGTGACGATCTGGTGTGCTTGATGAGCGATTTCCTTATCGGTCCAAGGGCGGTCGCCCGGCACGATGATCACCGGGTTGTTGCCTCCGCATTCGGAGATCAATTCGGCCTGGGTGGCGCTTTGAATTGCTTTGGCGGTACCCGCACCGCCCGTAAAGTAGATCTTGTCGATCCTGGTATCAGTCGTCAGCACACGGCCTTGGTCGTGATCAGCGAAAGCCAGGGCTTGATGATCGATCAGCGGGGCCATGACCTTTTCCCAAACCTTATCGCTATCGGCATTCAGGTGGTGTGGTTTGTGCACCACGACCTTGTTGTCGAAGAAGATTGCCTTGAGCATCTCCAAAGACGACGAATAGTTCCCTGCGCCCAATACGGCGGTGATCCCGGCAGATTTGTCCATCGGATTCACTTGCTTCGGTTCGCCCTTGACCCGAATGAAATCCTTCCGGTCGCCGTTCATCAGCTTGTCCTTGGTGTCGATTGGGAAGACCGCAATGTCATAGCGATCATTACCAACTTTGGTGATGCTAATCGGCTCCGGCATCTTTCCATGCACGATGCCTTCATAAACGTCGATTGCAGCAGAAACGGTATTGGCCATCGGAACAATCGTGGCGATCATTGATAACGGGTCAGTATAAATCTCTTCACCCATCTGATCATTCTTCATGGCCGTGTCCGAGACAGCGAGTTCACCGCCAAATTTCTTTAGGTTTTCGCGTACAGCTTCCAGTAGGGCTAACCTCTCGGCGGGAGAGGTGTCGGCCCATTTCTGCGGGTTCAAGTGAGTAATGGCGTTGTTGGTTTTCATCTGATTGTCCTTAAGTGTTCGGTCGGAGCGAGTTGGGGAAAGCAGGATCAGCGAGCGATCGACATGACCATGCGGTCGAAAGCACGGTCGCCCAACCATTTGCGGACGCCCATCATCAAGCTTGCGTATTTTCCGGCGGCGTAGCGGGTCTTGGGTCTGCGGGCCTTCACCGCCCGGGACACAACATCTGCAATCACTTGTGGAGACGAGCCGCCACCATCCTTGTAGTTTTCGGCGGTTGCCTTGGCGACGGTTTTGGCCATCGGTCCATAGGCCGTATTGCCCGAAAACTTCAGCATCGGGCCTTCGACAACATTTCCGAAAGAGGTCTGAATGATGCCGGGTTGGACCACAACCACGTCAATACCAAACTGTTTCAGCTCAAGGCGCAGGCAGTCAGACAAACCTTCGAGAGCGTGTTTCGAGGCATGATACCAAGCACCCAAGGGCGTATAGATCTTGCCACCCATCGACGTTATGTTGATGATCTTGCCCGCACGTTTCTCGCGCATGTAGGGAAGCAGTTCCTGTATCAACGCAGCAGCACCGAACAGATTCACGTCCATCTGATAGCGTGCTTCCTCGATCGGCACGTCTTCGACCGCACCATAAAGTCCGAAACCCGCATTGTTCACCATCACATCCGCGCCCCCGAACTTGTTGGTGATCTCAGCGACAGCGGATTTGCGACTGGCCTCATCCGAGACATCCATGGCAACAGGATGCGCGCCGAGCGCTTTCAGATCGTCCATTTGCTCCACCCGTCGGGCGGCGGCGACGACAGTCAATCCATCCTTGATCAGTTGCTGAGCAATCACTTTACCCATGCCCGACGATGCACCGGTAACGAGCGCAACTTGCTGTGTGTTTGCCATTATTTTCTCCAATTGTTTTGGACAACTTGTCTTGTACCGGATCATTTGCTCCGTTTGGTCCAAGTCGATGCGTTCGGAATCTCCGGATACAAACGCAGATTGGAGCGTACGATAGCGCGGCAGTTCACTTGCGTTGTGGGCGCGGACTAAGTTCCGACATATCCCTCACCTCGGCCGGGGTCATGCCGGTCCAGCTTTGGAACGCGCGATAGAATGAGTTCGGCTCGCGGTATGCCAGCAAATAAGAGATTTCCTCGACGTTTAGCCCCTCCTCACTCAGATAGTGCATCGCCAGTTCTAAACGGGTTGATTCCAGCAGAGTTTGGAAGGTCTCACCTTGCTCCTTCAGTTGGCGTTGCAACGTGCGCTTGGACATGGCCATCCTCTTGCACATCGCCTCAATATTTGCCTCACCGGAAGGCAACATGTCATGTAGAGCCCGCTTGGCGCGCATCACGATGGGCGTGTCTGTTTCATAAGACTCCATCTTGCGACGAAGTTGCTTTTCAAATTCCGGCCAGGCTTCCTCGTTTTCAGTGATCAGGGGCAGGTCCGCGTCTTCGCGACGAAGGGAAATGCTTGCGCCAGGCGTTGGGTGGCGTCCCAGATACGAAAGTAATTCCTCACCCGGATGTTCAATGACTGGAAGCTTCACGTGTGCTGGCACGATATGCTCGGCAGTGTGGCAACGGGCGCACTCCAGCAGGTAAAGTGCTTCGAACCAGAGCATTCGCGGTGGGATTTGAATGGTGGGATCGACTGAACCGATTGCAACATGAAGGCAATCATCGTCCTCGGACAGGTCCAGAGTGATCGGTGCCATCAGCGGTTTGAACACCGACAGTCGTTGAAGCCCGGTACGTACATCGGGCGAGCAGGAGAAAGAGAATATCGCGGGCGTGAATGGCGCATGAGCAAAGAGTTTGCCCAAGACGAGCGGCAATTCTGGGCGCTTGGCTTCTTCTTCAACTGCCTGCCACAGATCGAAAACTTGCGCGGGCGTGACCCCCTTGCCCTCGTTGCGCAGGAAATCACGTGGAAACCCGGCTCGGAGAAACACCTTCTCGGGCGAGATTCTCAACAACTTGGCCAACTGTGTAATAGACTTGGCCATTGGGTAAAGACGGTTTGGCGATTTCGCCTCCTGAAGCGAGTGTATTAGCGCATCCTATATTCGCATGTGATTTCCACCGCGCCAGAGGCTTGAAACCCTTTGGCGTGTTCTGATGTTCCTTTGGCGCAATATGATAGAGCAACAGCGAAGCCCCAGCATCGTGTTCCTCTCGAACCCGACGTTGACCATTTTCGTTACACTTATTGCTGGATTGCCTCAGAGGTCGGTTCCAAGCCCAGAATAACCGATGCTGCACTCTGGATAAGCGTCAGCTCTGATTTGGGGTCTGAACCTCTCGTATTGAGGCTTCTTCAAGGCGTGTTTTGAGACGGTCAACAACATTTCGCGCTGTCGCAATATCATCGGGCGGCAGACCTTCCGAGAGTTCATTCACCCATGGGATTTGCTTCGCAATCGCGGCTTCGTATAACTCCTGCCCCTTTGGGGTCAGTACGACCAAGTGCGCCCGCTTGTGGTGTGGGTTCGGCTGAAACTCCACCATGCCTTCTTTGCTCAATTCATTGATGATCCGTTGTACGCCCTGCCGGTGAACGCCCATCGTCCGTGCATGCCAGGCAACGGATTCCGGTCGATCAGAATAGGCAATGGCACCAAGGATCTGCCATCGGGCACTTGTTAGACCCAGTTCTGATACGAGCCGATCACCGGCAAGCTGCAATCGACCGTTCAGCCGAAACACATCCAGTATCAAGGCTGTGACGGCTTCTCCTGCTTCGGTCCTTCGCTCGTTAGGCATATCGACTCCTCATTTTATTTGACAACATATTGTCATTGTGTTTGGTGCTTCCTAAATATGACAACATGACACCAAAATGAAGTTGCTTTCAAGGAGTACTGCAATGGTAAGTTTCAAACCCCTAGACCCGGAGTTTCCCATTGAACGGCAATTGGGCGTCGACGCTGGACCCGTCGTTCTCGTCAATCTCTTCACAGTCGATCCTGTTGACCAAATCGCCTTGGTTGAAGCTTGGAAGAGCGATGCCGAATGGATGAAAAAGCAGCCAGGTTACATCAGCACCCAGCTGCATAAAGCCATTGGTGACGGCAGCATGTATATGAACTACGCGGTCTGGGAGGCTGTGGCGGACTTTCGCGCCGCGTTTTCAAACCCCGAGTTTCAGCAGCAGCTCAGCCACTATCCCTCAAGCGCTGTAACCGCCCCCCATCTGTTCGAGAAGGTTGCGGTGCCAAATTGCTGCACGGCCTGACGAAGCCCTTTCCAGAAGCCAATTTGAGGGAACCGCAATGAGAACCAAGATTCACGCCATCGCAGGCGGCATCGGCTTTGTGATGATCCTCCTTTTCTGGACATCAACGGCCACCAGCGAGCTCTTTGCGAGCCATGAAACAGTCGCAACCGTCAAGGCATTGATCCTAAAAGGCATGTTCATCCTCATACCGGCAATGGCGATTGCTGGCGGATCGGGCATGGTAATGGGCCGGAAACGCAAGGATGCGCTTACGAAAGCCAAGAAGGCCCGAATGCCGAAAATCGCGCTAAACGGCTTGCTGATTCTCGTACCCGCAGCCTGGTTTCTGGCTGGCAAAGCTGCCGCTGGCGAGTTCGACAGTACATTTTACACGGTTCAGGTGGTTGAGCTGATCGCCGGGGCGGCCAACCTCACAATGATGGGACTGAACATTCGTGATGGCTTGCGAATGACCGGCAAAATTAAGCGCCTACGCTGAAAGCTCGATTCTAATCCAAGTGCTAGCGAAATTGCAGACATTCGAGCGAAGGCGACGAATTGGTGCATTGTTGCGCCAAGAGGATATCAAGATACATCCAACACAATGTCGGCCTACTGGTCGCTTAGAACAACCAAAACTTGAAAGTGCTAACCATAACAAACCGCGAACATCGCTGAAGCGGTTTTATGTGAAGCGATCTCTGGTTGAGTGATGGCCGTTCATAGGAACGAGTACGAAAGGCTGCCTCTGCGGATTTTGCTGTCATTAGACACTATCTGATTAATGTCTGCTCTCAGCCCGAAACAGAAGGCAAAAAAGCGTTCAGACAAAGTAAAGCTGACCTTCGACGACCCAGAAGCTCTCAAAACTGTCTGACGACGGACACCTAGTCGGCGTACACGAGTACAAAAATTCAATCCCGAGTAAGTGTAGTTGCGACGTAGCCTACAGATTGACCGGTAGATCATGGTCGTGCCGGCGATCTACTCGAACGCATTTTCAATTGCGAATAGTGCTATGGCTGTGTTCCCTTGGCCGGCATAGAGACGAAGCTGAATAACGGAAGAGTGGTGGTGCAGGCACAACTCATAACACTACGATCTGTCATGCTGGCGATGGCGGCCATACAGTTGGTGACGGCGGCTTCCGGTACGCTAGTGGCTCTTTATTTTGCCGAAACAGGAGCTTCACAAGCAAGCGCTGCCATCGCATCCGCTTCATACTCTCTAGGGTCAGGATTCATAACCAATAGATGACGACAGCCGCGAGAGCGATGGTCGATAGAAAGACCTTGGGGCATCGGTCATAGCGGGTCGCC
>NZ_JBQGAV010000017.1:0-21936 GCF_056543005.1 Ruegeria sp. A5
CCGGCTCTGCCAGCGCAACAACTGAATCCGGCAGATTGCCTGGTTCAAGTGCTTTACTCTTGCCCCCTGTGAACTGGGCTGAGCAACCGGCCGTAATCGAGACTAACGTGATGGTAATTGCGATCCGTTTCTGCATTGATCTGTTCCAAATTTTTTGCGTCATCTGCAATTAGATTGCATCCACACGGCCGGCCCGCAAGACGAAATGAACTAACAATATCGCAGGCAAAGAACCCGGATGAAAAAAATATAAAAAGGTATTGAAGCTCTAGTTACTGTAGGAACTATTTACAAAGGACCATAGAGATTCTTGAGGTCCAATCATGTCATCCGATACCCATAGCCACGACCAGGGCCACGAAAACAAACATGGTCACCACGCATGCGGTAGCGGCGGGTGTGGCGACATCGCCCCCGCCGGTCCAATTCCTGAAGGTGGTAGAAGCTTTCAGGTCTCTGGCCTTGATTGCGCCGAAGAGGTGGCGATCCTGAACCGTGTCGTCGGCCCGAAAGCAGGTGGCGAAGAGCATCTTGCATTTGATGTGATCAACGGTCGGATGACGCTTCTTGATAGTGCTTCCAAGTTATCTGACGAAGATGTCATGCTGCTGGTTGCGAGTACTGGTATGACCGCCAAACCATGGGATGACGGAAATGCCGCCAAGGACCAGGCGGCGCATATTGCACGTCAGCGGCGGTTCACCACTCTTAGCGGAGGGTTTTGGGCAGCAGGTTTTGGCTGGCACATTTTCGAAACCGGCATGGGCGGTGCGCTCGGGCTGTTCTCGGGACATGGTGAGGTTCCGATGCCTTTAGCCGAGGCAGCTTTGTTCGCAGTCGCGATCTTGTTTGGCGTCTGGCTGGTGGCCCCTAAGGCCTGGTCTTCGGCGCGTCGACTTTCGCCGGATATGAACCTTCTGATGGTTGTTGCCGTCGCTGGTGCCATCGCTCTGGGTGAGTTTTTTGAAGCGGCAACTGTAGCATTTTTCTTCTCGCTCTCTCTTTATCTGGAAAGCTGGAGTGTCGGACGTGCTCGGAACGCGGTATCCGCACTGCTTGATCTGGCCCCCCCGACGGTTCGGCTGGTTCGTGCTGACGGTTCTGAGGCAACGGTCCCGGCGGCGGATGTCTTTGTCGGTGACAGCTTCATCGTTCGGGGTGGGGATCGCATTCCACTTGACGGGGAAGTCATCGAAGGGGCTGGTGCCGTTGACCAGGCTCCAATCACGGGTGAAAGCGCGCTGATTCCCAAAGAGCTGGGTGATGAGGTCTATGCCGGCACAATCAATGGTGAGGGCACCCTCAAAATATGTGCGACGAAAACAGCGTCAGACACCGTGCTTGCCAAGATCATCCGGATGGTCGGTGATGCTCATGCTCGCCGCGCGCCGGTTGAGCAGTGGGTTACAAAATTTGCGCGGATCTATACGCCCATCGTTATGGTCGTCGCAGTGGCCATCGCCCTGATCCCACCGCTTACATTTGGCGCATCGTGGGGCTTCTGGTTTTACAATGCACTTGTTCTGCTGGTTATCGCCTGCCCCTGTGCGCTCGTCATTTCCACACCGGTTTCAATCGTTGCGGCTTTGACCGCTTCGGCCCGGGCTGGGGTTCTGATTAAGGGCGGCGCATATATCGAGGCCCCCGGGCGTACCACCGCACTGGCCATGGACAAGACCGGCACGATCACCATGGGTGAGCCTGAAGTGGCCAATGTCTATCCGCTGGGCGGCGCATCCGAGCAAGAGCTGTTGGCGAACGCTGCAAGCCTTGAGGTTCGGTCTTCACACCCGCTGGCCCGCGCCATTTTGACCCGGGCAGAACAGACCGACATTTCGATATCCGCGGCTGAAGACATCCGAACCGTTCCCGGTCGTGGTCTGGAAGGCCGTACCGAGCGTGGAGATATCTGGCTTGGCTCCGACCGCTTCGCTGTAGTGAAAGGCTTTGGCGCGTCCATCCCTGCCGAGTTGCGCAACCAAATCGAAAGCGCGGGAAGCACACTTGTTGTTGTCGGGGATGAGAACGGGTTAACCGGTTTGCTTGAGCTGCGGGACCGCATTCGACCCGAAGCCCGAAGCATCGTTGCCCGGCTTCATGCGCAGGGCGTGAAGTCAATCATCATGCTGACTGGTGACAACGAACAAACAGCGAGAGCGGTAGCAGCCGAAGTCGGTATCGACGAAGTCCGGGCCCAACTTCTGCCGGAGGACAAAGTCGCTGCGATTGAGGAACTGGCAGAACAGCACGAGATGGTTGCGATGATCGGCGATGGCGTCAACGACGCACCTGCGATGGCTCGGGCACATTATGCAGTTGCGATGGGTGCAGTTGGATCTGATGCTGCTATTGAGACTGCAGACATTGCTCTGATGACTGATGACATCGGCAAAGTACCCTGGCTGATCGATCATTCACGTCGAACCATGTCGATCATCCGTCAGAACATCGGCTTCTCACTTGCGACCAAGGCGCTGTTTGTCATTCTGACGGGTTTTGGGCTGGCATCAATGTGGGGCGCCATCGCTGCGGATGTCGGAGTGTCATTGCTGGTCGTAGCCAACGCCTTGCGGCTTCTGAAAGTTCCTGAAGATCACACCACCCAGACTGCGGCAAATACCCTTGGCACGCAGGGAATAGACGCTGCGACCACATAAGAGTGGAAGCCGGACTTCAAGGTGTCCGGCTTTCACCTCGCTTACCGGCGCGTTACATCAAGCGCACAACTGCGATCGACAGAAAGAACGCAATCAGGCCACAAACGATGGCGTATCCTGCAGCATACGAAGAATATCAAGGCTGTTGTCATTCCGGCGCTTTGCCAGGACCCCACCCCAAACGGCGCCAACCAAGGCACCCGCGATTGCCATCATCTTACATCCTCTGATTTTGTTCATTTGCGGTGCAGTTCACTTCAGGCGTTCAAACCGTCAAACTGATAGCCGCGCGTCTGAAGGCGTTCTGAAAGAACTCTCACGAGTTAGCTTCGCGTTTCTTGGCAGTGAGATCGCCCAGCTGCTTCTCAAGCTGTGCCCGTGCACTACTTAATCGCTTTTGCGCTGCTTCGTTTTCTACCTTGTCATTCGCAGCGGCAGCAAGTCGATCGTCAGAAAGCGGGTCTGTCGGGCGCCCGTCGACCAATACTTCATAATGAAGATTTGGGCCGGTCGCGGTGCCGGTCGACCCGACACGACCAACCACCTGGCCCGCCTCCACGCGCTGACCTTTGGTCAGACCATCGGCGGTTGCGCTAAGATGCGTGTATCGCGTGACCGTGTCCGATCCATGAGCGATTTCGACCACACGCCCATACCCCCCGCGCCAACCAATATAAGACACGCGGCCCGGGGCCGTCGCATGCACCGGAGTACCACGTGCGGCAGCAAAATCGACACCTGTATGCATCCGAACATTTCCGTAGACCGGGTGCTTCCGCCGACCAAAGACAGAACTCAGGCGCGCGCCCTCGACTGGCTGCGAGAAGACGCGAAGAAGCTCACCATCTACATAGATTGTGGCGCGGCCATTTTCGGCATCTGGCCATGCTATTTCATAAAGTTGGTCATCAACCTCCAGCGCCGCAAAAATGAGTTCTGGCTGGCCTGTTCTCTCGCCATCGATGCTCTTTTCGCGCCAGAGAAGACGGAGAGCTTCACCACCTGTCAGATCCCTCCGAAAATCCACTGTCCCGCTCAGCATCTGCGCCAGATCCACCGCAAAACGAACCGGGATCTTTGCGCTACTCAGCGCATTTGAAATCGAAGTTTCGATCTCTGTTTTGCGGGCAAGAATGACGGTGTCGGGTTCTGGCGAGACCACGCGCGCGGACAACGTTTCGCTGAGTTGCACCTCGATTCTTACACCATCTTCCACCGCAAGCTCCACGCTCTGCGGTTGATCCGCTGCGGTTGTAACGACTGTTATCGAGTGACCCGGGCGCAAACGCTGCAAATCATATTCAGCGCCAAGCGCAAGTGCGATTTCGGCCCGATCGGTTGCGTTGATCCCGGCTTTAGACAGCAAACTGTCGAGCGTGTCGCCCAACGCAAGTTCGCGCGTCCATGTCCGTGAAGGCGGTTCAACAGGTGGCAAAGGTTCCTCTGCCTGAATGGGTTCCGGTTGAGCAGGTCGAAACGAAACGGGGCTTGGAGCGAGTTCTGCTGATGGTACGTTCAGCAACGGAGCCGATGTGATCTGCGGTTCCGCAGGAAGCTTGGGCACCGGAAAGACCGTGGGCGCAGGCGCCGTCACTTCAGACCTGTTCGAGGCAATGAACACGATCGAAGCAATTGAGACGCTGCTGATCGCGATTGCCGAGGTTGCTAGAAACCGTGCGTTCATGATGTTTTATCCGCTCCACTTTTCAAAGCACGACGGATCTTGGGCACAGCGAATTCTCTCTGCTCATGATAGTCGATGGTGCTGACAAATTCGCCTGTGGGGCTAAACAGAAATACACTTGCAGTGTGGTTCATTGTGTAGTCGCCATCTTCCATTGGAACTTTTTCATAAGTGGCGCGAAAATCGTCTGCGGCCTGAGCGATTTGGTCCGAAACGCCGACCCACCCACGGACAGCCGGATGAAAGTAGCTGACATAGTCGGCCATAGATTCGACTGTGTCTCTTTCAGGGTCTACGGTTATGAACACGACGTTCAATTCATCCGCGTCATTGCCCAGATCATCCAGCCAGAGGGAAATATCCGAAAGAGTCGTCGGGCAAACATCCGTACAGTAGGTAAAGCCGAAGAACACCATTGTTGCACGTCCGACGAGCGATTGCGGGGTGACGGTGGTCCCTTCGTGATCAACCATGCGAAAGTTCATGTCTGACAACGCAAGGGGACGAAGGCGATCAGATTGAGCCGCTCCCGGCCCATCCACTTGCCACCATCCGGCAAAGAGTGTCAGGCCGATTACACCAAGTCCAGCAGCCCCGAATGTGAGAATGCGTCGCCGCTGCATCAGTTCCCAGGGCCTCGCGCAGCAATACCAAATATCGGCACGTTGACGGTCTTTTCTGTGTCATCGGCAAAGATCAGAGTCAGCGTAAAGCTCTCGCCTTCGGTCATAGGGCGTTGCAGCCGCATGAGCATTGCGTGGAGCCCGCCCGGCTCAAGCGCTACGGAACCACCCGGCGCAATTTCCAGCTCGCCAGCTGGTGCCATGGAACTGACGCCCTCTGCATTGGTCGATGTCTGATGGATCTCGGGCATCATCGCAAGATCGGTGCGGATAGACGTCAGCGTGACGGCCTCATTGCCGGTGTTGCTGATCGTCATGTAAGCGACGCCAGGTCGGTTGGTGCCAATTGAAGCGCGCGACCAGGCATCTTCAACGACAACATCGTCGCCCCCTGCCAGAACCGGTGCCGAGAGAATGGCAGTGGTGCCGAATGCGGCAAGCACACCTGCCAGAAGTGTATTTTTTGCAGTGAGTCTCATAGTACCTCTCGCTACTGCTCAGCTTTGCAGTGCTGCAACTTCTGCAGCGACCAGGCGTCTCAATTCAGCCTCACCAAACGGATCCAGAGATTTGCCATTGACGAAGAATGTCGGAGTTTGCCTTATACCGACCGCTTCGACATCAGCGCGATCCTGATTGAGAACACCGACTGTCTGGGGCGCAAGCATTTGTGCCTGCGCTGCCTCGGCATCCAGTCCCGCCGCTGCTGCAATTCGAATAATAAGACCAGGCTCAGGCGCACCATGCGCGGCCCATTTGGGCTGCTCTCGCAACACGGCTTCCAGTACCGGTTCAAAGACCCCCTGCATGCGTGCTGCTTCAAGCACGCGGATCGCCTCCTCTGAGCCCTCGCCATGGAAAGGGGTGTACCGGATCACAACGCGCACGGCGTCTCCATGCTGTGCCATGATGTC
Source organism: Ruegeria sp. A5 (assembly GCF_056543005.1). Classification (NCBI taxonomy): domain Bacteria; kingdom Pseudomonadati; phylum Pseudomonadota; class Alphaproteobacteria; order Rhodobacterales; family Roseobacteraceae; genus Ruegeria; species Ruegeria sp. A5. Next base: position 5,879 of record NZ_JBQGAV010000017.1, read on the forward strand.
CTTCACGACCGGATGAAAGGCGCGGCAGGCTTCACAAGCCGGATCGAAAAATTCGACGATTGTAACCGGTGCGTCCTTTGGGCCGAGAACAGGCGAGTAGGAACGGATAAGTGTTTCAGCGATTTCGGGTGCGACAGGCTCGGTGTTGCCTGAAGCAGCCGGACGGTTCACGTACCAGGAAGCGGCTCCGAATCCGGCACCACCGAATGCGAGAACGGACAAAATCAGGCCACGTCTGTTCATACTTGTTTCTCCTTGAGTGAAAGGGCGCACAGAACGCCGATTAGCGCGAATGAAACGAGCGCCATCAGCGGAATCGGGATGCCCAAAACAGTTTGATTTGCATCCGTGCAGGACGGACCGCTGGCCGAGCATGGTTGGATTTTTTCGGGGATTAGACCAGCATACAGGCCCATGTGCCACAAGGCGACAGCAGCGCCCCCCAATGCCAGTGCTATTCCGTAGCGGCCCACGTTCTGGTCCTGCCACCACAGGCCAAGCCCCAGTACGATCGCCAATGGGAACATGAACGCACGCTGGAACCAGCAAAGCACACAGGGCTTCTGCCCCAAGATCTCTCCAATGAACAGAACAGAAAGAGACGCAACCAGGGCAATCGTCCAGGCCAGGGCAAGAAGTGTATCTTTGGAAAACCGGGACATGGTGCTCAGAGTCTTTGTTTCAGATCCGCAAGAGTTTCTTCGGCTGGCGTGCCATATGACCAGGACTGAACGAATCCAGCGTCCTTGTTGAACAGAAACAGATGAGAGGTATGCCCCATCGTATACCCGTCCGGTGCAGTAGCTTGTTCGATCCGTTCGTAGAAAATCGGAAAGGTCTTGGACGTCTCCGCAATCTGTTCCGGCGTGCCTGTAAGCCCAATGATCCCCGCATCGAAAAGTGGCACATACTCGGCCAGCACGGCCGGAGTATCGCGCTCGGGGTCGATGGATATGAAGATAGGTTGCACTTGGGTTGATTGATTTCCCAGACCTTCCTGCACTGCTGCCACCTCGGACAGTGTTGTAGGGCAAACGTCGGGGCAGTTGGTGAAACCGAAAAACACCAACATCCACTTGCCTGCAAAGTCGTTCTGGGTGCGGACAACACCAGAGTGATCTGTCAGTTCGAACCTGGCTTCGAACGGAACAGACCCCTCCTCAATCCGCGCAGGTCTATATTCTGACCACAGCATCAGATAGGCAAATGCCGCCGTTGCGACACCAGCCAGTACCCATAAGATTTTTTGAAATACGGTCAGTTTCAAAGTTAGCCGTCCGCCTGTGATTCTTGGTTCAGAACGGCATGTACACCCTCTACCTGCTAGAGGTTCAAAGGGGATTTTGAGCCTGCGGCTGGGTGTCACAGGTCCACCGGCTGGAAGGTTCTATTGTGCGGCGTCAACCCGAGCCTACATAAGCTGTAGCTTTTTAAGGAGACCCAGATGCTGACGATCGGAACGCTTGGAAAAAAGACCGGAACCAAGGTTCAGACGATCCGCTATTACGAGCAGATCGGACTTATGCCGGAACCGGGGCGCACCGAGGGTGGCCAGCGGCGTTATGGCCATACCGAACTGGATCGCCTGGCTTTTATCCGTCACGCCCGCCAATTGGGGTTTTCGCTTGAGGCGATACGCGAACTGCTTGATTTGTCCGACGATCCGGATCGCCCATGTCATGAAGCCGACAGTATTGCGCGCCGGCAACTCAAACAGATTGAGCAAAGAATGGCGCGGCTAGAAGCGTTGCGGACCGAGCTGGAGCGCATGGTGCATGAATGCAGTGGCGGCAACACTTCGGATTGTCGTGTACTCGAAGTTCTACGCGATCACTCCGAATGTCTTACTGATCACGAAGACATCGGCGCGTAACCCTGGGCAGCGTTGTTGCGAACTGGAAATAGCCTCTTGAAACTACAGTCACTGTAGCAATTACAAGTCTTTCTGAGTTGATTCGACGAGAGACCAAATGCTGAACCGAAACCCGTTGCTAACCGCCACATCTCTGCTTGATTTTGAAACACCCGCAATTTTGGGGCTCATAAAGGAACGGCGCTGGCCCGATCTGCCTGTTTCGGATCGAATTGGCGCTATTTATGATTTCGTGCGTAACGAGATTGCCTTTGGTTACAACCGTGCTGACGATATCCCGGCTTCAGAGGTGCTCGCTAACGGCTTTGGGCAATGCAATACCAAGGGCACTCTTTTGATGGCACTGTTTCGCGGCAGCGGTATTCGATGCCGTTTGCATGGCTTTATGATCCACAAAGAGTTGCAGAGGGGTGTGGTTCCCGAATTGATTTATCCGCTGGCGCCAGAAGAAATCTTGCATTCGTGGGTCGAAGTCGAAGTAGACGGTCGTTGGGTCAACCTCGAAGGATTTATTCTGGATCAGCCATACCTGGAGGCCTTGCAGCATAACTTTGCAGAAACAGAAAGCCTGTGCGGTTATGGGGCGGGTACCCGTTGTTTGAGCACCCCTCAGGTCGAATGGGAAGGTCGTGACACGTACATTCAGAAAACCGGAATCGTGAAGGATTTTGGCGTTTTTGATAGTCCGGATGCGTTCTATGCTGATCATGCGCAAAGTTTCGGCAGCATTCGGGGTTGGCTTTATCGCTTCATATTCCGTCACTGGATGAACGCGCGCGTTCGATCCCTGCGCAATGGGAAGCTGAAGGCTCGAATGGCGGCCACGCATACACACGGAAATGTATAGCGGGGCCTCAACTTAAGCGCTTTTGCAAGGCCGTATTCAGTGCCTCTGACAATAAAACCAAAACGATGATTGCCAACGTCACGGTCGCAGCCTTTTCATACTGAAACGACCGCACGTAGGTTTGTACATACAACCCGATGCCACCGGCACCGACAATGCCCAGTATCAGGCTTTCGCGCAGATTTAGCTCAAACCGAAATACGGTATCGCGCACGATCACAGGCGCCATCTGCGGCCAGATTGCCCAACGCAACTGTTGAATTCTGTTGGCCCCTGCGCTTTCAAGCGCCGCCACAGGAGCGGTGGCAACATTGTCGATGGCTTCTGCATAGAACTTTGCCAACATGCCGGTCGCGTGAAATGTGATTGCCAGTATACCGGGAAGCGGGCCCAACCCAACAGCGCCCACCATTAGCATAGCGACCAGGATCAGTGGGATCGACCGGATAACCGCAAGCAAGGCACGGACGGGACGCCAGATCGCTGCTGGCACCATAGTTTCAGAGGCCAAAACGGCCAGTCCCGCCGACAGGATCACAGCGAACAATGTTCCCAGAATGGCGATCCTCAGTGTCTCGGCCAGCCCCGTCAGAACCTCGCGCCAAACGGACAGGTCAGGTGGGATCATGCGCCCCAGAAACTCTGCCAGACGGGGGCCCGCGCCTGGCAGCTTGCCCAATCCCATATCCCCGCTGGTCAGCGACCACAGGATCGCCAGTGCCAGCATGACCCAAATGACAGATCGACCCATCAACTGACTACACGCAGTCCCGATGTGACACTGGCACCGTGATACAGTTCATCGATGTCCCCGCTGGTCAATTGGGTAGACAGTTTGTCGAACAATACGACGCCGTCTCGCAGGCCTATTATGCGCTCGGCAAAGCGGCGCGACAGGTCTGGCTGATGCGAACTGAAAATGACGCCGATTCCGCGGCTACGTGCAGAGCTGGTGATCAGGCTCAGAATTCGTTCGGCGTGAGCAGGATCCAAATTGCTGACGGGCTCATCCGCAAGAATCAACTCGGGTTCTTGTGCCAGACATCTGGCAATCGCAACGCGCTGCCGTTGTCCACCCGACAACTGATCGGCTCGGCGGCTTGCCAGATCGGACAGCCCCGTATCCTGAAGCGCCCGTGTCACGCACATATGGTCCTCTTCCCGGAACCGACCCCAGAGTGAGGACCAGATATTCATCCGGCCCATCCGACCGTTCATCACATTCTGATAAACACTCTGCCGATCAACCAATGCGAATTCCTGGAAGACAAAGCCAGTATTGGCACGGTCCTCGCGGGATGGAATTCCTGTTGCCAAAAGTGGCTTGCCCAGCACCTGTGCCTCGCCCTGCCAACCGCTCGAACGACCGTCCAACAACGCCAGCATCGTTGATTTGCCCGCACCCGAAGGACCGAGTAGCGCGACGCTTTCACCGGGCTGCACCGACAGCGAAACATCTGAAAGAGCTGCCGCACTGGCAAAGTGCTGCGATACCGCGTTGAGTGAAACTACAGGGTTCATTTCAGAAACCCATACCGCCGCGCAGTCTCGCGCACGCCTTCGTAAACCGATGGATCTGCAGGGAGATAGCCGTCCGGGCCGTAAAGGTAAGCCAGCAGGTGACGGTTCTCACTCTCGTTGAGGCGCAGCATGGTTTCAATGAACTTTGCCTGCAGCCCGGCGTCCAGATCAGGGCGGGCAATGATTGCGTGGCTGGGAATTTGTTCTGATTCCGCGAGCACCTTGATCTCGGCCTGCTGATCCGGAGTCAGGTAGAGATCTGCATACTGGCTCGCGCCCGCAGCATCGACCAGTCCGTTGGCCATGGCCTGCATCGCTTGCTGATAACCACCGGCAAAAAATTTCTGCCCGAAAAAACTGTCAGCATCGCCCGTGCCCGAGAACAGCGCGGCGCGCACAAACAGATCAAGCGGATAGATGTAACCGGATTCCGAGACCGGATCAGAAAAGGCAATGTCACGTCCCCGGAGATCGGCCAACGTTTCGATACCGCTGTCACGTCGCACGAAGACACGGCCCGAATAGCTGGGTTGCCCGCGATAAACCTCGGATAAGAGCGGTACGGCGCCGATCTGGTCTTCGGCCAACACAAAGGGCAACGCTCCCATGAACGAGATATCGGCATCACCGTTGCGCAGCGCCTCAACGGCAGCAGCGTGGTCGAACGTGACAAACCCAGTGACCGGGACGCCCATCTGCTCTGAAAGCCAGCCGGTGATGACGTTGATGTCACCCAATAGCTTTTCGGGGTTCTCCTGCGGGATGAAGGCCAGCTTCAGCCCCTGGTCAGTTGCAGCCATTACGGGCAGGGCTGCAGATGCGGCTGCAGCACCCAGAAAATTGCGGCGCGACAACATCAGAACATCCTCTCGTCAATTTCGGCCTGCATGGCCTTGAACAGTTCCCACTGGCGGGTGGCTTCGGTCCAGTTTCCTTCGGCGCTGGCATCGCCAACCGCTCGCAGGATCGCGGCGAATTCGTAGATTTCGGACTTGGCGTTCTGATTGACCATGACACTGGCATCCGCCGCCAGATCAGGAGCTACCGTGTCGATCAGAACCGCTATGTTTTCGGCATCCTGCATCGGCAGCAGGGTATCGAGCGTGCTGGCGAATGTTGTCAGTTCCTCCCAGGACAAGCGGAATACGCTGTTGCGACCCTCGAATACTTGATAGGGTTCTTCACCGTCTCCAACAGCTTCGACGTAGGCCGTCAGATCTGCGCGCTGTGCTTCGTCCAAACCCAAATTTTTGGTATCATTGAACCAGTCAACAACGCTGGCCAGCGTCGGCAGCGATCCGTCATGCATGTAAGGTGCAGTGAAATTGACGTTGCGCAGCGTCGGGGTTTCGAACGCAGAAGCCGTGCCGCCGGGGAATGGTGGTTCAGCGCTGCCGATGTCGTAGGTCAGACCATCGCGGAACTGACGGTCAGGCGTGTGACACGAAGCGCAGGACTTGTCACCAAGTCCTGCAAATTTGGTGTTGAATAGCACCTCCCCGCGCTTGGCGTCATCTGACGCCAGATCCGTCAGCTTACCGGACCGATCGATCTTTGGGTTGGGAAGAAAGTCGAACTGTTTGACATAGGCTTCCAGCGCGTCCAGTTGGAACGGCGTTGGTTCCTTTCCCGCGAATTCGGTCACAATCACATTTCGGATGAACCGGCGCAGGCTGGGTTCGCGCCCGTCGCGGCCATAAGGTGCGGTAAAGCGGATGCCGCGCATGGAAGGCGTATCCAAGTGATCATCGGTCCGATCATTGAACATTGGATTGAAGAACGAACCGTCCACATCCATCCCACCCGGATGGGATGACAGGCCGGGAATGAAGAAATCCCGGTTCACGTCGGAGCGGTTGTGGCAGGTCGAGCAGGCGATGCCTAACTCGCGCGCCGGGCCGCCGAAGATTTCAGGGCTGTCGAACAGCATATCGCCATAGGCCACCAGCGGTAGATTGGCTTCATCCTCACCCGCCTCTTCAAACTGAAGAACCAGCCGCGGCAGCTGCGCCTGATCTCCGATGTTCGACCCTGGCGGCAGCGTGGCGGGCATTGTGATTTGTTCGCCGGAAAGCACAACTGTTTCAGGCAGCGGTGTTAACTTGTCGCGTTGGGCATACTCGGATGGCAGATAGTTGGCACGAATATAGGCAGCGACAATGGCCTGAGCCTCCGCAAATTGGTCGGCATCCACCGTTTGTGCACCATTGCCCAGTACTCCTGCGCTGCCAAGGGTGGAGTTCAGAACCAGCCATGCCCGGCCCAGATCGCGAGCCGCCGACGCATCCGCAGCCTTGATACCATCTTCGAATGCGCGGAACAGAGCTGCCGCTTGTGCAACCTCGCGTGCCGCTTCAGGCTGACCCAACGCGGTCTTTGCGACATCCAGATGGCGCAGGATTCCCTCAGCAATGGCAATTGTGCTTGCTTCGAACAGCGCCTGGAGATCTTCGGCTTGCATAGCTTGGTTGATCGCAAGCGCCTCTTTGTCGGAAACGCGTGACAATGGAGCGACCTGAATGTCACTGCCAGGTGCGGGCGAGGTCCAACTCCTCTCAATTTCATCCCAGGGAACCGGGGTTAGATTTCCCATGAACAAGGTCAGTCGATACGCGGCAGCGCGCGGAGCCCAAGGAGATTCTTCAATCGCCGTGGCATCGGCGATCACTGGCAATGCGCAAAGAAGTGTGGACGCTATTAGATATTTCATAGCTCTGTCTATTAAAGTTAGCCTTGTCTAATTTATTGATGAAGGCATGCTCATTGTCAAGTTCGGCTTTCAGGTGCATACACTAGTGACTGGATTACCGACCTAATCGTGAGCCGATGACTGAAACGACACCGCAAGATTCAGATCGTACTATTGACACTCAGGCGAGTGGATTTGAGGCTGTGCGACAGGCCCACCAAAGCGAAATGGTTGAAGACTACGTTGAACTTATTGCGGAGTTGATCCATCAGAATGGCTCCGCGCGCCCGGTCGAAATAGCCGAGCGGCTGGGCGTAACCCAACCTACGGTTTCGAAGAATTTGGCCCGTTTGAAACGAGAAGGTTTCATAGAACAAATTCCCTACCGCTCACTTCAACTGACCGATGCCGGGCGTCAATTGGCGGAAGCTTGTAGAAGGCGTCACCGAATTGTCGTGGATTTCCTGATCGCCTTGGGTGTTTCAAAGGAAGTCGCAGAGCATGATGCTGAAGGTATTGAGCATCATGTAAGCGAAGAAACTCTTGCAGTTTTTAAAGGGTTTGTGAGGCGCGCTGATGAAACAAAATAGAAACTGGAATCTTCAATTGTTTAGGTAAAAATTAATAGAGCAAACTGTTGATTTCCGCCAAGACGTAACCCGGTAAGCTCCGTGATTTTCACTGAAAATTGACCCACGTGAACACAATACCCCAACGGTTTGGTTTGGGGCGATTTGGAGTGATCACATGAGGTTTTTGAGTGTCATGAAACGTTGGGCATTGAGTGGCAAAATGCCAATTCGCGAGATTTTACGACGCACAAGCTTTCTCGCAACGCCAGCACTTCAGTTCGGTTGATCGCAGCCATTGATCTTGCGTGCAGAGAACGCCCGCAATGAGCCCATTCTACTAAATGCTGCACGGTGCACGAAGGTCCGGTTGTGGGTTGAGCATTACCAGCCGCGCGGGATCGGTTGGATCAAATCTCCCACTTCAAGCCTATTTCTTGTTCAGTGACCTCCCAAAGCCTTGCCATGACGGTTTTGTCATACGCGTGTGGGTTCAATGTACCCTTGCCAACCGGGCCAACGGCTTCAAGACGGCCCGTTGGTCCGTAGAGCGCGCGTTGTTCGGTCAAAGTCTTTTCGGCGGCGCACATGACTTCGGGATAGGACCCTTGCTCGGCGGTCTGAACCATCGGTGTTTTGGTCATGAGCCACCAGATGAACCGCATCGTCCGACTGCCACTTGTGCTGATCAGTGACGTTGCCGAAGAGCCGGGATGGCAAACATAGACTTCGACCTCGGTGCGCCCTGCGGCGGCAAGCCTGTCCTGTAATTCATAAGCGAACATCATTTGCGCCAGCTTGCTTTGCGAGTAGGCGGTATTCGGCCCGTAACCCTCTTCCCAGTTCATGTCGTCGAACTTGATCGTCTTCAGGCCCATGTTGTAGCCAAGACTGGCGACAACAACGATCCGACCTTTCGAGGCTTCGATCCGCTCAAACAGTAGACCACAGAGTAGGAAGTGACCGTAATGGTTGGTGCCGAGCTGGCTTTCGAACCCATCGACGGTCAGCTTGCGGGTCGGCACCTGCGCGATGGCAGCATTGCAGACGAGCGCATCAATCCGGGGAACAGAATTCAAAACTTCTTCCGCAGCTTCGCGTACGCTTGCCAGCGAGGCCAGATCCATGCGAATAAAGCTCACTTCCGCCTCGCTGCCGAACTCAGCTTTCAGGTCCGCAACAGCTGCCTGAGACTTCTCAACCGAGCGGTTCAACATCACGACCTTGGCGTTCTTTTTTAGGAGCGTCCGCGCGGCCTGGAACCCGGCACCGGCGTTGGCACCCGTAATGAGGTAGGTCTTGCCGGAGAGTTCGCCGAGGCGCTCAGGCATCCAGCCTTTGGGTCCAAATGTGGTATCTGGCATCTTTTGTCTCCTATCCGCGTTGGCGCATGGGCCAAGCGAACTTTTTAAGCATGGAAATGCAGGTAGCTCTCATCAGAACGCAGAAACAGGCGAGATTATCGCAAATACTTACCCGATTATATCAAGATAGTTGTCAGCATCGATCTGGAGCCTTTACATCGCTCTTATGAGCAAGGATCAGATTAAACAAATCATCGCTAACCGAACCGAAACAGACGGGCTGACCGAGACAGGCATCAAGGGCGTGCGGCTATTTCGCGCCACGCAATCAATCCCCTGTGTTCCAGCCGTTTACGAGCCCTGCATCGTGGCCATTGTGAGTGGTGTGAAGGAAGCCGTTCTGGATGGCCGAAGATACGAATATGACAACAGTCAATACCTCTGCTGCCCAATGTCGATGCCGGTCAAGGCGGGGACGCCTTTGGCCTCGCATGACAACCCTCTCTACGGGGTTATGATCTCTCTTGAGCAACGCGCCATGGCCGAGTTGGCAATGGAGATGGAAAATGCCGGGGGCGTTCTGCCTTCGGTCAAAGGAGATCTGCGGGAGCCAGGAATTAGGTTTGCACGATGGGACGGTGGATTCACTGAAGCTCTGCTGCGGCTACTGCAGCTCGGAAACAGCGAGACGGATACAGCAGTTCTTGGCGAGGCGCGATTACGTGAGGTGCTCTATGCGATCCTGAGGGGAGAAGCTGGCACCTTCGCACGGCAAGCATTTGGTGCTGGCAACGCCATTGCACGTTCAATTGCGCATGTGTCGTCACATCTGGATGCGCCGATCTCGATAGAGGATATGGCAAACCGAGCGGGCATGAGCCGGGCGGTTTTTCATCGCAAATTCAAGCAGGTCACGACGATGACTCCAATCCAGTTCGTCAAGACGATGCGCCTCAACAAAGCCGCCATGAAGATCGCGGGCGGGATGCCTGTGAACGAAGCCGCAATGGACGTTGGTTACGTCAGCCCGTCCCAGTTCAGTCGCGAGTTCAGGCGCATGTATGGGCAATCGCCGAGGCAATGGGGTGAGGCGCAGACACTACTGGTTAAAGTTGCTTGAGGCAGTCTTGCGTCCGCTCAGCAGACGTTCAACGAGTTTAGAGGAACGTCTGCCTTGAGCCCAAAGCGGACACATATTGAAATTCTTGGCCGTATCTACGGAAACCACAACCCATTGGTTGCATGATTATCAGCGCGATCGTCGCTTGGATGCTCCACTTGGCCTGAAAACTAGCCAACTAGAAATGCGGCGCGACGCCAAGGCAAAATTCTCAACATCAATCTGGATCAGTTTATGCAGTTCTGAATTCCATCAAGCAGGTAAGATATTGTGGTTAACCCTGAACAAGTTGGTGGGGTCATAACTACGCTTTATCTTAGACAGTTTCTCGCCATTCTCGCCATACGCTCCGGTCATGTGGTCTGCTTCGTCTTCCGGCATGAAATTGACATATGCACTACCGCTCGCATGCGGTTGCATCTGGTCGTATAGCTTGCGCGCCCATTCGATACATTGAGCATCCTTGCTGGGGTCCTCCCAACGCGTGTGAACATTCATGATGAAGTGAGCAGATCTTTGGGGGTAAGCGGTTGAACCGGCCTCGACGCGCGCCATTGCTCCGCCCACATGGGCAATAAAAACTTCACACGCCGGGTCAGGAAGGCTGGAAATCGCTTCCAAGAGTCCTGAGATTGCATCCGAAGAAAGCGCTTCGAAATCATGGCTCTTCCAGTAATTTCTGGCGCCTGGCGTCAACAAAGGATCAAATGCGGCCTGCCAGTCTACGAATTTGTGGGGAGATATCACATCGGCGATTGGGTCACCTAGCGCGCGTAATGCTGCCATAGCTTTTTCACCTTCCTCCATCGGCCCGCTATAGCAGGCTGCAAAGACCAGCACCTCTCGCCCATGCCACTCAGCTGGCAGAAACGGTAGAGGAGGCGCTTTCCGCATCACGCTCCAGACGGTCAGCTCATCCGGGGAATTGTCTGCAATCGTAGCAAATTCAGCGAGGAGCTCTGGCGCATTTTCTATCGGATGAACTATGAGGCCGGACAGGACATCGGGTCCTAGCTCATGCAGTTGGAATTCAAATGAGGTTACGACACCGAAGTTTCCACCCCCACCGCGGATAGCCCAGAAAAGTTCAGGGTGACTTGCAGGGGATGCAGTTACAATAGCTCCGTCCGCAGTCACGACTTCCGCTGAGAGCAGGTTGTCGATCGTCATGCCAAATTTCCGAGTGGTCCATCCAAAGCCGCCGCCAAGGGTGAGGCCCGCGATGCCCGTGGTTGAGTTGATGCCAACGGGAACGGCAAGCCCATGGGCCTGAGTTTCGCGATCCACATCTCCAAGCAGTGCTCCCGGCGCAACCCGAGCGGTCTTGTTGACAGGGTCGACGTGAACAGATCGCATCTGGGACAGATCGAGCATCACAGTTTCATCTGCGACAGCGTGCCCAGCAATCTGATGCCCACCTGACCGAACTGACATAACGAGGTCGGTCTCTCGCACGAAATTCACTGCCTTCTGCACATCGCTTGCCCCCAGAGCGCGGATCACGAAACCTGGGTAACGTTCGAACATGCTGTTCCACGTTGTTCTTGCGTCTTCGTATTCCGGGGTGCCTTTCTGGTAGACCCCGCCGCGAAGTGATGCATCAAGAGCGTCCAAGGTGTCTTGATGCACAATAGCTGTACTTCCGTCGAGTGTTTTCAGGTCAAACATGCGTAAGCCTCCCAATAGTCAGGTCAGGCTTCTTGCAGGGCTGCCTCAGCTAATTGTTAATTCCGTCGCGTTGTCTCGCGAAGTCGTTTCATTGAGTTGGGTAAAATTGGCTGCTGGTCAGGCGAATATTGCCGGATCAATCCGATCCACGGGTGTTATGACATCGGCAGGAATATTCAGGCGCTCAGCCGCCTTCCTGAGGCTCTCCTCATCAGGGGCTTCGTACAAGCAGTATGTTTTGCGCTTATCTGCACTGAGAAATGAAAATATCCATTCAACGCCGACTTCGTCATTGATTTCTTTGATGTGAATTTTGTCATCATCGCTGACGTTTAGTTGCTCGGCAAAGTTTCGTTCAATTATGTACCTAGGCATAAAGTCCCCCAAATAATTCAAGTGCCTTAACTCGCTACTCCTTCGAGCTTTGACTTTAGGGAAACCATACCCAAATCTTGCGAAATTGCCAACGCTTCCCCTTCCAGTTGAAACGCCTGTTCCACATCCTTCGGGCGTCCCCTTCGCCTCAATGCGGATGCATAAGCTGCCTTGCTGTGAGCGATCCAAGGTGGGCATTTCATGCGAGTGTCAATTTCTATAGCCTTCTGGAACATCATCTCAGCAGCATCCCAGTCTTTCAAAACCGTGCCCAAACTGCCGAGGCGTCGCGCCGCCGCACCTGCGCACACCGTCGTTGCCCCTGCAGTAATCGTCAGTTCTTCGTACGGAGCCAGTAAATCATAGAGCGTCTTGGCATGTTCCTGATGTTCAATGGCGACACATATGTCAGTCAGATAAGATAAGGTCGTTGAATACATAGCGTCGAGTGGAAGATTGAAGCCATTGTCGGCCATTTCATTCAGTATACGTTCAGCGGGTTCCTTGTATCCGAGCTCGGCCGCGATAAGGCCAAATCCTGGTCTCCACGAAATGTCTTCGGGACTGTCCGTCATCAATTTCTTGATCACAGGCGCGACCTCGTGCAGCCGGTTTTGCTCGCGGCGGATAGTGAACATCTGAACTCCGTATACGCCCTCAACATGCTCCCCATGGGTCTTTCGACCGATCTTCACGGCCTCGGTGGCGTGTTTTTCCGCTTGGCCAAAATCGCCGTCCATAATTGCAACCATGGCCTGTGCGTGTTTCTGAACCCAGTAGAGTTGCAAATGATTGTCCTTTTCCGAAATCTCGGTGAGCAAGCCCAGAGAATGGTCCATCAACTCACGGTCTGCCATCTCGGCACCTACAAACAAGCTGAGAGTCCGGTCTCGACCCTGATCGATACTGCCAAGATGTTCGGCCACACCATGCATAGCCTCCAGATTTTCGCGCCAATGGCGGGTTTCTCTTCCCTTACGCGCAACAAAGGGTGCCCCAAAATGCATCATCATTACTGAGAACTGGGATTTATAGTCGCCCAATTTTGCGGCCAGTTCCATGGATTGCTGGCCGAAGCGGGCACCTTCGGAAAACTGACCTACAAACATATGGGCGCGCGCAAGTTGGCTCATCAATCTGCACCGACGGACTTCATCATCATCGGGCAAACCTTTCAGCGCATTATCACAGAGTTCGATCGCCTCGCTGTGCCTTTCGCTGGACATCATGCAAGAGTCAGCGAAGTGATTGGCTGCGTCAGCCGCGAGCTCCACGTTGCGCACGGCCCGGGCCGCGTTGGAAGCGTCCTTCAGAACTGCTATCCCTTCTGGCAATTGGCCCAGACTGTCATGGCTGCGGCCGACTAGAATCTTGCCTTTGATCAATTCTGTATTGGTGTCTGAGCCAAGTTTTTCGGCAGCTCTTAAAGTTTCCTTGGCGTTCGTCATCGCTTCTTGGCTCGCGGATCGCACCAACGCCATTTCTGTCGCAATCTGCCATTTTTCAAACGCGGCACTCCAGTCCTCAGCCTCAGATAGGTGGCGCGCGATCAGTTCAGGGCGGCGCTCAATCTCAGATGACCTTATCCGCATCAAAGCACGCGCGACGTCTGCGTGCTGTTGCCTCCGGGTTGAACTCAACATGGACTGATAGGCGGTATCGCGAATAAGGGCATGGCGGAAAACGAAGTGCCCGCGATTGTGCCCGCTTTCAAAGATCAGGCCTGTTCGCGAAAGCTCTTCGAGGCTTTTTTTGATATCAGATTCTTCAAAGCCTTTCGCGGCACATAGTATGCTCGGCTCAAACTCCCGGCCAATAACCGATCCTGTAAGGGCAACCTGTTTTGCCTCTGGCGAAACTGCGTCGAGCCGCGCCATCAACGCGCCTTTCAATGACGATGGTATGTGGCCTTGCCCCTGCTCGCCGGATTCGACAATGGCTCGGGTCACTTCTTCCACGAATAGCGGAACACCATCGGTTTTTTCAATTATTGTAGAGATCAGAGCTTCGTCCGGTCTCTTGCCTGTAATATTTTCGACAAGGTTTGAGACATGCGCAGAATCGAAACGGCGCAAAACCAGAGACTGAACGTGTGTGTCCCCATCATCACGGGCCAATTCCCACCCGGGTCTGTGGGTTATCAAGATCATCAGAGGAAGATCGGTGCATATCGACTTAAAGCGCTCCAATAATGCTTGTGTGGAAGGATCGATCCAATGAGCATCTTCTACGCACAGCATAACCGGACGTACGCTTGACCGCACCTGTACCGTGTGGATCAATGTTTGGATTGTTATGTCGCGCTGCTCCTGCGGTGACATCTCGAGCACCTTTTGGGCAAGCGCACTACGCGGTGCGACCAACGCTGCAAAGACAGGCAGAACTTGTTCCCAGTCCAACCCTGGTCGTCCTTCAAGCATTTTTCTGACGTGCTCAAGGATCAGATTGTCATCAAAGTCCGGTTCAACACCCGCATCCTGGGATATTCGTTGGGCTACCGGGTGAAAGGGGCTGCTGCTGAGATAGGGGGAACAGTTCAGCCTTATGACATCGACTTCGTCGTTTTCGGTGATTTCAGCAAGGAATTCCTCTGTAAGCCGCGACTTTCCTATTCCGGCTTCACCGGAGAGCAGAACAACTTCTCCGTGGCCATTCTGAGCACGCTGCCATGATTGCAGCAAAATTCCCTTTTCGTAGTCCCGGCCAACCATGACGCTGTCGACATCGTCTCGATGTGAGGCCTGAAACCGGCTTTCCGCGCTGCGTTCTGACATCACTTTCTGAAGACTACGTGGTTCAGCAAACCCCTTAAGCTCTGCCTGCCCAAGAGATTTAAACTCAAATATCCGATGTAAAGCTGTCTCGGTTTCCTCAACTGACAAAACGACTGAGTTTGGCTCTGCATGTTCTTGAATCCGTGCTGCAAGATTGACGACCGGACCAGTCATGGCCCCCTCCTCATATGTATTTTCGCCAATGGTATCGCCGACCACAACATCACCACTCGCAACTCCCAGTCTGACTGACAAAGGCTCTCCGTCAGGCGTTTTGAGTTCTTTGACTCGGTGAACAGACTCAAGACTAGCTTTTACCGCCCGAATTGCGTGATCTTCGAAAGCCCGCGGCCATCCGAAAAACACGAGCAGACCATCGCCCAAATACTTTGCAACGTAGCCACCATATCGGCTCACGGCTCCTGCAACGGCATCTTGATAGTTTTGTAGCAAGTCCCGCATGTCTTCGGGATCAAAGCGATTGGTGAGTTCAGTCGAACCGACAAGATCGGCAAACAAAACAGTTACGTGACGCCTCTCTGCAGTAGGCGGTTCGACATGCTTCTGTTTGCGCGGATCATCACTTTGTGAATTGACGGAGGTGGGCGCTTGTTCACGAGCTGCTTGTGAAGGCGAGGCTGCCTGCTGTTGGCCGACTAGCTCGTGAATTGCAGCGAGGATGATTTTGCGGTGACCAAGGCTCACTCCGAGCTCTTTTAAGTCGTCGCCAGATAGTAGTGGCAGAACACGCGCATCAATATCGTTTTCCGCAAAAACATCTGCGTACTGACTCAGGTCGAGATCAATTAACCATTTGTCTATTTCAGCCGACATCTTTGGATCATGCTGAGATACGCGGCACTAATCAAGAAAACGCTTTCAAAATGAACTGACTATTCAATGAATGGAGTCTGCTTTCATTTATCTTCGGGTCACTCTACAATTCCGGCTCTTGCCACCGCGTTCTAGATTTACACGACTGGCTGATTGGCTGCACGCGTTTGATGTTTTGCCTTTGAAGGCGACTTTGTCCGCATTGTGCGAAATTGGCTGGCCTGAGATTTTGCGCTTGCAGCGAACGGCAGGTTCGACGGGCCGCGCCGCGGCATCAGATGGCCGGGCCAAATGGCAGCTAAGGGGCCGTTATCACACATCCCAACAAACTGACTTATAGGCAGCTTTGTCCGCATTGCGGTCATTAATGCCTGGCACAGTGAACGTCTGCTCTGCGGAGATAGTGTTGAAAAAGTCCGTTGATTGGTTTGCCTGTCGCTGATTCACTCGATTTTGAGAGTGGAGGTGCGGTGATGATGGGACC
>NZ_JBQGAV010000018.1:0-15228 GCF_056543005.1 Ruegeria sp. A5
ATCAACGGCGACAACACGGTCACCTATACGCCGAACGCGGGCTATACGGGGTCCGACAGTTTCACCTACACGATCAGCGACGGCACCGACATCACCACCGCGACGGCGAATGTGAATGTCGGCAGCCCAATCTCTGTTTGGTACGGAAACACGCAGAGCTTTGGGTCGCTTGGTGAGACGCAGACCTGGGTTAACGTGCTTGGAAATGTTGATACCACCAATATCGCGTCACTGAGTTATACGCTGAACGGCGGCTCCGAAAGAACGCTTGAATTGGGGCCGGACACCCGGCGCCTTCAGGAGAACGGTGATTTCAATGTTGATATCGCCTTTGATGACCTTGACGGGACAGCCACTGACGATGTGGTGACAATTATCGCGCGTTACAATGATGGGTCTGTTTACACTCAGGAGGTCACTCTCGAGTATGAAAGCGGCAATACCTGGGATGCGAATTATTCGATCGACTGGAGTTCAGTTACGAATATTCAGGATGTCGTGCAGGTTGTAGACGGTAAATGGGCCGTTACGAATGATGGTCTTCGGCTCGAGGAAACCGGATACGATCGATTTGTTCTTCTGGGCGACAACAGCTGGGACTACTATGAAGTCGACCTCTCGTTCACCGGGCATGATCTTTATTCAGAGGATCCCCGGGGGCGTGATGGCGGTGTGTTCGGATTTGGTGTTTGGTGGGAGGGGCATACGGATGATCCGCTGCCCAACTGGCAGCCAAAGGCCGGATACAATCCATCGGAATGGCTTCTCTACTACAATGATGACCCGACGGGGCGTTTCCGCTTTTTCACCGATGGCGGCCATTATCCGACCAAATTCGAAGAGGGAACCGAGTACAACGTTTCCATTCGTGTGGAGCAAGCGAACGTCCTTGACCGGCTGTATAGCGTGAAAGTGTGGGAGGTCGGCACAACGGAACCCACAGATTGGCTGTTCCAGCGCGTTATAGAAGCGGATGAGCCGATAACCAGCAGTTTCGCGCTGCTCAGCCATTATTACGACGTGACCTTCCATGATATCAACGTCACCGAGATCACCGGCAGCGACATCGTGAAGGGAACAGACGGTGCCGATCTGCTTTCAGCGGTTGATGCGGGATCGGGAACTCCGGGGCGCGGAGAGCTTGATATTTTTGAAGGTTATGCCGGCGCGGATGTCTTCATCTTTGGCGACGCGACCAGCGCTTACTATGATGATGGTACGACCAGCGCGGGCCTCGATGATTATGGATACGCCTTTGATTTCCAGGCAAGTGAGGATCAGGTGCAGCTACATGGTTCTGCCGCGGAGTACAGCCTGTCCGAAAACGTATCGGGATTACCCAATGGCACCGCGATCTGGAAGTTGGGCGCATCGGGAGAAGAGGATGAACTTGTTGGTGTTCTGGCGAACACTTATGGCCTTTCGCTTAACGAAAACGTCTTTGTCTTCGTCGATATGATAGCCTGATTTATTGCGGTCGCTGTTAGGCCTGTGGCCGTTCGGGATAAGTTCTGTTTCAAGCTTCCAAAAGAGGAGGTTTGCGTAGGCCCAAGGAGTTTTGTTTTACTGCCTGCGAGTGTCATGCGAAGCATGATCCACGAGGGGGGGCGCAGGAATACAACGATCGCAGGCTTTGATTGCGAAGCTGAGTCGGGAACTGGGCATCAATTCAAAACTGTCGCCACAAGTAGGCGCAGGCGACGGACGGTCGAGGATCACAGGGCCGGCCCGAAAAGAGCCGCGTCCGACCGTTCCCAGCGAAGAAAAGGAAGCCAATATCAATCACCTTTCGAAGGCGCATCTTGCTACCGTTGGACGACGGCCCCTACGCGCGCGTTTGAAAATGACGCCGGTCCCCACCCCTTACAAATACATCTGCAAAATCCGGACATCTGAGCCAGATCGTTTCACCTATATCCGATTCAGAAGATGCCGGGACTGAACACTTAGTGTATTGGTCAACCGAGGGCTCTCCATAAAATTGTAGCACCTTTGGAGTTGTCAATCATAAGAATTGTCTTTGCTTTCGCCGAAAATGCCTCTTTCAAATAATTGTGAATGACATCTCGTTGAAGTGGTCATTGAAGGGTTTTTTGAATGTCCTTTTTCCCAGCAACCCGGTTTCTTGGCTTTCAATTTCGAGTTCGACCTGATAACTTAATTTGTAATTAACAATGAGCACTACCAATTCGATGGTAATGTTTGATAGGGGTGAGCGTTTTTCGAGTTCCTCATAGTTTTTTGTGAGGTGGGTGTAGTTGGCTTCGAGTGAATTTTGGAGCCGTGTGTATTGAGAGTACGTGGTATTGGGGGAGGTTATGAAAGATTCACCAACCGGTTTCCTGGAAGGCGCATCGCCAGACGGGGGTTATGGGCTATCTTCATCTAAAAGCAACTGGGCGCAGAGCAAAAAGACGTTCCTCGCGTCGAAGCGTGTTTTTGATGTGGTTCTGTGCCTTTTGGCGCTGCCCATGTTTCTGGTGATCTGCGGATTGCTGATTGTCTTGAATCCCATTTGGAATAAGGGGCCTCTGTTCTTTTCACAGCGGCGCACCGGCAAAGACGGCGAAGAATTTGTCATGTTCAAATTCAGATCGATGACCGCAGTTGAATCTGTCAAGCGCGGCCCCGACGATCCGCTTGAACAGCACCGCATTACAAAGCTTGGCTATTGGATCCGGCGCACGAAGGTGGACGAAATTCCGCAACTTCTGAATGTTCTTAATGGTGACATGAGCATTGTGGGACCGCGTCCTGAACTGGTCGAATTCAAGAGTGTGTATCAAGCTGAGATTCCGTATTACTCGGCGCGTTGGGCGGTAAAACCCGGAGTGACCGGATACGCACAAATCACTCAGGGATATACGGAAAGTATCGAAATGGTACGCCGGAAATCTGAGCTTGATGCCCACTATATTCGCAACATGAGCTGGAAGCTTGATTTGCGCGTAATCGCCAAAACATTCACGGTCATTTGTGTGCCGCACGCGGATTCCTAATAGACATAAGGCACCCCCTCTTGTTTAGTTGGTAGGCAGAGTGGGGGTGCCTCTTGCGATTAGGAATAAATATTTAATGAAGATGAAAAGCAGTTTGCGTTGGTTGTTTTCGACACCTGCGGTTTTTGGTGTACTTCTCAGCGTATTGCCCGGGGTCACTTTACCAAACTCAGGAGACTCAGGGCGGTTGTTCTACTCCAGCAATCTAAACTGGAAGCCCGGTCAGGATGTGACCGCGCAATTTTCCCAGTTCGTGGCCAAGGTGGCGCGACCCGGTGACGCGCTGGTTCTCGACCAGATGTACGGTCTGAGTGCCGGGGCGCAAATCCAGTTGCCTGACTATTTCACACTCACGGCAGAGAACGGTGGTGGTTTTGACATGCAAGACACTGCCTCCAGCAACCGCGCCATGATCTTCATGGGCGACGGGGGAACTCTAAACAATGTCACGATCATCGCCAGCGGGGCGCCGAGAACCACTTATAAGGGTCTCAACGCTGTGCGTGGGGTTGATTTTGACCCGGCACGGGCAGTGGGTATTCATGACGTAAATAACGTGACGCTCACCAACAACACATTTTCAGGAAACATCGGCCAGTTCGTGAATGTTCACAATAGCAACAATCTGGTTGTCCAGGAGACGCGTTTTGTCGGTGCTCGCACCCATTTGCTTCTTGGTGGGAATGTCGCCGATGCCTTGATTTACCGCAGTTTTTTCGAAGAAGCCCTTGGTGACGGAATAAAGACGATCGATGGCAATATTGTTCGTCCAAGAGTGATTGAGAGTATTTTTAAGGAGAATAACCGGGATGGAATCGACACGACGGGCGGGTTCAGGGGTGCGCTGGTCAAGGATTCCGGATTCTACGGCAACGCGAGTGCAATGGATATTAAGACCTTAGTCCACGATAGCAACGACCTGGGCCGCCCGGACGTAAACAGCGATATTCGTGTGGAAGGGGCGCATATCACTGGGTCCGGCAATGCAATTGTCACAACTTTCAGAGATTTCACAGGTCAGGTGACGGCTGAAGTTGCCGATGATTTCATTCCAAACGGTATCGTCGTTGTTGATTCAACGTTCGAGGATGTGGGCACTGCATTTCTGGTCAAGGACGGCTACGACATAAACTGGTCAGATGTAACGTTTAATAATGTTAGAACCGAAGTGCGTATTCTTAACAAAAATGCGCCGACCGACTGGCACCGTTTGAACGATAACACGCAAAATATAGGTGCCAGTTACGTGACCAAAATGAGGCTGGATTTGCGTGTAGATCAGGCCTGGCAACAGGAGCCGGATACAGATCTTCAATGACGATAGAACCCGGGTACCCGGGCAGGAGTCTGTCTTTTTGGGGCGCTGGGACTCGAAGAACTCTTCTGAAGTGCAATCTGTGGTCACCTGGCACAAGGTTGGGTGCGGGCAAAAACAGAGCACACAACTAGCGAAATTGCACAATGTCTGAAAACACCTCTCCGAAAGTTAGTATTGGGTTGCCGGTTTATAACGGCGCGAAATACGTGAGAGACGCGATTGAATCCGTTTTGGCTCAGGATTTCGAGGATTTTGAACTTATCATCTCCGACAATGCCTCGGGGGACGAGACGCAGGAAATCTGCAAGTCATTTGCGAGCGCGGATTCCCGAATAAAATATGTACGCCACCCCAAGAACATAGGCGCGGCAAAGAACTACAACTACACGTTTCTGGCGTCATCGGGTGAATATTTTCACTGGCTGGCCCATGACGATCTTATCGGTCCGCGATTTTTGTCACGGTGTCTTGATGCGTACAAAGCTCGCGTTGATGATCCCGCGATTGTCTTTCCGTCCTTTGAGTTCATTGACGAAGACAATAACGTTCTCGAACGGCCCAAAAGGGTGGTGGAGACGACTGCGGGTAAAGCCTCACACCGCCTGATTGAAACATTGGATTCCTACGGAGCGATGATAGAAGTTTACGGCTTGTTTCGCCGGGAATCGCTTTCGAAAACGCGGTTGATCGGCAGCTATGTCAGTTCTGATCTGTTCTTTCTGGCGGAATGCGCACTGGTCGGGCCAATCGTTCGAATAGATTGTGAACCCCAGTTTTTTCGCCGTATGCATGACACAAGCTCCAGGCGGGCAAACACGACCAACGAAGCGGTCTTGCAGTGGTTTGATCCTGAGGCAAAGACCAGCCGCCCGGCCGGACAAAAAAAGTCCAGAAGTTACAACTACTTTTTAAAAAGCGGAGTTGCCGAATACACCAAGGCTGTTCTTTTGGTCAAAGATATTCCTTTTTCGCAACGTCTCGGGGCGCTACTCACGCTAATGAACCGTCGGGTCCGTACCAAACTTCGCAGGTTGATAAGGAATCGACCGCGAGGAGCTGGATCAGGCACCTGACTTGGTGGCGGCAGTGTGTGTTCAACACGACCATCGGCGGGAACTGTACCTGCGTTGAGGGATTTCAAAGCCGGTATCTCGCCGTTAGAATCGGAAACAATACCATGCAAATATGGAAACAGTTGAGCTGCTTTGCGCGGTTCGGACGCAGATTGCACTTGAAAGGATTCTAGGTTTTACAAACAGGCCGGAGACGCGCTAAACTATTGTTTCAACAATAACCCTTGTGGGGACCAGCCATGTTTAAGGTTCTATTAGGATTTGTTACCGCGCTGCTGTTTGTTGCCTCGGCTCAGGCACAGGGAACTTACCGGATCAAGTCAGGCGATTCTTTGAATGTCGAAGTTCTTGAGGACCCAACCCTCAATCGGAATACTCTTGTACTGCCGGATGGGTCTATCAACTTTCCTCTAGCTGGCAGCGTTGCCGCCGGTGGGCGCACGGTTGATCAGGTTCGAAAAGATTTGACTCAGGCCCTGAGCCCAAGTTTTGCATCTCCTCCTACCGTGTTTGTCTCGGTAGGGGCTGTCGGAATTTCGCCTGCGGCGACATTCTCGGCTCCGGCGACCAAGAATATCTACGTCATCGGTGAAATCGCGACGCCGGGAAAGTTGGTAACGACCAAAAACACTACTATTCTGCAAGCCATAGCCGAAGCGGGTGGGTTGACCCGTTTTGCAGCGGACAAACGCATTCAACTTCGCCGGGGAGGCGACACGTTTATCTACAACTACCGCACAAACAGCGGAGGTCTGTCGGGTAACACTGTTCTGGCTCCTGGTGATGTGATCGTTGTGCCGCAGCGCCGCCTGTTTGAGTAAGAGTCCTATCGGCGGACCTCCATAAGTCTGCTTTTGGTACCAGAAGTTGAGACAGGCTGATGAGGCGCTGCGCAATCGTTTGCGCGAACTGGCCAGCGAACATCGTCGGTTTGAATGTTGCCGTTTAGGCATCTTGCTGGCAAGAAGAGGGTTCGGCTCCACGAACCAACCGCTTCAACCCATCGCCAGGCAAAAGCTGCCGCCTTCGATCACCAGAACGATTGCGACACTAGCTTAGCTGCATAACCAATGGCGAAATACATCGCATCAGAACGTCAAAATCGGCCCGACCAATACCCAACGGCTTGTCAGATGTTCTGATGCGCTCGGCAGGGGTTCACCTTAGATTCCTGAATATGGTGGCATGAGTTCTGAAGAAATCTCGCCACCAGGAGAGGTGGATCACCTGCTTCAGGATGTGGTTCCGATACTCGGGAGACCTCAACAATGCCCGGGATTTTCGGGCGATCAGTTGTGGGGCGTATTGTATTTTTCGACTTCGCGTGCTGCCAAACCTCAATATGGCTTCGTCCACATGGGGGTTATCGCAGATACTTGTATCTTTCTGCGCTCGTTGTGTCAGGTAAGTCGCCATAGCCTCGAATTCAGCGACGACAGTCTCCATCCCGAATTGCGTCAAGTGTGCGTTCACTTTTTTAATATCGCATCTGCTACGCAAGCTGGTCCAGTCAATCCAAGACCTTAGATCGAAGGTTCCGTAGTGATACAGAGTGTGGGATATCAGATGGCACGCGCGATCTTCAGGTGACATTATGTAAAGGCCAGGCAGGGACGTTTCTTGGGCACGGGAAAGAACGTCGCGTGCCGGTAATAGACGATCCATCGTGCCTCGGCCAACTGCTGTGTGCAACTCTAGCGGAAGCTCCCAGTCCGCGTGGATAATTTTCGGAAGATGATGTTGAACGATACGGGTACCGCGCCAGTTTAGATCCGAATTTGCGGAGGAGGTGGCGGTGGGCGGAGATTCTGCGCCAATGCCAAGCAATGCATCCTTAGCCGGCCCGACCAGTTCCTGCGGTATCAGAATATCAAGATCGCCGACAAAGCGAATTGCAGAGTCTTTATGCAGGGGGTCCAACGCGTCACCTCCACCCTTCATGACCACTGCCGGAACATCGGCCTGTGACAGGGCCTGGTGGATTGAGTATAGTTGCTGTTTCGCTTGTGTTAGCCGCGTTGCGTTCGCCTCGTGCATTGACCTGAAATAGAGAAAAAGGTCCCGCGGGACGGTGCTGATCAATTCCTGGTTTTCAACCAGAACTTTTCCCACCAGCGCGTGGACGTGGTTGTTTTGAGCCACTCTTGCCAGGTGCTCGGGCCGCGCGTGTTTGAGCGCGGTCACCAGGCCTTCATCCGGCTGCCCTGAGAAGTAGGTGCGGGTCAACAGCAGGATCGCTGTGTGCGTGACCGATATTTGCCCGACAACATCCCTCATTTTGCCAGAAGGTCGAGGCAAATGGGAATCGACTGAGACGACGACGAAAACTTGAGGAGATAGAATGGCACTGTGTTGCAAAGCGTTGAAATCGAGCTGATTTGCGGACTTGCGCGACAGGGGCGGGCGCCTGACCGAATGCAGGTGGCAAAGGCTTCTTCCGGCGACACGCGTTCCAAGCCCGGTTTTGTGCTGGCCATATATTGCGGAACGATCACAGCGCTGATCGGTTTGCTTGCACCAGCGGGGGAACCTGTGGGCAAGTGGATGTAAGTAACGCCATCTCTGGTGCTTTTGTGATGTTCAAATCGGCCAAACAGCTGTCGAATTTCTGGCAGGTTGTATGCGGTGGATTTGACAGCAGCGGCAGTGGGAAACGCGAGAACAGAACGCCCGTCACATGCGAGTGGGATGTGATCGTCTGCAAGAGAATGGCAGCCATTGGCCACGAGCCCCAGAGACAGGGTCGATTTGCCCTGGCCACTTTCGCCAATGAACGCCAGAACCTTTCCTGAGGGGCCAGAAACTGCGGAACCATGTAAAACTGCCCCAACTTCACTTTCGCCACACAAGGCCTGTGCCGCCTCTTTGAGCAAAAGAAATCTGGCCTCGTCCCGGTCTGTTCGACTCCAAATTGGTTTGCCCTGAAAACTCAGCGCAAGTTGACCGCTTTTGTCAGCCACACAGCGGAACGTTTTAGCGGGTCCGACTTCGCCCGCGTCATCACTGTAGGAAAACAGAATCTCATCAAGTTCCCTCGTCAATTTCCGGCTGTCCGTTTCAACGCTGAACTGACCCTTCGCTGACCTGTAACTCACAGCCTGGGTAATCGCCTCCCGGACTTCCAGAGGGGGGCGCGGGAAAGGGCGCGGTCTATCGTCAAACAAACCGGCATTCTTCCAGTCATCAACAATTGCCGAAATTGCTTTGGCCTCGTCCTCCGCTAAACCTCCGGGGCCATTACCGTATAGAATTTCGTCCAGCACAGCACGCCCTAACATGTTGGTCAGGACTATAGATCCACTGGCTGGTGAGTGCATAGCGAAGGATTTACCGACATCAACAACCTCCAGCTTCGAGGCGGGGTATCGGATCTCACCAAGATCAATCAATTTAACAAATTCCGATAGATACAGGCCCTAACCTCCATTGCGGAAAGCACCGGGGCCTGCATTTACAAAACCTAGATCTCTAAGAAAGGCCGCTTTGGCGAGATATTACCAAAACCGCGATCTGCGCGTCCGTTTCTTGGGTTTACGCCAGTACTTCCTAGGTTTGCCCCAGCGATTCTTGAATTTTCTCGGTTTCTTTTTCGGAGAGCCACTGGCCGCCGATTTAGCCACCGCGTCGGACGCTGATAGCACCACCGTCGAAGCGCCGCCCACTACCGCAGAATATTTCAGGATTGCTGACATCACCTCGCGACGTTCAACGTCTTCGATAACGTCTTGTTTCTCGTCCATACCCGTTACCTTCACTACTAACATACCGTCAAATATCATATCAATTTCTGGGGGTTCGGGCAAGTAACTCTAAGTTCCATCAAAAGTTTCAACATTGAAACCTAACAGCGCTTACTGTTGCATTTGAGGCAACGAATAAGCTCGCCTTGACTAAATATGTACCCGATCCGATGGAAAATTGGCTGATCCACGCGATTCTCTGTGAGGGAAATCCTAAATGTCAGGGCCGAATCATAAAATCTCGTCCCAGCGTAACGAACACGGAATGAGAATTGGCGCGCGGTTCCGCGCGTTCTTTGCGCATGCGATAGTTGTAACCTGTGCGAACGGCCCAGTCCTTTGTAATTGAATGCTGATACGCGGCAACAAAGTCGGCCCGGTCGATCTGGTTGTTTATTTCTTCACTGATCGTATAGCCCGCGTCCAAAACAATGCCTGATACGCTGTTGATCTGATAATTGTATCCTAGGAACAGTCCGGTCCTTAGGACGTTGCCTTTTTCTTCGTCAAATTCAACCCAGCGCCGGAACAAGGCGCTGAACTCCCCTTGCGCCGTTTCCTGACGCCAGTTGAGTGATCCTATGACTGCTGACTGATCCAATTCGGAATCGGCGACGCCGATGGAGGCCGCAAAATCCCCTGTGGGCAAAGTGAAGGAACGTCCGACACTAAGCGTCCGGATCTCTCCGTCTTCGGTAACATATTGCTCGGCCTCGGCGCTGACTGATCCATTGGGCATCTCTCTGACCAACCGAACCAGGCCCTCGGGTCCATCCGACCGCGTTGTGGTGCCAAATTCACGGGTGTCAATGGTGGCATAGCCAAAGCGCGCATCAAGATTCCAGATCGGAGTAATCGCGTAGTTCAGGCCAATATAGTTTCTGACCGTTTCCCGGCGCGTGTCTTCAGTATCGTCGGCGTTGTAAAGCCGATAGGCGCCACCAAAAGTCCCTGTGACCGTTGGCGACAACCGCAGGCCAAAATCAGCGCCCAGATTGGTGCGTTCATTGTCAAACAACCCGGGGTCGGTTGTGTCAGTGTATTTCAGCGCCAGGTATTCCGCCGCGAATCTGGCTTCGAATGGACCTCCTCGCCCAAGTTCAAGCCCCGCTCCGGTTCTGAAGCGTTCCCGGTTCCCGGTCCCGTTCAGATCGTCCAGATCCGGCGGCAATAATATTTCGCCATCGGAGGTTTCAAAGTCCTGAAGGGGCCGCAGAAATTCAATGTTGGACTGAAGGTATCCGGCGCTGAAGCTGAAGCCGGAATTCGCGCCTTGCCGACCGTAGGTCAGATCGAGCCGCTGATCGTCGAGCCCCGATTGCGCACCTGGACCATCCACCGCTCGCACCACTGCGGATGCTCCAAAACTGAACCTGTCGAGCGGAGTCTCGCGGTTCAAATTCAGGGACAGACCGGTCTCGGCGAATGTCGTTCTTCCAAGGCTGACGGGATCGAGATCCAGATTGTCGTCGGTTACAAAGCGTTGGCTAAAGCCCAGAACTACCTGCGTCCCGCCCTCCTGAGCAGCGACGGGCATACCGCAAAAGACAGAACACACACCAGCAAGAAAGCCGCGATAGATCAGATACCGTCCCACTATGGCCTCAATTTATTTCTATCATTATGCCGCAGTGTTTTGCTCAATGCAGCTTTTGTCCCGGATGCCCACCAGATGCGGGGTTTTATCATTTCACCCTATTGATCCACAGACTAGGGCTTTGCAGCTGCTTCGTCTTCAATAAAGACTGCCCGCCATATAATTTTTGCATGGCGTATTGAGTTTGCAACATATTGAAACCTCGGGTGAGCGTAAGGGTAGGTGGCGCTACCGGGTCAGGCGTTTGACCGAAAGGTTGAAAACCCTTTTATGTTCATGAGTTAGATCGTTTGCAAGCTCCCCTAGGCGACCGAATTACAGAGGGTATTTCAGAGCGCCGTGGAGCATCTGATACACCGCTCTTGCCGGGCACCAATTTCAGCATGCAATTCAGATATGGTTTTCGTTCAAGTAAAGGGTGAATCCAGCGACTGGAAAGTCGCCCGAAAACTGCGCAATCCGGATTTCATTCTGCTGCTTCTCGCGCAGGACTTGTGCGCCTGAATTGACGTTTCAGTATCAATTACCCCGGAATGATTTCACCGCCGTGTGCAGTGCAGCCAAGCTCTTGGACTTTTGGGGAATAGGTCAGATTGCCACCCGAACGGAGAAGGCCTTATGAGGCGGCACAAACGGTCACCCTGGCGCGCTTTTCTACGATACCTTGAAGGGATACCCCACCAGGTTTCAGAAGAGAACATTGATGCCCAAATTTACCTGGATGCGCCGGCTATCCCCGAAATCCTCCAATCCGGTGGCATAGCTGATCTCACCATATGCGCTGGCTGTTGGATTCCATGCATATGAAGTACCGGCTCCGATTTCTGCGGCCCACGCGTCGAGGTCACTGGAAATTTCCCTTCCGGATACAAACACCTGAGCGTTCCCTTCAAATTCGTGATAGAGGTTGAATAGCCCGTAGATTGACCCCGGCTGTTGATCATTTCCACTTTGATACTCGGCCAATATCCCCAGGCGGGCCAGAGTGCTTTTGGCGCTGGTGGGGTCCACCCGCTCTCCATTTGGGCCGGAAAAGCTGTCAAAGTTAACCGAAGTGTAACTAAGCTGTGCTTGCGGTGTGATGCTAAAACGGTTGCCAGTCTCGAATGTCCTGCCCAGCTCGATCGAAGCGCCGTAGCCGGTTCCGTTATTCCCGTTGATCAGTTCACCCAGAGAGTCCGATGTCAGGTCGCTGTCATACCAGTTGTATTTCAGCTGGCCGTCCACATAGAAGCCAGAATGCCCGTACCAGGTCGAGGCGAGGCCGAAACTGTAGCCGGTGGTGTCGATGCGGCCATTCCCGAAACTTGAGCTTACAGAACTGTCTGCCTTGCTGTATTCGAGAGTCGGGCCTCCGACGAGGTATCCGTTCGAACCCGAGAGCAACAAGAAGTCCATGCCGCCGGAGATATTGAAGACATCAATATCCGCGCGGGCGTTCGTCGAACTGTTTTGTGGATCGACACGCAGGTCCGAGCCCTGAAGGCGCACCCACAGCGGCGAGCCGGAATCGATATCGTCTACGACATCGGCCGAATTCATGCTTGCCAGAGCTCTTTCGTGCCGATCGCCAACTCTTTGCCTCAGCGACGGAAACGCGTTCAACGCCTGAAGGTTGCGCGCATAGGTTTCATAAACCGGGATCGCGGGTTGGAAGAAAGGTGTATTTCCGGTCCCTGAAACCAAACTCCAGTTACCGGCGCTGTTTTGTCTTAAGGTATAGACATAGGCACCGGCAATCAAAGCCCCTTCACCAGACGGCGTTACGAAGTTTCCGCCCGAAAGTGTAAAATTCGCGGTGGATCCACCTGCTACGGTAACAACTTCGATCTCGGTCTGGGTGACGTCACCCTGCCCACCAACATTTTGTACATTCACAGTTCCGGTGCCTGATGCGTTCCCCGTTATAACGATGCGATCAGAAGTCGCGCCGGGGCCTGCGAGAGACGTGTCCAGGCGAATTTGGCCCGAGCCGGCATAGTCCCCGCGTATCGTAATCTGATCGCCCACAGCGCCGTCCTGGGTGGTTATGGTCCCGTTGTTGGTCACATTGCCGGAAACTGTGTATGCACCCGATCCACCCCCGGCCGCCTGGAACACGCCGCTGCTGAGGTTAAGGTTGCCCATCAATGCAAATTGAGTCCCGGCGTTCAGGATCGCCCCGTTGCGAAGGAACAGCCCGGTTGATGCCGACCCGTCGCCTATGGCGACAAAGTTGTCATTGAACGAAAGGCGGCCTCCGTCTGCGACAAAAGATTCAAAATTACGAATATTTTTTCCGACCAAATCATAGTTTTGGTTGGTTTGAAAAACAGTGTCAAAGCCGTCTCCGCCAGAGAGGATTGTATTGGCGCCCAATGCCCCGCCGGCCAATACAAAATCGTCTCTTCCGGCATTTAGCTGCACTACGCCGTTCACACTGGCCCCGGAATTCAGCGTCGTGACGGAGTCCCCGCCGTTGTTGCGGATTGCGAGGCCGGAGGTCCCGGAAACGTTTGTCCCGGAATTGAGCGCAATTTCGGTCCGCGCCCCTGTGTTTGTTTCTGTATCAATAGCATAGCCGGTACCGCCGGAAACGTTGCCGTTTGTGGTTATGGACAAAGTGCCGGTGCCAAGGTTTTGCGCGAAAATCCCTTCTGATCCACCAGAAACGTTGCGAACTGAAACTGTCAGATTTGTAGCTGTGGCAGCATTCCGTGCGTCGACCCCTCTGCCGGTGTTTCCCGAGACGCTTTCTGCACTTCCAATGGACAGAGCACCACTTCCATTGTTGATCACGGAGATACCGTCTCGTGCGCCGCTTGCAGTTCTGGCGGAAATCGTCAAATCCGAACTCTGCCCGGCGTTACTTGCCCGAATGCCATCGACGCCGGTTCCGGAAACTGTACCAACTACTGTAATTTGCAGCGCACCTGCTCCAAGATGGCGCGCGAAAATCCCATCAGTGGCACCTGTTACGTCCATTGTCGAGATGTTCGTTCCACCGGTGGCTCTGTTCGCAGTCCGGGCGTCAATTCCTCGCTGGTTGCGGCTGACTATGGTGCCGTTGGCGTCTATCGTCAGCGCGCCTGTTCCATCATGTTGTGCCCGAAGCGCGCTGCGGAGACCGGTAACGTCGCCGGTTGTTACAGAAAGGTTGGCTGCTGTCGTTGCATTTCCCGCCCAGATGCCGTGCTGTTGCTGGCCTGAAACAGCGCCATTCGACGTAACTTGCAATGAGCCGGTGCCGCGGTTGGTTACAGCCAATCCGCTCAGTTGACCGGCTATCGCAGAACCATTTGTATCGGTAAAAACGATATCGCCCGTAGCAGCGCCGGTGTTTTCCAGTGTGAACGCATTTCCCGTCGTCGTCGTGATGCCAAAGCCGGCATTCGTTGTAACGTTCAATCCGCCGCCTATTGCACCGGGCGTAAGGTTCTGAGTGGTGTCTGTTGCGGGGTTTGCAGGTGAATTGCAACTCCAGTTGCCCGATAGCGGGACGCTTTCCATACAATTGCCTGCTGTGGCCAAATCACTGCTGAACAATACTGCCAGCGAGCCCAACCCGATAATCACCGCACCGACCCTGGGATAGGCATCGAAGGCCCCGAGGCTTGGCGATAGCGATAAGGTCTGATCGCTCAACCCGGCTATGAAGTGGCCACGTGGGGATCGTTTGCAACTGCCAATTTTGCGGCCCGAAGTTTTGAGACGTGCCAGGCGTTCAGTTTTTCTCATTCTTTAAATTCTTCACTTGTTACAACTCACTACATCTGCACCAGAGCAGACTTTGCATTTACAGTTCCCGTCGGTTACCCGCAATGACCCGAAGTGGGCCCCGAGCCACCAGAGGCAACTCTGCACACTGGTTCTCGCGAAACTTGAATTGCAATTCTGCAATTTTTCATCGTTCCAAACTACACTTTGCCAAAGCGGCTGCCTGTGCTTCCCGGACACAGGAAAACGTTCGCCGGGGTTTGCTGTCACCTGTCTTCCAATCGGATCCAGGGCACGGTTAGACGATGTCGCCCGCAGAATCCACTCTGGCCACTCTAGCTTGGCTAAGTAACCAAATGTTAAGGGTTTAGGTCCTGTATGTTGTCAATGCTTTTGGGCGAGAAAGCTGTGCGCCTGTCTGAACATAAAACAATTTGCTGAGTTGCGAAATCTGCCCCACAAATTTGATCAATGGTGCCGTGTCTCGTTCTGCAAGGTTTTAGAAAATCAATATTTTATAATGAGTTAAGGGAAATTTTCTTCACGGGCAATAGTCCCGCAAGGTCGTTGGAATCCGACCGCCGAACCCTACCGGGAACGACCAAACGGCTTAAGTCTGTTCTTGCGCCAGTTGATGCAAATGCAGAAACAAATAGGAAGCTCAAAGAGGATAGTTTCTCCTGAATTTGTTGCGGGTCGCTGAGCCATATCAGAGCGGGCATTGCCAACTTGTTTGCACGCGGCTGACGGCGGTCTTGTCTGCGTCTGTCAGGTGGTCATTTCGAGAGCGTAACCGTCCCAGAGG
>NZ_JBQGAV010000019.1:0-6388 GCF_056543005.1 Ruegeria sp. A5
CAACAAACGGCTTGAGCATCTGGTCGCGGAGTTGAACCATGCGGTGCATGGCAAAAGGTCTGAGAAGCTGGATGAGGACGAACGCCAGCTCTTGTTTGAGGAGCTCGAAGTTGCAGTCGCCTGTGTGCAGGAGCGCAAGGACACCCAGGTCACGGGCGAAGACACCCCAACACGCAACCGGTGGCGCGGCGGAACCTGGACAATCTGCCGGAACATCTGGAACGGATTGAACGGGTTGTTGAACCGGCTAATCTGACCTGCCACTGCGGGTGCGGGGAGATGTACAAGATTGGCGAGGACCGATCCGAGCGGCTGGATATCGTACCCGCCAAACTGCGCGTGATCGTCACGGTACGCCCAAAATACGCCTGCCGTCATTGCACCGATGGCGTGACCCAGGCCCCGGTGCCAGCGCGCATGATCGAAAGGGCACTGCCGACAGAGGGCGCCATCGCGCATGTGTTGGTGTCAAAATACGCGGATCACTGTCCGCTGCACAGGCAGTTCCAAATCCTGGGTCGTGCGGGCATCGACATTCACCGGTCCACTTTGGCTGATTGGGTCGGTAAAGCCGCCTTCCATCTGGGCCCGGTCGTGGACCGGATGGCCGAGCACCTGAAAACATCCACGAAGCTCTTCATGGATGAGACAACCGCTCCGATTCTCGATCCCGGCCGCAAGAAAACCAAAACCGGATATCTCTGGGCGCTGGCACGCGATGACCGGAATTGGGGTGGTGATGACCCGCCCGGCGTCGTGTTCTTCTAAGCCCCTAATCGTCGGGGCGAGAATGCGAAAAAGTTCCTCACGGGCTTCAATGGCATTCTGCAATTGGACGGCTATCAAGGATGCAATCGCCTGACCCGCACGACGCGCAAGGGCGGCGAACCCATCGTCGTGGCCCATTGCTGGGCCCAGGCCCGCCGCAAGTTCAAGGAAATCCACGACCGTGACAAGTCCGAGATCGCCGCTGAAGGTCTGCGCCAGATCGCCCTGATCTATGCTGTCGAGAGGAATATCCGAGGCACATCCCCCGGCCAGCGTCTCTCGGCCCGCAAGACCCGATCCGCGCCTCTGGTCGCCGCCTTCGGCAAGTGGTTGCAAGCTCAACGCATACGCGTCTCGGCCAAGTCTCGCCTCGGTGAGAAACTGGCATGCATCCACCGCCACTGGGATGGCCTGCAAACCTTCCTCAAGGACGGGCGTGTCGAAATCGACAACAACCAGGTCGAAAATCTGATCCGCCCGATTGCCCTAAATCGCAAAAATGCATTGTTTGCAGGCCATGACGAAGGTGGCAAAGTCTGGGGCCGCATCGCATCTCTGATCGAAACCGCCAAAATCAATGGCATCGAACCCTTCGCCTATCTCAAGACCACTCTCGAAGCCATCGCCGCAGGTCATCTAAAAAACCAAATCGACGAATTGCTACCGTGGAACTTCAAACCGTCAAGCTAAAACCAGACGGCCTTCAGACACCGCTTACCGATCTTCTAAACAAATCGGCAAAGCACATCAGTGGGGACCAATGCCAGTGTTTACGAATTGAGAGATGTAGTAGCAATCGACTTGTGACGGCCTGGCGATACTGTGGCTTTAAAATTCGCCCTTAAGGTTCTCATCCGCTGACTTCACTTAGCCGTTGTGTTCTAAATAATTCGCCCAAATTGGATTGAGAAAGTTTCGCGCGCGAAACACTCTAGGTATCGATCTGACTGGTAACGCTCTATCATGTCAGTAGATGTTTCAGATAATCGCCATATGTGGACTTGGCGAACAATTGTGCGCGTTCGGCCAGCGCAGCATCATCTATCCAACCTTTTTGCCATGCGATTTCGTCCAAGCTTCCGGTCTGCATGCCCTGCCGATCCGTTAATGTTCGTACAAAATTACCTGCATCGAGCAGAGATCCGTGTGTGCCGGTATCCAACCATGCAAAGCCACGGCCCATGGTTTGAACGTTTAACAATTCATCTTTCAGATACATCTCAAGCAATGTTGTGATTTCTAGCTCACCGCGTTCGGACGGTTGAACCTGACGCGCGCGGCTCGATGCGTCTCCGTCCAGGAAATACAACCCGGTCACCGCGTAGTTTGACGGTGGTATTTTGGGTTTTTCAATAATGCCACGTGCTTTCTTGTCTTCGAAATCGACCACGCCGTAGCGTTCGGGATCTGCAACCCGATAGGCAAAAACTGTTCCCCCGCTTTTCTGCGCGTCAGCCTCCCGCAGCAAATCCGGAAGACCGTGTCCAAAAAATATATTGTCCCCCAGGATCATTGCGGACGGCGCTCCTGCCAAGAAACCCTCAGCCAGTATGTAGGCCTGCGCTAGACCGTCGGGCGATGGTTGCGTGATCCAGCTGAGCGACAATCCGTATTGACTGCCGTCGCCCAGCAGGCGCCGAAACTGCTCATGATCTTCCGGTGTTGTAATGATTGCAATCTCTCGGATGTCGGACAGCATGAGAACGCTGAGCGGATAAAAGATCATCGGCTTGTCATAGATCGGCAGCAACTGCTTCGAAACCGCCATCGTAATCGGGTAAAGCCGTGTACCGGACCCGCCGGCCAGAATGATACCTTTGCGGTCCGTCATCAAATCTCTCCCAAATCTTTCAAAACATCGTTCAACCCCTGTCGCCAGTCGGGGCGGGAAAAGCCGAATACAGTCTCCAATCTTGCGCAATTGAGTCGCGAGTTTAGCGGCCTGGCAGCGGGGGTTGGGTAGTCTGAACTGAGAATATCAGCCACATCGCAAGAAATACTGGCCTGGTCGAATATATTGCGCGCAAAACCGGCCCAATTTGTATCCGGCGCTCCAGAAAAATGATAGAGACCTGTTTTGGATGGATCTTCAATTAAATGCTTACTCATTGCCAAGCAGACTTCAGCAATTGCATGAGCTGGCGTCGGCCCCCCGAACTGGTCCGCCACAACCGCGAGTTGGTCACGCTCGCGACCAAGCCGCAGCATGGTTTTGGCAAAATTTGTACCTGAAGCTGAAAAAACCCACGACGTGCGCACAATGCCATATACGCCTCCCGCAGCGATCACCGCCTGCTCACCTGCCAGCTTTGACCGGCCATACGACCCCAACGGCCTTGCCGTGTCGTTTGGGCGCCAGGGCCTTGTGCCACTCCCGTCAAACACATAGTCAGTAGAGATATGTATCAACGGAATGCTCAGGTCAGCACAGGCTTTTGCCATTGCCCCTGGAGCGAGCCCGTTGACAATGTTAGCCAATGTTTCTTCTTCCTCCGCCCGGTCCACAGCCGTATAAGCTGCTGCGTTGATAACAGCTTGTGGGGCCAGCCTATGGATCATAGCAGAACACGCACTCGGGTCACCCAGATCTGCGGTTTCGCGACCCAGACAAGTCACCTCAGTATACCCGCCAAGTTCGTGCGCAACTTGTCCTGTTTTGCCGAATACAAGAATAGTCAAATTAACTGCTCCATGTATTAGTCGGTGGTGCTATTTTGGGTTTGTATTTTTTCAATCCTAACATGAATAACTTCTAGCCATTGACTGCGTTAGAGTACGTCTAGCCCCGAAAGTCTTGGAGCCCGATTTGTCACTACGCTTTCCACCGTTTCGCACGTCCTTCTGAACCCCGCACCAAAGATAACGCCGGTTTTTCAACAATGTGCCAGGAAAAAACCGCCATTGCTAATGTGAGCGGAAAAGCCAAAGCCATGTTCACCACCGGCTCTGTCACCTCCAAGGATGCCATCAATTGTTGGAAAGGAAAGGCATAAATATAAACGCCATAAGAATAGTCACCTGATCGGTTATATGCCAAAAGAAGAGGGTATTCCGCCAGCCCAATCAGAAAAACCCAATATGATAAGGCACACACAAAAACTGTCTGAAACAGCGGTGTTGAATAAGAAAACGCCGTCAAAATCACCAATATCAGGCCTATAGATGAGCGTAACGGAATACTACCCCGCCAGACATAAAAGGCGGCGCCAACCGCAAAAGGTAGCGCCAACCTGAGAAAAGACAGCAATTTTCCTGGGAGTGTCAATGTCGGCGCAATGTACTGTAGGATCAAAAACAAGAAAAGCAGCACTGCCAAAACCTTAGGTCTCCTTAAAAGTCCGGCAACCCCTCCCAAAAATACAATTAAATAGCAGAGAACCTCATGAAAAAGCGTCCAGAGCGATCCATCGATTGCCGGGCCATATGGGTTGGCATCGAATACGCCGGGTAGTTCGTACTGCAATGCAACAAGCGATAAATTGTGCATCAAGTATTCAGGGGCCGCCCGCCAGAATTCCCTCGCAGATACAGTCGTCAAATAAGAACCTGCAAATAAGATCGTGAGAATCAGAACAACCAGTAACGCAGGGTAAAGCCCTAATATTCGTGCTTGCAGGAAACGCCCCAAGCTCGGACTGCGATCGAAACTCTTGGTGATGAAAAACCCGGAGATCGCAAAAAACACATAAACACAAACCGCCCCCAAAGAGTTGTCTTTCAGCAGATTCCCCAGCGGCTCCTCTGCTTCCGGGCCTAACGAAATTGGATAAGCGTGTGAAACAAGAACCCCTGTGGCAGCAATCATACGGATCATATTGAAATGGTTATCCCGCCCGGAAGAACGATCTCCAATGAATAATGGTTGGCGCAATTTACTTGTATGCTGCTCAGCCAACACCCAGCCTCCGACCCACACCACTGCGGTTCTGCAAGGCATCTAGCCATATGGCGTTGTCCAGATACCACTGCACCGTGTGCTCCATTCCGGCTTCGGGGGTATAGGAAGGACGCCAGTTTAACTCTTCGCGAATGCGGGTCGGGTCAATGGAATAGCGGCGATCATGACCGGGGCGATCAGCGACAAATGTAATCAGATCGGCATAGGGCGTTTTGCCCGGCTTCAATCGGTCCAGGATCCCACAGAGCATTTTGACCAGATTAAGGTTGGTCATCTCATTCTCGCCGCCGATATTGTAGCTGCGGCCCAACTCTCCTTTTTCCAGAACCAGCAGCAGAGCCTCGGCATGGTCCTCAACATGCAGCCAGTCGCGTATGTTGTCCCCTGCCCCATAGACTGGGATGGGTTTGCCCGACAACGCGTTCAGGATCACCACCGGGATCAGCTTTTCCGGAAACTGATAGGGACCGTAATTGTTCGAACAATTAGTCAGCACCACCGGTAGGCCGTAGGTTTCATGCCACGCCCGAACAAGGTGATCTGATCCTGCTTTCGACGCTGAATAAGGCGAATTGGGCTGATAGGGGCAGTCTTCGGTAAAGAAACCGGTCTCACCCAACGACCCGAAGACTTCGTCGGTCGAGATATGGTGAAAGCGGAAGCTTTCCGATCGGCCGCCTTCTGCCCAATAAGCCCGCGCGGCCTCCAACAGCACGCAAGTACCAGTTA
Organism: Ruegeria sp. A5; assembly: GCF_056543005.1. Taxonomy (NCBI): domain Bacteria; kingdom Pseudomonadati; phylum Pseudomonadota; class Alphaproteobacteria; order Rhodobacterales; family Roseobacteraceae; genus Ruegeria; species Ruegeria sp. A5. Next base: position 5,396 of record NZ_JBQGAV010000019.1, read on the forward strand.
CATTGGTATCGATAAAGGCAGCAGGGTTATCAATTGAACGGTCAACATGACTCTCGGCTGCCAGATGCATGATCGCGTCGGGCCGATGCTTTTTCAGGATCGTGGCCATCGCCTTCGCATCGCGGATGTCGGCATGTTCAAAAAAATATCCTGGCGCATCCGCAACCGGGGCAACATTATCCAGGCAGGCCGCATATGTAAGAGCGTCGACATTTATGACAGCGTGACCTTCGGCAACTGCGCTTCGGATCACTGCAGAACCGATGAAACCCGCGCCGCCCGTCACCAAAATTTTCATTGCCCCACCTCAAACGCAAATGGAGTTTTGATATCTCTCAGACATGGTGCCATGTTGTCCTTTTCTGACAAGAGCGGAGTCGCCGTAGACTGCGGCCAATTAATTCCAATGTCGGGATCATCCCACCGAATGGCGCCCTCTGTTTCCGGCGCATACGTGTCAGAGCATTTGTAGATGATCTCGGTATCCGTTTCCAACGTCATGAAACCGTGGGCAAAACCTGTCGGCACCAGCAACATCCGGCCATTTTCAAAACTGAGTTCTTCGCCAACCCACCGGCCAAATGTGGGAGAACCCTTTCGGATATCCACGGCAACGTCAAAAAGCCGCCCTCGCCCGCAGCGCACCAGTTTGGCCTGAGCCTTTGGAGGTGCCTGGAAATGCAGCCCCCGCACGGTGCTGACGGTGCTGGAAAGCGAGTGGTTGTCCTGAACGAAACTCGCTCTGATGCCAGCATCGGTAAAACTGTTCAAGTTGTAAGTTTCTTCGAAAAACCCGCGATGATCACCAAACCGTGTGGGCGTGATCAGGATCACTTCCGGGATTGCAAGAGGTACCAATTCCATAGTTACAAATCTCGTTTCACAATGCGGTGTCACCACCCTCCAAGACCATGCCACACCTGATCCGGCAACGCCAAAGCTTTTGTGAACTTCCACTATAGACTTGACGAAATCTATTTGAATAGCCGGCAT
>NZ_JBQGAV010000020.1:2500-6000 GCF_056543005.1 Ruegeria sp. A5
CTGACGATCATGCATGTCTTCTATTCTCCATGTGGGGCCGACCGACATCGGCAGCATGGGTTCCAGGATAGAAGGCGGGAAAGTATGCTTTTGGTTCAGAAACAGAGGCGGCCTTTAGTTACCAGCTGGGTCTGCCGTGAAGGACGTCTGTCTTTCTCTTTCTGGATCAAATCAAGCGCGAGAAGGGCGTTTGGTGAATGCCTTGGCAGCAAGAGGCGATGAAAGACGTGATACTCTGCGATAAGCCATGGGGAGCTGAGAATAAGCTTTGATCCATGGATCTCTGAATGGGGCAACCCACCTGAAAGCTTCATATTGTTATCTTTGATACTCAATATGGGGTTTAAACAGGTACTTAAGACCTGAATACATAGGGTTTTAAGAGCAAACCCGGGGAACTGAAACATCTAAGTACCCGGAGGAAAGGAAATCAATTGATACTCCCCTAGTAGCGGCGAGCGAACGGGGACCAGCCGAGCCAGATAAGTGACTAGAACACGTTGGGAAGCGTGGCCATAGCGGGTGACAGCCCCGTATAGGAAGCTTTGATGGACGTATTAAGTAGGGCGGAACACGTGAAATTCTGTCTGAAGATCGGAGGACCACCTTCGAAGGCTAAGTACTCCTTGCTGACCGATAGCGAACCAGTACCGTGAGGGAAAGGTGAAAAGCACCCCGACGAGGGGAGTGAAACAGTACCTGAAACCGAACGCCTACAATCAGTCGGAGGATCCTCGAGATCTGACGGCGTACCTTTTGTATAATGGGTCATCGACTTGGTCTCACGAGCAAGCTTAAGCCGTTAGGTGTAGGCGTAGCGAAAGCGAGTCTTAATAGGGCGAATGAGTTCGTGGGATCAGACCCGAAACCGAGTGATCTAGGCATGGCCAGGTTGAAGGTAAGGTAACACTTACTGGAGGACCGAACCCACATCCGTTGAAAAGGATCGGGATGAGCTGTGCCTAGGGGTGAAAGGCCAATCAAACTCGGAGATAGCTGGTTCTCTGCGAAATCTATTTAGGTAGAGCGTCATCCGAATACCCCGGGGGGTAGAGCACTGGATGGGTAATGGGGCCCCACAGGCTTACTGATCCTAACCAAACTCCGAATACCCGGGAGTACTAGATGGCAGACACACTGCGGATGCTAACGTCCGTAGTGGAGAGGGAAACAACCCTGACCTACGACTAAGGCCCCCAATTCATGGCTAAGTGGGAAAGCAGGTGGGACGACCAAAACAACCAGGAGGTTGGCTTAGAAGCAGCCATCCTTTAAAGATAGCGTAACAGCTCACTGGTCTAAATAAGTTGTCCTGCGGCGAAGATGTAACGGGGCTCAAGCCATGAGCCGAAGTCTAGGGATGCGTAAGCATCGGTAGCAGAGCGTAGTGTGACATAGTCTCATTCCTCCTTCATGCCTTCGGGCAGATTGGAGGAGAGAGGCTTTCGATGAAGCCGGGGCGTGAGCCATCCGGTGGAGAGATCACTAGTGAGAATGATGACATGAGTAGCGACAAAGAGTGTGAGAGACACTCTCGCCGAAAGTCCAAGGGTTCCTGCTTAAAGCTAATCTGAGCAGGGTAAGCCGGCCCCTAAGCCGAGGCCGAAAGGCGTAGGCGATGGGAACTAGGTTAATATTCCTAGGCCAGGAGGATGTGACGGATCACAGGTGTAGTTCAATCTTATCGGATTGATTGGGCTGCTGAGTGGTTCCTGGAAATAGCCCTCCATCAGACCGTACCCTAAACCGACACAGGTGGACTGGTAGAGCATACCAAGGCGCTTGAGAGAACGATGTTGAAGGAACTCGGCAAAATACCTCCGTAAGTTCGCGAGAAGGAGGCCCGGTTCCTAGGCAACTAGGGGCTGGGGGCACAAACCAGGGGGTGGCGACTGTTTATTAAAAACACAGGGCTCTGCGAAGTCGCAAGACGACGTATAGGGTCTGACGCCTGCCCGGTGCCTGAAGGTTAAAAGGAGAGGTGAGAGCCTTGAATTGAAGCCCAGGTAAACGGCGGCCGTAACTATAACGGTCCTAAGGTAGCGAAATTCCTTGTCGGGTAAGTTCCGACCTGCACGAATGGCGTAACGACTTCCCCGCTGTCTCCAACATCGACTCAGCGAAATTGAATTGCCTGTCAAGATGCAGGCTTCCCGCGGTTAGACGGAAAGACCCCGTGCACCTTTACTACAGCTTCGCACTGGCATCAGGATTGTGATGTGCAGGATAGGTGGTAGGCTTTGAAGCGGAAACGCAAGTATCCGTGGAGCCTCCCTTGAGATACCACCCTTCGCACTCTTGATGTCTAACCGCGGTCCGTTATCCGGATCCGGGACCCTGCGTGGCGGGTAGTTTGACTGGGGCGGTCGCCTCCTAAAGCGTAACGGAGGCGCGCGAAGGTTGGCTCAGAGCGGTCGGAAATCGCTCGTTGAGTGCAATGGCAGAAGCCAGCCTGACTGCAAGACTGACAAGTCGAGCAGAGTCGAAAGACGGCCATAGTGATCCGGTGGTCCCGAGTGGAAGGGCCATCGCTCAACGGATAAAAGGTACGCCGGGGATAACAGGCTGATACTGCCCAAGAGTCCATATCGACGGCAGTGTTTGGCACCTCGATGTCGGCTCATCTCATCCTGGGGCTGGAGCAGGTCCCAAGGGTACGGCTGTTCGCCGTTTAAAGAGGTACGTGAGCTGGGTTTAGAACGTCGTGAGACAGTTCGGTCCCTATCTGCCGTGGGTGTAGGAGACTTGAGAGGAGTTGCCCCTAGTACGAGAGGACCGGGGTGAACGATCCACTGGTGGACCAGTTGTCGTGCCAACGGCAGTGCTGGGTAGCTATGATCGGACAGGATAACCGCTGAAGGCATCTAAGCGGGAAGCCCCCCTCAAAACAAGGTCTCCCTGAGGGCCGTGGAAGACCACCACGTCAATAGGCCGGAGATGTAAGCGCAGTAATGCGTTCAGTTGACCGGTACTAATCGCCCGATAGGCTTGATTTGATCCAGTAATGGAAAGACAAATCACCAAAAGCATACACTGACCTTGAGTTGGATAACGTCGCAGCGCCAAGCCGCGATGTTGGTTGATACTATAACCGAGTGGCAACGCGCCTTTTGCAAGCAAAAGACGCTGCCTGCCACCTCGTCGCTTTCCTGCAACGCAGGAAAGTCGACATGGGCTTTTCCTCGGTTTGGTGGTCATAGCGCAAGTGAAACACCCGGTCCCATCCCGAACCCGGAAGTTAAGCACTGCCGCGCCAATGGTACTTGGGCTTAAGCCCCGGGAGAGTAGGTCACCGCCAAACCTAGAAAAAGCCCACATCTCTCTAACACGATGAAAAGAACACTACCCGGTCTCAAGTAGCCGAATAGGCGATAGACCAACACAAGACCTCAAGTAGCGTAAGCGATAGGTCACTTAAAGTGTCGCGGGATGGAGCAGCCCGGTAGCTCGTCAGGCTCATAACCTGAAGGTCGCAGGTTCAAATCCTGCTCCCGCAACCA
>NZ_JBQGAV010000021.1:0-4474 GCF_056543005.1 Ruegeria sp. A5
AAACCCCCGCCAGTTGGCGGGGGTTTATTGATTGAGGTTTACTCTGCTGCGTCCATGTATTCGGTCATTGGAGGGCATGTGCAGATGAGGTTTCTGTCGCCGTATGCGTTGTCGACGCGGTTGACGGGGGACCAGTATTTGTCGACGCCCATGGAGCCTGGGGGGAAGCAGGCCTGTTCACGGGTGTAGGGACGGTCCCAGTCGCCGACCAGATCGCGCACCGTGTGGGGGGCGTTTTTCAGCGGGTTGTTTTCCGCGTCGATCTTGCCGTCGATGATGTCCTGTGCCTCGGAGTGGATGGACAGCATGGCGTCGCAGAAGCGGTCCAGCTCATCCATGGGTTCCGATTCCGTGGGCTCGACCATCAGGGTGCCGGCCACCGGCCAGGACATGGTGGGCGCGTGGAAGCCGCTGTCCACCAGACGTTTGGCAATGTCATCGACGCTGACATGGGCCGCCTCGTCCAGCGGGCGGGTGTCGAGGATGCATTCATGCGCCACGCGACCCGTTTCCGAGGTGTAGAGGATCGGGTAGGCATCCTTGAGCCGCGCCGCGATGTAGTTGGCGTTCAGGATCGCCACCTTGGTCGCCTGCGTCAGACCCGCGCCGCCCATAAGCAGCACATAGGCCCAGCTAACCGGCAGGATCGAGGGCGACCCAAAGGGCGCCGCCGAGACCGGACCCACGGCAGTGCCGTATTCCGGGTGGCCGGGCAGATGCTCGGTCAGATGCGCTTTGACGCCGATCGGACCCATGCCGGGGCCACCGCCGCCATGGGGGATGCAGAAGGTCTTGTGCAGGTTCAGGTGGCTGACGTCACCGCCGATGTCTCCGGGACGCGACAGGCCGACCATGGCGTTCATGTTGGCCCCGTCGATATAGACCTGACCGCCGTGATCATGGGTGATCTGGCAGACCTCCTGCACGGTGGTCTCGAACACGCCATGGGTCGAGGGGTAGGTGATCATGCAGGCGGCCAGATGATCGGAGTGCTTTTCAGCCTTGGCGCGGAAATCATTCAGATCAATGTTGCCATTCTCATCCGCCTGCACAGGCACAACCTGCCAGCCGACCATCTGCGCCGAGGCCGGGTTGGTCCCATGCGCCGAGGTCGGGATCAGGCAGACATTGCGCTGCCCTTCGCCCCGGGCGAAGTGATAGTTGCGGATGGTCAAGAGGCCTGCGTACTCACCCTGCGCGCCCGAGTTGGGCTGCTGGGAGATCGCGTCATAGCCGGTGATCTGGCACAGCTTGTCGTTCAGATCGGCGATCATCTCGTGATAGCCCTGCGCCTGATCTTCGGGGCAGAACGGGTGCAGGTTGCCGAACTCGGGCCAGGTGACCGGGATCATCTCGATCGTGGCGTTCAGCTTCATGGTGCACGAGCCCAGCGGGATCATCGCCCGGTCCAGCGCCAGGTCGCGGTCGGCCAGACGGCGCATGTAGCGCGTGATCTCGGCCTCGGCCCGGTTCTTGTGGAAGATCGGGTGGGTCAGGTACTCGCTTTCGCGCAGCGCGTAATCCGGCAGGCGATAGGCCACGTTCGAGCTGTCATCCTTGCGGTCGATGCCGAAGGCCCCCCAGACCGCCTCGATGGTCTCGGGCCGGGTCTGTTCGTCCAGGCTGATGCCCACTTTCGTGTCGCCGACCTTACGCAGGTTGACGCCCCGGGCCACAGCGGCCTCCATGACCGTTTTCTGCAGATGGCCAACCTCAACCGTGATCGTGTCGAAGAACACTTCCGGCTCCACAGCAAAGCCTGCCTCTTCCAGACCGGCGGCCATGCGCGAGGTCTTGCGGTGCACCGATTGCGCGATGGCCTTGATGCCGTCGGGGCCGTGGTACACGGCATACATCGAGGCAATCACCGCCAGCAGCGCCTGCGCGGTGCAGACATTCGAGTTGGCTTTCTCACGCCGGATGTGCTGTTCGCGGGTCTGCAGCGCCAGGCGGTAAGCCTTGTTGCCCCGGCTGTCGATGCTGACACCGATGATCCGGCCCGGCATCGAGCGCTTCAGCTTGTCGGTGGTCGCCATATACGCGGCGTGCGGGCCACCATAGCCCATCGGCACACCAAAGCGCTGGGTCGAGCCGATGGCGATATCCGCGCCCATCTCACCGGGCGACTTCAGCAGCGCCAGCGACAGGATATCGGCGGCGACGATGGCAATCGCCTTGTGTTCATGCAGGGCCGCAATCTCGGCGGTGAAGTCGCGCACATGGCCATGGGTGCCGGGGTACTGGAAGATGGCGCCAAAGACCGCGCCCGCATCCAGCGTGTCCGGATCAGCCACCTGCACCTCGATGCCCAGAGGCTCGGCGCGCGTTTTAATCACCGCGATGGTCTGCGGGTGGCAGTTCTTGTCGACAAAGAAGGCTGCATTGTTGGCCTTGGACCGGCCGCCGCGCTTGGCCATCGCCATGGCTTCCGCCGCAGCAGTCGCTTCGTCCAGCAAGGACGCGTTGGCCACGTCCAGCCCGGTCAGGTCGCTGACCATGGTCTGGAAGTTCAACAGCGCCTCAAGTCGGCCCTGGCTGATCTCGGGCTGATAAGGCGTGTAGGCCGTGTACCAGGCCGGGTTCTCCAGAATGTTGCGCAGGATCGGCGCCGGCGTGGTGGTGCCATAATAGCCCTGACCGATCAGCGAGGTCAGAACCTTGTTCTTGCTCGCCACCTCTTTCATGTGAAAGAGCGCATCGCGCTCGGTCATCGCCGGACCCCAGTCCAGCGGCTCTTTCTGCCGGATCGCGGGCGGGACGGTGGCGTCGATCAGCTCGTCCAGCGTCTTGAAGCCGATCACCTTGAGCATGTCGCGCATCTCGGTCGGGCTGGGCCCGATATGGCGGCGGTTGGCGAAGTCATAGGCTTCGTAATCGGTCAGTTTGAAGGCCATGTGTGCGCTCCTCAAGGATAGGTCAGGCCCGGCGGAGACGGCAGGAGCCTCCGGCGGAAGTATTTGGAAACAGATGAAGGGGCGGGGCCGCGCACGGACCCGCCGCCTGAGTTAACCGATGAAGGCCTTGTAGCCGGCCTCGTCCATCAGGTCTTCGAGCTGCGAGGCGTCCGCGATCTTGATCTTGTAGATCCAGGCCTCGCCTTCGGGGTCTTCGTTCAGCGCGCCGGGATTGTCGGCCAGTGCCTCGTTCACCTCGGTGATCTCGCCGTCGACCGGTGCGTAAAGCTCGGACGCCGCCTTGACGGATTCAATCACGCCGATCTCGCCGCCTTTTTCGAACTCGTCGCCTGCTTCCTGCTGTTCCACGAACACCACGTCACCCAACTGCTCGGCGGCGTGTTTGGTGATGCCCAGCGTGGCGGTGTCGCCGTCAACGCTCAGCCATTCATGCTCTTCGGAATAATAGGTTGCCATGTCTCTCTCTCCTGACTTCAACGCTTGTAATTCTGTTTGACGAAGGGCAGCGCCACGATCTCAGCCGGTTGCGGCTTGCCCCGGATGATCAGGTTCACCTTCTCGCCCGGCTCGCCATGGCCTTTGCTCACATAGCCCATCGCCACCGGTCCACCCACCGTGGGGCCAAACACGCCCGAGGTGATCTGACCGATGCTGTTGCCCTCAAGGCACTGCACTTCCACGCCCTGACGCGCTGGCGCACGGCCTTCGGGCTTGATGCCCACCAGCTTTTTGGCGGGACCTTCGGCCAGTTCCTTCTGCACGCGGGCCGCGCCCGGGAAACCGCCCTCTTCCTTGCGGCGTTTCTGGATCGCCCAAGCCAGCGAGGCCTCGACCGGCGAGGTGCTTTGGTCGATGTCATTGCCATAAAGGCACAGACCTGCCTCCAGCCGCAGGCTGTCGCGCGCGCCCAGACCGGCCGCTTCGCAATCCTCATGCGCCAGAAACGCCTTGGTGATCTCGATCGCCTTGTCTTCGGGGATCGAGATCTCGTACCCGTCCTCGCCCGTGTACCCCAACCGCGAGATGCGGCATTCGACGCCGTTGATCTCGGCCACCGTGGTTTCCATGAACTTCAGATCCCGCGCGGCGGGGCACAGTTCGCCCACAACGTTTTCCGCCGCAGGGCCCTGAACCGCCACCAGCGCGCGGTCGAAAATCTCGATCACTTCAACGCCTTCGAGGTGCTCACGCATATGCGGAATGTCCTGATGCCGCAGCGCCGCGTTCACCACCACAAAGTAATGATCGCCCGCATTCGACACGATCAGGTCATCCATGATCCCGCCTTCGGCATTGGTGAAAAACCCGTACCGCGCCTTGCCTTCCTTCAGCGTCGCATAAGCCTGCGGGCACAAAGCTTCCAGCTTCTCGCCCACATTCTCGCCCCGCAAAATCACCTGACCCATATGGCTCACATCAAACACCGCCGCCTTCTCACGGCACTGCTTATGCTCCCCCATAATCCCCAACGGATACTGAACAGGCATCTCCCAACCCGCAAAATCAACCAACTTACCCCCCAACTCAACATGCAAAGCGTGAAGAGGCGTGCGTTTTAA
>NZ_JBQGAV010000022.1:0-4017 GCF_056543005.1 Ruegeria sp. A5
GCTGACATTTGAGCATTTGAAGGCTGAGGTTTCGTCTGGCGAGATTGATACGGTATTGGTTTGTCTGGTTGACATGCAGGGCCGTTTGTTGGGGAAGCGGTTTCATGCGGGTCATTTTGTTGCGGGAGCGTGGGAAGAGACGCATTGCTGCAATTATCTGCTGGCGACGGATCTCGAGATGGGGACGCCGGACGGGTATGCGTCGACCAGTTGGGAGCGGGGCTATGGCGATTATGTGATGAAGCCGGATCTGAGCACGCTGCGCCCAGTGCCGTGGCTGGAAGGCACGGCGATGGTGATGTGCGATGTGCTGGATCATCACACGCATGAAGAAGTGCCACACGCGCCGCGCTCGATCCTGAAACGTCAGGTGAACCGGCTGAAGGCGATGGGCTATGACGCGATGTGCGCCACCGAGCTGGAGTTTTTCCTGTTCGAGAAAAGCTTTGATCAGATCCGCAAGGAAGGCTTTCGCGACCTTGAGCCGATCTCGGGGTACAACGAAGACTATCACATCCTTCAGACCACCAAGGAAGAGCATGTGATGCGCCCGATCCGCAACCATCTGTGGGATGCGGGGATACCGGTCGAGAACACGAAAGGTGAGGCCGAGACCGGGCAGGAAGAACTGAACATCAAATACGCGCCTGCGATGGAGACGGCCGAGTATCACTCGATCGCCAAGAACGCGGTGAAAGAGATTGCCTGGCAGCATGGGCATGCCGCGACCTTCCTGCCGAAATGGCATCATGACAAGGTGGGCAGTTCGTCCCACGTGCATCAGTCGCTCTGGTCCGAGGGGCGGCCGATCTTTTTCGACGAAAAAGATCCGCTCGGCATGTCGGATGTGATGAAAAGCTACATGGCGGGTCTTTTGAAATACGCCGCCGATTACACCTGTTTCATGGCGCCCTACATCAACAGCTACAAGCGGTTCATGAAGGGGACCTTTGCGCCGACGCGGATCATCTGGTCGGTGGACAACCGCACCGCCGGGTTCCGTCTGTGCGGTGACGGCACCAAGGCGGTGCGGGTGGAATGCCGTATCCCGGGCTCGGATATGAACCCCTATCTGGCGATGGCTGGGATGCTGGCGGCGGGGATCGCTGGGATCGAAGAAGGGCTGGAGTTGCAGCCGCCGACCACGGGCGACGTCTATCAGGGAGAGACGGGGATGATCCCGGGCAATCTGCGCGCGGCGCGAGATGCGCTGCATGGCTCGGCGATGTTGCGGGCTGCAATGGGAGATGACGTTGTCGAACACTATGCGCGCGCGGCCGAGGTTGAGATCGAAGAGTTTGAGCGCGTGGTGACCGATTGGGAAATTGCCCGCGGGTTCGAGCGGGCTTGAGAGGGTGAAAGCGAGGGGCCAGCCCCGCCGCCATTGGCGCTCGAACCAATGGCGCACCAATGGCGGCCCCAGAGATATTTATGGCCAGATGAAGCAGGGATCCTGCTCTCTTTAGAGATGGAGTGACTATGGGGCAGATGTTGCAATGTGTCTCGCCGATTGATGGGTCGGTTTTTGCCGAGCGCGAGGTGTTGTCGCGGGAGGCGGCGTTTGAGGTTGCGGGCCGGGCGCGGGCCGCACAGGCGGCTTGGGCGGCGCGGCCCTTGCGGGAACGCATTGATCTCGTGATGGCGGGTGTGGCTGCTGTCGGCGCGATGAATGAGGAAATCGTGCCCGAGTTGGCGCATATGATGGGTCGCCCGGTGCGCTATGGCGGTGAGTTTGGCGGCTTCAACGAGCGCGCAAGCCATATGGCCGGGATTGCCGAAAGCGCTTTGGCCGATATTGCCGTGGGCGAAGATGAGACGTTCAAGCGCTATATCAGGCGCATCCCGCATGGGGTGGTGTTTGTGGTGGCGCCGTGGAACTACCCCTACATGACGGCGATCAACACGGTGGCCCCGGCGCTGATCGCGGGTAATACGGTGATCCTGAAACACGCCACGCAGACCCTGCTGGTGGGCGAGCGTATGGCGCAGGCCTTCCATGCAGCGGGTGTGCCGGAAGACGTGTTCCAGAATGTCTTTCTGAGCCATGACGTGACCAACGATCTGATCGCGGGCAATGCGTTCGACTTCGTGAACTTCACCGGCTCGGTCGGCGGCGGCCAGGCGATGGAGCGCGCGGCGGCGGGCACCTTTACCGGCGTCGGGACTGAGCTGGGCGGCAAGGATCCGGGTTATGTGATGGACGATGCCGATCTGGAGGCGGCGGTTGAGACGCTGATCGACGGGGCAATGTTCAACGCGGGCCAGTGCTGCTGCGGGATCGAGCGGATTTATGTGCATGAAAGCCTGTATGACGACTTCGTCGCCAGGGCGGTGGAGATCGTGAAGGGCTATAAGCTGGGCAATCCGCTGGACGCTGAGACCACCATTGGCCCGATGGCCAATGTGCGCTTTGCCGATGAGGTACGGGCGCAGATTGCCGAGGCGGTCGAGGCTGGTGCGGTGGCCCATATCGACATCTTCCCTGAGGATGATGGCGGCGCATATCTGACGCCGCAGATCCTGACCAATGTCACCCATGACATGCGGGTGATGCGGGATGAAAGCTTTGGTCCGGTAGTGGGCATCATGAAAGTGTCCTCGGATGACGAGGCCACCCGGCTGATGAATGACAGCGCGTTTGGCCTGACAGCGAGCCTCTGGACCCGCGATCTGGACCGTGCAGCGCGGGTGGGTGACCAGATTGAGACGGGCACCGTCTTCATGAACCGGGCCGATTATCTGGATCCCGGCCTGTGCTGGACCGGCTGCAAGAATACCGGGCGCGGCGGCGGTCTCTCGGTCATTGGCTATCACAACCTGACACGTCCCAAATCCTATCACCTGAAAAAGGTCACGGGCTAAGGACGCCGGCCTGCCTCGGAATGACCCCCTCGCCGGGGCAGGCCTTTTGACACGAAGGAAAGCAAACATGTCACTTGTTGGAAACTGGTCTTATCCAACCGCAATCAAATTCGGGGCCGGGCGGATCAATGAATTACCCGAAGCCTGTGCTGCGGCCGGCATGAAGAAGCCGCTGCTGGTCACCGACAAGGGGCTGGCCGACCTGCCGATCACCACCGCGACGCTGGATATCATGGAGACCGCCGGTCTGGGCCGGGGTCTGTTCGCGGATGTGGACCCGAACCCCAATGAACAGAACCTCGAGGCCGGTGTTGCGGCCTATAACGCGGGCGGCCATGACGGGGTGATCGCTTTTGGCGGCGGCTCGGGGCTGGATCTGGGCAAGATGGTCGCCTTCATGTGTGGTCAGACGCGCCCGGTCTGGGACTTTGAGGACATCGGCGATTGGTGGACCCGAGCGGATGCCGATGCCATCGCGCCGATCATCGCCGTGCCCACAACTGCCGGGACCGGGTCCGAAGTGGGGCGCGCCAGCGTCATCACCAATTCTGAAACCCACGCCAAGAAGATCATCTTCCATCCCAAGGTGCTGCCGACCGTGGTGATCTGCGACCCCGAGCTGACGGTGGGCATGCCCAAGTTCATCACCGCAGGCACCGGTCTGGATGCGTTCGCGCATTGTGTCGAGGCGTTCAGCAGCCCGCATTACCACCCGATGTCTCAGGGCATCGCGCTGGAAGGGATGCGGCTGGTCAAGGACTACCTGCCACGTGCCTATGCGGACGGCACCGACATCGAAGCCCGCGCCCAGATGATGAGCGCGGCGGCGATGGGGGCCACCGCCTTCCAGAAAGGCCTGGGCGCCATCCACGCCATGAGCCACCCCGTCGGCGCGGTGTTCAACACCCACCACGGCACCACCAACGCGGTCTGCATGCCCGCCGTGCTCGAGTTCAACGCGCCAGTCATCGCCGACCGCTTCCAGCAAGCCGCCGCCTATCTGGGCATCGACGGCGGCTTCGACGGCTTCCGCAGCTTCGTGCAAGAGTTCAACGACAGCCTCGCCATCCCCCGCAAACTCTCCGACCTCGGCGTCACCAAAGCCGCCATCCCCGAACTGGTACAAGGCGCAATCATCGACCCCTCATGCGGAGG
>NZ_JBQGAV010000023.1:0-1532 GCF_056543005.1 Ruegeria sp. A5
TGCGGAGATAGTGTTGAAAAAGTCCGTTGATTGGTTTGCCTGTCGCTGATTCACTCGATTTTGAGAGTGGAGGTGCGGTGATGATGGGACCGAGGCAGGTGGCGCAAGGGGCGCTTTTCTACGAGTTTTCGATTGAAGAGTTTGTGCCTGCTGATCATCCGTTGCGCGGCATTGATCGCTTCCTTGATCTTTCGGAAGTTCGCCCCCTGCTGGCACCGTCCTACAGCTCTCACGGTCGTCCTTCGATTGATCCAGAGTTGATGATCCGGATGCTGTTGTTGGGCTATTGCCAAGGCATTCGGTCCGAGCGGCGGCTCTGTGAAGAGGTGCATGTCAACTTGGCATACAGGTGGTTTTGCAAGCTCGATCTGACCGATCCGGTACCAGACCATTCGACCTTCTCGAAGAACCGGCACGGGCGTTTCCGTGAGTGCGGGTTATTCCGCCACCTCTTCGAGACAGTCCTGAGGCGCTGCATCGATGAGGGCCTGGTTGGGGGCGAGAGCTTCGGCGTCGATGCCAGCCTGATCCCGGCGAATGCGAACCAGACACGGGGTGTCGATAGCAAAGAGGGTTTGCCGCCTGACCTAGCCACTCGTGTGGTTGAGGAATATCTCGAAACGCTGGATGACGCGGCTTTCGGCGCATCCACTAAAGTTGTCCCTAAATACATCTCACCCGTTGATCCCGCCGCTCGCTGGACAGGCGCAGACGGTGGGGCTGCCTTCTTCGCATATTCCACCAACTATATGGTGGATTTGGACAATGCGGTGATCGTCGACGTTGAACCATCGGTTCCGATCCGAACCGCTGAGGCCTTTGCTGCACGACGTATGATCGACCGGATTACGGACCGCTTCGACATGACGCCAGACAAGCTGGTTGGCGATACAGGCTACGGCTCAGCGGAGATGCTGGGCTGGTTGGTGGAAGAGCGCGGCATCGCTCCGCACATCCCGGTGTGGGATAAATCCAAACGGACGGACGGCACATTCTCGCGAGAGGATTTTGCCTATGATCCTGCAACCGACAGCTACACTTGCCCAGGCAATAATGAATTGCGGACATATCGCAGGAACTTCTCCAAACCGCGCAAGCCAAATGGCGGCAAAGACGGCTTCATTAAATATCGAGCATCAAAGCACGACTGCGACGCATGCCCATTGAAAGCAAATTGCTGTCCAAATCAGCCCGCCCGAAACGTGCTTCGTTCCGTCCACGAAGCGGCTCGCGACGTCGCCCGCGATATCCGCAAAACCGATGCGTACATGATCTCTTTCATTCAGAGAAGGAAGGTTGAGATGCTCTTCGCACATCTGAAACGATACATCGGGGTGCCGATGATGCGACTTCGAGGACCCAAAGGCGCATATGAACAGTTTCAACTCGCAGCAACCGCCCAAAACCTTCGGAAACTCGCCAAGCTGGTGCGAGAACCTAGAAAAACGGGATGAAGGAATGACGGCAGCCTATTGAGGCTGTATCCTGCAAGCGCCCAAACGGCGACTTCTTCAACACTATCCGGACAAAGC
>NZ_JBQGAV010000024.1:0-1178 GCF_056543005.1 Ruegeria sp. A5
ATGGCAAAGGAAAAGTTTGAGCGTAATAAGCCGCACGTCAACATCGGCACGATTGGCCACGTTGACCACGGCAAGACCACGCTGACCGCAGCAATCACCAAGTATTTCGGTGACTTCAAAGCGTATGACCAGATTGACGGCGCGCCTGAAGAAAAAGCACGTGGCATCACCATCTCGACCGCCCACGTGGAGTACGAGACCGACAACCGCCACTATGCGCATGTCGACTGCCCCGGCCACGCCGACTACGTCAAGAACATGATCACCGGTGCTGCCCAGATGGACGGCGCGATCCTGGTTGTGAACGCAGCTGACGGCCCGATGCCGCAGACCCGCGAGCACATCCTGCTGGGCCGCCAGGTTGGCATCCCGAAGATGGTCGTGTTCATGAACAAAGTTGACCAGGTCGACGACGAAGAGCTGCTGGAACTGGTTGAGATGGAAGTTCGCGAACTGCTGTCCAGCTATGAATACCCCGGCGACGATATTCCGATCATCGCAGGTTCGGCTCTGGCCGCAATGGAAGGCAACAACCCGGAAATCGGCGAAGAGAAGATCAAGGAACTGATGGCGGCTGTTGATGACTACATCGACACCCCTGAGCGTGAAGTTGACAAGCCGTTCCTGATGCCGGTCGAAGACGTGTTCTCGATCTCGGGTCGTGGTACGGTTGTTACGGGGCGCGTTGAGCGTGGCGTGATCAATGTTGGCGACGAGATCGAAATCGTCGGCATCCGTGACACTCAGAAAACCACCTGTACTGGTGTTGAAATGTTCCGCAAGCTGCTGGATCGCGGTGAAGCGGGCGACAACATCGGCGCCCTGCTGCGCGGTATCGACCGTGACGGCGTTGAGCGTGGCCAGGTTCTGTGTAAGCCGGGT
This sequence comes from Ruegeria sp. A5, assembly GCF_056543005.1. Classification (NCBI taxonomy): domain Bacteria; kingdom Pseudomonadati; phylum Pseudomonadota; class Alphaproteobacteria; order Rhodobacterales; family Roseobacteraceae; genus Ruegeria; species Ruegeria sp. A5. Next base: position 883 of record NZ_JBQGAV010000024.1, read on the forward strand.
TCGGTTACACCGCACACCAAGTTCGAAGCCGAAGCCTACATCCTGACCAAGGAAGAAGGCGGTCGTCACACCCCGTTCTTCGCGAACTACCGTCCGCAGTTCTACTTCCGTACAACTGACGTGACCGGCACCGTGACCCTGGCGGCTGGCACCGAGATGGTTATGCCCGGCGACAACGTCGGCTTCACCGTCGAGCTGATCGCCCCGATCGCGATGGAAGACGGCCTGCGTTTCGCCATCCGCGAAGGCGGCCGCACCGTCGGCGCCGGCGTCGTCTCGAAAATCATCGAGTAATC
>NZ_JBQGAV010000025.1:0-1038 GCF_056543005.1 Ruegeria sp. A5
GCCGGTTGCTCAGCCCAGTTCACAGGGGGCAAGAGTAAAGCACTTGAACCAGGCAATCTGCCGGATTCAGTTGTTGCGCTGGCAGAGCCGGGGCAAGATCTGGCCACGGCACGCCTTTTGCCAGAAGACAATTGCTTCTGGTATGAGCACAGCGGACCTGTCGAGACGACATTGGTACCATTGCGCGCGACGAATGGCGCTCCGATCTGCGCCGCGCGCGACGCCTGATAAAAAGAGGGCAGCGACGTCCACCTACGCTGCCCAAAATTTATGAGCGGGCTGTGACGCTATCTTCGGCCGAGTATAAATATGCGGTCGAGCCGATTTTTACATGTGGGTAGAGATCATTGATATGGGCCATGATCATTCTAACACATCCAGAACTTGCGCGACCACCGATGCTTCTAGGCTGAGGCGTGCCGTGAATTCTGAGATAAGTATCTCGATTTCCAACGTATAGATAAAGGGCTCGAGACCCCAGAGCATTACTTGGCCCGGGTTCCATGCCGTCCCTGAATTCCGCATACTCAGGGTTACGCTCAATCATTGAAGCAGTTGGCGTCCAATGCGGCCACTCGACCTTGCGTCGGATAACATAGGTGCCGGGCTCGTAAAGGTTCCCCCGCGCGATCGCTACGCCATAGCGCATTGCAGCCCCGCCTTCCTCGATATGATAAAGATATCGTGCGACGGCATCGACATGGATGTCACCGGGAACCAAACCATCATTTGCTAGGACACGTCGTGGCAAAAAACGGTCATGAACGCCCCACGGATTCGAGGTCGCCGGATCGTAATCAAATGGTGTGACCTGGCTGTCCCAATAGGTCTTTTGCGACGAGGTTGGCCATGTTTTGGCGATCAATGGACTGGCCGCAGATGCGGAGAACAGCGCAGTGGTTGATTGAATGAAATGGCGCCTTGTCAGCATAGATCTCGTCCTGATTCACAAGTTGAATGTATTTGCATCGCATTTTTGCGATCAAATTTGAGTCTTAAAGCCTCTAGCAGCTAGAGCTTCAAGAGGTTTCAGGTAAC
>NZ_JBQGAV010000026.1:0-876 GCF_056543005.1 Ruegeria sp. A5
ATCATCGCCAGACGTAACGCCTCATCATCCTTTGGCGCTGCGCGGTATTGCAGCGTGCTCCGCGCCAATCCAATCACGCGACAGGTGCGCCTGTCCAGCCCCAATTCTATGGGCCAGTTTTGAGCAAGGTTTCTGGAACGGGCGGTCGCATGTTTAGAGCCTGATGGGGTCTGACACGATTGTACTGTCTAAGCCAGGTATTGATGACGATCTGAGCCTGTTTGGTGGTGTGGAACCATTCTGCGTTGAGGACTTCCCGGCGCAGAGTGCCATTGAAGCGCTCGTTGTATCCATTCTCCCAAGGTGATCCCGGGTAGATTTGGATCGGCTTAATGCCCACCTTTCTTAACCAGGTCTGCAGGGCCGTTGCGATGAACTCCGCGCCGTTGTCGGAACGGATGTGTTCGGGCTTCCCGTGCCGCAATAAGAGTGGGTAGAGCGCATCCAGCACGTCTGCGCTGTTCATCTTCGGCTTGACCGCTACGCAGAGCGCCTCACGGGTATACTCATCCAGCACCGTCAGCATCTTGTAGCTCTGTCCGTTGCTCAGCTTGTCGTGGACAAAGTCAATGCTCCAGATGTGATTGGGATGTTGCGGTCGGAGCCGGATGATCGAGCTGTCCTTGTGGTACAGCCGTTTGCGTTTCTTGTGCCGTTGTGGGAGCTGCAAGCCTTCTTCGCGCCATAGTCGTTCGATCTTTTTATGATTGACTGCCCAGCCTTCGACACGCAGCAGCTCGGCGACCTTGCGGTAGCCGTAGCGCCCATACCGTTTGGCCAATCGGATCATCGCCAGACGTAACGCCTCATCATCCTTTGGCGCTGCGCGGTATTGCAGCGTGCTCCGCGCCAATCCAATCACGCGACAGGTGCGCC
>NZ_JBQGAV010000027.1:0-836 GCF_056543005.1 Ruegeria sp. A5
TAGGGTCAGGATTCATAACCAATAGATGACGACAGCCGCGAGAGCGATGGTCGATAGAAAGACCTTGGGGCATCGGTCATAGCGGGTCGCCACACGCCTCCAATCTTTGAGCCTGCCAAACATGATCTCAATGCGGTTTCGCCGCTTATAGCGGCGCTTGTCGTATTTGACCGGCGTCTTTCGTTGCTTTCGCCCGGGGATACAGGCTCGTATCCCCTTGTCCTGCAAGGCTTCTCTGAACCAGTCAGCGTCATAACCGCGATCCCCGAGCAGCCATTTGACGTTTGGCAGGCCACTGAGCAGCGCCCGTGCGCCGATATAATCGCTCACCTGTCCGGCGGTGACGAACAGGTCAATCGGTCGTCCCAGGCTGTCGCAGATGGCATGTAGTTTGGTGTTCATACCGCCCTTGGTGCGACCGATCAGGCGACCGCGCCCCCTTTTTTGGCGGCCATACTGGTCGCCGTTCGATGTGCCTTCAGGTATGTCGCGTCAATCATCACGGTCTGCTTCTCGCCGTGTTCCGCAGCCAGACCGGCCATCATCCGAGCGAAAATGCCTTTCTCGCTCCAACGCTTCCATCGGCTGTAAAGCGTTTTGTGCGGACCATAGGCGGCAGGGGCATCGCGCCAACGCAAGCCATTGCGATTGATGAAGATAATCCCGCTCAGAACCCTCCTGTCGTCGACCCTTGGCTTGCCGTGCGATTTAGGGAAAAAGGGGGCCAACTTGGCCATCTGCTCGTCGTTCAGCCAGAAAAGGTCGCTCATATCACCGCTCCGTTTTCCAGCTCGTGAATCACGCAGCGCTGCCGAAATCAATGCATCCTGACCCTA
>NZ_JBQGAV010000028.1:0-701 GCF_056543005.1 Ruegeria sp. A5
TGAAGGGTTTTCGTTTTCCGCGCGAGATCATCGCCTTTGCCGTCTGGGTCTACCATCGCTTTGCGCTCAGCGCCGCTGATGTTGAAGATCTGCTCGCGGAACGCGGTGTGACGGTCAGCCGGGAAACGATCCGGCAATGGGTCAATCGTTTTGGCGGCCATTTCGCGCATTGCATTAGGCGAGACCGACCAGCTGCGGTCGACAAATAGCATTTGGACGAAGTGGTCATCCCGATCAACGGTCGGAAATGTTGGCTCTGGCGGGCCGTGGATGCGAACGGAGATATTCTTGATATCCTCGTCCAACCACGGCGGAGTGCCAGGGCAGCGCGGCGCTTTCTGAAGCGGTTGATTTCGCAACTCGGCGAACCCCGTGTTGTAATCACGGATAAGTTGCGAAGCTATTTCAAGCCGATCCGCGATCTTGTGCCAGGTGCAGATCACCGAGCACACAAGGGGTTGAACAATCGGATCGAAGGATCACACAGATCCACTCGAAAGCGTGAAAAGTTCATGGGACGCTTCAAGTCGCCAAGGCAAGCGCAAAGGTTCCTTGCCGCTCACGACCAGATCAACACCGTCTTTCGACCCCGCCGCTATCAACTCTCCACCGTCTCATACCGTCACGCCAGAACCGATGCTTTCGGCCTCTGGGACGGTTACGCTCTCGAAATGACCACCTGACAGACGCAGACAAGACCG